>JBMYZR010000044.1:0-19336 GCA_049610565.1 Flavobacteriales bacterium | reverse complement strand
GTCGTGAAATGAGAAGCGCCCCGACGTTTCGGGGCGCTTCAACCTTAACCAAATCTGTGCGGGCATGACACCCGCACCTTGAACCATATCTCGCTGCTTTCAGCGATCAAGAGAAGCGCAAGGCGCGTGCCAAAATTTCTCGGCACCCTGTTTCAGGTCCCAACGAAAGCCAATGGATGCAGGAAGGGCGGCGCTATCTTCGCGCCACGAACCCGTCTGAAATGAGCAGAACCGTCGTCATCGCCTCCGCCCGCCGCACCCCGATGGGGTCCTTCCTCGGCGCCCTGTCCTCCATTCCCGCCCCGAAACTGGGCGCCATCGCCATCCAAGGTGCGCTTGACGCCGCCGGCCTTTCCGCCGACCAGGTGGACGAGGTGTTCATGGGCAACGTGCTTCAGGCCGGACTCGGCCAGGCACCCGCCAGACAGGCGGCCATGGGCGCCGGCATCCCCGACACCGTGCCCTGCACGACCGTCAACAAGGTGTGCTCCAGCGGCATGAAGGCCATTCACTTGGCGGCCAATGCCATCGCCCTCGGGCAAATCGACGTGGCCATCGCCGGCGGCATGGAAAACATGTCCCAGGTGCCCCATTACCTCAACGGCCGACAAGGGGTCAAGCTCGGCAACCTCAAGGCCGTGGACGGCATGGTTCTCGACGGCCTGACCGACGTCTACAACAACCACCACATGGGCCTGTGCGCCGAGTTGTGTGCCAAGGAGCACGGCTTCAGCCGCGAGGACCAGGACGCATTCGCCATCGAAAGCTACCGGCGCTCCGCCGCCGCTTGGGAAGGCGGCGCCTTCTCCAACGAGGTGGTGCCCGTGCCGGTCCCCCAGCGCAAGGGCGATCCGGTCATGGTCACCGAAGACGAGGAGTTCCGCAATGTGAAGCTGGAGAAGATTCCAGCCCTTCGTCCTGTCTTTGACAAGGAGGGCTCCGTCACCGCAGCCAACGCCAGCACCTTGAACGATGGCGCCAGTGCTCTCGTCCTGATGTCCGCCGAAAAGGCGGCCGAGTTGGGCATCACCCCAGTGGCCACCATCCTGTCCAATGCCGACGCCGCCCACGAGCCGGAGCGGTTCACGACCGCGCCTGCGAAAGCGGTGCCCATTGCCCTCGACCGGGCCGGGATGAGCATGGGCCAGATGGACCTCGTCGAGCTCAACGAGGCCTTCTCCGTCGTGGGGCTGGCCAACATGAAGCTACTCGGCTTGGAGGCCAACAAGGTCAACGTGAATGGAGGCGCCGTTTCGCTCGGCCATCCCCTCGGCAGTTCCGGCAGCCGAATCGTTGTGACACTGATCCACGCCCTGAAGCGGCACGGCAAGCGCTACGGTGCAGCCGGCATCTGCAATGGAGGAGGAGGCGCCAGCGCCATGGTCATCGACTGCGGCGCCTGATGGACGGGGTCATTCGCGTCCCCCTCGCTCCGGTGCGGTCCGAACCCTCGGATTGCGCGGAGATGGTCACCCAGGCCCTGTTCGGAGAACGCGTTGACCTCCATCCCATCGAGGGCCAGGACAATTGGGCCGCGGTCCGCCTCGAACAAGACGGCTATGCCGGATTCATCGACCCGAAACTCGTGGACACCTCCACAGAAGCTGTGTCAGCATTCGACATGGACTGTGTGCTGCTTACGCTTCCGCTGACCCCTGTGGAATGGGCGGGGCAGACCGTGCACCTTCCTGCAGGCAGTCGCATTCCTCGCGTGGCCTTGCCCCAACAAGACAATACACCGCCAGCAGATGTCGTGGTGGCCGCCCAACGGTTCCTCGGATCGCCCTACCTGTGGGGCGGCAAGAGCATCCTGGGCATGGATTGCAGCGGACTGACCCAATTGGCGGGCGCCCTCTGCGGAGTGGACATTCCTCGGGACGCGAGCCAGCAGTGGGCGGCATCCAAGGACCACCGTTCTGGGTGGAACGATGTGCAGCACGGCGATCTGGTCTTCTTTCACAAGGAGGGCCAAGAGGCCGTCACCCACGTAGGGTTGGCGCTCCATGCCGGCTCAGGGAAGTGGGCCGTCCTTCACGCATCGGGTGAGGTCCGCATCGACGCACTGACGCCGAGCGGCATCGAGCGCCAAGGCGTCCTGACTCACCTGTGGACAGGCGCTGCAGGCTGGGCCTTCAACGCTGGATGACCATCCGCTCCACCCCGTCTTCGGACCGGAAGAGGTAGACGCCGTCCTGCAGCTCGGTCAAGTCGAGGCGCTGGTTCGCGGAACGGAAGGCCCCTTCGAGGAGCACCCGGCCACCGAGATCGACCACGGACCAGTCACGGCCGATGAACGATGGGTCGGCCAGGATTTGCACCTGCCCCCGGCTCGGATTGGGCTGTAGGGAAACGAGTGGACCTTCAGGGTCCAGCGCTCCGAGGCCAGACAGCAAGGGCGTTTCCAGTGAGATGTTCTCATCGCCCTCCTCGTAGGGGACGTAATCCACGAAGACGAAGAACATCTCGTCCTCCGTATTGTCCCCGTACACCACATTCTGTGGCGGGTTGCTGGGATTGAATGGGTTGTCCGCCGTGTTGTCATAGGCTGCGATGGCCTCGATCGTGTAGCCCGCGGGAATCTTCGTGAGGGTAGGGAACGTGAAGAAGCCTTGCCAATTGAAGTCCCATTCCGGAATGGAAATCAAGGGAATGGTGTCGTTGCCGTTGGCCGATGTCGCGAAGACTTCCCAGCTGACGCCAATGAGGTGGCAGTGGGGCACGATGTTGATCAGGCTCACGTCGTCCCATACCGGGTATTCACCATGGAACACCTTCACCTGACCTGCCGGAATGAAGAAAGGCTCGCTGAGGTTCCATGGCCCCATGATGCCCGTTTCCACCTCGCGCTCGACCGGAGCTTCCGTGAAGAAGACGTTGAGCTCAGTCTGGTCCGATTCGTCAGCAGAGTAGGGACCGTAGTGCATCTGGATCAAGAGGTCGGAGCCGGCGGGAATGACCCGACCAATGCCCTCCGGGTACACCACTGGCAGCGTACCAGGCACCCAGCCACCGAAGAAGCTGCTGTAGGCGTCAAACCCGAAGTCACCGAAACTCTCGTATCCGAGGTCCGGGTCTTGTGCATCCATTTGGGCTGCGATGCCTTCCGTGTCCAGTCCAAGAATGGCGTGGTGGGCAATCGCCCCGTTCTGGGGACGGACCTCCAGTGAACGGACGGTCATGTCGGTTTCAAATTCCGTCGGCAGGATGAACACCTGGTACTGGTCCGTCATGTCTCCCGTGTGCAGGTAGGGCTCAGGCATGGACAGGATCAGATCGGGGGTGCCTACTTGGCTTCCCTGCGGGAAGTTGGGCAGGCCGGGATTGTCCGCTGGGTCGCCCTCCGGCTTGCCAGCATCGACCCAGGCGCTCAAAGTCTCCATGTCTTCCGCAGACAGGACGCGTTCGCCCACAAAGTGGCTGTAGTTCGCATCCGGTGTCCACGGCGGCATGTAGCCGGTGGACGTGACGAACTCGATGAATTCGCCGTAGGCCGACACTTCTTCGAATGACGTGAACGGCATGGGGCCGATTTCACCGGTGCGGTGGCACTCCGTACAGTTTTCGTGGATGATGGGCGCCACGTCGGCGTGATAGGTCACGCCTTGCCCGTGAGCCGTGATGGCCACCAAGAAGAAAGAGAGGAGAAGAGGAAATCTCATGAGGTCAAGTTAGGGGGACTTGTGGATGCGAAGGCCTTCAATGGGACACCCGACGGCATCGGTGACCGGGGTGGACACCGGCCTCCCATCGAGGACGTCCTTCAATGCTTTACGCAAATCCCGGTTGCGGGTTCGGGGGCGGCGTTTTCCCGGCGCGAAATACCGGTCGTTCAACCGTCCGCGGTACACCACGGAATCCCGCTCGTCGAGGACAAAGGCTTCCGGGGTCCATCGGGCGTCCAATTGCCCCGCCCAATCCGCCGTGTCCACCACCAAGTCCATGGCCAATCCGTAGGTCTCCCCGAATTCGGCGATTTGATCCGGGCGGGTGGAAGGATTCGGAAAGACCCCCACAAATTCCACTGGAGCATTGGCAAACTCCTCCTCGAGCAGGCGCATCTCGTGCGTCATGTTCTGGCAGATGGGGCAGAGCGGGGCGAGGAAGAGAATGACCCGCCAGAGGGGCTTGGAGACGGTCATTGGCAGGGGGTGCCGTAGAGGCCGAGAAGAAACAGGATGTCGGATACGGTAACGAGGCCATCGCCATCCAAGTCGGTGTCGCAGGCAGCCTGGCAACCGAATTCACTGAGGATGAGCAGGGCGTCGGACACCCCAACCAGATCATCCCCGGTCAGATCACCCGGACACGGCGCATCCGGTCCGAGGGAAATGGACTCGTCGCCGTCCTCGTACAACACGAAGTCGAGGAACACGAAGAACATCTCATCCTCGGTGCCCTCGCCGAACTGCACCCATTGCGGAGGATTGTTCGGGTTGAACGGGTTGGACGCCGTGTTGTCATAGGTCGCCTCGGCGTGCAAGGTGTAGCCCTGCGGAATCTTCGTGAGGGTGGGGAAGGTGAAGAACCCCTGCCAATTGAAATCCCAATCCGGGATGGAGATGAGGGGGATGGTGTCCTGGTTGTTCGGCGATGTCGCGTAGACCAGCCACGAAGAGCCGATCAGGTGACAATGCGGTGCGATGTTGATGAGGCTCACATCGGCCGATACGGGCAGCGTCCCGTGGAAGGACGAGACCTGGTTCGGCGGCAGGATGAAGGGGGCGTCCAGATGCTGGGGACCCATGATGGCGGTGAGGACCTCGCGCTCGATGGGCTCGTTGGTGAGGAACACGTTGACTTCGGTCTGGTCGGACTCTGCAATGGCACTGGGCCCGTAGTGCATCTGGACCAGCAAGTCGGCACCCGCGGGAATGGACCTCCCGATGCCCGGCGGGTAGTCGACCGGAAGGGCACCGGGCACCCACGCCCCGAAGAAGGAACTGAGTGCGGCAAAGCCGAATCCACCGAAGCCTTCATAGCCCAGCTCCGGGTCAGCGGCATCGAGCGCGGCCGCTTGCCCCGAATCATCGAGGCCCAAAATCGCATGGTGCGCAATGGTGTGGTTCCCCGGCATGACCTCCAGTGCCCGAATGGACGCGTCCTCTCCGAATTCGGTGGGCAGCACGAACACGCGGTACTCGTCGGTCATGTCCCCTTCGTGCACGTAGGGTTCAGACATGGTGAGGACGTGGTCCGGCTCTCCAATCTGGCTGCCAGAGGGAAACTCGGGGAGGCCAGGATTGTCTGCTGGATCGCCTTCCGGCTTGCCGGCCGCCACCCAAGCGCTCAGCGTTGCGAGCTCCTCAGGCGTGAGCACCTTCTCGCCCACAAAATGCGAGTACTCCGGGTCCGGCGTCCAAGGGGGCATATAGCCAATGGAGGTCACGTATTCGATGAACTCTCCGTAGGGAGCCACTTCCGCATAGGTCGTGAACGGCATGGGGCCGATTTCTCCCTCCCGGTGGCATTCGGTGCAGTTCCCGTAGAGGATCGGAGCCACGTCTTCATGGAACGTCACGGTTTGCCCATCCAGCTCAATCGGACGGAGGAGAGCGAGCAACAAGAAGGGGAGGGCGCAACGGATCATGGGCATGTCAGGACCTTGAAGATAACGGCTCGCGCCCATCCCGGTTTAACCGCATGGCCACGTGTACATTGACGGCATGCAATTGACGGGATTGGATTGGGGCATCATCGCAGCGGTGCTGCTCATCGTCCTCAGCATCGGCTGGTGGTCAGGTCGGCAAGGCCAGGGCGATTCTGAAGACTACTTCCTCGGGGGCAGATCAATGCCGTGGTGGTTGCTCGGCACGTCGATGGTCGCCACGACGTTCAGCGCCGACACCCCCAACCTCGTCACAGACCTCGTCCGGCAACAAGGCGTTTCAGGCAACTGGGCCTGGTGGGCCTTCCTGTTGACGGGCATGCTCACGGTCTTCGTCTACGCCAGACTGTGGCGCCGATCGGGCGTCCTGACCGACATCGCGTTCTACGAGCTCCGTTACGGAGGCCGCGCAGGCGCTTTCCTCAGGGGCTTCCGTGCCATCTACCTGGGGCTTGTGTTCAACGTGCTCGTCATGGCCACGGTGAGCCTCGCCGCCATCAAACTCGGCAGCATCCTGCTCGGCTGGCCCGGTTGGATGACCCTCGCCGTGACGTGCAGCGTCACCCTGTTCTTTAGTGCCTACGGCGGCCTGCGCGCCATCCTCTGGACCGACCTCTTCCAGTTCATCCTCGCCATGGGAGGCGCAGTGGCGGCTTGCCTGTGCGTGTTGTCCATGCCCGAGGTGGGCGGAATCGAAGGACTCATGACCCACCCGAATGTCAGCGGCAAACTGTCCGTCTGGCCGGACTTCAGCAACCCGGAAGTGTGGATTCCCGTGCTGCTTGTTCCCCTCGCCGTACAATGGTGGGCGAGTTATTATCCGGGTGCCGAACCCGGCGGAGGCGGATACATCGCCCAGAGAATGTTCAGTGCGCGGAGCGAGGACGATGCGGTGGGGGCCACGTTGCTGTTCAATGCGGCCCATTACGCGCTCCGCCCCTGGCCGTGGATTCTGGTCGCCTTGGCCTCCCTCATCGTCTTCCCCGACCTCGATTCCATTGCGGCAGCGTTTCCCGCCCTGGCGGCGGACAAGGTGGGGCATGATGTGGCCTATCCCGCCATGCTCAGCCTGTTGCCTTCCGGATTGCTTGGATGGGTCACGGCCTCGCTGCTGGCCGCCTTCATTTCGACAATGAGCACGCAGGTCAACCTCGGTGCGAGCTACCTCGTCCACGATGTGTGGGTTCGCTTCGTTCGTCCTGACGCCACCGAACAGCAAAAGGTGGGCGCGGGCCGATGGGCCACCGTCCTGTCCCTGCTCGCCGGGGCCGCACTGAGCTTGACCCTCACCTCGGCCGGACAGGCCTTCAATCTGCTCTTGCTCCTTGGGGCCGGGACCGGAGGATTGTTCATCCTGCGTTGGTTCTGGTGGCGCATCTCGGCCGGTACCGAAATCGCGGCCATGGTCATTTCGCTTGTGGTCGCCATCTACTTCACGTGGATCCACGATGCACTGGCCGCCGAACCGGTGGCCCTTGTGCCTGCCATGGCAGACTGGGCCAAACTGGTCGCAGGCAGCCTGATCACCACGGCCGGTTGGGTCGGCGCTGCATTCCTCCTTCCTCCAGAACAACCGGCGACGTTGCAGCGCTTTGTCAACCTCGTCCGGCCGGGCGGGCCAGGTTGGTCGCGGTTCACCCCCGAAGGCGGTGCTCAGGAACCGTCCTGGAATGTGCCCCGCGCCCTGTTGCAGGCGGCCTTGGGCTGCTTGGCCGTCTATGGTGCGCTGCTTGGTGTGGGCGGCATCCTGTTTGACGGGGGCATGAGTGTCCTGGTCTTCGGCTTGGTCACGGGACTGAGCATCTGGGGCATTCTCCGGCTTCAGCACCCTGCGGCATGACATCCTTCACGACCTCTGCCCCCGGCCGCCTCTGCCTGTTCGGCGAGCACCAGGACTACCTCGGGTTGCCTGTCATTGCCATGGCGATGAACCGACGGTGCCACCTTGAATGGACACCCAGGACGGACACCCGCGTGGTGATCACGAGTGAGGAATTGGGCGAAGTCGGTGGATTCGAGCTGGCCGCATTGGATCAGGTCAAGGCGGCCAACCCCTTTGAGGTGGTGGTGGCCGGACTGATGGCAGAGTCTGGCGGGACGCCCGCGGGAATGGACATCCACATCCAGAGCGACATTCCGATTCAGGCTGGATGCAGCTCCTCCACGGCCCTTCTGACCGCATGGACGGCGGGGTGGTCGAAGGCGATGAACGTGGCCCATTCGACGCAAGAGCTGGTGCGTCGATGCCACCACGCAGAGGTGCTGGCATTCGATGGGGCAGGCGGGGACATGGACCACTTCGCGTGCGCCCACGGTGGGCTCCACCGGTTTGGTGCAGGTGTGCCCGAATCCTTGGGGTCCTTGCCCGGGACCTTCGTGCTGGGCGATTCGGGCCAACCGAAGGACACCCAGGGCCATCTGGCCCGCTGCAAGGATGCGCGCTTGCCGCTGATGGGACAATTGGATTCGCCACCCATCGACTGGTCTGAAACCCAACGGGTGCTCGCTGAGGGGACGCGCGTCAACCGCGACCTGGAGACCCAGTGGGCCGCCCACATGCGCGAAGGTCATGTGGACGGTGCCGCCATGGGCCAGGCCTTGACCCGTCACCATGCCGTTCTCCGGGATGTACTGGGCCTGTCGACCCCGCGCATCGAAGCCATGCTGGATGCGGCTTTGGCCGCGGGGGCATGGGGCGGTAAAATCAATGGGTCCGGGGGCGGAGGGTGCATGTTTGCCCATGTCCCTGACCAGCGGGTTGAGCCTGTGATCGAGGCCATGCTTGCCGCCGGCGCCAAGGGGGCGTGGGCCGTGACCATGGATGAAGGGGTGCGCCATGGTTGAGCGACATCCCCTCATCATCATGGCGGCGGGAAAGGGCAGCCGCATGAGGGCCGACGCCAACGTGCCGGATTGGGTGCGCGCGGAGGCGGCCTCCCGTCCTAAGGCGATGATCCGCATCGGAAGGGAGAGGAAGCCCTTGCTCCACCATCTCATCGAGCAGTCGGTGGAGGAGGGGATGCGGGACATTTGCGTGGTCATCGCGGAAGGCGACGACATTACGCCGCCTCACTTCCAGAACCATCCGGTGACCGGTGCGCAACTGGACTTCGTCGTCCAGCGCATTCCAGAAGGACGAACCAAGCCGGAGGGCACCGCTCATGCCGTGCAGCTGGCGTTGGAAGCGCACCCTGCATGGAAAGGGAGCAGCGTGACCGTGGCCAATGGCGACAACCTGCCGCCCAAGGGCATGTTGAGCACCCTGCGCCGGGACGCGGCGTGCCTGCCTGCATTTGATGGAGACCACCTCGGTTTGCCCCCCGAACGCGTGCAGGCCTTTGCGGTCATCCGGCAGGCCGTGGATGGCACATTGGCGGCCATTGAGGAGAAGCCGGACCAGGCGGTCATCGAGGCCTCCCGCTGGACCGACGGTACGGTCCGGGTGAGCATGAACTATTTCCGGATGCCTTGGCAATCCCTGCTGGACGCCGTTCGCCAGGTGCCCATGCACCCGGTCCGTGAAGAACGGGAGTTGCCTGTCGCCGTGTCGCTGTGGAACGCAGCCAACCCCGGCATTCTTCAGGTCGTGCCCATGACCGGCGCCTTCCTCGACCTGACGCATCCGCGGGACATCCTGACCGCAGGCGAGGCCCTGGATGCGGGAGGGCACGCTCTTCGGAATTGAACCAAACGGCCGGGTGATTGTCGATAGACCATGACCCTGCGCCTTGTACCCATTTTCAGTCTGCTCATGCTCTTCCTGCCACCATTTGGCTTTGAGGCCACGGCGCAATGCGACGAAGCGGATTTCGAACTGCTGTGCAATGACGGTGATGCCGTCAACGATGCGGTTTTCAGCTGCGGATTTTCCTGCTTCCTGGCCAGTGACATCACGTCCTGTTTTGCCGGGTGCATCGCCGAGGCCGTCCCGGAGATGAGCGCCACCTGCGTCGGATGTTTCGCCGACCAGAGCACGTGTGTCACCAACAGCTGCTTCCTCACGTGTGCGTTCGGAAGTGAAGCGGATTGTCAAGCCTGCGTGGCGGCGAATTGCCAATCCGGATTCGAGTCTTGTGCCGGCATTGTCGACATTGATGGGGACGGAGAAAGCACGGTGTGCGACTGTGACGACGGAGATGCCACGGTCTATCCGGGCGCTCCCGCCACCGCACAAGGTGTGGACAACAACTGCGATGGGGTGCTGTCTCCGGAGGAGTTGGCGTGCATGCTCGACCTCAACGGGGACCAGCTGATCACCGTCTCTGACGTCCTCGTCCTCTTGGCTGAATTCGGGTGCCAGGCCGACTGCACGGCCGATGTCAATGGGGATGGCCTGGTCACGGTCGCCGACATCCTGGCCATGCTCGGCGGGTTCGGAACCCCGTGCTGATGCCCGCCGTCAGCTGAAGAAGCCGCGCTGCTCGGCTGCGCGCTGGCGCAGCAGGGGGCTGCAGCGATACCGTTCCTCGCCATACCGGGCCTTGAGTTGGTCCAGCGTGTCGACACAGCGGTCCAACCCCACTTCTTCCGCCCATTCCAAGAGGCCCTTGGGGTAGTTGACGCCCCCCTTCATGGCGCGGTCCACATCCTCCGGGCTGGCGACGCCCCAGAAGACGGCGTCGGCGGCTTCGTTGATGAGCATCACGAGAATCCGCCACAAGATGTCCTGGCCGAGGTCTTTGTCCATTCTGGGCTGGGGAGCGGCCGCACCGTCCGCATGGTCATGCCAGCCCCGTCCGGATTTGCGCCCCAGCCATCCGGCGTCCACATTTCGCTTCTGGGCAAAGGACGGGGTGTAGCGGGAATCGTGGTGAAAGGCCCGCCACACGCTCTCGGTCACAGCGTAGTTGATGTCGTTGCCGATCAGGTCCATCAATTGGAACGGCCCCATCCGGAATCCGCCCAGCTCGGTCATGGCCCAATCGATGGTCGGGATGTCGGCCACGCCTTCTTCGTAGAGCCGAATGGCCTCACCGTAGAACGGCCGGGCTACCCGGTTCACGATGAACCCTGGCGTGTCCTTGGCGACAGCCGGTTGCTTTCCCCAATTGCGCATCAGGGCCACCATCTGGTCCGACAGGCCGTCCCGCGTTTGCAGTGCGGGGACGACTTCGACCAGCGGCAGGAGGGGAGCCGGGTTGAAGAAATGCAAGCCGATCATGCGGTCCGGATGCTTCAGGCCGGCTGCAAGGCGGGTGATGGACAGGCTCGACGTGTTGCTCGCCAGGACGGCGTCGGGCGCAACGACGGCCTCCAGGGCGGAGAACACGCCCTGCTTGACCTCCTCCTTCTCCACGATGGCCTCGATGGCCAGGCCGCATGACGCGCAGGCCTGCACCTCGGATGCCGTCTCGATCCGCGCGAGAATCCGGTCAGGTTCTCCGGCCGCAAGACGCCCCTTTTCGACAAGGCGATTGAGAATGCGGGTCAGATTGGCCACGGCCCGGTCCAAGGCGGCTTGGTCGCGGTCGACGAGGACCACGACGTGACCCGCCGTTGCCGCAATCTGGGCGATGCCTTGCCCCATGGTCCCGGCGCCCACGACGCCCACGTTCATGTTGTGTTCCATCGCCCACAAAGGAAAGCGTCACGGCCGTGAAGCCTGACCGCCCGGCATTGGGCATTCCCCTGTGCCCTGTGTTGATTGTGGCCAAACCCGAATTCACATGCCCGATCGCTGCCTGTCCTGCAAAACCCCATTGAGCCGAGATGCGTCTCCCTATTCCGGAGACTTCTGCTCCGAATTCTGTTTCGCCTCCCACCCGGGAAATGCGCCCCGGAACGCCAAGCCACAGTGGAGGGCACGCCGCGCACTCAACACCCGGGTGGAAATCGACCGCATCCTCAACCGGAACCACGGCATCCTCCAGGATTTCCGGGGCTGGACGGAGCTTGGCAAGACCTGCTCGGACATCGGAGGGTTCCATTGGCTCCGGAGCCGGGGCTTTGACTTCGACGTCCACACGAGAATGGTGTGGCATCCCGACGGGGGCACTGAGATCTGGTGCTACGATGCCGGCCTGCGCATCCTGCCCGATGGAGGGGCTGAACCCCTGTGATCAGCGCCGGCGCCGCTTGCTTCTTCCCTTGCCGGAAGTCGGCTTCCGCTTCTTCTCGTGAAAGGCCCCCTTGAACGTGGGGTCGGCCTTGCGCTTTTCCCGGTCAATCGCCCTCGCCATGGCCTGCGCCTCCCACTTCGGGGTGGCTTCCACGGTGATGCCGTCGGGCAGGGGAAGGATGGAGAGGGGGGTGCCGAGGAGCTGTTCGATGCGGTGCAACGCGGCCTTTTCGCTGGCGTCCACGAGGGTGATGGCGCGGCCCTTTCGCTTGGCCCGGCCCGTGCGCCCAATCCGGTGGATGTAGTCGTGCGGATCCTTCGGCACCGTCACGTTGATCACGAGGTCGAGCTGCGGAACGTCAATGCCCCGGCTCGCCACGTCGGTGGCCACCAGGAACCGGATTTCCCCTTCCTTGAAGAGGTCCATCGCATGGATGCGGCTGTTCTGCCCCTTGTTGGCATGAAGGGTCCGAACCTTGGAGGAGACGTCCTGTGCGAGCCGCTGCCCAATGCGCTCGGCCTGGTCCTTTTCCCGAACGAAAAGGAGGGCTTGAACGTCGGGGTCCTCCGCCTTCAACAGGTCCACGAGGAGGTTCAGCTTGGTGCCGAAGTTGTTTGCGCGGAAGCCCGACTGCGTCACGGTTTCCACGGGCGTGCTCTGCGGGGACGCCTCCACACGGGTCGGCCACAACAGGAATTCCCCGGCCATCGCTTCCGTCTTGGGCGGGTAGGTGGCCGAAAACAGCAGGTTTTGTCGCTTGGTGGGCAGGATCTCCAGGAGCTTCCTCAATTGCGGCATGAACCCGAGGTCCATCATGCGGTCTGCCTCGTCGAGGACGAGGTGGGCGATCTCTCGGGTGTTGAAGGCCTGTCGGAGGTACAGCTCCATGAACCGTCCCGGCGTTGCGACCACGAGGTCGCACCCTTCTTCGAGCCGGGCCTGTTGAGCCCGGTGCCCGACGCCCCCGTACACCACCTCCACGCGGAGGTCCGTGCGCTCGGCCAGACGACGGGCCACATCGGCGATCTGCAGGGCCAGTTCCTTGGCCGGGGTGAGGATGACGCAGCGCGGACCCTTGCCTTGGGCATGGGACAACATCGCCATCAAGGGGAGGAGGAACGTCAGGGTCTTGCCGGTGCCGGTCTGGGCGATGCCGATCACATCCTGCCCCGCCCGAATGCGGGGAATGGCCTTCTGTTGGATCTCCGTGGGCTCGGTGATGCCCATGGTCTCGAGTGCGTCGAGATACTGCCGGGTCACCTTGAGTTCGGAAAAAGTCATGCCCCTCGTTTGAAATGTCGAGGTGACCAAGGTAACCGCAATCGCCGGTCCTCCTTTCCTTTGGAGCCGTGAACGCACCTCTACTCGATCAGTTCCTGCAACGGAGCGAAGTCGACATGATCTTGAACAAGCTCAAGGGCTTCGGCATCGAGTTGCCGAGGCATCCGGCTTGCATGCAGGACGATTGGAGCCTTCCCTTCATGCGCTGGGTCGTGGCGGAGACCACATCCGGCATGGAGGCCGCCTTGGGAACGGAAGATCCTCCTGGGGTCATTCTCAGCACCCATCGGGACATCGTATGCGACCCGGCATTGTACAACCTCGCCCGGGTGGAAGCCGGGCTGGACACGACCCACATCGTGCTCGGCACCAACCTTGCCGGCATCCCATGGGTCAAGGAGGTCATGCAGCTGAACAAGGCCCTGTTCATCGACAGGAGCGCCACGGGCAGGGCCGCTCTCGAGCAGCAAATCAGCCTCAGCAACCAAATCGCGGAGATTGTGGACGACGGGGGCAAGATCTGGATTGCCCAGTCTCCGGGCAGGACCAAGAACGGCGTGGACAAGACCCATCCTGCCATCCTGCGCATGCTCGCACTGGCGCGGGGCGGGGAGAAGGCAGGGGCGGAGGTGCTCAATGGGCTGATCCGCGCCGTGGCCATCCGCTACGACGTCAACCCCTGTGACGGCCGCGTGGTCGCCGAGCGGCTGCGCGGAGAAAAGTTGCCCGAAGACGACGTGGCGAGCATGTTGGAAGGGCTGAGCGGCTGGAAGGGGCGGGTTCGCCTGGCCGAGACCCGGCCTCTGACGTTCGACGGGATGGTCGGCAAGGAGGGGTGGGCAGAGGCCGCATTGGGTGTGGATGCCGCACTCGAAGTCCTCCCGATTCAAGGGGCGTGGGCCGATGCCGCCAAGAAGGGACTGAGTGAAGGCGCTGAGATTGCCGATCCGGGCCTCGCTTCGCGAGTGGCGGACATCGGGGCCCACGTGAACGCCATTCTGCCGGGCATGTCCGATGCGGACATCCGCGAATGCGCGCTGGAATTCTACCGGGAGTCCGTCTGAGGCCAGCTCAGTTCGTGGTGCACCGCCTCGCCCAGTCAGAGAGGACCATGCCGGCCGCCATGGTCGCATTGAGCGATTCGCTCCCCCCGCCACCTGGGATGTGCAAGGGCGCGACACCGGCGCTGCGAACCCCTTCGGACAGCCCGTGGCTCTCGTTGCCCACAACGGCACACCATTTGCTTCCGATTGCAGGCGCCCCATCCAGGGACCACAACGCCATTCCGGTCATGTCCAACCCGAACACGCTACATCCCGAGGTGCCCAGCACGGCCAGACAGTCCGGAAGGTCCACCGACCAGATGGGCACACGGAAAACGGCCCCCATCGACGCCTGGATGACCTTGGGGTTGAAGGGGTCCACCGTGCCCTTGGCCGCCCAGATGCCCTCGACACCGAACCAGTCGGCCGTGCGCATCAGGGTGCCGAGGTTGCCAGGGTCCGACAGCCCGTCCACCGCCAACCCGATCGGCACCCGGCCTGGCTGCGCGGCCCAATCCTCAGGGAGTGGAGGCTCGACGTCCGGCATGCCCAGAACAGCCAGGATCCCCGGTGCCGTCTTGAAGGCGCTCATGCGCCCCATGTCCTTGGCGGACACCACTTCGGCCTCGTGGCCCTCAAATCCCGATGCCTCCGTCCGGTACAGGCCGTGGACAGCCCACCCACTGTCGAGCGCTTCGACCACGCATTTTTGCCCCTCGACCACGAACTTCCGCTCCGTGTGGCGCGTGTTCCTGTCCCTGAGGCTTCGAATGAAAGCGATGTCGTTGCGTGTCGGCATGGGCTCGTCGGTGTCCGGTGGCGCAAGATGGCTCAAGGTTGGCGCACTGTGCATGGCCGCATGGGCGCCCGCCGCCGGCACCGCACAGAAGGTGCCCATCGTGTGGGACGTTCAGTGGGACATCCAACAGCCTGGCGACAGCTCGGCCAGCATGCCGGACAAGGCCTGGCAGGACGCCCTGTCCTCCGCATTGACCCTGCGCCCTCCACAGCGCATTCTCGGCTTGCCGATGCAACATGCGGCCAACCGCGTCCTTGGGCGGTGGCAGAAAGCCTGGGAGCGCGGCGACCCGGCCCCGCCCGGCAGTGCCTCGGCCTTTGACCGGGTGTCCATGGAACAGAGCGAGCGGCTCTTTGCGTCGCGCATGCTGCGGATGGGGTGCCTGGATGCAGCAGTCCGGTTGGACACCACCCTTTCGGACCACAGGGTGACCCTGCAGGTGCACCTCAATCCCGGAAGGCGCACGCGGTGCGGAACCGTCACCGTACTCGGGGAGAGCAGTGGCCTGTCGGAACAGGAGTTGGAAACCCTGAAAATGGAATGGTCCACATGGACCGGGCAATGGCTCGACCTCAATGCCATGGACCGCAGCCGCACCGCTTCCGCCTCCCGTCTGCAGGAGGCCGGGTGGTTTGGGTTTCTCAGCGATCACCTCGTGCTCGACATCGACACCACCGGGTCGCGTCAATCGGGGACGGCGGACCTGACCTTGCGCGTTCTGGCCCGGAATCTGGGCGGACAGATTGCCCCGCACAGACAGGGAAGATTCGAAGAAGTCCGCGTCGAATGGAAGCCCCAGGACCTCCTTCCCATGGTGGACACGGTCCATGCCGGCATTCAGTGGCATGTACCCAAAGGGAGGGACGTCCGCACGCTGGCCCAACGCATTCACATCCTGCCCGGCGACCGTTTCGCCCCGTCCCGGCTGGCAGAAACCCGACAGAGGTTGCGCTCCTGCCCCTTGGTGGACCGGGTGTCCCTCGAGGTGGTGGACCTGCCGGATTCGGTCGGATTGCGCCACCACCCACTGCTGCTGACCGCGTCGCTGACTCCGCTGCCCAAGCGGCTGATTCGGGTCAATGGCGCCCTCACGTCACGCCAAGGCCTGGGGGGCGAAGTCAAGCTCGCCCTGTCCGACCTCGATTTCCGCCAGCGCATGGAGCGCATCTCGCTCGATGTCCAGACCGGTTTGGAGACGGTGGCCGACTTCACCACGGAGGAGGAGGGAAGCTTCATCGCGAGGATCCTGGCCGCCAGCCTTCACTACGATGCAGACCGGCTCATCCCGTTCGGCGTGGACCGCTTCCCCAAATCCAACAGGCCGGAGAGCCAGATTTCCCTGTCCATCCGGGACGAAAACCGGCCGCAATTCAGCCGAACCTTCATCCAGCTCGCCTTGATTGAACGGTTCTTCGAAAACCGCGGGGCCGGATCCCGCATCGAGCTTCGCCCGCTCGAGTTGACGTTGACCGCCAGCCGCCTCGAGCCGGGATTTGAGACGGAGCTTCAAAGCCTGGGCTCCGGCATCCTGGCCTCCACCTTCGCGTCCCGCGCGCTGTTTGTGACCGGGGCGAGCTGGAGGTTCAATCCGCCGTCCCGTCCGGGAAAGCCCACGTTCCGGCTGAATGTGGAGTTCGAGTCCGCCGGTCATCTGTTCCACGCGCTGGACCCGCGGAACCCTGCAGCCACCACCGTTCCCATTCCGACCCTCTTCGGATCGAACAGCCCCGTGGAGGTGGCGCGCTACACCCGCTGGGTGCTGGACGCCCGATTGGATCGGCCGATGGGCGCGCGCAGCGGACTCCACGCCCGGGCCTATGCCGGAGCTGCGGTCTCCACCATTGACGGATCGGCCGTTCCCTTCGAGAAGCAGTTCTATGTCGGCGGCCCCAACAGCATGAGGGGGTGGCGCGCCTTGGGGTTGGGACCGGGGCGAAACACAGAGGAAGCCTTGGGCGTTCGGGGAGACATCCGCCTCGAGTTCAACCTGGAAGGACGCCACTACGTCAACGACTGGATTCAAGTCGCGGCCTTTGTCGATGCCGGCAACATCTGGATGACCCGCCCGGAGGACGGTCGGCCCGACGTCGAGTTCGCCGCCTCCCGTGCCCTTGATGACTTCGGGGTCGCGGCGGGGGGCGGTGTCCGGCTTGATTTCGGCTATTTCCTCCTGCGCTGCGATGCGGGGAGACCCGTTCGCCAGCCCGGTGGAGGGTTGACCACATCCAATGGTTGGCGAATTCACCCCGCGGTCTCCCTTCCTTTTTGAAGCCGGTTACCTTTGCCACCCGATTATGTCAGAACAGAATCCACCACGCGCCGAAAAGGAAGCGGAAGGCCAGGACGGAAACGGACTGGGCTGGTTCCGCCGCATGAAGGAGGGCATCACCACCAAGACTGCGGAGAAAAAGGAGATCCCGGAAGGCAATTGGTACAAGTGCCCGTCGTGCAAGACGGTCATCGCCAGTCAGGAGCACGAGCAGAACCTGTGGGTCTGCCCGCACTGCGACCACCACGAACGAATCGGCTCGGCCGAGTATTTCTCCGTGCTCTTCGACGACGGGAAATACCGAGAGCTGCAGGCCAAGATGACCTCGGCCAACCCGCTCCAATTCAAGGACACCAAGGACTACGAAGACCGACTCGAAGCGTCGATGGCCAAGACCGGCCTCAAGGACGCCATCCGCACCGGAGTGGGGGAGGTCGGTGGCCGACAGATGGTCATCAGCGCCATGGACTTCGGATTCATCGGTGGATCGATGGGATCCGTGGTGGGAGAAAAGATTGCCCGCGCCATTGATTACTCGATCAAGAACGGCTTGCCCTACGTCTGTGTCACCAAGAGTGGGGGAGCCCGCATGATGGAAGCGGGATTGTCCCTGATGCAGATGGCCAAGACCAGCGCCCGGTTGAGCCTGCTCGCCAAGGCCGGATTGCCCTACGTCTGCATCCTGACCGACCCGACCACCGGAGGGGTCACGGCGTCCTACGCCATGCTCGGGGACATCCACCTCGCCGAACCCAACGCCTTGATTGGCTTTGCCGGTCCGCGCGTGGTCAAGGAGACCATCGGCAAGGATTTGCCGGCCGGATTCCAACGGTCCGAGTTCCTGTTGGAGCATGGGTTCGTCGACCGCATTGTTCACCGAAAGGACCTCCGGACGGAGTTGTCGACCCTGATCGGCATGCTCACCGATTGATTCCCATTTGGTTTGCGCTTGTCAACCAAGCGTAAGCGCCCTACTTTTGCACCCCTGAAAATCAGGCCACATCAAGAACATCCACGAGATTTCCACATGTACCTCACACCCGAGAAAAAGCAGGAGTTCTTCGCCAAGTACGGCAAGAACGCCCAAGACACCGGAAGCGCTGAAGGCCAAATCGCCATGTTCAGCTTCCGCATTGCTCACCTGACCGAGCACCTCAAGAAGAACCGCAAGGACGCCAACACCCAACGCGCCCTGATCACGATGGTCGGCAAGCGCCGCCGCCTCCTGGACTACCTGAAGGCCAAGGACATCGCGCGCTACCGGAACATCGTCAAGGAACTCGGCCTGCGCCGCTGATCCTGACCGGCTTCAGAAACATCGAATTCGTCACGGCATGGGCACCCGGTCGTGAACGAGGACGCAAACCCACCGTCGGGAAACGCCCGGCGGGATTTACGAGTGCCCGATTTGCAATTCCGCTTTAGGAAATGAACGTAGTAACCAAGACCATCGACCTCGGTGATGGTCGGCCCGTGACGATTGAGACGGGCAAACTCGCCAAGCAGGCCCACGGAAGTGTGGTCGTGCGCCAGGGCGACACCATGCTGCTCGCCGCAGCCGTCAGCAACCACGATGCCTCCGAAGGGGTGGACTTCCTCCCCCTCACCGTGGATTACCGTGAGAAGTATGCCTCCACGGGCCGCTTCCCCGGTGGATTCTTCAAGCGCGAAGCGCGCCCCAGCGACACGGAAGTGCTCGTGATGCGCCTCGTGGACCGGGCGCTTCGCCCCACCTTCCCGGAGGACTACCACGCCGAAACGCAGGTGATGATCCAGCTCATGTCCGCCGACAAGGTGAACATGCCGGACAGCCTTGCCGGTCTCGCTGCCTCCGCCGCCCTCGCCGTGAGCGACATCCCGTTTGACGGCCCCATCTCCGAAGTGCGCGTCGCCCGCGTCGGAGGAGAGTTTGTCATCAACCCGACCTACGAGCAGCTCGAGGAGGCCGACATCGACATGATGATCGCCGGTTCCATGGACAGCATCGTCATGGTGGAAGGGGAGATGCACGAGGTGTCCGAGGAAGAGATGGTCAGCGCCATCGAAGCGGCCCACGCCGCCATCAAGGTCCAGTGTCAAGTCCAGCTCGACATGGCCGCTGAAGTGCCCAGCTCCTCGCCCAAGCGGGAGTACGAGCACGAGAAGCACGACGACAGCCTCAAGCAGGCCATCCACGACGCCTGCTACCAGGCGTACTACGATGCCGCCAAGAACGCAGGCTCCAAGAAGGAGCGTGGCGCCACCTTCAAGTCCATCAAGGAGGACTTCCTCGCCGGCATG
>JBMYZR010000043.1:0-20178 GCA_049610565.1 Flavobacteriales bacterium | reverse complement strand
GCAGCTTGCCGCTGTGCACGAACCAGTGCATCAGCCGGGAACCGTCGAAAATGGCCCCCGCCATGACCATCCGGTCAATGAGGTCCGGACGCTCGATGTCGATCTTCTGCAGGATCACGCTGCCTATGCTGAGCGACACGAAGTGCGCCCGCTCGATGCCGAGGTGATCCACCACGGCGAGGATGTCCTCCGACACGATGTCGAAGTCGTACTCCGGAAATTCCGGCAGGATGTCCTTGCTGAACCCGTGGTCCCGAAGGTCGATGAGGAGCAAACGGTAATGCGGCTGGAACGCCTCGATCTGGTACTTCCACGTGCGGATGCTGCCCCCCGCGCCGTGCACGAACACTAGCCAAGGCGCATCGGACCCCGCCTCGTCCACCACCTCGTGGTAGAGCAGGGTGCGGCCATCGGCATTCAACAACACGGGACGTTCCTCCTTCATCGAGCGGGCAATTTCGGACACCGGACCCGCATTTCAATCCATCGGGCGTGAACCGGCCACCACATGGCGCCGAAGGATCCTCATCCCCTCCTTCCTCACCTCAGGATGCTTGCGGTGCGCCCACAGGATTTCCCGTGCGTACCGAGAAGCGTGCTCCAAGGAAACGATGGGCGCCGGGTACGTCTCGCCCCAGCGGTAACCCGCCAGCTCCGCCTCGATCGGCGGCATGGTCCACGGCGCAAAGACGGCGGGCGCATCCAGCCCCGCCAACTCCGGCACCCACTTCCGGATGAAGTCCCCCTTGGGGTCGTGGTCCTCCGCCTGCTTGACGGGATTGTAAATGCGGACCGTGTTGATCCCAGTCACGCCCGCCTGCATCTGGAACTGCGGAAAATGGATGCCCGGCTCGAAATCGAGGAATTGCCGGGCGAGGTGATCGGCCCCGGCCTGCCACGGTTGCCACAGGTGGTGGGTCAGAAAACTCACGAGCATGGCGCGCATCCGGAAGTTCAGGTAGCCCGTCTCGGTCACGCTCCGCATGCAGGCATCGACGAGGGGAAATCCCGTGCGCCCCTCTGCCCAGGCGGCCACCTTCTCCGGATCGACCGGCTTGTCGAGCAAATCGTGGCCGCGGTTCACATTGTCAAATTCCATGCGGTCCTCCATCTCGAACTTCTGGATGAAGTGACAATGCCAACGCAGCCGGCTGTCGAACGCGGAGAAGTTGCGGCGCTGACCAGGCGGCCCGTCTCCCCCCTTCCGACGCGCCACCTCCTGACGCTGGTGGACCTGGCGAATGCTGAGGTTGCCCCACGCGAGGTAGGGACTGAGCCGGCTGCACCCCTCGCGGCTTCCCTCCGGCTTGGAGATGGTCCGGGCGTAGCGCCGGATCCGGTCGGTCACGAACGTCTCGAGGTAGGCGTGCGCCTTGCGCTCACCGCCCGGTTGGAAGCGGGCGGGGTCCTCCTCGGGAACCGGCAACCGCCGCCACCCGTCGGGCCAATCCAACCGCTCAGCCTCCACAGGATCGAACCGGGTCCAATCCGGATGGTCCTGCGCCGCCGACATGTGGGCAAACCAATCTTCCCGCCAGCCGGTCCGGTCCCGCTTCCCGCGGTGGACCCCGTCCCGTTGGTGCTCGTGCCACCGCACGCCGGCATCGGCGAACAGGTCGACCAGTGCGAGATCGCGGTCGTAGGTGTGGCGCAGGCCGGATTCGCGATAGCTGTGCACACCCAGCAGGTCAAACCGGCGAATCAGGTGGCGAAAGACCTCCGTGGCCTCGGCATGGAGGGGCGTGGTGACCACACCGGGGCGAATCGACCCCTCCGCGCTCCAGGCCTGCAGCTGCAGATCCATGTCGGCCAGACCCTGCTGGACAAAGGCGACATGGCGCCCGGACGTGGTCGGGTGCGCCAGGTCCGTCGGCTCAAAGCAGTACAGCAGCAGATGGGGACCGCCCAGCCGCATGGCTTCCGCCAACGGTGCATGGTCGCGAAGACGCAAGTCGCGCTTCAGCCAAATGACGCGGAGTGCAGGGCGGTCCGACATCGCCTTCGGGTCAATCCCAGCCGTCCCGGAAATCCGTCCTGGCCTCCACGGGCCGATCGGGCTTGGCGTAGCTCAACCGGGCCAACCGGTCCGCCGTGTGGTAGGCGTCGAGCCCGCCGATGGCGATGGTCCCGGCTTCCGCCAAATCCAGAAATCCATCGGTACACAGCAACGCTTCGTCCACGTCCACCCATTGGATGGCGCCGATGACAAAGCGACAGCGGTTCGGCAGCAGCAGGTTCTCCTCCACCGTCAATCCGATGCGCACCGGGGACTCGGCCACTGCCGGTGCGGGAAACCGCGCCTCCCCTTCCCCGTGCCAATGTGGCGTCAACCCCACCGCATCGAATTCGGAGACACCCGCTGCGTAGCGGGCACTCGTCTGGTGGGCCGCCTCATGAATCGCCTCCGTCACATGGCTCAGCGTGAACACCCCGCGGTCTGCGAGGTGGTGGTAGTTGTGTGAATCGTCCCCCGGCGGGCGGAAGACCACACCGAGCAGGGCCGGATTGGACCCGAGGTGCACCACACTGGACACGATGCAACAGGCCGGCAGTCCATCGGCATCCACCGTGCCCACGAGATTGGCCGACTTGTACCCGCTCAGCGAGTTCACGAGCCGGGCGCGGAACCGTTGCGGCAGGGCGGCCAGCCCCTCCCGGTCCCAGGTGGTGCGCTGGCTCATCGGACAGCGCTCATGCCATTGTCCACCTGGAGGACCTGACCGGTGATGGCCTCGGCGTCCGGCGACAGGAGGAACGCGGCCATGGCGGCCACATCGTCGGCACTGGCCACGCGCTTGAGCGGATGCCGGTCCGCGCTGGCTTCGCGCTTGGCATCGGACGAGAGCAGGGACGCGGCGAGTGGCGTGTCCGTCAAGGAGGGTGCAATGGCATTGGCCCGGATGTCCGGAGCGAATTCGCAGGCCATGGTCCGCACCAGCCCTTCCAGCGCGCCCTTGGCCATGGCGATCGACGCATGGAACCCCATGCCCGTCTGCACGGCCACCGTGCTGAAGCCGACGATGGACGGCTTGCCCCCGGCAGGATCCTGCGCCGCCGCCTTGAGCAGCTTGAGGTTGGCCTGAACGGTCTGCAGCAAGCCCATGGCATTGACCTTGAAGTCCTCGAGAACGACCTCGGGCTTGACACCCCGAACCGGTTTGAGGTTGATGGTCCCCGGGCAGTAGACGAGGCCATCCAACCGGTCCGTGAAGGACGTCAAATCACAAGGGTGGGCCACGGCGTCGAAGACCAGCCCCGTATAGTTGCCTTCGGCCGGAGCGCCTGTGCGGCTCACGCCGATGACCTGGTCTCCCCGCTGGAGCAAACGCTGACGCAGGGCGAGCCCAATGCCCTTGCTGTCCCCGATGATCGCCACCGTCCTCATGACGCGCCGTCTTGCAGGGCCAACAACTTCGCCTCCACCTCGGCCGCCTTGGCGGTCATTTCATCGCTGCGGGCGCGGTCCACCGTGCTGAGACGGTGCGCTTCGGACAACAGCCGGGCGTGCTCCTTCCGGAGCTTCTCGGCGGGGTCCTTCTTGAACATTCCGAACATGCCGGAACAACACCGCTCCCCCACTCGAGGTTCGGGGCGGATCCCGCCAAAAAAGAAAGCCGCCCCGGACATCCGGAGCGGCTTCTTCAGGCGCAGGGCGCCAATGGATTACTGCTTGTTGGTCGGGCCAGCGGCCTCCTTGACCGGGGCACCCACCGTCTGGGCGACGGCTTCGATCTTGCCCTTGATGCGGATCACCTTGGTCGGCTCGTTGGAGGCGTTGGAGGTGATCGTGACGCTCTTGTTGATGGGGCCGACACGCTTGGTGTCGTACTTCACCTTGATGGAGCTGGTGGCACCCGGCATGATGGGATCCTTGTCGCACTGGGGAACGGTGCAGCCGCAGGAACCCTTGCAGCGGGAGATGATGAGGGGCTCGGTGCCGTCGTTGGTCACGGTGAAGACGCAGTTGCCGTCGGCGTTCTGCTGCATCGTGCCGTAATCGTGCACCTCCTTGTCGAGGGTGATGACCGGACCATTGACCACTTCCTGAGCGGAGGCCATGGCGAATCCACCGAAGACAACGGCGAGGATGAGAAGGACCTTTTTCATGTCGATTGGGGTTGAATGTGTTCTGGCCTTGAAGATACGGGGGGCAATCCGCTGCCCGGAACAGGGTTAACGCGATTTTAACAGGCTAAATTTGGCGCCGCATCCGCACCATTTGTCCGCGCCATGGCCCAAGAGATCCCCTCCCATTACGATCCGACCACCGTCGAAGACCGCTGGAACCAAGTCTGGGAAGACGCCAAGGCCTTCCGCAGCGTCCCGGATGACCGCGAGCCCTACACGGTCGTCATCCCCCCGCCCAACGTCACGGGCGTGCTGCACATGGGACACATGTTGAACAACACCATCCAGGACGTCCTCGTCCGCCGCGCGCGGATGCAAGGGAAGAACGCCTGCTGGGTGCCGGGCACCGACCACGCCTCCATCGCCACGGAAGCCAAGGTGGTCCGCAAGCTCCGCGATCAGGGCATCAAGAAGTCCGACCTCAGCCGCGACGCCTTCCTCGAGCACGCCTGGGATTGGACCCGCGAACACGGCGGCATCATCCTCAAGCAGCTGCGCAAACTCGGCGCCAGCTGTGACTGGGACCGCACCAACTTCACGCTGGACGAGCACTACTCGCGCAGCGTCATCGACACCTTCCTCGACCTGCACGCCAAGGGCCACATCTACCGCGGCCTGCGCATGGTCAATTGGGACCCCCAGGCCCTCACGGCCGTCTCCGACGAGGAGGTGATCCACACCGAGGAGCAATCCAAGCTGCACCACGTGCGCTACCAGGTGGAGGGCACGGACGACTGGCTGACCATTGCCACGACCCGTCCCGAGACCATCCTCGCCGACACCGCCATCTGCATTCACCCGGAGGACGAGCGCTACACCCACCTCCACGGCAAGCGGGCCATCGTCCCGGTCGCCGGACGCAGCATCCCGATCATCCTCGACGACTACGTCGACCGCGAGTTCGGCACCGGTTGCCTCAAGGTGACCCCCGCTCACGACCCCAACGACCACGA
This sequence comes from Flavobacteriales bacterium, assembly GCA_049610565.1. Taxonomy (GTDB): domain Bacteria; phylum Bacteroidota; class Bacteroidia; order Flavobacteriales_D; family Sanyastnellaceae; genus UBA8752. Next base: position 15,097 of record JBMYZR010000043.1, on the reverse strand, counting down.
GCTCGGCCAGAAGCACAACCTCGAGGTCATCGACATGCTCAACCCCGACGGCACGGTCAACGCGGTCGGCGGAGAATTCGAGGGACAGGACCGGTTTGAGGCCCGCAAGACGTTCACGGCGGCACTCGACGCGGCCGGCCACCTCGTCAAGGTGGAGGACCACCCCAACAAGGTGGGCCGCTCCGAGCGCACCGGCGCCATCATCGAGCCGCGCCTCTCCATGCAGTGGTTCGTCGCCATGGAAGAACTGGCCAAGCCCGCCCTCGACCACGTGATGGACGACACCATCCAGTTCCACCCGGCCAAATTCAAGAACAGCTACCGCAACTGGATGGAGAACGTCAAGGACTGGTGCATCTCCCGCCAATTGTGGTGGGGCCACCGGATCCCGGCGTGGTATTATGAGGGAGAGCCCACCTCTGCCGAGGCGAAGTATGTGGTCGCCGCCGATGCCGACACCGCCGCTGCCATGGCCACGGAGGCCGCCGGCCGCACCATCACCCCGGCCGACCTGCGCCAGGACGAGGACGTCCTCGACACCTGGTTCAGCTCCTGGCTTTGGCCCATCAGCGTCTTCGACGGCTTCTACACCAAGGAAGAGGTCGATTACTACTACCCCACCAACGACCTGGTCACCGCCCCGGAGATCATGTTCTTCTGGGTCGCCCGGATGATCATCGCCGGTTACGAGTACCGCCAGGCCCCGCCGTTCCGCAACGTGTACTACACCGGCATCGTCCGGGACAAGCAAGGCCGGAAAATGTCCAAGTCGCTCGGCAACAGCCCCGACCCCATTGAGCTCATGCAGCAATACGGAGCGGACGGGGTTCGCGTCGGCATGCTGCTGACCTCACCGGCCGGCAACGACCTGCCGTTCGACGAGAGCCTCTGCGAGCAGGGACGCAACTTCTCCAACAAGATCTGGAACGCCTTCCGCCTCGTCAAGGGATGGGAAGTCAGCGACACCGCTGCCCAACCTGACCACGCGGCCGCCGGCATCCGGTGGTTCGAAGCCCGCTCCGAACAGGTGCTGGCCGACATCGAACAGAGCTTCGCCGAATTCCGCCTGAGCGAGGCCCTCATGGCCACCTACAAGCACATCTGGGACGACTTCTGTTCCTGGTACCTCGAGCTCGCCAAGCCGACCTACGGTGAGCCGTGCGACCGGGCCACCTACGACGCCACGGTGCGGCTCTTCGAGCGCATGTTGTCCCTGCTGCACCCCTTCATGCCCTTCCTCACCGAGGAAGTCTACAGCCTGTTGCAGGACCGACCGGAAGGCACGCTGCTCTGCACCTCGCCGTTCCCGACGCGTTCGGGAGAGGCCGTCGACGGTCCGCTCCTCGCAGACTTCGATCAGACCACCCGCATCGTGGCCGAAGTCCGGGGCATCCGCCAGAAGGGCCACATCCCCAACAAGCAGGCCCTCGACCTCAAGGTCATCGTCGACACCGAGGGCAAGCCCTACCCCGCCGACCTCGAAAGCGTCGTTTGCCACCTGTGCAACGTCACGGGTGTGGAACGCGTGTCCGACAAGGTCACCGGTGCCTTTGGCTTCGTCGTGGAGACGCACGAGTTCTTCATCCCGGCCGGCGACGCCGTCGACCTGGAAGCCGAAAAGGACAAGATCCGCAAGGACCTCGAGTACCAGCAGGGCTTCCTGAACATCGTGCGCAAGAAGCTCGGCAACGAGAAGTTCGTCAACGGCGCCCCGGAACAGGTGGTCGCCTCGGAACGCGCCAAGGAGGCCGATGCCCTCGCCAAGATCGAGGTGCTGCAGGCCCAGCTCGACGCGCTCGGCTGATTCCCGCCCCGCTTACTTGGGCCGTCCGATGCGGTGATCGAGGCTGTAACGCCCTCCCCCCATCAGGGCGAGCACCAGAAACGGCACGAGGAACAGCAGCGCATGCTCCTTATCGCTCAGCGGATCTCCGGCATGAGCGCCAAATGCCGCCACCGCCATGGTGATGGCGGCCGGGACGGACATCCACCGGGTGAAGAGTCCAAGCACGATGAACGCGGGCGCCACCAACTCGCCCAACACGGCCAGTCCCAGCGACACCTCCGTGCCGAGGCCCATCCAGTCGTAGAACTTCACCTCCCCCGCGGCGAGGCCGGTGCGCAACCGTTCCAACTTGCCCCAGCCGTGGGGCACCATGAGGCCGCCTGCGCCCACGCGCAACAGCAGCATCGATGCATCCTTGTGCCAACTCATGAACCAAAGGTGACACAGGAACCGGTTGGAAATGAGGAGGCCGTCCGACGTTTCGAACGGCCTCCCGTAACCAAAACCTAGAAGCCGTCGGGCAGCACCTCCATGCCAACCCGACACGGGCAAGCTGCACCATCTGCTGACCGCTCCGACCCCCAGCTCACCCCCGCCCCTGTTCCCTTTGTCGGCGCAAAAAGAAAGGCGCCCCGAGGGGCGCCTTTCCAATGTCATCTGTGAGAATGAATCACTCGCAGGGCTGTCCGAAGGAACCGAGCAGGAGAAGCAGGTCACCCACAGCCGTGGCACCGTCTCCGTCCAAGTCGGTCGGACAGGGGCTCGTTCCGGAGATTTCGCAAGAGCCATCATCCACGGACGCAGCCGGGTTGTAATTGTCTGCATCCGCATAGGTGCAGCCTTCCACCACGGGGCCACCACAGCTGCCATCGTCCATGCCGGCGAAGGGGCTGTAGCCCGTGGCGAACGGATCGGTACATCCACTGCAGAGGTCGCACTCGCCGTAGCACACGGCGTCGAGGATGAGCGGTGCATCGACCACGCTCAGTTGGCGGTCGCTGTATCCACCTTCCACGCAGGCGCCAGAGATGGACTCCCAATCCCCACCGTTGCGGTACTTGAACTGGTAGTCGCCCACGCCGAGGATCAGCGTGGCTTGCCACACTCCGTATCCCATCTCGGTCATCACCGTAGCCGGGTCACCCCAACCGTTGAAGGAACCGGCGATGTCAATGAAGCCGGCCACCTCGATGTTGGACGCGTTCACGCGGAACACCACCTCGAACTGACAGGAACCATCGTCGGTGTTGGCGTCGCTGTCGAAGTTGGTGGCCGCGGGATTGACACAACCGTTGTAGTTGCACGGTCCGGGATCGGTGGCATCGGGGTTGTAGTTGTCCGCGGTGGGGTCGTCACAGCCAGGCACCTCCTGGCAGTCGAGCAGGCCGTCGGTGTCGGTGTCGGTGTAATCGCAGAGCAGGCTGATGTCACAGGGGCTGGTGAAGCCGCAAGCCGTGGGATCACCACAACCCGGCGTGAAGCTGGAGAGCGGAGCAGCCCAGAGGTACTGCGGCCCGAGGACCGGCACGATGGTGCGCCAGACCCCATCCGTCTCAGCGAGGGTCAGGATGTTGCCGAGGAGGTTCACCGTGAACTGTCCACCGCACATGCCCACCGGAGTGGCGCTGGCCAGGATCACGAGGTCAGCGAGGAGGCCACCCGTCGGATCGGTCACGTTGGACATGACGAGCGGTCCGCCGGTGCCATCACCGAGGAACACGCCGTTCACGGCGACGTTGGGGTTCACACCACCGTCGGCCTCACAACCGCCGGCCAGAGGCTCGTTCTCGGTGCCGCTGAGGGTCAGGCCCACCAGCCACACATTGTCCGCACCCGTCGGGAGCGTGGTGTTCATGTAGTCACAGGAACCGTCGTCCTCCGTGGCGAATCCGTCGTAGTTGCAAGCAATCACGTCGGTACAGCCGGGGACGATGAGGGAGTTGCCATCGCAGTCGAAGCCTTCGTCGGCATACTCACAGGAGCCGTCGTCGGTGGTGGCCAGCGCGCTGTAGTTGCACGCGGCATCGTCCGTACAGCCGGGGCCAAGCTCGGCCACGCCGATGCTCACCGCCAGACGCGGCGCCGTGTAGGCAGCAATCTCGTCGATCCAGTAGGCCGCCTCGGCCGGACCCATCGTCGGGTTCAGCGTGAGCTGGGTGGCGGCGATGTTCGTGCCGTTGAGGCCGTCGACAAATTCGGTCGTCGCCACGTCCCACCACTGCCAGGGGGCACCGTCAAACGGCTCGGTCGGAGCACCGTCCACGTAGTTGTTGAGAACGGGGTAGAGACCATCCCAACCCTGGTTGCCGAAGGCGACAGCAGGATCCGGCAGGCCGATTTCGGCGAAGACCGCGTTGTTGTTCGTGGCGTACCCGTTGATCTCGGAGTGGATGTCGTACGCACCGCTCACTTCCACGACCGGCTCGTTGGTCGTGGGAACGATGAGCACACCCGTGGTGTAGGGGGCAAACTGGTCGTGCGGACCCTGGAAGCTCACCGTCGGGACGTCGCCTTCGTCGAGCCAGTTCAGGTCGCCGAGCGCTCCGCCCATGTTCATCTGGAAGTTGAACTCGGAGCTGTAGCCCACGTGGTTGGCGATGCAGAGCGGGAAGCCGCCCAAATCAGCCGGAGCGAAGCCGTCCGAGGTGGCTTCCGGGTTACCGTGGATGGCCTCGATGACCATCGGGATGGAAGAACCGTCGCCCGGATCGTAGAAGAACTTCGTGATGGGCGCACCTCCGTCATCGAAGATGATGTCGTTGTAGCCGGAAATGCCGGCGGACGCGAGGGTGATGTAACCACCGGTGCCCTCACCGAACATGGCAATCTTGTCGGTGGCCACCCCGTGCGGGTTGCCGTCCTCCGCGATGGACTTCCGGAAGTAACGGACGGCCGTGCGGCTGTCCTGAACACCGCGGTAGGCGGCCTGAATCAACTGGAGGGTCCGCTCGGACTGCGTGGCAGCCGTCGGGTTCCAACCGAGACGGTAGTCGCAGCTGGCGACAACGTATCCCTTCTTGGCGAATTCGGTACAGATGGCCACAGCACAAGAGTCCGTGCGGTTTCCGACAGCGCTTCCGTTCACATACTGCGGCAGGAAGTTTCCAGTGTGGAAGTAGAGAATCAGCGGGCGGTCCGTCTGCGTATCGCCAACCGGCTCGTAGATGTCGCAGAGGAGATCCTCCGCCGCCGGCGCACCACCCTGCAGGGCGGGGATGACGGACACGTTGTTTCCGTAGACCACACCTTCAGTGACCTGAACATCGGCGAACACCTCGTCGATGTAGCGGACGCCTTGGCTGTTGATCTGGCCTTCGGTGAGCGTACCGAGGGCGAGGCCCATGCGGGGCGTGTTGTAGTCCATGATCTGGTCGATCCAGAACATGGCTTCAGCCTCACTCATCGTCGGGTTCAGAGAAAGCTGGGTGGCGAGAATGTTGGTGCCCTGCGCGGCGTCCACGCCGGCCACGACGTCCTCATTGAACCACTGCCAAGGGGAGCTGTCGAAAGGCTCGGTCGGAACACCGTCCACGTAGCTGTTGAAGACCGGGAAGAGGCCGTCCCAACCGTTGTTCACGGCAGAGTGGGGATCCTCGATGTCCGCATCAGCGAACACGGCGTTGTTGTTGGTGGCGTACCCATTGATCTCCTCGTGGACATCGTAGGCACCGCTCACCTCCACCACAGGCTCGTTGGTGGTCGGAACGATCAGGACCGCCGTCTCATAAGGAGCGAAGGGGTCGTGAGGGCACTGAACGCTGACCATGGGAATGTCTCCCTCGTCAAGCCAGTTCAGGTCACCCATGGCGCCACCCAGGTTCATCTGGAAGTCGAACTCGGAGCTGTATCCCACGTGGTTGGCGATGCAGAGCTGAACCGGGTCCGGACCGAAGATGCCGGCAGGCGCGTAGCCTTCGGTGATGGCCTCAGGGTCTCCGTGGATGGCCTCCACCACCATCGGGATGGAAGACCCATCGCCCGGATCGTAGAAGAACTTCGAGATGGGCGCACCCATGTCGTCGAAGATGATGTCGGTGTAATTGGAGATGCCAGCCGCAGCAAGGGTGATGTAACCACCGGTGCCCTCTCCGATCATGCCGATCTTGTCCGTGTCGATGCCATAGGGGTTGCTGTCCTCAGCCGCAGACTTGCGGAAGTAGCGAACGGCCGTACGGCTGTCCTGGACACCCCGGTAAGCCGCTTGAATCAACTGGAGGGTCCGCTCGGACTGCGTCGCAGCCGTCGGGTTCCATCCGACACGGTAATCCACGCTGGCCACCACGTAGCCCATCTTGGCGTAGCGGGTGCAGATCTCCACAGCCGTGCTGTCCGTCTTGGTTCCTTGCGGGCTTCCGTTCACGTAGATGGGCAGGAAGTTTCCGGTGTGGAAGTACAGCAACAGCGGACGCTCGGTCTCGGTGTCACCGGTGGGTTCGTAGAGGTCAAGCACCAGCGGCTGCTCAGCAGGCGGAAGGCCTTGCAGGGCGGTGATGACGGTAACATTGGTTCCGTACTGGATGTCGGAAGTGACGGTGACATCGCTGAACACCTCATCGAGGTAGCGCGTTTGAGCACCGGCAGTCAGGAAGATGGCGAAGGCCGCCATCAGGAGACAGGTTTGCTTCATGATTTGGTCCCTAGGTTGAATGGACAAGATAGGCAAGTCGCCAAGAAAGGTGTACGAATTACACACTGCCCATCGTCAAGCCCGAAAAAGAAATTTGTAAACGTCGAAATGACGGAGCGGAATCAGTTCCGCGTGTCCACCTCGAACAGCAGGCTGAGGTAGGCCAATCGCCCCACAGTGGGACCGCCATACGTCTCGATGTGCAGGTTTTCCAGCACATTCGAAGCACCCGCCTTGACCGTCAGGTTGAGCGCATCGATGCGCGCATTGGCCTGGATGTCGAGCAGGTCAAACGTGGGCACCAATCCGGTGAACTGGGGAGACCCTTCGAAGACGAACCCCTGCACCCACTTATAATTCACGCCGAATCCCCATGTGCTCGCTTCCCGCAACCGAAGGTCACGGGTGCTGACGCCCAGATTGTACTTGTGCTCAGGCGTGTTGAAGGCCGGAATGATGGGGTCGTCCTCATCCGTCTTCACCAACCGGTTCCAGCTGTAGTTGCCGGACACCATCCAGTGGTCGCCCACATACCAGTTGGCCCCGATGGACGCACCGGTGGTGCGGACCGTGTTGATGGAGTTCGCCGCATACCGGAAGACATCCACACCGGTGACCGCATCCGGGAAATTGGGGTTCTGGAAGAGCACATCCAGACCGATGTTGTAGCCGATGAAGTGGTTGTACTGGCTGTAGTACCAGCTTCCATCGAGGTAGAGCCGGTCCCACAGGGTCGTCCGGTAGCCCACCTCGATCGACCGCACCTGCTCGGGCCGCAACGGCGCGATGTTGAAGTACTGCATCGTATCGAGGTTGCCGAACGGCAGTCCGTTGGTGGCCGAGATGCTTTCCCGGTAGTCGATGAAGCTCGACAGCGTCACGAGGCTGTCCCGCCCTTCGAGGTTGCCCACCAGGGTGGCCGGTCCAACATCGAGGAAGAGGTACTGGTCCGCCAACGTGGGGTTGCGCAACGCGCTGGAGAAACTGACCCGGAAATAATCCTGCTCCCGGGGCTTCCATACCAGGGATGCCGCCGGCGAGAAGACCCAATCGAAGTTCTGGTTCTTGTCCGCCCGGATCGTCGCAGTGGTGATGACCTTGTCTTCCGCAAACCGCTTGCGCGCACCGGCATAGAATCCGACTTCCTGGTTGGTGATCACCACACCTGAAGTGTCACTGAAGATGGTGCCGTCACTGTCCGGGGTGTACCGCCGGAAATTGGCACCGACCCGCAGCTCCTCGAGGCCGTCCACATCGAACATGCGCTCGGCGTGGGCGTGGATGAGGCTCGATCGGTCATAGAACCGGGTGCCCCCCTCCTCTTCGTTGTTCTTGGCCGCCACCAAACGGTTGAATTCCGCCTCGAACTCCGGAGTTCCCGGAGCGAGGTAGCCGAGCGGGTCCTGCGCGACGTCGGGCAGGCCTGCCGTTCCGTTGTTGGCCCAATTCGTGACCTGCTGATGCCAGAACGCCAGCGAGTCCGCATACTCCGCGTACCAGCCATCGACGGCGCCTTCGGGGTAGCCGAAAATCGGGAAACCGTAGTTCGGGTCCACCCCGATCTGCTCCAGCTCGGGATAGCTCTGGTTGATGCCCGGCACGATGCTGTCGACCCAGTACCGATAGTACACCTTGGAGTGGCTGTAGTCGCTCCGGCTCTCTTCCTGCAGGCGCAATGCCGTGGCGTACGGGTCATAGCTGTTGCCGGCGTCCTCGCTGGTCCGGTAGGCCCGAACGAACCACTTGCCCGGCTTGGACAGCTGAATCTTGTGCTGGTAGAATTCGATGTCGCGCAGCGAGAACCGGTTGTCTCCCTGGTAGACCGTGGTGCCGAATCCGCTGTTGAAGCCGTAGACCAACTCAGCGGATTCATAGGTCTTCTCCGGCTGAAGGCGCAGGTGGAGCGCAGTGCTCACCTTCAGGTTCTCCGTGCCGTAGTCGACCAGGTCAATCTCCCGGTATCCCGTCCGGTAGAAGCTGCCCAGGCCGCGCGCATTGGAACTGTTGTCCCCGCTGTAATCGAAGACGGTCCGGTACTCGTCCCCATAAATGTTGACCGCATCGAATCCCCCGGGGTTGTCCGCTCCGTCGTTGGCCCCGTCCACCGGGTTGTAGTTGTCGGCCACCCAGTCGTCTGCACTGAAGCGGAAGGCGTTGACCTTGAAGCCCAGCACCGGGTTGTCCTCCTTGTCGGTGATGTAGTCGGCGTACCGGAAGCCCATCTCGGTCAGGTTGCGCTCACCGGCCTTGGCGCTGACGCTCACGCCCGGAAAGCGGAACGGCGACTTGGTCTCCATCGACACCACGCCATTGAATGCACCCGGTCCGTAGAACGCACTGCTTGCACCGGCCACGATGTCCACCTTCATGACGTCGAGCTCCGGCGCGCCGAGGAAGTTGCCGAGGGAGAAGTTCAATCCCGGGCTCTGGTTGTCCACCCCATCAATGAGTTGCAGGGAGCGCACAGGCGATGTGCTGTTGAAACCGCGGGTATTGATGATCTTGAAACCGAGTGAGGCGCTCGTGAGGTCCACCCCCTTCAAGTTGCCGAGGCCTTCGTAGAAATTGCCGCTTGGCGCCTCCTTGATGGCCAGCACGTCCATGCTTTCCACCGTCAGCGGACCTTGCTTCTGGCGCTCGTCGATCCGCGACCCCACAACCTCAGCCTCCTCCATGAGGACGGCATCAGGCTGCAGCACGGCGCGGACTTCCTTGGAGGCGTCCCGGACGTCGATGGCCAAGGTGGCGTATCCGATGAAGCTGACGTTGAGCGTGACGGGCAACGAGGCCACTTCGAGCCGGAACCGGCCATCGAAGTCGGTGCTGGTGCCCGTGGTGCTGCCCTGAACGAGGACGCCTGCTGCAAACACGGCATCCCCCGTTTCACCATCGACCACCTGTCCCCGGATGACGGTTTGGGCATCGAGAGAGCCGAAGGCACAGAACAACAACAGGAAGCCCGTCAGGCGAAAGGTCAATCGGCACATGAATTGGCGAATCTTGGGTGTCCCCACGACACGGTTGTGGAGCACGGCAATATGCGACGAAAACCCGTCGCTCAGGGCGCCAGGATGTCCACGCGAAATTGACCATCCAACTCCACGACGTCCCCCACCCGGAGTTTCCTGCGCTTTCGAAGTTCCACTTCGCCGTTGACCCGGACCCGCTCTTCCTCCACCGCCCATTTCGCTTCGCCACCCGTGGCACAGAGCCCCGTCGCCTTGAGCAACTGCAGCAAGTCGATGATGTCCGTGCGGAGGTGGAATTCGATGACCTCCACGGTCAGACCAGGTCGGGGTAATGGGCCGGATCGTCCTCCGCCACCATGGCGTGGGCACGCTCCACGATGTCCTCCACGGAAGGCTTGGAGAAATAGTCCCCATCCGTGCCGTAGGCCGGCAAATGCGGCGCCGCCGACAGGGTCTGGGGCGCGGCATCCAAGTGGACCCAGAGGTCGCTGTTGGACAGCGTGCGCTCCAGCATGTACGCGGAGGCACCCCCCGGCACATCCTCGTCGACGAAGAGCACCCGGTGGGTCTTGGCCACACTGGCCGCAATGGCGCCGGTCCGGTCAAACGGAAGCAGGGTCCGCACGTCCACCAGCTCGACCTCCACTCCGAGGTCGGCCAACCGTTCTGCCGCCACAGCGCACAGGTTCAGCGTACTGCCGTACGACACGATGGTCAGGTCGTCGCCTTCCCGCAGGACCTCGGGCACACCGAGCGGCACCCGGAATTCGCCGAGGTTGGTCGGCAGCGTTTCCTTGGACCGGTATCCGTTCAGGCATTCCACCACGAGGGCGGGTTCTCCGGCCGCCATGAGCGTATTGTACATCCCCGCCGCCTCGGTCATGTTGCGCGGCACACAGACGTGCATGCCCCGGATGCTGTGGATGATCGCCCCCATGGGACTTCCCGCGTGCCAAATGCCCTCGAGGCGGTGCCCCCGGGTGCGGACGATCAACGGGGCCCGTTGGGTGCCAGCACTGCGGTAGTGGATCGTGGCCAGGTCGTCCCGCATGATCTGCAGGGCGTAATAGAGGTAGTCGAGATACTGGATCTCCGCAATGGGCCGCAGCCCCCGCATGGCGAGACCGATGCCCTGGCCGATGATGGTGCACTCCCGGATGCCGGTGTCGGACACACGGTCCTCACCAAAGGCCTCCTGCATGCCCTCCATGGCCTGGTTGACCCCGCCGATTTTTCCTGTGTCTTCTCCAAACGTGAGCAGCTCCGGATGGCGCTCAAAGAGGGCCTTGAAGTTCTCGCGCAGCACAATGCGGCCATCGACCTGTTCCCCGCCGTCGAGCTGGGCCGGAACCGGCTCAACCGCGAGGGCATCCTGTCCACCGCCAGCGTGCAGCCCGCCACCGAACAGCTCGGCGCACCGCGCCTGCTGCACCTCCAGCCACCGCTTCAAGGCCGTCCTGGAGTCCGAGGGCGAACCCGCCGTCGCATGCAAAGCCTGCCTGACCGCAGAGTGAACGTCCCGCCGAATCGGATCCATGGCCTTGGCCAACGCATCCGCCGCGGCCTCGCAGCCGGCCACGGACCGGAGCAACTCCACCGCCGTGTCCCGCTCTCCGTCCAACGCCGTCCGCACGGCCTGCCAAGCGGCCTTCTGTTCCAGACGCACGGCCTTCTTGGCTTCGGCCCGGATGGCCTCCAACTCCGCCTCGGTCGCCGCCCCCTCCATCACGAGGAAGCGCCCAAGTTGGCGGATGCAGTCAAACTCCTCCGCCCAAGCCAGGCGCTCCGGCGTCTTGTACCGCTCGTGCGAACCGCTCGTGCTGTGTCCTTGGGGCTGGGTGCATTCCTCCACGTGAACCAACACGGGCACATGCCGCTCGCGGCACACCCGCACGGCGCGCTCATACGTCAACAGGAGGGCCGGGTAATCCCATGCCCGCACCTTGAAGATCACGATGCCCCCTCCGGGAAGCTCGGCCTCCCCTTCCGCAAGGGCCACGCCGCCATCGCCCAATCCACCCGGTTCAGAACCATAAGCCATGCCGGCCAACGCCTGGGAAATGCTTTCGCGGGCGGTCTGGTATTTCTTGGGTACGGAGATGCCATAGCCATCGTCCCACACGCTCATGCAGAGCGGGACCTCCAGCACCGCGGCGGCGTTCATGGTTTCCCAGAACATGCCCTCGCTGGTGGACGCATCGCCGATGGTGCCGAAGGCCACTTCGTCCCCGCCGTGGGAGAACGCCTTGGTCTTGAAGCCCTCCTTCTTCATCCACTTGCCGAGCGCGCGGTAGTGCTTGCTGGCGTGCGCCAATCCCAGAAGGCGGGGCATCTGGCTGGCCGTGGGCGACAGATCAATGGAACTGTTCGGCTGCTTGGTCAGGTTGAGGAATTCTCCGTCCGGACCGACGGTGGCCGACCCGAAGTGGCCGTTCATCTGCCGGCCTGCTGTCATGGGCTCCCGCGTGGCGTCGGTGTCCGCGTAGAGTTGGGCGAAGTATTCCTGGACCGACAGAAGGCCGGCGGCCATCATCAAGGTCTGGTCCCGGTAGTAGCCACTCCGGAAATCGCCGGGCTTGAACTGCCGGGCGAGCGCGAGCTGCGCGACCTCCTTGCCGTCTCCGAAGATGCCGAATTTGGCCTTGCCCGTCAGGACTTCCTTTCGCCCGAGAAGCGAGGCTTCCCGGCTGATGCAGGCGAGTTGGTAATCGTGGAGGGCGACCTTGCGAAGGTCATCACCGGTTTCAAGCGCGAGTCGTTGTCCCATGAGGTTGATGGTGCCGCGCGAAGGTACCGACGACGACGGACTCACTCACCACCCGTCTGGATGGCCTTCCAAAGCCGGTCTTTCAGCCCATCCACCCCCTCGCCCGTGACCGCGCTGAAGTAGTGGTGCTGAAGGTCCCCCATGGTGGCGCTCACTTCTTCGCGCAACTCGGCATCGAGCAGGTCGCATTTGGAAATGGCGAGGACGCGGTCCTTTCCGAGCAGCTCGGGGTTGTATTGCTCCAGCTCCCCCAACAGAATCCGGTAGGCTTCCGGGATGTCGTCCGCATCCGCCGGCACCATGAAGAGGAGCACCGAATTGCGCTCGATGTGGCGGAGGAAACGCAAACCGAGCCCCTTCCCTTCGTGCGCGCCCTCGATGATCCCGGGAATGTCCGCCATCACGAAGCTGCGGTTGTTGCGGTAGGCCACCATGCCCAAGTTGGGGCGAAGGGTCGTGAACGGATAGTCGGCGATTTCAGGCTTGGCCGCCGACACCACGCTCAGGAGGGTCGATTTGCCGGCATTGGGAAACCCAACGAGGCCCACATCGGCGAGCAACTTGAGCTCGAGGATGCGCCACAGCTCCTGGCCGTCTTCTCCGGGCTGCGCATACCGCGGCGTCTGGTTCGTGGGCGACTTGAAGTGGTCGTTGCCGCGGCCACCGCGTCCCCCCGGCACCATGACCCACTCCTGCCCATCCTGCGTGATCTCGCCGACCACCTCTTGGGTCTCGGCATCCCGGACGACCGTCCCGATGGGCACATCCAACACCTCATCGCGGCCGTCCGCCCCGTGCTTCCGGTTGCCGCTGCCGGGGTCTCCATGGCCGGCGAGCACGTGCTTCCGGTATTTGAGGTGGAGCAGGGTCCAATGCTGGGCATTGCCACGGAGGATCACATGGCCGCCTCGGCCGCCGTCTCCTCCATCTGGCCCGCCCTTGGCCGTGGTGCGGTCGCGGTGCATGTGCGTACTGCCTGCCCCGCCCTTTCCGGAGCGGCAGCAGAGCTTCACGTAGTCAACGAAGTTCTGGTTGGCCATGGCGATGGGAACCGTCCGTCCCGGAAATCAGGCCAAGCCGTCGATGGCGTCCCGCAGTCGGGCGAAGATGTCCTCGATGGACCCCATGCCCGCAATGCCGTGGTACTTGTCCTGACCGCGGTAGTGTTCGGCCACGGGGGCCGTCTCCGCGTTGTAGACGTCAATGCGCTTCTGGATCACGGCGGGATCGGCATCGTCTGCCCGCCCGCTCGTCTCCGCCCGCTTGGCGAGGCGATCCCGGAGTTCATCCTCCTCCACCTCCAGAGCAAGCATGCCGGAGATGGACTGCCCCTTGCCTTCGAGGAACTGGTCCAGCGCCTCGGCCTGCGCCGTGGTCCGCGGGAATCCATCAAAGATGAAGCCCGACGCGTCCGGGTGGCCATTGGCCGATTCCTCCAGCATCCGAATCGTCACGTCGTCCGGCACCAATTTGCCCTGGTCCATGTAGGACTTGGCCAGTGTGCCCAATTCCGTCTGCCCCTTGATGTTGGCGCGGAAAATGTCCCCGGTGGACAAATGGACGAAGCCGAAATGGTCGACGAGCAGGGCACTCTGGGTGCCTTTGCCTGCCCCCGGAGGGCCGAAGAGGACGATGTTGCGCATGGGCGGCGAAGATAACGTGCGGAGTCAGAGCGGTTACTGGGGGACAACGCCCCTGCGCCCGCCCTGTTCAAAACCCGTTCATCGAGGGTCATGAGAAATTCGTAAACGTCGTTCCGGAATCGGGGGATTTGACAGAATTTACAGGTCTCAACTTATTTCCATGCCCAATCGATTTCGCCTGTCGACAGCCACTTTGGCCCTGTTGCTCTGCTTCCCTTTCTCCCCCTCCCTTCACGCCCAGCAATACGGCATTGAGGTCGAAACCGTCACCGAGGACATCGGTCTGCTGGTCGGCGCACTCGGGGCCACGGACCTCACCGGGTACAGCACCACCCGGATCTACGCCACCACGGTGAACGACGACGACTTCGTGTCCTCCGTCTCCGGTGATGCCGTCAACCCTACCTACATCAACTCCACGGCTCCCTTCTATCACTCCCCGTTGGGTGCGGGTGTGCCGAATGGCATCCAAAGCTTGCTGTTTCCGGTCTATCCCGATTTGGCGTATGACAGCTGGGTGACGATTGGTTTGGAAGGCTCCCCCAACGCGCTGGCCGGCGAGGCCAACGTCAGCACGGTCCAATCCACGGCCAACCCTTGGTTCACCAACTTCGATCCGGGTGGTGGCCTGCCCGGAGGCAACCTCGCCATCGACGATGTGATCGGCGGTGCTTGGTATGCCCTGAATGGCGATGCCAATGGCGTGGCCGGAGACGACCTCAAGGTCCTCATCGGCCAGTTCACCACCACAGGAGAACTTGACGGTCAACTCTACATCCAGTTCTTCATCAACGGCGATGGCAGCAATGAATTCCGGGACACCTTCTGCCTCGGCTGTCCTGCCCTGATCGACGGCTGCACGGATGCCAACGCCTGCAACTTCGATCCCGAAGCCAACAACGATGACGACTCCTGCACCTATCCAGTCGGGTACCCCGACAACTCAGTGGACTGCGACGGGGTTTGTCTTGCTGATGCCGATGGGGACGGAATCTGCGACGACGATGAAGTGCCGGGTTGTACTGACGTCATGGCCTGCAACTACGACATGACAGCCACCGACGACGACGGATCCTGCACCTACGCCGGGGCCGGCCTCGACTGTGACGGCAACTGCCTGGCTGACGCCGATGGGGACGGAATCTGCGACGACGATGAAATCCCCGGCTGCACCGACGACATGGCCTGCAACTACAGCGACGACGCCACCGACGACGACGGGTCCTGCACCTACGCCGATCCCGGCCTCGACTGTGACGGCAACTGCTTGGCCGACGCCGATGAAGACGGAATCTGCGACGACGA
>JBMYZR010000042.1:0-20638 GCA_049610565.1 Flavobacteriales bacterium | reverse complement strand
GGTCGTTCGAATGCATCGTGGTCGTCAGCGACACCTGTGGCATGCCCAGCGATGACGGCCTGTTCAACATCGTGGTGGAAGAGTACCCGGAACTCACCGTCGACATCCAGGGCGGCGACCTCGTGCTCGATTGCAACGGATTTGCTGAAGTCTTCGCCAACGGAGACGGAGGCAATCCGCCCTACACGTACTCCTGGGAATTCCAGGACGGCATGCCCGCCTTCGGCTATGGCAACAGCCTGTTCGTGAGCACGTGGAACAACGCCACGGAAGTCCACGTCACCGTGGAGGACGCCTGCGGCTTGACTGCCACCTCCATGATCAACGTGAGCATCGACGTGCCGGAGTTGATCGTCGACCTCGAAGACGAATACGAGGTGAGCTGCAACGTGCCGTTCAGCATCACGCCGGATTGGTCCGGTGGTCAGCCATTCTACAATTGGGGGTGGCTCGAGGGCTTCTCCTTCCTCGGCTTCTCGGAGACCCTCAACTGGACCACGGACCAGGACATGTCGGTGACCCTGGAAGTCAGCGATGGCTGCGGCCAATTCGTGACCGTCAACACCGAGATCGTGGTGGTGAGCCCGCCGCTGATCGTGACCCTTCCCGACACCCTCATCGGTCCCTGCACGGAAGTGTTCTCCATGTCGCCCCAGATCGAGGGAGGGAGCGGCGTGTACACCTACGATTGGACGCAAAACTTCAATCCGGTTGGCGATGAGGCCACCTTCACGTACTATGACGGTCTCCCAACCACCTTCGCCGTCGAGGTGACCGACAACTGCCAATCCTCGGGCAGTGCGAGCACCACCATTGTCATCGACAACCCCCCGCTCGTGACGAACCTCCCGGACACCATCAACGCGTCCTGCATCGACAACACGGTGGTGGCCGTGAGCATCGAGTCCGGCGCCGGTGAATACGAGTACGAGTGGACGGTCGGCGGTGTGCCCTACGGCGGGTCCGACCCGCAGATTACGGTCCAGAGCTTTGTCACGACGCCCATCTTCGTGGAAGTCCAGGACGGGTGCGGCGGCGAGGATGAGGCCGCCAGCACGCTGGTCATTCCCGATGTGCCGATGACCCTCACGGTCTCCAACGACACGATGATTTGCCGGGGTGAGGCTCTGTCCTTGAGTGCGGTGGCCACAGGCGGTGAAGGCGGCTTTGTTTACAGCTGGCCGAGCATTCCGGCCTTCGGCGAGACCCAATACGTGGCGCCGAGCAACTCCTTCAGCTACCCGGTGGACGTGACCGACATCTGTGGCGAGACCCTGACCGAAACGGTCAACGTCGAGGTCCAGTACATCTATAGCGACTTCTACACCAGCTACCTGAGCGACACTCGGGTCGAGTTCATTGCGACGCCGGAGCCTCCGTGTCCCACCTGCGATTACGATTGGAACTTCGGCGACGGGGCCACCAGCGAGGAACCCAACCCGACCCACGAGTATGACGGCCTGGGGGACTACTATGCCCAATTGACGGTCACCAATGCGCTGGGCTGCACGGACAGCGCCTACACCCTCGTCGAGGGCCCGGTCCTGATCTACATCCCGAACGCCTTCACGCCCAACAACGACGGCATCAACGATGCGTTCCAGGTGGTCATCACCGAGGTGACGCGCTACGAGCTGGACATCTTCAACCGATGGGGTGAACTCGTCTTCCACAGTGAGGATCCGGACGAGGTCTGGATTGGCAATGTCAATGGCGGCGACCACTACGCGCCGCCGGGCATGTACAACTACCGCCTGAAGTGGAAGGGGGCGCGGACGGATGCCGAGGAGATGCTCGGCACGTTCGAGTTGATGCGCTGACGGATCGGGCTCGATCGGGGCGTTTGACCCCTTCGGTGTACTTTGTACGCCATGACCAACGGACAACGATTCCGAGGGGCGTTCATCACGGTGACGTCCCTCTTTTTCATGTGGGGGTTCATCACCGTGATGGTGGACGCCTTGATTCCTCGCCTCAAGGATGTCTTCGAGCTGACCTACCTGCAGGCAGGCTTGGTCCAATTCGCGTGGTTCACGGCGTATGGCATCATCTCCATTCCCGGAGGGCGGCTGATCAAGCGACTCGGATACAAGAATGGCATCCTGGTCGGATTGTCCCTCGCCGCCATCGGGTCCCTCATTTTCTATCCGGCCGCATCCACCCGCCTCTTCGCCCTCTTCCTGCTCGCCCTGTTCGTGGTCGCGTCGGGCATCACCATCCTTCAGGTGGCCGCCAACCCCTACATCTCCGTCCTCGGACCGGAGGAGGGGGCGTCCAGCCGCCTGAATTTGGCGCAGGCGTTCAATTCGTTGGGGACGACCATTGCGCCGATCATCAGCGCGACCTATCTGCTCTCCGATACGGTCATGACCGGGGCGGAGCAGGCTGCCTTGACGCCCGATGCGCTGGAGGCCTACCGGAGTGCCGAGGCCGGAGCCGTGCAGGTGCCCTTTGTCGTCCTTGCGCTGGCATTCCTGCTTCTGGCGGGTGTGATCAGCAGAATCGCCTTGCCGCGCATCCTGGACGATGCCGGTGGGGATGACCGCTCCTTGGCGGATGTGTTCTCCAATGGCCGTTTGAAGGCGGGTGCACTGGGCATCTTCGTCTACGTGGGCGCCGAGGTGGCGCTGGGCAGCTACATGGTCAACTATGGTCTCCACCTCAACGTGCACGAGATGATGCAGTCGAGTCCGCTTCTCGAGCGGATGGCTGGACTGGCAGCCGCCATCAAGGGGCAGTCCGTCATGGACATGGATCCGAAAGGCAAGCTGGGCGTGCTCCTGACCTTCTATTGGGGAGGCGCCATGGTGGGCCGGTTCATCGGAGCCGCGTTGATGCAAACCATGAGGCCCGGCTTCCTGCTCGGCGTGTTCGCGACCCTCGCCGTGGCCTTGGTCATCAGCAGCGCATCCACTGCGGGGCTTTCGGCGCTTCTCCTCCTGCTCGGCGTGGGGCTCTGCAACTCCATCATGTTCCCGACCATCTTCACGCTGGGCATCGAGCAGTTGGGGGATGCCAAGCCCCAGGGCAGTGGCATTCTGTGCACGGCCATTGTGGGCGGAGCGGTCATTCCCCCGTTGTTCGGGGCCTTGTTGGATGCCTCCGGCTTCGGGTTGGCGCTGATTCTGCCGGCCGTGTGCTACGCCTACATCGCGGGATTCGGCTTCCGGTCAGCCGGAATGCAGCGGGCTTGATGGGCCGACAGGATGCCGTGAACCTCCGGTGAATCCTGTGGACAACAGGGTTTGAAAGTTTCACAATAGATTCCTCAGGGCTTGGCCATTGACGGCTCGATGCGTTCATTGGGCAACCAATCACGCTCCTGATTGTTGTCTACTTGAAGCAAGCGATATGGCCAAGAAGAAAAAGACCAAGGAACTGCAGCCCAACATCAAGGTGAGGCTCGATGGACGAACCGTCATCACGGTGCGTGACCCAAGCAAACTGGACTTCTGGAGAGAGAAGTACCCCAAGCTTGAGATCCTCGAGGAGAACTGAGTTCGCCTGTCCGTTCGCAGCAGACCGTCCATGAAAAAAGGCCACCCGATGGGGATGGCCTTTTTTCGTGTGCGGGTCTGTCTTCAGGCGACGTGCGCGAGTCGCTCTCCCTCCATGCTCAGGGCCTCCCGGCCTTTCTTGGTCAGCATGTACCCATTCTTGTTCTGGATCAGCCCGTCGAGGTAGAGGCGAGTGATGCGCTCTCCGATGCGCGCCTGGCCGACGCTGAGGGTCACGTCCCCTTCAATCCGCTTCCAGAAATTCCGCTCGAGCGTGGCGAGTCGGATGTGCTCTTGCTGTTCGCGCTTGTGCTGCTGGACGATGTCCAGAATCATGAGGTCGTGCTTGTCCATGGCGTTGAGAATCGGGCTACGTGATGGTGAAAAAGGGTCTCCGCCCACACGGCAAAGTAGCGGAACGCTTCTCAAAAACCTGACTTTTTCACGGGTCGGATATGGACAAGTTGTCAACGCTCCGGAAACCTTGCGTTGACTCAGGCTTAACCCGCGGAGTAGCTGTAAATCCGGTGGATGTAGTCCTGCAAACGGTTCAGGTGCCGGCCCGTGTGGATGGCGGTGTTGCACCGCAACCGGCGATGGCGGTCATCCCGGTGAACGAGGTGGATCTGGAGGGGCGCATTGGAAGCCCACCTCAGCAATTCCTCCAGGTCATGCTCCTCCGTGGCGGCGAGCACATGGCCGTTTTCGGGCGCATCCATGTCAGGAGACCACCAGAGACACCGGTGACTGAACCGCATTTCGATGAAGTCGGTCCAGCCGGACGTTCGGCTCAATCCCGGTCCGAGCAAAATGAGCCGGGGCTCGTGCAGGTTGGGAAAGGCCCCTTCGACTTTCCAGCCCATCAGGGTGCGCACACGCCATCTCCAGCGAATCTGGAGGCGGCGCAGGGCACTGGTGTGGTGTGGGGGAGCCGGCGTCACGGTGTCGTCTCTTGAAAGGCCCATGTGCCGCGTCGCGTGTCCTGTTCAAGGCACGCGGACAGCACGGCGAGGAAATCCTGTCGGGGAATGTGACGGGCGCCCAGACTCTCCAGGTGGGGGTTCATGATCTGACAGTCAATCCAATCGAAGCCCCACGTCCGGAGTTGTCGCGCCAGGATGATGAAGGCCACCTTGCTGGCATTGGACGCCTTGGCGAACATGCTTTCGCCGAAGAACAGGGAGCCGAGGGAGACGCCATACAGACCGCCAACCAGCTCGCCTTGGGAATCCCACGCTTCGACGCTGTGCGCGAAGCCCAGTTCGTGCAGGTTCAGGTAGGCCTGGATGAAATCCTCGGTGATCCACGTTCCCTCGTCAGGGCGGTCGGAACAGCCCCGCATCACCCCTTCGAAATCCCGATCGAGTGTGACCGTGTACAGGCCCTGGTTCAAGACATTCCGCATGCTCTTCGAGACCTTGACGTCTTCCGGTTGGAGGACGGCCCGAGGGTCGGGACACCACCACAGGAGCGGGTCCTCGGGGGCGGACCAGGGGAAGATCCCGCGTTCATAGGCGAGCAGGAGCCGGGCCGGACTCAAGTCCCCTCCGATGGCGACCAGCCCATCCTCGCCGAAGTGTTCGGCCGGAGGAAACCACAGTTCTGAACCCAATTGCAACACGCTGGCGCGAAATTAGGGCCGGCTGAATTCCATCAGACCGACGAGATCCATGGACGTGACCCACGAAGACAAGCAGGCCCTGCAGCGCATCGCCGATTGGAGGCGCCGGGGAGTGGTGCTGCCGGGCCCTGAGGTCCACACCCCCTTCATGCCGTACGGCCGGACGTCTGCGGAGGACACCCGGCGCTCGGGGCAGGCGGGAGTGGACTTCCGGGAAGCGGCCGTGCTCATCGGCGTGGAGCCGGATGGTCGGGTCGTCCTGATCGAACGCGCGCCCGGTGGGGGCGTCCATGGCGGTCAGATGGCCCTGCCGGGCGGGTCGAGGGAGCCGGGCGAAAGCCTCGAGGCCTGTGCCCTTCGGGAGTGGCGCGAGGAGCTGGGGCTGGAGCCGTTCCATCAGCCCACATCGGACATCGTGGCCCTGACGGAGGTCCACGTCGTGCCCAGCCGGTTCATCGTTCGTCCCCACTTGGCCGATGTGACGCTCGGGGAGGCCTTGGATTTCGATCCGGTCGAAGTGGGGGCCATCCACCGCATCCGGCTCATCGACCTCATGGCCGACGCGGTGTTGCAATCCCAGCGGGTGAGGGTCGGGGGGCGCAATGGCCTGACGATGGTGGCACCCGGATTCTCCCTTCCGGGGGTTCCGTTCATCTGGGGCGCCACGGCGATGATGCTCGCGGAACTGCGCAGCATCCTGCTGGCGCCGGAGGACTGAGCCGCCCGCTACCTTTGCCGCATGGAAAAGGACCGGGCCAAGGCTCTCGCAGAATTGCATTCAGCATTGCATTCCCCTGTGGCGGAAATGAGGGACGCCGCGCTCAAGCGCGTCAAACAGGAGGGGGAAGTGTCCACTGTGGCCGAGCTCGTCCGCCTGCGGGGCGAGACCGACGAGGATGCCGTGCGCCGGGAGGTGGATGCCCTGTTGCGGAGCCTGAAGCTGGAAGGCGCGGGCGACGCGCTGATGGCCGCTGCATTGGCCCCGGACAACGCGGACCAGCTGCCCGAATTGCTGGCCTGTCTTTGGGAAAGCGGGGGCTCTGCCGATGGACACCTGAAAGCCTTGGCGACCCGATGCGTCGAAATGGGCATGCCCGTGATGGTCGAGGCGTTGACCTTGTTTGAGGCCTTGCCAGAATGGGTCGAGGACGAGGGCGATCTGCTCGAGGCCATGCTCGTATTGAAGCAGGGCGCGGAGGCCCGTCAAGGGGGCAACGCCGATGCCGAGGTGTCCCTGCTCGGCATGATGTGGAAGGAGCTCGCCGGCCGCGAGCGCGCCTGAGCTCAGGTTTGCAGGACCCCGGTCCGGAATGGGGGCTCCGGCGGAGCGCCATCAAGGGCGGCGATGCCCTCCGAAATCCAGGTGCGCGTGGCCCGGGGATCGATGATCGCGTCCACCCACAGCCTTGCCGCGGCGTAATACGGTGACACCTGCTCCGCGTAGCGCTGTTCGATCTCGGTCCTCAGTGCAGCCTCCCGCTCCGGTGAGATGTCCTCCCCGGCCTTCTTCCGACGCGCCACCTCGATTTGCAGGAGAACGCCTGCAGCTTGGGCCCCGCCCATGACGGCGAGCTCTGCAGTCGGCCAGGCGACGATGAGCTTGGGGTCGTAGGCCTTGCCGCACAGTGCGTAGTTCCCGGCTCCATAGCTGTTGCCCACCACCACGGTGAACTTCGGAACGGTGGAATTGGCCATGGCATTGACCAGCTTCGCCCCATCCTTGATGATGCCGCCCTGCTCGCTCTTGGATCCGACCATGAAGCCGGTCACGTCCTGCAGGAACACGAGGGGCAGGCCCTTCTGGTTGCAGTTCATGATGAACCGCGCGGCCTTGTCGGCGCTGTCGGAGTAGATGACGCCACCGAACTGCGTTCCGGTTTTGGCGCTCTTCACCAGCAGGCGTTGGTTGGCCACCATGCCGACCTTCCAGCCGTCAATGCACCCCGTCGCGCAGATGAGGGTCTTCCCGAATTCCTTCTTGAATTCGGTGAATTCACCGCCGTCCAGCAGGCCCCGCAGCAAGGTGCGCGTGTCGTAGGGTTCGCGCCGGGACTCCGGCAGGACACCGAGCAGTTGCTCTTCATCCAACGCCGGCACGCGCGGGGTGGACCGTCCGTAGGCCCGGACACTCGGTCGATTGGCCCGGTGGGACGTCAGTTCGCGCAACAGGGCAATGGCCTCCCGGTCGTTCTCGACGACGTGATCCACCACGCCGGAGATGCTCCCGTGCATGTCGGCCCCGCCGAGGCTCTCGGCATCGACATCCTCGCCGATGGCTGCACGCACCAGATAGGGACCGGCGAGAAAGATGCTGCCCGTGCCCCGCACGATGATGCTCTCATCGCTCATGATGGGCAGGTAGGCGCCGCCTGCGACACAACTGCCCATGACGGCGGCCAGCTGGGGAATGCCCGCGGCACTCAGTTTCGCATTGTTCCTGAAAATCCGGCCGAAATGCTCCTTGTCGGGAAAAATCTCGTCCTGCATCGGCAGGTAGACCCCCGCGCTGTCCACGAGGTACAGGATGGGCAGGTGCAATTCGAAGGCGAGCTCCTGGGCGCGCAGGTGCTTCTTGCCCGTGATGGGAAACCAGGCACCGGCCTTGACGGTGGCGTCATTGGCCACCACGATGCAGCGGACGCCCGACACATGGCCGATCACCAATTGGCAGCCCCCGCCGGGACAGCCTCCATGGTCGGCATACATGCCGTCTCCGGCAAGCCCGCCGATGTCGAGCCGAGGCGCGCCCTCGTCGAGCAGCAGGTCGAGCCGTTCGGAGGCGGTGAGCTTGCCTTTGGCGTGCTCCTTGGCAATGCGCTGGGCGCCGCCGCCCAGTTTTGCCTGTTGGACCTTGTGGTCCAATTCGGAGAGCTTCAGCTTCATCGCGTCCACCCTGCGCTGCAGTTCGATGTCTTCAGAGGATACGGGCATGTCCGGTCATTGCGGGATGCCAACAAGGTACGGCCCCACGGCCCCGTGTACTTTTGAAGTGCGCTTCGGGTTTCACTCCGTTCAGCATGGGCATCATGAACATCCCTCCCCATTGGCATCTCCTGACCATCGGCTATCTCGGCTGGTTGGTCCTGTCGTGCGCCGGGTGCAGCACCACCTCGAGGGAGGAAACCACCGTCGATGACCCGATTCGCCAACTAGAGTCAGGCAAAGGCGCAGTCCGTTGGGCCAAAGGGTTCGGCTTTGAACGGGGCGGAACCATTCTGTGGCTCGCCCACGAGGGCGACACCACACGGTGGTGCCATGAGGGAGAGGGGGCGTGCCCGAATGGCGCCGTGGCATTGCCACCGGCCGCATCGTTGAACGTGGCCACGTGGTCCACGACCCACGTTCCGTTCGTCCGTGCCGTTGGGGGACAGGACCAATGGGTGGCGTCGGGGTATCTCGACCGCGTGGCCGGAGAGCAGGATGACAGCCGGAAGCCGCTGGGCGGCGATGCCGGCCTCGACGAGGAAATGCTGCTCATCAGCGGCGCGGATGTGCTGACCTCGTATCCGTTCGGCGATCCGATGCTCGGCGTGGAGGCCAGGACGGGGGTTCCGGTGATGGCGATGGCGGAATACGCCGAAGGCCATCCATTGGGCCGCGCGGAGTTCATCAAAGTCTTCGGCTGGCTGACCGGCCAGATCGAGGCGGCGGAGGCGGCGTTCTCGGACATTGAGGCGGCCTATCTCGAGGCGAAGCGCATCGCATCGCAGGCTGCAGAAGAGGAGGGGAGACCGGTGGTGTTTACAGGAAGCTCGAAAGGGGGCAAATGGACCGCGCCGGGTGAGGATGGGCTCGTGGCCCGGCTCCTGCAGGATGCCGGAGCAGCCTATGCCTTCCAAGGGATGGAGGCCGGCCGGATGGGCATCGAGAGGGTGGGGGCCAATTACGAGGTGGAAACCGAGCAATGTGCGCTTCTTGCCGCAGGATGCGCTGCCTTTGGAAAGGTGGTATACGCTCCCGAAGGATGGACAGTGGAGCAGGCCAGGATGGAGGCGCCGTGGTTTGATTTCGACGGCCGGTTGGCTTTTCACTGCAACACGGCCGAGGTGGACTACTTCGGCGAGGCCATCCTGGAGCCGCACGTGATGCTCGCAGACCTCGTCGCCCTGTTCCACCCGTCCACGGGCGCCCGGTCAGGCGTGTATTTCAAACCCACGGCCCCATGATTCGGTCGAGGCGCATATCCATCGGGCTGTTGGCCCTCGGTGCAGTGCTGTTCACGGCCGGCCTGTTTTCCGGCCCTGCGTCGCTGTCCCTGAAGGAGCAGTGGTCCGCGCTCCTGTCCGGCGACGGCGTGGCGGGCACCATCCTGTGGGATTTGCGGTTGCCCCGCCTGTGCATGGCGGTGTTGGCTGGATCCGCGTTGGGGCTCGCCGGTCTGCTCATGCAGACCTATTTCAAGAATCCGCTGGCCGGACCGAGTGTGCTCGGGGTGACGTCCGGCTCCACCCTCGGGGTGGCCCTCGTGTCCCTCGGAGGCATGGCCATCGGGACTGGGCTGGGCGTGACGGGCACCGTGGTCGGCGCCCTGCTGGGAGCGTGGGCGGTCATGGTGCTGCTGGGTGCCGTCATCGGGTGGTTCCGCTCTCGGTCGGCCCTGCTCATTTTCGGGTTGATGATCGGCTACCTCACAGGGGCGTTGGTGACCATCCTGCAGGCCGGGGCGGAAGCCGGGGCGTTGCAGGCGTTCGTCGTCTGGGGCATGGGCTCCTTCGGCCATGCCGACTGGGCAGGAGACGGCATTTTGGCGCTGACGCTGATGGCGGCTGGCGGCTGGGTGTTCCGTCACCGGGACGACCTCGACATGTGGCTCCTCGGCTCCCTCACAGCCCGGTCGATGGGGGTCAATGAGCGCGGCCTGACCTGGGGCATCCTCACCATCACGGGCGCCTTGGCCGCCCTTGTCACGGCGTGGTGCGGCCCCGTGGCCTTTCTGGGGTTGGCGACGCCTCACCTTGTGCGCATCCTGTATCGGCAACACGGCGCCGGTCAGTTGCTCGTGCCCGTGATGCTCACCGGATCCGTTCTGGCCCTCATGGCGGACTGGGCGGTGCGGTTCACGGCGGTGCCCCTCAATGCCGTGTTGAGCATGGTCGGCGCTCCCGTCGTTCTGTGGCTGTTGATGCGCCGCACCCATTCCCCCGCCCGATGAAGGAAGAGAACAACGGAGTCTTGTCCATCGATGCGCTGGGCCTGGTGCACGCCGACCTCGCGGACATGCGGATTGACGCCACCCTGTCGCCAGGGGATTTCCTGGTGGTGGTCGGGCGCAATGGGGCGGGCAAATCCACCTTGCTGCACACCGTCATGGCCCTGCAGACTGCCCGGCGCGGCGCGGTCACCTTGGGGGGCGAGTCGGTTGTGGCGATGTCGCCGAGGGAGCGTGCGGCCTGCATGGCGTTGGTGACCTCGACTCCGCCGCGGCACGCGGGCATCACCGTGAAGGAGACCCTGTTGCTGGCCTTGCGCGCCGGTGGACGGTCCGGTCACACCGAGGGGGTGGAGGCGGACATGGAGCGGGCGGGCATCTCCGGGTGGGCCGATCGCCGACTCGACACCCTGAGCGACGGCATGGCGCAGCGGGTTATGGTGGCCCGGGCGGCCATCCAGAGCCGTCAGGTCCTGATTCTCGACGAGCCCACAGCCTTCCTGGATGTCGTCGGAAAGGAGGATGTGCTCCTGCAGCTCAACCGCTTGCGCGCTGAGGGCCGCACCGTCATTCTGTCCACCCATGATCTCGCGGCTGTGGCGGCCACCGGCGAGGTGTCCCACTGGTTGCACCTCCATCCGGGCGAGGGCGAGGGCAGCACCTTGCACGTGGGTGGATTCGATGCTGATGTCGTGCGGTCTGCGCTGCGGGAATCGGGGCGGTGAGTCTTTTCCCCAACCTTCGCCAACGCTGAACCCAAGGGGCTGTCTGCAGTTACTTTCGCAGCATGCCGTCCATTGCCCGGATCATCCTGAGTTCTGCCATCCTGCTGGGGTTTGTGGCCCTCATCGAATGGGGTGCCTGGCGCAGCATGGTCCGCATGTGGTCCGGAAACCCTCGCTTCCTCGCCATCCGCTGGGGGTGGCGAACCGTGACGGCCCTTCAATTCATTTGGACCCTCGTGTACTTCATCCGGTGGCCGCATTGGCGTGAATTCCAGCCGCAATACCTGCTGCTGACCCACGCCGTGCTCATCAGCCTGGTCGTCCCGAAGCTGTTCCTCTGTGGGGTCGAAGTCCTCGATGCGGTGCGCTATTGGGGACAATGGGCCTTCACGTCCAAGGACGCCCGCGTCGATGTGCCGCGGCGGACCTTCATCACGGTCACCGGGCAGGCCGCAGCCGGATTGCTGCTGGGCGCCTTTGCCCACGGCATGTCCCGGGGACGGCGCGGCTACCACGTTCGGCGGCACGACGTGCCCGTTCCCGATCTGCCCGCTGGTTTGGATGGCCTGCGCATTGTCCAGATTTCCGATGCCCACCTGGGGAGTTTCCTCGGACAATTCGACGCGGTGCAGCCAGGCCTCGACATGGTGAAGGCGCTCGACCCGGACGTCCTGTGTTTCACCGGCGATCTGGTCAACGACCACAGCGACGAAGCAGAGCCGTGGATTGAGCGGTTCAAGGCATTGCATGGCCGCTACGGCAAATTCAGCATACTCGGCAACCACGATTACGCCGACTACGCCCGCCGAACCGACGAGCAACGCGAGGCCATCCGGTCCCGCATTCGCGCCATTCATGGGGAAATGGGCTTCGACCTGTTGATGGACTCGCACCGCATCCTGGACATCAACGGGGAATCCCTGCTGCTGGCCGGGGTCCAGAACTGGGGCAAGGGATTCCGGCAGACCGGTGACCTCGACCAGGCCTTGTCCGGAGCGGATACCCACCTGCCGACCGTGCTCTTGAGCCACGATCCGACCCACTGGGAGGAGCGGGTGATGGGGGGCAAGGCACCCGTGGAGTTGACCCTGTCCGGCCACACGCACGGGATGCAGATTGGCCTCGAAATCCCGAGCCTCGGCATCAAATTCTCGCCGAGCCGCCTGCGCTACAAACGCTGGGGTGGACTCTACACGGAAGGGAAGCAGCATTTGCATGTCAACCGCGGTTTCGGGGTTCTCGGATTCCCCGGCCGGATTGGCATGCCCCCCGAAATCACCGAATTGACCCTGAGGAAGGCCTGAGTACCTTCCCGGTCCCAATCCACACCCCATGAGCGACGACAAGAAGGTCATCTTTTCGATGGTCAAGGTCAACAAGACGACCCCGACCGGAAAGCACATCCTGAAGGACATCTACCTGTCCTTCTACTACGGAGCCAAGATTGGCATCATCGGAACCAACGGTTCCGGTAAGTCGACCGTCATGAAAATCATCGCTGGCCTCGACGAGGCATACCAGGGTGAGGTCGTCTGGGCCGATGGCTACACGGTGGGCTACCTGCCCCAGGAGCCGACGTTGGATGAGAACAAGACCGTCCGCGAGGTCGTGGAGGAGGGCACACAGGAAATCGTGGCCGTTCTGAAGGAATACGAGGAGATCAACGCCAAGTTCATGGAGGAGGAAATCCTCAATGACCCCGACAAGATGCAGGCGTTGATGGACCGTCAAGCAGCCGTCCAGGACCGCATCGACGCCCTCGACGCATGGGAGCTCGACACCAAGCTGAGCATCGCCATGGACGCCCTGCGCTGTCCGCCGGACGACCAGAAGATCGGAGAGCTCTCCGGCGGTGAACGCCGCCGCGTGGCCCTGTGCCGTCTGTTGCTTCAGGCGCCCGACGTGCTGTTGCTGGACGAGCCGACCAACCACCTCGACGCCGAGACCATCGACTGGCTCGAGCAGCACCTGGAGCGCTACAAGGGCACCGTCCTGTGCGTCACGCACGACCGCTACTTCCTCGACAACGTGGCCGGCTGGATTCTCGAGCTCGACCGCGGTGAGGGCATTCCCTGGAAGGGCAACTATGCCGAATGGCTCGACCAGAAGACCAAGCGTCTGGCCCAGGAGGAGAAGCACGAATCCAAGCGCCGCAAGGAGCTGGAGCGCGAGCTCGATTGGGTCCGTCAGAATCCCAAGGGACGCCGTGCCAAGAACAAGGCCCGTCTCAACAACTACGAGACCATGCTCGCCGAGGGCACCAAGGAAAAGGAAGCCCGCCTCGAGATTCCCATTCCCAACGGACCGCGCCTCGGCAACAAGGTCATCGAGGTCGAGGGACTGGAGAAGGCGTTTGGCGAGAAGCTGCTCATCGAAAACCTCAGCTTCTCCCTGCCGCCGGCGGGCATCGTGGGCATCATTGGCCCGAACGGCGCGGGCAAGACGACGCTGTTCCGCATGATGATGGGCGAGGAGCAGCCGGATGCCGGCACTGTCACCTTCGGGGAGACGGTCGAGGTCGGCTACGTGGACCAGCGCCACAAGGAAATCGATCCGGAGAAGACGGTGTGGGAAGTGGTGTCCGGTGGCAATGAGCAGCTGGATATCGGCGGCAGCCTCGTGAACTCCCGAGCCTACGTGTCCAAGTTCAACTTCGCCGGTTCCGACCAGCAGAAGAAGTGCGGGGTGTTGTCCGGCGGTGAGCGCAACCGGCTGCATTTGGCCATGACGCTCAAGACGGAGGCCAATGTGTTGCTGCTCGACGAGCCCACCAACGACATCGACGTCGGCACGTTGCGCGCACTGGAGGAGGGCATCATGAGCTTCGCCGGCTGTGCGGTGGTCATTTCCCACGACCGCTGGTTCCTCGATCGGATCTGCACGCACATCCTCGCCTTTGAGGGCGACAGCCAAGTCGTCTGGTTTGAGGGGACCTACTCCGAATACGAGGCCAACCGCAAGGAGCGCCTCGGGGACAGCGGCCCGAAGCGGATCAAGTACCGCAAGCTCGTCCGCTGATGGCCAGGAGTGGCCCCGTTGGCCGCTTCGCGCCATCCCCAACGGGGAGGCTGCACATCGGCAGTCTGCTGGCTGCGGTGGGTTCCTTTTGCCACGCCCGTCATTCAGGCGGCCGGTGGCTCGTCCGCATGGAAGACCTCGATCCGCCTCGGGAAGTGCCCGGCGCTGCGGACGACATCCTCCGGACATTGGAGGGTTTCGGCCTGCATTGGGACGAGGAGGTGGTCTACCAATCCACCCGCCATGACCGTTACGCCGAAGCACTGGAGGGGCTGAAGCAGAAAGGTTTTGTCTACCCCTGTGGGTGTTCAAGAAGGGACTGGGCTCACTTGCCCGACTATCCGGGCACTTGCCGCGATGGCGTGCCGAAGGGCCGCGAAGCGCGGTTGGAGCGTCACCGGTTGTCCGGCGAGTGGAGGGCGTGGAAGGATCGGTTTCGCGGCAAGGAGGCGTTCGACACCAGCGTCATAGGGGATTTTCCGGTCCTGCGTGCCGACGGCCATTGGGCGTATCAACTCGCCGTGGTGGTCGACGACCGCGACCAGGGCATCACGGAGGTGATTCGGGGCGCCGACCTGTTGGACAGCACGCCCCGGCAAATGGACCTCTGGGCCGCGTTGTCCAGCACGGAGGTCGCTCAGGCCATGCCGGAATACGGCCATTTGC
Organism: Flavobacteriales bacterium; assembly: GCA_049610565.1. Classification (GTDB taxonomy): domain Bacteria; phylum Bacteroidota; class Bacteroidia; order Flavobacteriales_D; family Sanyastnellaceae; genus UBA8752. The sequence continues at coordinate 5,962 of JBMYZR010000042.1, read as the reverse complement.
CCATCCTGCAGACTGCAGCGGGCCAGAAGTTGAGCAAGCAAACCTTTGCCAGACCCGTGGAGGTTCAGGCGTCCTGCACACTCATCGACCTCGTCTGGGGCCAGCTTGGGCAGGAGGCATCACCGGAATGGCGGGCGGCTGTCTCCCATGGTGATCCGGAGGCGTTGATGGGCTTGGCCGTTCGCCTGTGGCAACCCGATCGGGTTCCGGTACAGCCGGTTCAATTGCATGGATGGGGACAGGATGCCCGCCCCCCAGGGAGGGGAGCCCCGTCCTGATCCACGCACACATCGCGGTCCTGGGCGTGACCGCCCGCGAGCCAATCGACGAGCAGACACTGCACATCGGGATTGAGCATGGCCGAGTTGCACACTCCGTGGCCACCACCGCACTGGGTCCAGGTCCATGTGGTCAATCCTGTGGTGCGGAGGGAGTCTGCCCACGCGGGTCCACCGATGAGGGGCCAGGCCCCAACCCGGTCCTCCGGACAGAAGTGATGCAGGGCCGATCCGATGGGAACCAGCGCATCACACGTGCCGTGCAGCGCAAACAGGGGAGGAGAAGCCGGCGACGGCCGGGTGGCGGCATCGATTGCGCCGGAATAGCTGACCACCCCTTTCCACCGGTCGGGTGCATCCACATACCCGGACCACAGGGCGGTTTCCGCTCCTGCGCTGCTTCCCGCAATCACCCACCCCGTGGAATGGGAGGCGAGGAGTGGGCTGGATTCGAGCCAATCGAGTGCAGCGCGTGCATCGGCTCCTGCTGACGCCACAGCGCTCCGCTTGTCTTCCGTGGGGATGTCGCACCCGAATCCTCGGCCCGCCATGGTGAGCCGGTAGGAGATGCTGGCCGACGGAATGCCGGCTTGCGCGAGGCTGTCCAGAAATTGAGAAGCGGTGGGCGTGTCCCGGGCTCCCTGCTGGAATCCACCGCCGTGCACAAAGAGGAGGCCCGCGCAATCCCGTCTGGGGTGCGCCGGTTGCCTGAGGTCAAGCCGGAGGGTGTCCATCCCCACGACGCGATAAACGTGAGTGCTGAGAGACAGTGGGGGGGCAGCATCCTGCTGACAGGATCCAACCGAACACGAAACGAAGAGGGGAAGGGCCAACGCGAGCGTGCGCGTCACGCCTTGACGTTCCGGGGGTGGAACTTCTCCATCTGCTCCCGCAGATAGCGTTGGTCGAGATGGGTGTAGATCTCGGTGGTGGACACAGAGCTGTGTCCGAGCATTTCCTGGACCACCCGAATGTCCGCTCCGCTCTCCATGAGGTGCGTGGCGAACGAATGGCGGAAAGTGTGAGGGCTCACCTGCTTGCGGATGCCGGCTTCATGGGTCGTGCGGCGGAGCATGGTGAACACCATTTGACGGGTCAGTTCACGGCCCCGGCGCCCGAGGAACAGGGTGTCCTCGTAACCGGGTTCGATGTCCAGGAATTTCCGGTATTCCTCGATGTAGCGGGCGATGGTCTCCAAGGCCAGTTCCCCAATGGGGATGATTCGCTCCTTCTTGCCCTTGCCGAGCACCTTGACCATGCCTTCGACCTCGTCGATGCAGCTCTTGCGGAGGCCCACCACTTCTGAGACCCGGAGGCCACAGCTGTACATCGTCTCGAGGATGGCCCGGTTGCGGATGCCTTCCTTGCGGGACAGGTCGATGGCCTCGATGATGGCTTGGATTTCGTCGACGCTCAAGACGTCAGGCAACTTCCGCTCGGGGCGGGGAGAATCGACGAGTTCGAGGGGGTCCCGCTCTAGAATGCCCTCGAGCAGGAGGTACTTGCAGAAGTTCCGGACGCCACTCAGGATGCGGCTTTGGCTGTTGCGACTCAGCCCTTCTTCAAACAACTGTGCGATGAAGCCATCCACGTGCTCAGGAGCGAACTCTCCAGGGGTGAACGGAGTCGTGGACAGATTCTGAGCAAAGAAGGAGAGGCGCTGGACGTCTCGCAGGTAGGCTTCGACCGAGTTTGAACTCAATCCACGCTCCAACTCGAGCCAGCTCCGGAACCCCCGCATGGTGGAGGTCCAGCCGGCACCGGGGGTGCTGTTGGATGTGGATTCAGTTTGGCTCATTGCAAATCGTCGTCTCTTGTCAAGGTGTCCACCTCTGCCCTGTGCGGGTCAGCGCTTCTTGTACGCTGATCCTTCGGCCTCCTGCTCTTGCGATGACAAAGGGACCGTGAAATGGGAACTCCTCGCGGATGTCATTTCTCAGGCTCTTTGCACTCGCATACTCCTCGTGGTGCCCAGTGGTGTATTTCCACCAATCACCATCCTTCTCCTCCTTGGTCTCGAGGCGAAAATTGAACTTCTCTTTGAAATAATCGGTAACCCCGCCATTTTTCGTGGCCGCCACCTGCACTTCGAAAGAAATCACCGGCTTCCCGGTATGCGCATCATCCGTTGCCGAATCATGAAAACGCTCCAAACCACACGGAATTACGGGAACTTCCTCTGAATCTCCATCATGGATGACGGATAATGAACCGGTTACGGAGTGGACGACCGATAATGGACATTGACCCAACCTATAAATGACCGGCGCATTGGGTGGAGCGTCAAACCAGACGATGGAAAACCCCTCGTCCAACGTCTGAACCGTGCCGCCGCCATCCTCCAACACCTGCCAGTCGCACCCGGACGGAATCCGTTCGGTCACCTTCGTGAAGCCGACGCCGTCCATCCCGTCAAATTGAAGGGAGATGCGGTGTTCATTGTCCTTCTCCTCACACATCCGGGTTGCGGAGACATGCAGTGCCGCGGTGGATGCAGGGGGCGTTGAAGAGGCAGAGGGTGCACGGTCGTCTGAGGCTTGGACGTCGAACAAGAAAGGAGGGGGGGCAACCGACGCCCGGTCCTGGTTGCGGATGAAGCTGAACTCGGACACCACTTCGCGCGTTCCGGGAGGGGCGTCCGGTGCAATTTTCAGGTCGAACTCCAAATCAAACCGGTCTTCTTCGGGAAGTTTGAGCCAGCTGACCACGGCGCGATTCTGTTCCTCGTCCCAGGCAAAGCTTCCTCCATTGAGTTGTCGCGGAGTCAACTGACAGTCCTCGGGAATCAACAGAAGAATGCGGCCGAAGTAATCGAGTCCACCTTTCTGTATGCTGACGGTCAGTGGGGAGGCTTGACCGCTGCGTGCGCGTCCCTCCATCCTGAATTCGATCACGACGCCTCCGGGGATGGCCATGCTCAAGACGCCCAACACCAGAACGGCAAGGCAGGAGGAGGGAGCGATGCGCGCCATGCTGCAATCTCCTGAGTCTGCCTGTCGCTCCTGCAAGAGGCGGGAGGGGCTATCGACAGGGTGGTGTGAACGGCCCGAAAAGAAAAATCCCGCGGTGACGTTTCACCGCGGGACTACTTAACCAAATTATCACTTGATGCTCAGCCAGCCGAAGCTGGCCTTCTCACTTAAAACCGCCGCAAGGTAGTCTTGGTGTGAGGTTTGCTGCGCTCCATCTTATCCATCCCGGGGTGTTGATTATCTCAAGTTGCCGCCTTGAACACCACTTTTGTCCGTGAAGGCGAATGAACGGAATTGGCGTTGCGCGGGAGCGTTGTGGTTCCTATTTTTGCCGACCCAATTGAGTCGTCATGAAAGAAGGCATCCATCCCGAGAACTACCGCACGGTCATTTTCAAGGACCTCACCGCCGATTGGCGCTTCCTCGGCAAGAGCTGTGCGGAGAGCAAGGAAACCGAACAGTGGGATGACGGAAATGAGTACCCCGTGATCAAGGTGGAAGTCAGCTCCGCGAGCCACCCCTTCTACACGGGCAAGAACACGCTGGTCGACACGGCCGGTCGAATCGACAAGTTCCGGACCCGGTACGCCAAGCACAAGAAATAAGGCGACCTTTCCGCCCTTCAGCAAGAAGCCCGGTCCTATTGGAACCGGGCTTCTTGCGTCGGGGCCACAGGGAAAGTCTCCTCATCGGGGGCGGAGGGGCAACACCTCTTCGATGTCGAGTCCATACAGGCTCATGCCTTTCGTGACCTTGGCCGTGTCGCTCACCAATTGCAGGCGGCGAAGGCCGAGGTCGCGGAGGATCTGGGCGCCGAGCCCATACGTTCGGCCATGCCGCCGCTTGAGTTCTGCCTCGCCGACACCGTGCGTCGAGGGGTCCACTGCCGTGGGGCCTTCCGGCAGGTTATGGATCGCGCTCCAGGGGTGGTCTCCATTTTCGAGGTAGACAAAGGCGCACCGGTCCATGGTCCCCAGCTTGCTCAAGGCGAGGTGGAGGGCTTCGCCCCGTCCGAAGGCCGGAGCGTGAAGCAAGTCGAACCGCGGTTGGCTGGCATGCACCCGAACCGGAATCGGGTCGTCCTCGCTCCATTCTCCCCGGGTCAGCGCGAAGTGCTCACCGTCTCCGGTGGTCTGGCGGTACGTCGTCATGGTGAAGCGTCCGTAGGCCGTATCGAGTTCTCGGGTCCCCGTGCGCTCGATGAGGGTGTCGTTGGCGAGGCGGTAGGCGATGAGATCCTCAATGGACACGATGCGAAGCCCAAACCGGTCGGCGATGTCGAGCAGTTCCGGGAGGCGGGCCATGGTGCCGTCGGGGTTCATGATCTCGACGATGACCCCGGCGGCTTCCAGTCCGGCGAGCCGCGCCAGGTCAATGGCGGCCTCGGTGTGTCCTGCGCGACGCAGCACGCCACCCCGGCGCGCGCGCAAAGGAAAGATGTGGCCCGGACGGCCCAGCTCTTCCGGAAGGGTCTCCGGGTCGATGAGGGCTTGGATGGTCTTGGCCCGGTCCTGCGCGCTGATTCCCGTCGTGCACCCCTTGCCCACGAGGTCGACGCTGACGGTGAAGGGTGTCTCGAACGCCGCGTTGTTGCGGTTGACCATGAGCTCGAGGTCGAGTTCATCACAACGGTCTTCGATGAGGGGCGCGCAGATCAAGCCGCGACCCTCGACCGCCATGAAGTTGATCATTTCGGGCGTGGCAAACCGCGCTGCAGCCACGAAATCGCCTTCGTTTTCCCGGTCTTCATCGTCCACGACGATGATCACCTTTCCCTGTCGGATGTCTTCGATGGCATCCTCGATGGTGTCAAGGGCCCTGCTGTGTTCAGCCATGGTGCAAAGGTAGCGGGCGGAATGGCGCGCAAGGCGCAAATTTGCACCATGGTATTGCCGGTTGTCGCCTATGGCGATCCCGTGCTCCGGAAGGAGGCGGATGATGTAAATCAAAACATGGAAGGGCTCTCCGAGCTCATTGCCAACATGTGGGAGACCATGTACAAGGCGGAAGGGGTCGGACTGGCTGCGCCCCAGATTGGCCAGTCGATCCGGCTGTTCGTCGTCGACGGCTCTCCGTTCGGGGAGGGCGAGAACGGCGATCCCGGGTGCAAGGATTTCAAACGGGTCATGATCAATCCCGTCCTCTTCGACGAAACCGACGAGTGCGACGTCATGGAGGAGGGGTGCTTGTCCATTCCCGGTGTTCGCGAGCCTGTCGAGCGGCCGGTGGGCATCAAGGTGGAGTACTTCGATGAGAATTGGGTGTTGCGCGAGGAGGCATTGAGCGGCATCGCTGCGCGCATTGTCCAGCACGAGAACGACCACCTCGACGGCGTCATGATTCCCGACTACGTTCCCGTCCTCAAGAAGGCGCTTCTGCAGGGCAAGCTGAAGGACATCGGCGCGGGCAAGGTGCCGGCGGATTATGCCATGCGCTTCCCCGCCAAGCGCGCGAGGCGATGAGGACGGTGGTCTCTCTTGCCTTCGTTTGTCTCGCCTTCGCCTGTGGTGAAGCCGATCCGGATGAGGCACTCCTTCGCCGGATTGACGCCGCCGAGGCCCGCATGCTCGACAGGTTGGCCGCGGGGGAGGAAGTCGGGCAGTCGGATGAGGTGGACGCAGATGTCACCTTGCTTCTGCGGGATTATGCAACCTATGCCAATGCCCATCACGGGGATTCCTTGGCCGCGCGCATGTTGATGAAGCGGGCAGA
>JBMYZR010000041.1:0-20747 GCA_049610565.1 Flavobacteriales bacterium | reverse complement strand
TTACTCCATGAGCCCTGTTCTTCGCAACATTCTCTCCGGCATTGCGGGCGCCTTCGCCAGCATGCCCGCCAACATGTTCCTGCTCGGCCCCATGGCCAAACTCACGGGTGCGCCCCCGGCCCCTGTAATTGATGTGGCCGGAGACCCCATTGCCATGAGACAGGCATGGCGCGCCTACTTTGAAACACTGGATGCCATCCACATGGTGGGACCCTTGGTTGCCCATTGGAACGGGGCGTTCATCGGCGCCTTGGTCGCTGGACTCATTGCGCATGACCGGACGGTGCGCATCCCGATGCTCGTGGCCTGTTTCGTGTTGTTGGGGGGCATCACCAATGCCTATGTCCTGCCCGGACAGCCCGCGGGATTCCTGGTGTTGGACATCGCAGGATACCTGCCCATGGGTTGGCTCGGGTGGAAGCTGGCGCTGCGACTGCGGCCCGTGCGCTGATTCCCCCGACCTTCGCGCCGGATGTCGCGCGGACTCGTCTTCATGCTTCAGTCGGTGGTGCTGTACACCTCCGCCAACCTGTTGGTCAAGGCCTTGGCCATCTTGCCCACGCCCCAGCTGGTCTTCCTGCGCAGCGCCGTCAGCCTCGTGCTCTGCGTCTTCTGGCTTTGGAAACAAGGCGAGCCCCTGCTCGGACACAACCGGAAATGGCTCTTCATCCGGGGCTTCACCGGGATGGTGGCCTTGACCCTGTTCTTCCACACCATTCGGCACATTCCCCTCGCGAGCGCGACCGTCATCCAATACCTCTCGCCCATTTTCACCGTGCTCCTCGCCATCGCCTTTGATGGTCAACGCATCAAGCCCCACCGCTGGCTGTATTTCGCCGCGGCCTTCGGGGGCATCCTCATGGTGAAGGGCTTCGATCCTCGGGTGTCCTGGCTCTACCTGCTCATGGGCATGGGCAGCGCACTCGGTGCGGCCATCGCCTACCTGGCCACCATCAAGTGCCGCGAGACGGACAGTGCGGTCGGCGTCGTCACCTGGTTCCACATGATCGCCACCCCCATCATGGGCAGCTGGAGCGCCACGGTCTGGCACCCGATGACGGCCACCCAATGGGGCATGGCCGTCGGCATCGGCGTGCTGTCGCTCGTGGCGCAGGTGGCGATGACCAAGGCGCTTCACCTCGAGGATGCGGCGCGCGTCATGCCGTTCAAGTATTTCGGGGCCATCCTGGCGCTCATCCTCGCGTGGACCCTGTTCGATGAACGGATCACGGGATGGTCGCTCGTCGGCATCGCCGTCGTGCTGGCCGCGGTGACGGCCAACACCCTGTCGGGCAACCGGAGCCGGAAAGCGGCGATCAGCGGACGGTGACCCGCCGGGTGTGGACGATGTCCTCCCCGCCGTCCACCGGCTGCACCACCTGGATCAGGTAGGCACCGGCCACGCGGTCCGCTGTAGCCAATACCATCTGGCGTCCACCATCCCAGCGCGTGGTCGCGAGGACACGGCCCGTCAGGTCCAGCCACCGGACGGAGGCTCCAGCCAACGCCCCGCCCGCGAAGGACAGGGACAGGGGCTCGCCCGAGAGGACGGGATTCGGGCTCACCTCGAGAACGGCGCTGGCCACGATGCCGCCCACTCCATTCGTCGTGGCGCACGGGTCCACGAGGTAGGGAACGGCATTCTGGTACGCGGAGTTGACCACCTCGGTCACGCCCTCTATACAGAGCTCGGTGGCGGGCGCCTCGGTCCAGTAAATGCGGCACAGCGACGTCCACTCGTAGTGCTTGGACATGCTCTGGTCCTCGTAGCTCAAGCCGATCAGGGTGGAACCACCCAGGGCGTGCTCCGGCTGAATCATGTATTCCAGTGGGTCGATGAGGCTCACGGCCTGCTGGATGCCGCAGCTGACATCGAATTGGTAGCCGAGGATCCGGTTGTGCGGATTGAGCACCTCCACATCGAAGAACCCCTGCTCCCAGTTGACGGCACCGAGGCGGAACCAGACGCTGTCGAAGGGGTTGACCACGTGGGGCGCCGGGAACTGGCACTTGTCGTGGAAGCCGCTGCTGTCCGGGTGCTCGTGGGCGATGTCCCAATACTGGCACTGGGCCATCAGGGCGGCATCGGACACCGTCAGCTCGCCATCCTGGTCGAGGTCGTTGCACGCGACGGCCTCCAGGTCATTGCCGAGGATGCCGTCCACGTAGGCCTCCGCGTCGGTGAGGTCCTGGTCGGCATCTCCGTCGAGGTCGCCCATCAGGGCCGTTCCCCCGCAGTCGCCATTGCAGTCCATTTGCGCGGTACCGTAGGCCTCCCCATTGCAGTCGACGAGCTGGGGACAATCGTCCCAGACCGTGACCGCGAGTTCGCCGGAGGAGCGGTCCATGTCGATGCAGACCACGCCCCAGTTGTTCTCGTAGTTGTTTTCGTGCCGGCCGAGGGCATCGGGGTCGTAGTCCCAATTGACCCGGACCACGAGGTGGTACACCCCGTCGGGAATGCCGGTCACGTCAATCCATTGGCAGGACAGGCCGGCGCCGTAGATGTCCCCGCAGTGGGCGGAGATGCCCATGTTGCTGCACCCGTATTGGAAGGTGCCCCCATCGCTGCACTCGAGGTCCATCACGCAGAAGCCGTTCTTGAAGCCGATTGGCAGGAGCTGCCCATCGAGGGTGAAGAGGTCGTACTTGGCGTACCCCTTGTAGTGCCAATGGTTGTGGCAATCGCCCCACTCGAACTGCTGGGTGGAATCCGTCTGGGCCGTCGTGCCGATGTAGTAGTCGAGGTCGCCGATGTTCTTGATGTGCGTCGTGAAGCGGACGAGCTCCCGCTCGCCGTAGCCGTTGAGGCACCCCTCGACGATGTAGCAGTTGTTCTCGTCGACCATCATCGTCTCGGCCTGCAGGCTGTTCTCGATGGCACTTTCCACGACCATCAGGTCCGGCCCGGTGCACAGCGGATCGCCCGGGTAAATGCAGCTGCCGTTGTCCACCTCGGCGGCCGGATTGTAGTTGCAGGCCGTCTCGTCGGTGCAGCCTTCCGGCGGACCGTCATAGGCCAGGGTCCATTCGAATCCGGCGCACCCTCCGTCCAGATCGGCGAATCGGACCCAATAGGTCACCCCCTCTTCCAGGAGGACGAGCATCTGGGCGCTTTCGGCATTGTCCTCGCAACCTCCCTGGTTGTCGTCGTAGTAGATGGAGCCCTCGTTGGTGTCGTCGAAGTTGTTCATCTCGCAGTAATCGTACACCCAGAGGCGGGTGTCGCAGCCGGTGCCGCAGCTGCTCAACATGTACATGCCGTTCTGGTCCGGCGTGAACGTCCACCATTGGACCGGACCTCCGGCCGACACCGTGAGGGGGTCGTCACCCAGCGCCAGACCCAGGGCTTCGTCGCAGGTCCACCCGGGCGGGCAATCGATGGCGTGGCTCTGGCCGAAGCCATAGTTGCCCCCGGCTTCGATGAGCATCTCCCCATCCAGCCAAACCTGATAGAAGGCATCGCCCACCAGTCCATCCCCGTAGGTGTCGTTCATGGTGAACAGCATGCAGGGCTCCCAGTCGGCGGGCGCCAGGCAAAACGTGAACAGGGTGTCGTTTCCGTTCTCGACGTTGACGTCCAACAGAACGTCGCCGGCTCCGTTGGACAAGGTCCAGGACATCTCCTGGGGCCAAGCATCGGGCTCGATGACGACGGTAAAGGTGTGCTCGTCACCGGGACAGTCCTGTGCGGCCAACGGACACAATGACAGGAAAAACAGGGACAGGAACAAGGTGCGCATGGGGTTCGGTCTGGGTGCAGGTGTCGCATGGCTAACGCCAAGCGGCCCTAGAGGGTTGCCCACAATCTACAGCCTGTTCCCTTCTCGAAAGACCTGATTCGTGTGCTATTTTCGCCACAGCAAATCCCTGCACCATGGCCAGTGACCACGACCACCACGATCACGCAGAAGCGGAACAGAACGAAATCGGAGGCCCCGTGGTCTTCGCCCTCTTCCTCTTCGGCATCGTCATCACGGTGATCTACTTCCTCAGCTGAGGACGTCTCCCGATCAGTTGCCTCCCTCCATCCGCTGGCGGCGCTCCTGAAGCTTTTCCAAAGAGCGGCGGCGGAACTCCTCCCGGAGTTCGTTCTCGTCCTGCTCGTACCCGCGGCCGATTCCGGTTCCCGCGCCAAACGGCCGCCAGTCCGGGGACAGGTTGTCCGGATCGCGTTCCGTCAGGGTCATCTCCTTCACCAGATGCGTGGCCCCGGCGTAGATGTCCGTGACCCACAGCACATAGCGGATGTCCACCATGATGTTCCGGCACCGGTCCGCATCGAACCGGACGTCGCTCATCGTGCTCTCCCACGTCCGGTCGAAGTTCAACCCGATCAGGTCTCCCGTGGCGTTGATGGCCGGTGACCCGGAATTGCCCCCCGTGGTGTGGTTGGAGCCGAGGAAGCAGACCCGCAGGTTGCCCTCCGCATCTGCGTAGGGGCCGTATTCCTTGCGGCGAAGCTGGTCCACCAACCCTTCGGGCAAGTCGAACTCGGCGTCGCCCGGAACGTATTTGTCCAGCACCCCCTTGGCCGTCGTGAACGGCTTGTAGGTCACCGCATCGCGCGGCTCGCTGCCTTCCATTCGACCATAAGTGAGGCGAAGCGTGCTGTTGGCGTCCGGCCAGAATGTGCTGTCCGGGTAGACCTCCTGCAGGCCGCGGAGGTAGCGCCCCATGTCCTCATCGAGTGCCCCCATCCGCTTTCCGTACTCTCCACGGACGTCCACCCAGTAGCTGTCCGAGGTCTCTTGCGCCCAGCGCAGCACGGCATCCCCGGATTTCTTCTTGAGCGCCTTCCGGTTGCGGTCGCGCAGCAGGGCCATGAACGCCTCTCCGTCATCGAGGATGGAGCCCTCGAACAACTCCGCCGCGATGGCCCGGGCATCGCCGCCGTCCGCCCAGGCCTCCGTGGCCACAGCCGGCGCAAAGCCCTCCGGCATCGCCTCCATGTACAGCGGGAACACGGCGGCGAACACACCTTGGTCCACGCCGGCATTGTAGTCGGCATAGAAGCCCTCTGCCTGGGCCAACACTTCGGCCGCACGGGCATCGAAAGCGCTGTCGCTCACTGCCTTGTCAGCGGCCATGGTCAGGATGTCGCCCACTCCGTCGGCCCAGCGCAACAGCTCGGGCCCGTAGTAGAACCACTCGATGAACAGGGACCGCGCCTCCAGATAGGGGCGCAGGGCGTCAAAGTCCTTTCCGAGATCCCCGACCACAGTCTGGTACTCCTGCAGCCCCTGTTTCACCACCTGACGGGCGAAGTCGAGCTGGGCCTTCTTCTTCTCGCTGACCGTGCCGAAGTCGATGAGGCCTTCGTTCTGCCCGATCCACTTCTTCCACGCGTTGGCGATCCGGCTCTGCTTGGCGGCATAGGCGATCCGGGTGGCATCATCCGCGCGCATGGCGGTGTTGATCACCTCGAGGCTGGCTGTGCGCATGGCGATGCGGGTCGGGTTGAGTACCTCGATCAGGTGCTGCACCTGGGCGGCGGGGATGTACCGTTCAGTCCGTCCCGGAAACCCGAAGACCATGGTGAAATCGCCCTCCTCCACGCCGTGCATGGACACCGGCAGGTGGTGGGCCGGGCGGTAGGGAATGTTGTCTGCACTCGGCTCGGCGGGGGAGCCGTCGGGCGCGCTGTAGATGCGGAACAGGGAAAAGTCTCCGGTGTGGCGAGGCCAGACCCAGTTGTCGGTGTCCCCTCCGTATTTGCCGATGGCACTCGGCGGTGCGCCTACCAGGCGGACATCGTTGTAGGTCTTCGTGACAATGAGAAACTGCTGGTTGCCGTAGAGAAAGTCACGCACCACGGCATCGTGCCCGGTGCCCTCCGTGGCGGCTGACACGAGCTGCTCCCGCATGGCCTTCTCTTCTTCTCCTCCCCTGGCACGTGCAGCCTGGATGGAATCGGTCACATCCTCAATGCGCACGATGAACATGGCGGTCAGGCCGGGATTCGTGAGTTCCTCTTCCTGGCTCATGGCCCAGAACCCGTCCTTGAGAATGTCCCGCTCCAGTGTGCTGTGGGACTGAATCTGCCCGTAGCCGCAATGGTGGTTGGTCAACAGCAGGCCCTGATCGGAAATCAGGCTCGCCGTGCATCCCCCGCCGAACTGCACGATGGCGTCCTTGAGGGAACTGCGGTTGATGCTGTAGATGTCCTCGGCGCTGAGCCGGAGTCCCATGTCCTGCATGTCGCCCTCGACGGCCTGAAGCAGCGCGGGAATCCACATTCCCTCCGTGGCGCGGGAGGTGGAGGAGGCGAAGGTGAGGATGAAAGCGAACAACAGGGCCGGCACGACCGGCAGGAAAGGCTTCGGGTTCATGCCCGGAAAATAGGGGTCAAATTCCTCCGTTCAGGACCAGCTGTCGATGGCCGCCAACACCGTCTGCAGGTCGTCCTCGCCGAAGTCGAGGTGCGTTACCCAACGGACCTTGTCGGGCCCGAAAGCCGAACACAGGACGCCACACCCCGCGAAGTGGTCCACCATCTCGGAGGCTGCCCGACCGGCGGGCAGTGTGGCGATGACGATGTTGGTTTCCACCGGTGCCACCGATGCCACCGCGTCATGGGCTTCGAGCCGTTCTCCGATGGCCGCAGCGCGACGGTGGTCTTCTTCCAGCCGGTCGAAATGGTGGTCGATCGCGTGCAGGCCGGCCGCTGCCAGGATGCCCACCTGGCGCATGCCGCCGCCCATCACCTTCCGGGACCGGTGGGCTTCCTCGATGAAGGCCCTGGTGCCGAGCAACACCGACCCCACCGGCGTGCCCAGCCCTTTGGACAGGCACAGGGAAATGCTGTCGAACCGGCGACCATAACGGGTCCAGTCCTCTCCGGTGGCCCGCAGTGCATTCCACGCCCGGGCGCCGTCGAGGTGAAAGGGCAGGCCGGCCTCACGGCACGCCGCACTGCCCGCTTCGAGGTGCTCGGCGGCCTGTACGGCCCCGCCTCCCTTGTTGACGGTGTCCTCGACGCAGACCAGTGCTGTGCGGGCGAAGTGGCTGTCCGCCGGGTTGATTTCCGTGCGGATGACCTCGGCGGGCATGGCCCCACGGGGCGCCTCGACCAGCCGCACGCTCGCTCCACTGTTGCGGGCAATGCCGCCCCCTTCGTAGTTGTAGACGTGGCTCAGGCGGTGGCAAATCACCTCATCGCCCGGCTGGGTGTGGACGTTGATGGCCATCTGGTTGGCCATCGTACCGGATGGGCAGAAGAGCCCGGCCTCGTGGCCGAAACGCTCCGCCAACAGGTCCTGCAACCGGTTGACGGTCGGGTCCTCGCCGTACACATCGTCTCCGGTCGGGGCGGCCATCATCGCCTCCATCATGGAGGCCGTCGGGCGCGTGACCGTGTCGCTTCTCAGGTCGATCGGCTTCATGTCGTTCAATGGCGGATGAGGCGCAGGGCCTCTCCTTGCTCGTTCAGGCTGAGGACATACTGTCCGGCGGGCAGGTCTGCGGTGTCAATGCCCAGCGGATTTCCTGTCCCGAGATCGACGAACGTGCCGGAGGCCACTTCGCGGCCCACCGCGTCCCGGAGGGTCCACGCATGGCGAGCGGTCCGTCCGGATTCCGGCCAGCGGATGGTCCAGGCCATGCCGCCCGTCGCCGGGTTGGGGTGCACGGACGGCCCGCCTTCGGACGGATCGAGGTCGTCCACCCCGGTGGTGCAATCGTACACCGTCACGAAAATGGCATCCGCATGGCTGCACCCGAATTCGTTGGACGCCTCCACCGTGATGGGATAGGTGCCCGGGCCGAGTTCCGCCGCATTGACGATGATGAACTGGTCCACGCTTCCATTGCTCCACAGGTAGGTGAAGCCGGCCGGAGCACTCAGCACGAGCTGATCATCCTCGCACAGCGTGGTGTCCGGGCCGAGGCTGAAGGCGAAGGCGTCATCGTCCGCCGTCAGGCTGAAGGACAAATTGGACGTGCAGTCATTGCCGTCCTCGAGCACGACGGAGTAGTCCCCTTCTCCCAGCGCTTGGATGAGGGGCCCTGAGCCGAGCTCACCGAATTCACCGGACCACACGATGTCGTACGGCTCGGTTCCGCCCGACGCATCGAGAAACGCCTCGCCGTTGGGCAGTTCCGGGCATCCAGGCTGGACCAGTTCGAGGTCCAGCACGATCGGATCCGGTTCGGTCAGGGTCACCGTGTGCGTGAGGGTGTTGCCGCAGCTGGTCACGATGGCGGCGGAGTACGTTCCCGATCCCAACCCGGAGATCTGTTGTCCCGAGGCCGTGAATCCATTGGGGCCCACCCAGGTGGCGGTGTAATCCCCTCCGGTTCCGCTCACATTGAGCACGACGGTTCCGTTCGGGTCCTCCTCTTTGCCGAGGGCGCAATTGAGGCCGCCTTGGCTGGAGGTGACCTGCGGCCCCTCCAATGTGCTCTGGATGAGGATTCCGGCCTGTCCCCGGGCGTTCTGCCACCCGTCGACCTGAATGAGGTAAGTCTCCCCCTCCTCGAGGCAGCCCGACCACATGCCGCTGGCATAGTACGCTCCGGGGCCGCAGCCCCCCGGCAGGTCATCGTTGGCGGCGACCAACGTGTAGGTGCTCCAATCGCCACAATCTTCCGCCTTCCACAAGGCAATCTGCGTGTCGAAGTCCGTAGAGTCCGTGCAGGCCGTGATCCAGCAATTGCCTTCGGCGGCCGTGAAGGTCAACCACGCGGATCCGGTGACGCCGGTTTCGCACCACCCCCCATTGATCTGGCAGGAATAGACTCCCGGGAAATTGGGCGCACCCGGCTCTGCATACGCCGCAGTGCAGCTGTCGTTGGACACGAGGACCATGGGGCCGTCCACTTCGATGGCCGCCGCGCCACACGGCGAATCATAGGCGGGACCGGACATGGCCAAGGGGTCGAAACTCCATGCGTTGCCGAACCCCGAACCGGGGAAGCTGTGGGTCAATACACCGTTGCCATACACCTCGAAAAAGGTTCCACCGTCGCCATAGCTGTCCACATGGTGGAGCGTCAGGGAATCTCCCGGGGTAATGCACACGGAGTCCACGATGAAGGACGCATTCGAGGCGTACGCCCCTTCCTCAGCCCCGTCGATGCCCTCACCGTCACAGCCCACATTGAGCGCATTGCCTCCCCAGGCAAGGGTATTGACACCGCAGGAATCGCCGAAGGGCGTGAGCTCCCAATACAATTCATACCCCCAGGCATCGGTGTGGAGGTGAATGGAAATGGGCAATTGCCCGTCCGGACAGTCTTGGGCGAAGGCCGCAGCGGAGCACAGAAGCAGGCCCGCCATCGCGGCAACACAGCGTTGGTTCATGCCGCCAAAATAGGGTTCACCGAGCGGGTCTGCCGTGATGTAGCTTTGCGGCCCCATGCGCGTGCTCCTCTCTCCCGCCAAGACCTTCCGCAAGGATGCGCCGTCACCGGCTGCGGGTGCCAGTCAGCCCCGGTTTCTGAAGGAAGCCTCCACGCTGATGGCCTCCCTGCGGACCTTGTCTCCGGCCGAGCTTTCGCCCCTGATGGACATCAGCCCTGCCCTGGCTGAAGAGACGGCTGCCAAGCACCTCGATTGGTCGACGCCGTTTCACCCAGGAAACAGCGTGCTCGCCATCCTCGCCTTTCACGGCGAGGTCTACCGCGCCATGGGCGCCGAACGCTGGAACGCCAACGACCTTGACTTCGCCCAAGGCAAGCTGCGCATCCTGAGTGGGCTCTATGGCCTGCTCCACCCGCTGGACCTCATCCAACCCTACCGCCTGGAAATGGGCCTGCGATGGGCCCCGGGCCTGGAAGGCAACCTCTACACCCATTGGGGAGATTCCCTCTCCAACGCGCTGGCCGAGGACGCCGATGGCGCGCCCATCGTCAACCTGGCCAGTCAGGAGTACGCCAAGGCCGTCAAGCTCGCCGGTCAACCCGGCCCGGTCATCACCTGCCATTTCAAGGAAGAGCGCAATGGCGGCTTCAAGATGATCGGCACCTATGCCAAACACGCGCGGGGCCTGATGGCCAAGTTCATCGTCCAGGAGCGCGTAGAGAACATCGATGGCCTTCAGGCGTTCTGCGAAGAAGGGTATCGGTTCAATTCCCATTTGTCCAACGATTCCGAATGGACGTTCACCCGTCCCACCCCCCAATGACCATGAAACACCCCATCACCCCCACCCTCATCATTGCTGCGCTCGCCCTCCTTCCCTTCGGATGGACGGGATGCGCGGTCAACGGCCAGAACACCCCCACCCCCAACATGGAAAACCAGAACGACTCCCTGAGTTACGCCCTCGGCGTGCTGTTCGCCACGAACGTCACCAGCCAAGGCATCAAGGATTACATCCCCGCCCAGATCGCCCAGGCCTTTGCCGATGTGCAGTCCGGCAACGCCGCCATGACGCCCGAGCAGGCCAATGAGCTCGTCCGCACCACCATGCAAGCCAAGGAAGCCGCCGCCGGCGAAGAGAACCTCAAGGCCGGTCAGGATTTCCTCGCCGCCAACAAGGGTGAGGAGGGCGTCGTGGAAACCGCCAGCGGCCTCCAGTACCGTGTGGACCGCGCAGGCGACGGCGACAGCCCCGACGCCAATGACCGGGTGACCGTCCACTACCACGGCACGCTGATCGACGGCACGGTCTTCGACAGCAGCTATGACCGCGGTCAGCCGGCCACCTTCGGCCTCAACCAGGTCATCTCCGGATGGACCGAAGGCCTGCAGACCATGAAGAAGGGTGGGCAGACCACCTTCTTCATCCCGTCCGACCTCGCGTACGGTCCCCGGGCCACGGGCGACGTGATCGGCGCCAACTCCACCCTCGTCTTCAAGGTCGAGCTCCTCGAGGTGGAGAAAGTGGACTGAGAATCCACACTGTTGAAAACCCAAAATGAAAGCGGGGCCCTTCGGGGCCTCGCTTCGTTTATCCCCCGTCAGGTCCGGAGATTATATCGGATTATACAGACGACCTAACTGTTTGAAAAACAGCCTTCAGACAATTTACAGGGGAAAAGTGTAACCTGAACTTGCAGGGCAGAGTAAGGGAGAAAAATCCCCATCTGCATGTTCAGCGCAAACCGCCTTCTTGTTCCTGTTTTTCTCCTGCTGTGGACAGCGACTGTCGAATCGGTCCACGCCCAGGCCAACCGCTGCGCCACGGAGACCGTTCTCGATGCGACCCTGGAATCCGACACCGCCTACGCACGGAGCTTCTTTGCCGTCCAGGCGGCCCTGCGCGACATGGCCTCCACGGGCTACCGCACCTCCACCGAATACACCCTGCCTGTGGTCGTGCACATCCTGCACCATGGAGAAGCCGTGGGAGTGGGCAACAACTTGTCCGACGTTCGTGTGCAGGAAGCCATTGACGCCATGAACGCCGATTTCCGCGGCGAGTATGGCGGGGTGGACATCGACATCGAATTCGAGTTGGCCGCCAGGGATCCGGAAGGCAACCCCACCACCGGCATCGTCCGGCTTGACGCGGCCTCCATTGTCCCCGAGTATGTGGACGAAGGCATGGTCACCGGGGACAACCTGCACCCGGCCTCGGAATTCACTTTGAAGGAGCTCAGCCACTGGCCCAAGGAGGACTACATCAACGTGTGGGTCGTCTCCGGTCTCAACGGAGGCATGTCGCCGCTCGGCTTCGCCTATCTGCCCCCGGTCAGCGGATTCTACGATGGCATTGTCCTGCACCAGCGCGTGTTCGGCATCGGGGAGGAATACGACCTGCTCAACAACTACGACCTGAACAAGTCGCTCACCCATGAACTGGGGCATTACCTCGGCCTGTTCCACACCTTCCGCTTCACCAACGATTGCGGGGAGGAGACCAACTGCAATGCGCAGGGCGACCAGATCTGCGACACGCCGGCCACCACCGGCAGCGCCGGCTGCAGCGCCCTCGAATGTCCGGAGACCCTGGTCGACAACTACATGGATTACGCCTATGACCAGTGCGTCAGCGCCTTCACGGAAGGCCAGCGGACCCGGATGCGGAATTCCCTGTTGAACTACCGGGCTTCCCTGCTGGAAAGTGAGGCGCTGGTTCCCGTGGTGGCGCAGGATGCCGGCGTGGCCTCCATCCTCGGACTGTCGCCCGTCGGGTGCGATGCCACCCACGACATCGAGGTGTCCCTGCAGAATTTCGGCACCGAGCCCATCACGGAGGCTGCGGTCCACTTCGCCATCGATGGAGGGGAAACCCTGACCGTGATGTGGGAAGGATCGCTCGACCCCGGAATGAACACGCCCGTCTCCATCCCGAGCCTGTCGGCCGGCGAAGGGGAGCACAGCCTGTCGGTCTGGACCGAGATGGAGGCCGACGAGTATGCCCCCAACGACACCCTCCACATGGACTTCGAGGTGGTGCCCGGAACCTGGCTCACCATGGACATCCAATTCGACTTCCTCCCCCACGGCATCTCGTGGACCGTGGAAAGCAACGACATGGACCTCACGGTCATGGAGGGCGGCGACTACATCAACGATGTCTACGCGAGCGAATTCATCAGCCTCGGCGGGTGTGCGGTGAATGGGTGCTACACCTTGACCGTGGAGGACCTCTTCGGAAACGGCATGCACTACAGCCCGCCGGGATGGTATGAACTCACGGATTCGGAGGGCAATGTGCTCGGTACCGGATCGGGCAATTTCGGGGCCGAACAGACCCACGAATTCTGCGTGGAGGGCTCATCCGTCGAACCGTGTGACGACCTCAATGGCAATGGCGTCTGCGATGACGAGGAGGACGACCTGTATGTGGCCGTTCCCGGTTGTACCGATCCGGCCAGCTGCACGTATGATGCGGCGGCCAATGCAGACGACGGTTCTTGTGAATACCTGGATGCTCTCGGAGAGTGCGGAGGCGACTGCGAGGCCGATGTGGATGGAGACGGGGTCTGCGATTCCGCGGAAATCCTGGGCTGCACGGACCCGACCGCCTGCAACTATGACGAGGCGGCCACGGAGGACAACGGCGAATGTGAGGTGTTCGACGCCCTTGGAGAATGCGGAGGAGACTGTGTGGCCGACGTCGATGGTGACGGAATCTGCGACACGGACGAAATTCTCGGGTGTACCGACGGTGCCGCCTGCAACTACGACGCCGGGGCCACCGAAGACGACGGCGGCTGTGAGTATGCGGAAGAGGGCTTGGATTGTGACGGCAACCCGTTGGTCGTCATCACCGGCTGTACCGACGAGGAAGCCTGCAACTACGACGCCGCGGCCAACACCGACGACGGCGGCTGTGAATACGCCATGGAGGGCTATGACTGTGAAGGCAATCCGCTGACGAGCAGTGTGTCCGACCTGCAGTCCACCCCCACGATCACGGCATTCCCGAATCCCTCCTCCGGACGCTTCGCCATCCGCGGCCTCCAGGGAGAAGGGCCGCATGATCTCCTGGTCCTCGACCTGCACGGTCGCCTTCTCCGCAGGGAACGCATCGTGGCGTCTCCTCAAGCGGATGGTTGGTTGGCCCAACCGGATTGGGTGCTGTCACCCGGCGCCTACCTCATCCGGATCAGGGACAACGCCAAGGCCGCAGACCAGGCCGTCCGCGTTCTCATCCACTGATATCCGGGGCTCAATCGGCCTCCCCTTCTGACTGAGGTGGACACCACTGCTTTGCGCTCTGGCGGGCGACTTGATGAACGTTCGCCAGAGCCGCTGCTCCCCGGAGAAAAAAAGGCCAACGGAGGCTCTGCCAGGACAGGTGTCCCACGCAGTCTCCGTTTTGCTCCGCGGTCTCCCGGACCATGCGGTGCTCCCCCCAGCGTCCCCGCAGCACCCACGTCGGACGGAGCCCGGCTTCCGCCTCGGTGACCGCCATGCTCCACCATGGAAAGTCGACCTCCTTGGGGAGCGATTCCACATGGACCTCACAATCGCACGGCCAGTCGAAGTTCAACTCGGAAGGCGCCACCAGACAGAGCAGGAGATACCCCGCCAGTGCGGTGCCGATGAGCAACAGAAGCAACCGCAGGTGATCCATCGGTCAGGCTTTGGGTTGGGGGTTGGGACGGGGCACTTGGCGGATGTCCCCGATGGTGGGGTCCCGCCTCTTCAACACCACCACCGCGACGTACTCGCTCAGCAGGCCCCATCCGTACGCCGTCAGCTGGATGCGCGCCGCCTTCGGAACCAGTGCCGCCACCTGAAGCGAGCCGGTTGCTGCCCACGCTTCAAAAAACAGGGCCCAATGCCAGATGACGTAGGGCAAGGCCGGAAGGAGTGCGGTCTTCCATCCGACATCAAGCCCCCACGCCAGCACAAGGCCAGCGGGAATCATGCCGATGACGTACAAGAGGAACAGGGTGGGCATCCAATGCACGGGACGGATGGCGTCCGGATAGAACTTGCGGATGTTGATTCTGGCCGTGCCGAAGAAGCGGACCTGTTTCCTGAATTGGGCGAAATCGGTCCTCCGCTTGTGGTACACATGGGCTCCCGGAATCAGCACGCTGTGCAATCCGTGCTCTTGAAGCCGGATGGAGAACTCGATGTCCTCCCCTTTGACACTGATGCGGTACCCCCCGGTCTGTTCCCACGCCTTGCGTGAAATGCCCATGTTGAAGGACCGGGGCTGATACGTGCCCACGGTCTTGGCCCCTCCCCGGATGCCGCCCGTCGTCAAAGGCGAGGTCATGGCGTGGCTGATGGCCTTTTGCAGCGCTGTGAAGGAGGGGTGCGCGGCGTCGGGCCCACCGTAGACCTCCACTTCCGGGTGCGCGCGCAAGTGGGCCTCGACCGTTTCGAAATACCCCGGCGGAATCAGACAATCCGAATCAAAGACGACCAACCACTCCCCTTTTGCCCGCTCGAATCCGTAGTTGCGGGTGAACCCCTGCCGGGTGTTCTCCTTCCAGAAATAGTGGACATCCAAGCGGTCGGAAAAGGCGGCCACAATGTCCCGTGCGTCCCGCTCACTGCCGTCCTCGACCACGATGACCTCGAAATCCTGGAACGTCTGCTCGACCAGACTCGCCAGCAATTCCTCGATTTCCTCGGGCCGGTTGTACAGGGGAACGACGACGGAAAAGCGCACGCCCGAAAATACAATGTCCACAGGTCGGTCAACGCACAGCTCCCTTGCCCAAGCCCACCCTGTATCTTGGGGCCGTGATCACCCAAGACGCCCCCATCTTCGGCCTGCTCATGGCCAGCCTGGCCCTCGTGTTCCACACGGCGCGGCTCCCCCAATTCGCCCGGTTCTATCGGATTGTTCCCGCCTTGCTCATGGCCTACTTCCTTCCGGCCATCCTCAACTCCACGGGCATCATCGAAGCCGGTGAAGGCAGCAACCTCTACTACGTCGCGAGCCGCTACCTCCTGCCCGCGAGCCTGCTGATGTTCTGCCTCTCGATCGACATCAAGGGCATCGTCAACCTCGGACCGAAGGCCCTCATCATGTTCTTCACCGCCACCATCGGCATTGTGGTTGGCGGCCCGGCAGCGCTGTGGATGGTCAGCCACATCCGCCCTGATGTCCTCGGAGGGGATGCGCCCGACGCCCTGTGGCGCGGACTGTCCACCATCGCGGGCAGTTGGATTGGTGGTGGGGCCAACCAGACCGCCTTGAAGGAAATCGCGCAAGCCCAGGACGACCAGTTCAGCGTCATGATCATCGTCGACGTCTTCGTTGCCAACCTCTGGATGCCCTTCCTGCTCATCGGTGCCGGCATGAGCGCCGCCATCGACAAGCGACTGAAGGCAGACGCTTCAGCCGTCGACGCCCTCAAGAAAAAGGTCGAAGACTACCAGCAGAGCATTGCCCGCATCCCCTCCTTCCACGACCTGATGGTGCTGTCCGGCGTCATCTTCCTCATGGTGGGCATCGCGCATTTTGCCGGCGTGGGCATCAGCGAGGGCATCGCGTCGTCCTTTGATGCCGCACTCGAACGCAACCCGGATTCCTCCGTCCGGTTCCTGAGCTCCCTCACGAGCCACTTCTTCTGGCTGGTCTTCCTGTCCACCGCGTTTGGCGTCGCCCTCAGCTTCACGCCCATGAAGGCCTACGAAGGCGCCGGAGCGAGCAAGATTGCCAGCGTGTTCCTGTACATCCTCGTGGCCACGATCGGGGCCAAGATGGACATGGCCGAGCTCTATCATTCGTGGGAAACGTACTGGCCCGTCATCCTCATCGGGCTCCTCTGGATGCTCGTTCACGTGGTCATCCTGCTCATTGTGGCCAAGGTCATCCGCGCCCCCTTCTTTTTCGTGGCCGTGGGCAGCCAGGCCAATGTGGGAGGAGCAGCGAGTGCCCCCATTGTCGCCAGTGCGTTCAGCCCGGCACTGGCCCCTGTGGGCGTATTGCTTGCGGTACTCGGCTATGCCGTGGGGACGGTCGCTGCCGTGGTGTGCATGGAATTCATGCGGTACCTGAGCATGGGTGGATGACGTAAATCGTCCGCCGGCGATCATTGAGGTCTTTCTCCCGCACAATCATCTCCTTGCCGTGGCGCATTTGGTACACGCGGTTGACATCGCGGATGAACTGCGCGCGCTTGGCGCGTTTCGATTCTGACGACACATCCTGCCCCAATTCGAGGAAGTCATTCAGCTCTTCGGTAGACATGATGCGCCCTCCGGCTGCCTCCAACTCGGAGATGAGCGACAGAATGGCCCGCGCCGCTGAGTTCTTTTCTGCCTTGGATGGCCCCACGTCCATGGTGCTCGTCACCTCCACAATGTGTTTCCCTTGATTTGAAGTCGACGGGATGGCAGCAGATTGGCCACCTCGTCGCCCCACACCGAATGAAACCCCGGCGACAATCAGCAACACTGCAGCCCACAATGCAAGCGGCATGTTGGCTTGTGCATCCTCGGCCAATGGCTCCTCGGCAGTCTGAGGGCTCCGATCCAAGGGCACAATCCACGGAACGGCATCCCCCAACTTGGCCGCCGCTTCAAACGCAACCGCTACATCCCAGTCCAACCACTGGGTCTCCTCTCCCTGATCATTCAGGGACAGCACCCGGTATCGATTTCCTGCTGCCACCGTCATGCGCATGGCCTGCGCTTTCGCCTGGTTGATGGCCTCTTGACGGTCGGACCAATTCCATGATGTCGTAAACACCGTCTGCCGATCCGATTTTCTCACAATCGCCGACTTGTGAATCCCCGGCCACACGAAGTAATCTTCCAAATCAATCAACTTGCCTTTGCCGAGTACAAAGAGGTCCATGATGGGGTTGACCCGCCCCACATGCTCCCAGGACTGCGCGTCCACATCCAATCGCCAGACTTCATTGGGCCCAACGTCATTGGTCTTGCCCCAATCCCCCTCGTCAATGGCGAAAACCTGTCCAGTCCGTGGCTCGAACCAGGACGACACCCGAATGGCGCATTCCGGGCCTTCCCCCTCGGTCATCACCCACTCCCATTCTCCACTCTTCTCCACGAACTCGATCAGTTTCGCGTGCCCATCCCAGAATCCCCTGCCGCCAAGCGACAAGAGCCTTCCATTGTGAACCATCGATTTGCTGCCGAGGTTGAACCCCAAGTTGTGACTTCGACTCAGATTGACATGTTCACTGTCCAACACCACCCGCAAATCCCCATTGCGAATGAGCCAATTGGACCCCGTGCCGCAAGGCTTGCGCAGTTCCCCCGAGGGCGACCACAGTTGCATCGTATACGCCCCGTCATGGCCACTTGCCCAGTTCAACATGCCGCCCACCTCTGTCAAGGACAGCCATGCATCAGGGTCCATCCGTTTCAACGGATCTTGCCCCCAACCTGTGAAAACAGAAAGGAGAAGCCATACAAGGACAAGCCATGTGGAACGCATGATGACAAAGATGAACGCACCATCGTTTTCCGTGAAACACAAAAATGAGTTTTGCGTTGCAATGGAAATCGCAACAGAATGTTGACACTTATCCTCCTCTAATACAGAAACTTAACAAATAACACATCCCCGCCCTCATGGTCATTGCGCACCACCCCTGCTACGCCCACCCCCTCCCCGCGAACCACCGATTCCCAATGGAGAAGTACGACTTGCTCCACGGCCAGCTTCACCTTGAGGGGTTTGACCAAGATGCGGAGTGGCCCGTGCTCGAGCCCATGACCACCTCCATCATTCAATTGTGTCACACGGCTGAATATTGGGAGATGCTTCGCCAAGGATCGTGGAGTCGCGCAGCAGAAAGGCGGTCGGGATTCACCTGGTCCCCCGCTTTGGTGGAGCGGGAATCCATCATCATGTCCGGTACGCTCACCTGTGCCCTCGAGGCCCTCCAAGGCGGTGTTGGCCTCAACATTGCCGGAGGAACGCACCATGCCTTTGCTGACCGCGCCGAAGGGTTCTGTCTGCTCAATGACTTTGCCATCGCTGCACGACATCTTCTCTGCGCACAGGGCGCATCTCGGATTCTCATCGTTGACCTCGATGTACACCAAGGCAATGGCACGGCCTCCGTCACATCCGATGATGGCGACATCGTCACCTTCAGCATGCATGGCGCCAGCAACTACCCCTTCCACAAGGAGGAAAGCACACTCGATGTGGCCTTGCCTGACGGCACCGACGACCACACCTATCTCGACCTGCTTCGCCAGCACCTCCCGACCCTGTTGGACCGATGCCAGCCGGATGTCGTTTTCTACCAATGCGGTGTGGATGTGCTCGAGACGGACAAGCTGGGCAAGCTCTCCTTGACCATGGAGGGATGCACCGAAAGGGATCGTTTCGTGCTCGAGTCCTGCCGCTCACGGGACATTGGCGTGGCCTGTGCCATGGGTGGTGGCTATTCCCCGGATGTCGGTCTCATCGTGGAGGCCCACATGCAGACGTTTCGCATCGCGCGCGAATTGTGGAGCTGAACGGGCAGAGGATCGAGATCAGAGCCAGTGGCCCGTGATGTCCGCTTTCGCTTTCAGATAGGCCGCATTGTCCGGCGTCATCTCTGTGGCGATGGTGGCCCGCTCCACCTGGATTCCCGCACCTTCCAGTGACTTGACTTTTTCGGGGTTGTTGGTCAACAGACGCACTTGTTCAACACCCATGGCCTTGAGAATGTCAATGGCCACCTCGTAGGAACGTTCATCTTCCTGATGACCCCGGGCCACATTGGCTTCGAAGGTGTTCATGCCCTCGTCCTGGAGGTTGTAGGCCATCAACTTCTCCACGAGGCCGATTCCCCTTCCCTCTTGCCTGAGGTAGATGAGAATGCCCCCTTTCTCCTTGAAGTGATCCAGGGCCGTGACCAATTGGGGACCACAATCGCACCTGCGGCTCGCGAAGACATCGCCTGTCATGCACTCGCTGTGGATGCGGACCGGAACGAAACCGCCTTTCCAATCTTCGAGCCCACGGTGGAGCACGACATGAGGAAAGCGGTCTCCCTTGTCCCCGTACGCTCGAATCGTGTATTCCCCGAATTCGCTGGGCAGTCGGCTTTCGACCAGGAGTTCCATGACGCAAAAATAACGTGGGGCCCGCTCCCGATGTTCCGGGCTGCACAAAAAGAAAGGCGCCCCTTGCGGAGCGCCTTTCCTCAATTCTATCGTCAAGCGATCACTCGCATGCCTGTCCGAAGGCACCGAGGATCAGAAGCAGGTCGCCAACAGCCGTGGCGCCGTCTCCGTCGAGGTCGGTCGGGCAGGTGGATCCTCCCGTGAAGATGCAGCTGCCATCCTCGCTGTTGGCAGCGGGGTTGAAGTTGTCCGCATCCGTATAGGTACAACCGAACACGAGCGGCGTGGCGCAGGAACCGTCGTCGAATCCGGCGAACGGGCTGAACTCAGCGCTGAACGGATCGGTGCAGCCCGCACAGGCGGCGCACTCTCCGAAGCACACCACATCCACCGTGATGTCGGCACCGCTGACGACCACCTGGCGGTTGAATCCACCGAGGCCGTTGTCTGCACCGCACTCTGCGGGGACGCCTTCCTCACCGGCCCAGTCGCCACCGTTGATGAACTTGTAGTCGTGTGCACCGTTGCCCAACTGGAGGGTGATGGTGTAAAGGCTCAGGCCCGGGTTGTCCATCGGCGTACCGCCGGCGTTCCATCCCTGGAAAGAACCGGCCACATAGGTGCCGGCCACCACTTCCTGGTTGGTCATGTCCACCTGGAGGGTCACGAGGTAGGCGCAGGAACCGTCGTCCACGTCAGCGGTGCTGTCGTAGTTCTGGGCTCCCGTGTCGGTGCAGCCCGTGTTGACGTCGCAGCTGTAGCAGCTGTTGAAGCAGACCACATCGAGGACGAGGTCACCGCTCAGCGTGAAGCCACGGTTGGCGAATCCGTCGGTCGGGTTGAAGTCACACGCTGCACCCACCGGGAACTCCTCGGCAATCGCCCATTCGTTGATGGTGAACTTGTACTCGTTGTCGCCGGCGGTCAGCGGAATGGTCAGCGTCCACACCCCATCCATGTCGTCGTCGGACATCGGGTTGCAACCGCCACACCAGCCGTTGAAGCTGCCGTTGACGTAGACCACGTCCTCACTGGCGAGGGTTTCGTTGGCCATGTCCACCTGGAAGGTGACGTTGTACTGGCAGGACCCATCATCTTCCGTGGCCGTGGCCGCGTAGTTGAGGGCGTTGGAATCGGTACAACCGAGGATGGCGCCGACACCGGAGCAGTTCTCACAGCTGTTCCAGCAGACCACAGGCTGGCTCTGGTTGCCAAAGACCTGAAGCGTCCGGTTCGTGAACCCGAAGTTCTCCGTCACGCATCCACCGAGGCCAGCGAGGTTCTCCTCAGCGGACCAGCCGTTGATGGTGAACTTGTACTCGTAATAGTCGCTGGTCAGCGGAAT
>JBMYZR010000040.1:0-20900 GCA_049610565.1 Flavobacteriales bacterium | reverse complement strand
CATGTTCGTCGAGGTGGAGGATGTCCATGGCAATGCCGGTTACGGCATGATCAACATCGCGGTCTACGACACCACGGCGCCCATGGTCAACATCTTCGATCTCGAGGACTACACCCTGTACGCCGGGGAGACCTGTGTGGATGAGGTGGACCTCTTCGCTGCCGGCCAGCCCTGGTACGAGGCGGACGACAATTGCGAGCAGGATGTCGAGATCCTCTACGACATCATCAACGAGACGGGCATTGCCGGTTGCCGTGAGTTCGACCGTCGTTGGATCATCCAGAGCACGGACGCTTCGGGCAACATGTCCAGCGACACGACCCTGCAGCACATCACCGTGATCGACACGACGGCACCGACCCTGTTCCTCGACGGCGTGCCCGCCGACCTGAGCATCGACCTCGCGGCCGATTGCACGGGCGACATGCCGGATGCGGCCAGCGTGACGGCATCCGCCACGGACAACTGCACCGACGCGCCGACGCTCAGCGCCGTGACGATGACCGACAGCGCACCGGAGTACCTCTGCGGCGACGCCGGCAGCTACACCGTGACGCGGACGTACTCAGCCACGGCTGAGGACGCGTGCGGCAACATGGGCACAATCAGCGTCGAGCAGGTGGTGACCTTCTTGGATGTGACGGCTCCGCAGATTGTGGACAGCGACGGCATCTCCAACGGTGAGACGGTCACCGATGCCGATGCGGACGACATCTTCGCCTTCATCGACGTGCCGAACCCGATCAACCTCGACGCCGAGGATGCGTGCGGTGGTGACGTGACCATTGTGGAGACTGAAGCCTTCTCCGGATTCGTTCCGACCGAGGAAATCGGCAACTACTGTGGCGCTGCGACCCCGGCGGCCTTCCTCGACGGGGATGCCTGCAACGGAGACGCGCCGGCGGCCATCGTGCTCGAGGGCGCCTACTTCGGCGGCGAATCCTTCACCATCGCGGAGGGCGGTGTCAACATCGTGGAGAGCTTCTACGACCAGACCCTGCGCATCGAAGTGGAGGTGACCAATGCCGACGGCACGGGTGGCTTCATTTGGAACGCCGACTACAACGAGGCCTACAATTGGGCGGAGTGGAACGGCCTCGGCCGCGGCTACAAGAAGGACTGCCCCAACGTCCTGCCGGGTCAGTCGCCTTGGACCGGATGGGACTACTTCGTGATGCAGACGGGTGGCATGATCGGAACGGGCATCTACGCCGGCTCCGAGCTCAGCCTGACGCACCAGCCGATGAACTACTACTACGGCCTGCAGGTCGGACAGGGTGCCAACAACGTGAACGCCAAGTACGGTGCGAGTGCCTGGTTCTTCTGGAGCGGTCAGCTCGTGGTCAATGGGGCCTCGCAAGGCTTCCTCGCCTCCAGCGGTGACATCATGCTCGACCTCGACTGCACGATGCCGTGGAGCGCCGAGTACGGCTACACCGTCAGCGACGCCTGTGGCAACACGACGAGCTTCAGCTACACGGTGGAGGGCGACGAGTCCAACGCCGGTGGAGCCTATGTCTCGGGTGAGGAGAGCGACCACCAGCCGTACGACATCTCCGTCATCGGCGACCTCAAGGACCCGATCCGCGTGACCGGCCTGATGCCGAACCCGACCAACGACGTGAGCCAGCTCGGCTTCGTGGTGACCAGCAACATGCGCCTGCGCGTGGACCTCTACAGCATGGACGGCCAGCTCGTCCAGGAGCTGTACGACGGCAACGCCATGACCGATGTGGAGTACCTCATGACGATCGACGCCGACGGCCTCGATGCAGGCATGTACCAGATCCGCATCGCGTCCAGCACCTACATGGCCGTGAAGAAGCTGCTCGTGACGCAGTGATCCACGGTTCGCGACTGAACCTGCGGAAGCCGCTCCCATCCGGGGGCGGCTTCCTGCTTTTCCGGCGGCTATCTTCGCCGTCCGTTCCGCTGGAAACCACACGATTCGATGCCGCGCATTTCGACCAAGGGGCAGGCCATGCCCGACAGCCCCATCCGGAAACTCGCCCCGTTCGCCGTCGCCGCCAAGGCCGCCGGCCGCCAGGTGCTCCACCTCAACATCGGCCAGCCCGACATCGCCACGCCGCAAGTGGCCCTCGACGCGGTCAAGGGCATGAGCCGAACCGTCATCGAATACAGCCCGAGCGACGGCTTCGCCACCTACCGCGAAGGGCTCGCTGGCTATTACCGGTCGGTCGGCGTCGACGTCACCCCCGAGCAGGTCATCGTGACCACCGGCGGCAGCGAGGCGCTGGTCTTCGCCTTCCAAGCCTGCCTCGAGCCGGGCGATGAGGTCATCATCCCCGAGCCGTTCTACGCGAACTACAACGGCTTCGCGACCATGGCCGGGGTCAAGGTCGTGCCGGTCACGTCGCGCATCGAGGACGGGTTTGCCCTTCCTCCCGTGGACGACATCGCCGCCAAGGTGACGGACCGGACCCGCGCCATTTTGATTTGCAACCCCGGCAATCCCACCGGCTACGTCTATACGGATGCCGAGCTGGAAGCCATCCGCAGCCTCGTCCTCGAGCACGATCTCTACCTCTTTGCCGATGAGGTGTACCGCGAGTTCTGCTACGGCGACCAGGCCCCGACCAGCGTGTTGTCCCTGCCGGGCCTCGACGACCACGTCGTCCTCATGGACAGCGTCTCCAAGCGGTACAGCATGTGCGGCGCCCGCATCGGGGCCCTCGTGACCCGCAACGCCGACGTCCACCAGGCCTGCATGCGCTTCGCCATGGCCCGCCTGTCCCCGCCGACCCTGGCGCAGATCGCGGGCGAGGCCGCCCTTCAGACGCCCGCGTCCTATTTCGCGGAGGTCAAGGCGGCCTACGTCGACCGGCGCGATGCGTTGGTGTCCGGCCTGAATGCCATTCCGGGGGTGACCGTGCCCGAGCCGGGTGGGGCCTTCTATGCAGTGGCCCGCCTGCCCATCGATTCCAGCGATGCCTTCTGCGAGTGGATGCTCTCCGAATTCCACCTCGAGGGCGAGACGGTCATGATGGCGCCAGCGAGTGGCTTCTACGCCACGCCAGGGGCCGGGCAGGATGAGGTGCGCATCGCCTACGTGCTCGAGACGGACGCCATCCACCGGGCAGTGGCCATCATCGCCGCCGGCCTCGAGGCCTACCCCGGCCGCCGCTGAGCCGCCGGATCGGGTCGCAGAAAAAAAGGGGTGGGGTGTACCTTTCCCCCATGATCGACACCTGCTTCGCCCGCCTGTCCTCCGCGACGCTGATCTTCCTGTGCTCGCTGACCGCCCTGGCCGACACGACCACGGTCCAGACCTACACCTTCGACGCCCAGAACAATCCGGCGACGGCCTATGACAGCCCCGGTCGCCGGTGGTTCGAATTCCCGGCGTCTGACAATGGCATTGAGTACGGTAAGGTGCTCATGGAGTACACCCTGAAGTGCTTTGAGGACGGCACCGCAGGCAACCTCGGTTATGCCTGCGGCGAGTGGGACTACCTCAGCTACACTTACCTCTTCGACCACACGGGCCTGCTCGACAGTGCCGCCCTGCAGCACCCCTTCCGGTTGCTGGCTGATGCGCCGTTCGAAATGGCCGACCTCGTGCCCTATGTGGACGGCGTGCAGGATTCCGTCTGGGTGCCGGCGGCGCAGCACATCGTGGACCTGGTCAATGCGGAGACCGTCGTCCAGCCCGGAACGGGCGAGTACTTCGATGGCCTGTTTGCCCCTGCGTCCTCTCGACGCGCCCAATGCCTCTGGACCGCGGAGGAATTGGCCCCCCTCGGGGCCGGGACAATCGACCGCCTCTTCATCCCGATGATGGCCGGCGCCGCCGACGCCCGTCGGATGGACCTCAAGTGGGGCCTGACGGGGGACACCGCCCTGACCGGTTTCCTCGACCTGCCCAACACCGCCTACCAATACGGACTGTCCACGTGGCAATTCGAAGACAGCCTGTCCATCCGGCTCTCGCCACCCATCGAGTGGGATGGGGAGAGCAACCTCGTCCTCGAATTCGCCCTGGACGACGTCGAGGTGGCCACCGATGGTCCGCAGGACGGATCGGTCATCGTGAGCCACGCCGAAGGGAAGGGGTGGTCGTCGAACGACCAAGGGGGCGAAGTGGACTTCACCGCCCCGGACCGCATCGCGGTCGACGCAGCGGACCTCGGCGGATTGTCACAGGAGATCACCATCGAGTGCTGGGTCTACGGCGATCCGGACAGCCAGCCGCAGAACGGCACCCTGTTCGAGGGGCTCAACGCCAGCAACCAGCGGGTGGTCAACGTCCACCTGCCCTGGGGCAACGGCCGCGTCTATTGGGACTGCGGATGGGACGGCGGCTATGACCGCATCGACGCCCAGGCCGCGACCCCCGATTACGAGGGCCAATGGAATCACTGGGCCTTCGTCAAGAATGCCGCGACCGGCGTCATGGAGATGTACCTCAACGGCGTCTTGTTCCACAGTGGCACCAACAAGGACAACCCCATCGAGGGCATCGTTCGGATGAACCTCGGATGCAGCGGAACCGGGACCAACCACTACAACGGGCGGGTCGATGATTTTCGGATTTGGCGCAAAGCCCTCGACGGGGAGACCATCGCCGAGTGGATGAACCACCAGCCAACGGCCTTCCACCCGGACTGGGACGACCTGCTGGTCGACTACCACTTCGACGGCGCCAACGGCACCGAGGAGGTCAACCACAAGCCAGGCGGAGCCCCTGGCTACCACCATGGCACCACACTGCGCCGGACCACGCCGGGGCGCGAGCGCTTTAAGGGCAGCGAGACCCTGTTTCGCCCGCACATCGGGTTCGGCCGCGGCGACTACCTCGAGCTCGTGGCCGATGGCTCGATCCTTGACCTGCGCCCAGTGGCCCCGATGAGCCTCTCCACGTGGGAGGTGCAGGGCAATGCGGTGGCCATGACCGATCTCACCTACCACTACGCGCCGGGCGAGACCGTGACCGTTCCCTTGTTCGGGGACACCGTGTCCCATCCGGTACCCGGCGAGATCACCGAGGTGGTCAACGACACCCTTGACTACTTCGGCGTGCCCTTCGAGGTCGTCGACCGCTACGAACTGTACCGCTACATCACACCCTACGGCATCGGCCTCGACCTCGGGGATGACGGCTGGACGTGGTGGTACGATGTCACCGACTACATGCACCTGCTCCGGGACAGCGTGCAGTTGGAGGCCGGCAACTGGCAGGAGCTGCTCGATTTGAAATTCCACTTCATCGAAGGGGCACCCGCCCGCGATGTCCTCGGCATGGAGGCCTTCTGGAAGGGCCAATACGGCCTGTCCACGTTTGACCAGAACATCGTCGCCTATGAATACACCCCCGATGCGGCGGAGGCCATGTGGCGCTTGAAGACCCGCGCTTCGGGACACGGCTTCGGCAGCGGAAACAACTGCGCGGAGTTCTGCTACAACACCCACCGGGTCAAGGTCAACGGACAGGAACACTGGTCCTGGGAGATCATGCAGGAGTGTGCAGACAATGCACTTTACCCCCAAGGGGGCACGTGGATCTACGACCGCGCCGGATGGTGCCCGGGTGCGCCCACCGAGACCCGCGACATGGAGCTGACGCCGCACGTTGTGGGCAGCGAGAGCTTCACGGTGGATTATGACATCGACTACGATCCGGACGGCAACTACCGCTTCGAGGGGCAGATCGTGGCCTATGGACCGGCCAACCACGCCCTGGATGCGGAGCTGGTCGAAGTGCTCGCGCCGAACGGATCCAAGATTGCGTCGCGAACCAACCCCATCTGCGACCGCCCGCAGGTCCTGCTGCGCAACAGCGGCAGCACCCCGTTGACCTCCTGCACCATCACCTTCGGCCTGCCGGACAACCTGCAGTCCTACACGTGGACCGGCGAGCTCGGCTTCCTCGAGGAGGAGGTCGTCGAGCTGGTGGCGCTGGACGACGCGCTGTGGGTCGGGGGCGACGAGGCGGACCTGACCTTCATCGCCCGCGTGTCCGCCCCGAACGGTGGAACGGACGAGGTCGCCTGGAACGACGAGGTCCGGAGCACCTTCCGCCGTCCGCCCACCTACACTTACATGGACGATCCGGACGACGAGGACGACAACCGCCTCATCGTCTTCGTGCGAACCAACTCCACCCCGTGGGAGAGCAGCGCCAAGCTGACCCACCAGGACGGGACGGTCTACCTCGACCGCACGTATTCGGAGGCCAACACCCAATACCGCGACACCATCTACATGAATGCCGGGTGCTACACCTTCGAGTTCCTCGATGCGGATGACGATGGCATCAGCTTCTGGGCCAACAACGACGGCAGTGGTTTCGTCCGCCTGCGGAAGGTGGGGGGCAACTTCATCACCTTCGAACCGGACTTCGGCAAGTCCATCGTCCACAACTTCCACTTCGAGACCGGGCTGGTCAATTCGATCGACGAGCCGGCCATCGAGGCCGGTTCCGTGGAGGTCTTCCCCAACCCGACCCGGGATGTGGTCCACTTCAGTCTCGAAGGCTGGGAGGGAGAATTCCAGTGGACCCTGCTCGACGGGGCAGGCCGTGAGGTGGAGAGCGGCGCAGGCCGGTCGCGGGCAGATGCCCGTTTCGAGGGGCGCATTCCCGTGGGTCACCTCCCGGCGGGGGTCCACCTGCTCGTCCTGCAGCAGGCAGACCGCGTCATTCGCCGCCGTGTCGTGGTCTTTTGACGGCCTCCTCCGCAGAAAAAGGGCATTTTTCCCATCCGACCCCCTGTTTTGGAGGGGGTGTTGGTGAATTTTTGATGAATTTCTTGTAGACGACCCCATTTTGGGCAGGGGGTGGGTGTATTTTTGTCCCCACATCGGAAACACCATGTCCACTTACCGCATCACCGCCATCGAGGATGTCCTCGAGCGCGCTCCCAAGGCCCTGGAGACGCCTTCCCGCAAAATCTCCGAGTACTACGGCGACCATGCCTTCACGCTCAGCGCCATGCGCGAGTACCTCACGGAGGAGGCCTATGACCACGTCGTGTCCGCCAAGCAGGACGGCATCCGCATCGACCGGAAGATTGCCGACCAGGTGGCCAGCTCCCTGAAGGAATGGGCCATGGCCCGCGGTGCCACGCACTACACGCACTGGTTCCAGCCCCTGACCGGCAGCACGGCAGAGAAGCACGACAGCTTCATCCAGCCCGACGGCCGCGGCGGTGCCATCGAGCGCTTCGACGGCAGCCTCCTCGTCCAGCAGGAGCCCGATGCCTCCAGCTTCCCCAACGGCGGCATCCGCTCCACCTTCGAGGCCCGGGGGTACACCCTGTGGGATCCGAGCAGTGCTCCGTTCATCATGGGCACCACCCTCTGCATTCCGACCATTTTCATCGCCTACACGGGACAGTCTCTTGACAACAAGGCGCCGCTCCTCAAGGCCCTCGCTGCCGTGGACAAGGCCGCCACGAACGTCTGCCAGTACTTTGACAAGAACGTCACCAAGGTGGTCGCCACCCTCGGCTGGGAGCAGGAGTACTTCCTCGTCGACAAGGCCCTCTACAATGCCCGCCCCGACCTCAGCCAGAGTGGACGCGCCCTCCTCGGTGCGGCCCCGGCCAAAGGCCAGCAGTTGGACGACAACTACTTCGGCAGCATTCCGCCCCGTGTGATGGCCTTCATGCAGGACTTCGAGTGCGAGGCCCACAAGCTCGGTATCCCGGTCACCACCCGCCACAACGAGGTGGCCCCCAACCAGTTCGAGGTGGCCCCGGTCTTCGAGGAGGCCAACTTGGCCAACGACCACAACCTGCTCCTCATGGAGCTGCTGGAGACGGTTTCCCTGCGCCACGACTTCCGCGTGCTCGTGCACGAAAAGCCGTTCGCCGGCCTCAATGGTTCCGGAAAGCACAACAACTGGTCCCTCGGCACCAACACCGGCGTGAACCTGCTCAAGCCGGGCACCAACCCGAAGACCAACCTGCGCTTCCTGACGTTCTTCGTCAACACGATCGCGGCGATCCACCGCCATGCTGATGTGTTGCGGGCCGCCATCGCCAGCGCCGGAAACGACCACCGTCTCGGTGCCAACGAGGCCCCGCCGGCCATCATCAGCGCCTTCATCGGAACGAAGTTGACCGAGCTGCTCGACGCCGTCGAGGAAAACGTGTCCGCCGGCAAGATGAGCCCGGACGAGAAGACCGCCGTCAAGCTCGAAATCGGCCGCATCCCCGAGGTGCTGCTCGACAACACCGACCGCAACCGGACCTCTCCGTTTGCCTTCACCGGCAACAAGTTCGAGTTCCGCGCCGTGGGCAGTGCCGCCAACTGCGCCGTGCCGATGACCGTGCTCAACACGATCATGGCCGAGCAGCTGAACATGTTCAAGGACGCCGTCGATGCCCGCATCGCCTCCGGTGACAAGAAGGACGAGGCCCTCCTCAAGGAGATCCAGAAGCTCATCAAGGAGAGCAAGGCCATTCGCTTCGAAGGCAACGGCTACGGCCAGGAGTGGGTCGACGAGGCCGCCAAGCGCGGACTGTCCAACCTGCTCGACACCCCGAGCGCACTCGCCGTCTGGGACCGCAAGGAAGTGGTCGAGCTGTTCGACGGCATGGGCGTGCTCTCCGCCGAGGAGATCGCGGCCCGCACCGAGGTCGAGCTCGAGAACTACGTGATGAAGCTGCAGATCGAGGCGCGTGTCCTTGGGGACATGGTGACCAACCAGGTCCTGCCCGCCGTGATGGACTACCAGAGCGATCTGCTCGCCAACGTCCAGGGCTTCATGGACGTCTTCGGCGACAGCCAGGCCGATGCCATGACCGTGGCCCAACGCGGCATCCTCGAGGAGCTCTCCGCCGGCGTGTCCGCCACGTATGAAGTGGTCAACAAGCTCCGCACCGAGCGTTGCAAGGTCAACGAGATGGACGGCATGCACGCCGTGGCCAAGGGCTACGCCGAGATTGTCAAGCCGCTCATGGAGGAGTGCCGCATCCAGGTGGACCAGCTGGAGAAGCTGACGGAGGACGGCCGCTGGCCCTTCCCGAAGCTGCGCGAATTGCTCTTCACCCGCTGAGCGTTCTGAACAACTGCTGAGAAGGCCCCGGATTCGTGCACGCGAAGTTCCGGGGCCTTCTTACATTCGCCTGCAAACCACCTTAGGGAATGATCAACCTGCATTTCGCGCGCACTGCTAGCCTGAGCACCGCGCTGGCCCTCGTTTTCGCCCTGTTCAGCGTCCAGGGATTCGCCCAGAACGACATCACCGCGGACGCGGATGCCGCCTTCGATCGCGGAGGGTACTTCGAAGCCGCCAAGGATTACCAGGCCGCCTACGCCAAGCTCAAGGGCGACCTCGACGAGAAGGGGCGCGTCTGCTTCCTCATCGGCGAATGCTACCGGTTGAGCCGGGCCCTGCCGGCTGCGGAAGAGTGGTACAAGCGCGCCATCGACCTCAAGTGGGCCGCCGACAACCCCGAGGTGTTCAAGAACTATGGCCTCGTCTACATGGGTCAGGGCGAATTCGACGACGCCGTCGAGCAGTTCGAGAAGTACAAGTCCAATGGGGGAGACGCCGAGTTGGCGGATACCTACATCATGTCCTGCAACGGGGCGGCCGAAAGCCTCATCATGGGCGACAGCCGGTTCGTGGTGGAGCCGCTCGTCATGGTCAACAGCCCGAGTTTCGACTTCGCCATGGCCTTCGCCGACAAGCGGGGTGAGCAGGTCATTTTTGCTTCCAGCCGCAGCAGCGCCACTGGCAGTGGGGAAGACCCCATCACCGGAGAGAGCTACATGGACCTCTTCAGCGCAGAGGTGGACCGCAAGGGCAAGTGGAGCATTCCCGAGCCCCTCGGCAACACCATCAACAGCCCGAGCAACGAGGGCGGGGTCACGCTGGACGCCAAGTTCAAGACCCTGTATTTCACCCGTTGCCTCGTTGACAAGGACAACAACTTCCCCTGTGACATCTACACCGCCACCCGCACCGGCAACCGTTGGGGCGCCGCGGAGGAGCTCGGCATCCTCGACCGCGAGGCCGGAGACGACAGCTCGCAGGTGGGTCAGCCGGCCCTGACGCCGGACGACCAGTTCCTCGTGTTCGTCAGCGACATGCAGGGCGGACAGGGTGGCCGGGACCTCTGGTACATCCAGTGGAACGACGCCTCCATGGAATGGGGTGCCCCGACCAACATGGGCCCCGGGATCAACAGCGCGTCGGATGAGTTCTTCCCGCACATCCGGAGCAATGGCGACCTCTACTTCGCCACCGACCGCCCCGGCGGCATGGGCGGCCTGGACATCATGACCGCCACCTGGAAGGGGGACGGCATGAACTTCGAGGCTCCGGCCTTCATGGAGTACCCGATCAACACCGCCAGCGACGACTTTGCCCTGGTGTACCACCCCAAGGAGGAAAAGGGCTACCTCTCCTCCGACCGTCCCGAGAGCAAGGGCAAGGACGACGTGTTCGCCTTCTCCATGCCGCCGCTCGAGTTCGCCTACGTGCCCTACGTCTACGACTACGACACCGGCATGCCCATCGTCGGCGCCACCGTGACCGTTACCGGCAGCGATGGGGAGAGCGTGACCGCCACGACCGATGACGAGGGCGGCGCCGAGGACGGACGCTGGACCATCAGCCCGGAGAGCACCTACTCGGTGGACATCAACATGGAAGGCTACATCAGCGCAGGTGACCAGTTCAGCACCGTCGGCCTCTCCAAATCCACCAACTTCGTCAAGGAATACCTGCTCAAGGAGGTGGTCACCAATGAGGACTACCCGATGCCGCTCGTCCAATACGTCTTCGACGCTGCTGATCTCGTGGTCAACGCCGAGACCAACTCCAAGGACAGCCTCGATTACCTCGTCGACCTGCTCGAGCGCAACCCGACCTTCGTGATCTCCCTCGAGGCCCACACCGACACCCGGGGTGGAGACCAATACAACGAGGAGCTCAGCCAGCGCCGTGCCGAGACCTGCGTGAACTACCTCGTGGAAAGCGGCATCGACCGTCAGCGTCTTCAGCCGCTCGGCCGCGGGGAGAGCATGCCGCTCATCAGCGATGCCGAAATCGCCGCCCTCGCCACCGAGGACGAGCGGGAAGCGGCACACCAGATGAACCGGCGCACGGTCTTCCGGATCACGAGCTTCGACTTCGTCCCCGAGTGAGCGAGATGGCCCCCGGCTCCACCGTGGAGGACCGGTATGCCCAGCGGGGAGTCTCGTCGGGCAAGGAGGAAGTGCATGCCGCCATTTCCGGCATGGACAAGGGGCTGTTCCCCAAGGCCTTTTGCAAGGTCGTGGCCGACGACCTGACCGGCAGTGACGACCACTGTCTGGTGATGCACGCTGACGGGGCGGGCACCAAGAGTGCGCTGGCTTGGATTTACTGGAAGGAGACCGGAGACCTGTCCGTGTGGAAGGGCATCGCGCAGGATGCGCTCGTCATGAACCTGGACGACCTCCTGTGCGTCGGGGCCACGGGCCCCATCCTGGTCAGCTCCACCATCGGCCGCAACAAGCGCCTCGTTCCGGGTGACGTCATTTCGGCCTTGATCCAAGGCACCGAGGAGCTCATGGCCGAGTGGCGCAAATGGGGCCTCGACATCAAGGGCACCGGAGGCGAGACCGCCGACTTGGGTGACCTGGTCCGCACGGTCGTCGTGGACTCCACGGTCGTCTGCCGCATGCGCCGTGACGAGGTCATCGACAACGCGCGCATTCAAGCCGGCGACGTCATCGTCGGCCTCGCCAGCGATGGCCAGGCGCACTACGAGGACAGCTGGAACGGCGGCACCGGAAGCAACGGACTGACCAGCGCGCGGCACGACATGTTCGGCCCGGGCTGGCGCGAGAAATACCCCGAGTGCTTCGATCCCGGACTTCCTGGCGACCTCGTCTACACCGGTCCGTTCGACGTGACCGACGCGGTGGAGGGCGTTCCCGTGGATGCGGGCAAGCTCGTCCTCTCGCCCACGCGAACGTACGCGCCGGTGATGGTCGACCTCTTCCAAGCCGGACGGGAGGACCTGCATGGCATCGTGCATTGCAGTGGTGGAGGCCAGACCAAGGTGCTCCACTTTGCGGATGCCGGATTGCACATCGTCAAGGATGACCTGTTCCCGACGCCCCCGCTGTTCCGCCTGATCCAAGAGCACAGTGGCACGGATTGGCGCGAGATGTACAAGGTGTACAACATGGGCCACCGCATGGAGGTCTACACCACCGCGCAGCATGCGCCGGCCGTCATGGCGGCGGCGGAGAAGCACGGGGTGGCGGCCCGGATTGTCGGCCGGGTGGAGGCCCGTTCGGAGGGCCAGCCGAGACTGACCATCCACGGTCCCGCGGGCATCGAACACTACAGCTGAGATGGACGGTCTGCTCGATCGGCTGGCGGCCTTGGAGGACCGGCACCGCGAGCTGTCGTTGCGCATCATCGACCCCTCGGTCATCGCGGACGCGGACGCCTACAAGGCGGCCATGCGCGACTACAAGGAGCTGGACGGATTGGTTCAGCAGATTCGCCAGTATCGACAGGTGGAGGCGGGGCTCGAGGAAGCCCGCCAGGACACGCGGAGCGAAGACGCGGAGCTGCGGCAGATGGCCATGGAGGAGGTGGCTCGGTTGGAGGAGGAAAGCCAGCGGTTGACCGCCCAATTGCAGGAGGCACTGGTTCCGGATGACCCCAGTGATCGGCGTGACTGCATCCTCGAGGTGCGGGCCGGCACCGGAGGAGACGAGGCGGCCTTGTGGGCCGGGGACCTCTTCCGGATGTATGTCCGCTACTGCGAGGGCCGCGGTTGGCGGGTGGAACCGGTGAGTGCCAGCGACGGAACCGCTGGCGGTTACAAGGAGGTGGTGGCCCGCATCACGGGCGAAGCTGTCTTCGGACACCTCAAGTACGAGAGCGGAACCCA
Source organism: Flavobacteriales bacterium (assembly GCA_049610565.1). Taxonomy (GTDB): domain Bacteria; phylum Bacteroidota; class Bacteroidia; order Flavobacteriales_D; family Sanyastnellaceae; genus UBA8752. The sequence continues at coordinate 8,034 of JBMYZR010000040.1, read as the reverse complement.
TCGCGTCCAGCGCGTGCCGGCTACCGAGTCGCAAGGCCGCATCCACACGAGTGCGGCCACCGTGGCCATCCTGCCCCAGGCGGAGCACAGCGACTTCGAGCTGGACCTCAAGGACGTCCGGAAGGACACGTTCCGGGCGAGTGGCGCCGGCGGGCAGCACGTCAACAAGACGGAGAGCGCGGTCCGGCTGACGCACCTACCAACGGGCGTGGTCGTCGAGTGCCAGGATGGCCGCTCCCAGCACGCCAACTATGACCAGGCACTCGCCGTGCTCCGCACCCGGCTGTGGGAAGCTGAGGATCTGGCCCGCCGGGCAAAGGAGGCAGCCGAGCGCAAGTCGCAGGTGGGAACGGGAGACCGGTCGGGCAAAATCAGGACCTACAATTATCCACAGGGGCGGGTCACCGATCACCGCATCGGCTTGACGGTGCACGCCCTCGAACGGGTCCTCGGTGGGGACTTGGACGAGTTGGTCCAGGGACTGCGCACCACCGAGCGCACCGAACGGTTGAAACAAGCCGGCGTCCAACGGCCCGATTGACCCGGCAGGGGAGGGCGCGGTCAATACCTTCGCGCCCCATGGACCGCCAGACCCTCATCGACACCATTCGCCGGAAACAGTCCTTCCTGTGCGTCGGACTCGACCCGGATGCCGCTCGCATGCCCGCCCATTTGGGGTCAGGCCCCGAGGCGGTGTTGGCGTTCAACCGCGCGCTCATCGAGGCCACGTCCGACCTCGCCGTGGCATACAAACCCAACGTGGCCTTCTACGAAGCGATGGGGGCCGACGGGTGGGGCGTTCTGCAGCAGACGCTCGCGGCGATTCCGGCGGACTGCCTGAAAATCGCGGACGCCAAGCGCGGGGACATCGGCAACACCGCCACCCGGTATGCCAGGGCGGCCTTCGAGGCGTGGGGCGCCGATGCCGTCACGGTCGCCCCGTACATGGGGCGCGACAGCGTGGAGCCCTTCCTGGCCTTCGAGGACAAATGGACCATCCTGCTCGCCGCCACCTCCAATCCGGGGGCCGAGGACTTCGAGTTCCACGGGGGCGAGGACGACCCGTTGTGGCGTCGGGTGCTCGAGGTCAGCCAGACCTATGCCGGCAGCGAGCGGCTGATGTACGTGGTGGGCGCAACCCGGCCGGCGTGGCTCGCCGAGGTGCGTGCCGCGGCACCGGAGCGATTCCTGCTTGTGCCGGGCGTGGGTGCCCAGGGCGGCACGCTGGAGGCGGTGTGCGCTGCCGGCTGGGCCGACGCTTTGGCCGGAGGGCTTCTCGTCAATGTCGGCCGCAGCCTGATGTACGCCAGCGACGGAGAAGACTTCGCAGAAGCAGCCCGGGCAGAGGCGCTCCGGTTGCAGCAGGCCATGGCGGTGGAATTGGCCGCATCCCGCTAACTTCCCGTCGTGCTGTACCGCTTCAAGTTCAAGTCATTCGGGCGCATCGCCATCTCCCTCGTGGTGGTGGTGATGGTCATCGTGGTGGGGAGCGTGGGCTTCATGATCCTGGAGGAGGATTACACCTTCGTGGAGGCCTTCTACATGACCATGATCACGGTCAGCACCGTGGGCTTCCGGGAGGTGCACGAATTGAGTCCCAATGGGATGATTTTCACCTCGCTGCTCATCATCTTCAGCATCGGTACCTTCGCCTACACCATCTCTTCCGTGACGACCTACTTCGTGGCGGGGGAGTATCGGGACCTCTTCAAGGCCAGGAAATTGGAACGCACCATCGACACCCTCAAGGACCACGTCATCGTCTGCGGCTACGGCCGTGTCGGTGAGAAAGCCTACGCAGACCTGCTCGCCAAGGGCTACGAGGTCGTCATCGTGGAGAAGGACGAAGAGCTCGTCTCGCAGTTGCGGGAGGATTTGACGCCCCTCGTCATTGCCGGCGACGCCACCCGGGACGACCGACTGATGGCCGCCGCGGTGGAGCGCGCCCGGGCCGTCATCTGCACCCTGCCGAGCGACGCCGACAACCTCTACACCGTCCTGTCGGTGAGGGAGCACAATGAGCACGCCATGCTGATCAGCCGCGCCTCGCAGGCCGCTTCCGTGGCCAAGCTCCGCAGGGCTGGAGCCGACAACGTCATCATGCCCGACACGGTGGGCGGCGCGCACATGGCCTCGTTGGTGGCCAACCCGGACGTCATGGACTTCATTGACCACATTCGCATCCAGGGCAAGGACGCCATCAACCTCGAGGAGGTGGACGTCAAGGACCTGCCGGACGAATTCCGCCTGCCGACCCTCGGGGAGGTGGATGCCCGGAACCGGCTCGGGGTCAACGTCATCGGGGTCAAGACCTCCGCGGGGGAGTTCATCATCAACCCCGGCCCTGACACGGCACTCGACAGCGCCTGCAAGCTGTTCGTGCTCGGCAACGAGAACCAGTTGCGTTTGCTCAACCGTTTGTTCGGTCTGCAAACTCCTGACGGTCCCCCTCCGCCGTCGGCGTGACCTGCGGCCTATATTGCGGCCAACGCGAACCAATCGATTCATGAAACGCCTGATTGCCGCCAGCTCCGCGCTGACAGCCCTGTTCTTGTTGCCCCTCCATGCCACCGCCGCTTCGGTGGACGATGCCATCAACAACGTGATGGGGCCCATCACCGACGCCATCACCTCGGTGATCTTCGCCAGCGTTCAGCTGGGTGAATTCAGCGTGCCCTTCGTCCTCATCTGGCTGTTCTTCGGGGCGCTGTTCTTCACGGTGTACTTCAAGTTCGTGAACATCCGTGCCTTCCGGCACGCACTGGATGTGGTCCGCGGCAAATACGATGACCCCAACCACCAGGGAGAGGTGTCCCACTTCCAGGCGCTGACTGCCGCGCTGAGCGGAACGGTGGGCGTGGGCAACATCGCCGGCGTGGCCGTGGCCGTGTCGCTGGGGGGACCTGGCGCCACCTTCTGGATGATCATCGCCGGCCTGTTCGGCATGAGCTCCAAGTTCGTGGAGTGCACCCTCGGCCTGAAGTACCGCCGCCAGAACCCGGACGGTTCGGTCTCCGGCGGCCCCATGTACTACCTCCGTGACGGTCTGGCCAAGAAGGGCAACGCCGGCCTCGGCAAGGTCCTCGCTGCCCTGTTCGCCATCGCCTGCATTGGCGGCTCCTTCGGAGGCGGCAACATGGTCCAGATCAACCAGGCCACCCAGCAGCTCATCGCCGTGACCGGCGGAGAGTCGAGCTTCCTCTACGGTCAGGGCTGGATCTTCGGAGCGGCCATGGCCCTCATCGTGGGCGTGGTCATCCTCGGCGGCATCAAGTCCATCGCCAAGGTCACGGACAAGATTGTCCCCTTCATGGTCGGCATCTACATTCTGGGCGCCCTGTGGGTCATCCTGACCAACCTCGGTGCCGTGCCCACCGCATTCGGTCGAATCATCAGTGGCGCGTTTGACACCGAAGCCATGTATGGAGGTCTCATTGGCGTGCTCATCCAGGGCATCCGCCGCGCGGCCTTCTCCAACGAGGCGGGCATCGGATCGGCATCCATCGCCCACAGTGCGGCCAAGACGGACGAGCCGGTCAGCGAGGGCATCGTGGCCCTGTTGGAGCCGTTCATCGACACGGTGGTCATCTGCACCATGACGGCCCTCGTCATCGTCATCACCGACTACGGCCAGTACGATGCCGCGACCGTGCTCGGCAATGCCCAGTCCGGCTCCCTCGACGCCATTGGCCTGACCTCGAGTGCCTTCGAGCAGAGCATCAGTTGGTTCCCGGCTGTGCTGTCCATGGCCGTCATCCTCTTCGCGTTGTCGACGATGATTTCCTGGAGCTACTATGGACTCAAGGCGTGGACCTACCTCTTCGGAGAGACCAAGGCGGCGGACCTCAGCTACAAGGCGGTGTTCTGTCTCTTCGTCATCGTGGGCAGCGCCATCAGCGCCAGCAGCGTGTTCGACTTCGGGGACGCCATGATCTTCGCGATGTGTTTCCCCAACGTCCTCGGCCTGTACTTCCTCGCTGGTGAAGTCAAGGAGGACCTCACCGATTACCTCGGTCGGGTCAAGTCGGGCGAGATCAAGCGGTACGACTGAGGCCGTCTACAGGTCCCGGCCGGAGCGCCTCAAGGCCTACACTTCTTCGTGAGGAGCGCCTCGGCGTTTGGCTCATCGGCCTGTTGTTGATGGCCTGGGCCGGTGTGGAGTCATGGTGGGTGTCGGCCAAGGAGCCGGCCCAGAAACCCGGCGTGTCGGAGTTGCTCGATGCCCTGTGGTGGTTGCCGGGGCCAGAGCCTGCTTTGCGGAGGAACACGGTGTTCCCGTTGGTGGAGGGCGGCGCCACTGCGCAGGAGTCCATTCCCGTCGATGAGCTGGACTCAGCCGGGTGGACCCGATGGGGCCTGAGTCCGAGACAGGCGGCCTCAGCGGTGCGGTACCGCAATGCGATTGGCGGTTTTCGCGACATCGAGGCTTTGGAGCGTATGCGGGTTCTCCCCGACGGGTGGGTGGAGCACCACCGAGACCGTATCGTGTTGCCAACCCTCGCGACACCCGAAGCAGAGCCGGCAGAATCGGCGTCGACGGTGGTGACCAAGGAGAAGGCCACAGCAGGCAGGGAGGAGGGCCATGTACAGACTCTGGTCCCCCTCAATACGGCAGACAGCCTGGATTTGATCGCGCTGCGCGGAGTGGGGCCATGGGTGGCCGGCAGAATCCTTCAGGCGCGCCGGAGATGGGGTGGGTTTGCGGACACCGCCCAATTGGTGGAGGCCTTGGGATGGGACAGTTTGGCCCGGTCCATCATGCCGCTCTTCTCGTGTGATGCGGCCCTCATCGAGCGGCGCTGTCCGGACTCCCTGACCGCGGAGGGGTGGAGTCAACTGCCCGGCATTCTACGGCGCGAGGCGGAGGCCATCGTGCGCTATGTGGACCGACATGGTGGGGACCCAGACGGGTTGTCTGCGTGCCTCGTTCTGGATTCGATGCGGTGGAGCCGAGTGTTCCCCTACCTCGAATGCGGTGCGTATGATGATCCTTGACGATATTTATACGACAATCCGGACGCAATGAACTTCCAGGAAAAAGAGACAATCCCGGCCATCCGGGACATGGTGCGGGACTTCAGTGCCCAGGAGATCCTGCCGCATGTGATGGAGTGGGATGAGGCGCAGCATTTCCCACGGGAGGCCTTCACCAGGATGGGCGAGCTCGGTTTGCTCGGGATGTTGGTGCCGGAAACCTACGGGGGCGCGGGGCTGGGCTACTTCGAATACGTGGCGGCGATTGAGGAGCTCGCGTCGGTCTGTGGGGCTGTCGGACTGAGCATGGCCGCGCACAACAGCTTGTGCACCAACCACATCCTGACGTTTGGCACGGAGGAGCAAAAGCAGAAGTTCCTGCCACGTCTCGCTTCCGGTGAGCACATCGGCGCCTGGGGTTTGACCGAGGCTGGGACCGGATCCGACGCCATGCGCATGCGCTGCACGGCGGTCAAGGACGGCGGGTATTGGGTGCTCAATGGAACCAAGAACTGGATCACACATGGCATCACGGCTGAGGTGGCGGTCGTGCTCGTCAGGACCGGAGAGCTGCTCGACAGCCATGGCATCACGGCGATGATCGTCGAGCGGGACATGCCGGGTTTCCGGGGCGGAAAGAAGGAGGACAAACTGGGCATGCGCGCGAGCGAGACGGCCGAGCTGGTCTTCGAAGATTGTCGGGTGCCTGAGGCCAACGTGCTCGGTGAGGTGGGCGAGGGGTTCATCCAGGCGATGAAGATTCTCGACGGAGGCCGCATCAGCATTGCTGCATTGTCCCTGGGCATCGCCCGAGGTGCCTACGATGCGGCTCGGAAATACGCCCAGCAGCGGGAGCAGTTCGGCAAGCCGATCGCGCATTTCCAGGGCATCGGATTCAAACTGGCCGACATGGCGGTGGGCATCGAGGCGGCGCGGAATCTGATCCACAAGGCGTGCTGGGCCAAGGAAAATGGGGGAGACGTGACCCGCCTCGGGGCCATGGCCAAATACCAGGCATCCGAGATGTGCGTGCAGGTGGCGACGGACGCTGTGCAGGTGTTCGGAGGCTATGGTTACACCAAGGAATTCCCGGTGGAGAAACACTACCGGGACGCCAAGCTGTGCACCATCGGAGAGGGGACGTCCGAGATCCAGAAGCTGGTCATCTCGAGGGGGCTGATCGACAAAGGCCTCGAATAATGCCGAAGGGCGATGGGTTTTCCATCAAAAGAGCTATCTTCGCCGTCCCAATTTTCCATCATGCTCATCATTCCGGTCAAGGAGGGAGAAAACATCGAACGGGCGCTCAAGCGCTTCAAGAAGAAGTTCGATCGCACCAAAACAGGTCGCATGCTGCGTGCCCGGAAGGAGTACGTCAAGCCGAAGACGGTTCGTCGCGAAGCGATGAAGAAAGCCGTTTACAAAAACAAGAAGGCTTTGATGGGCTGATAATTTGGCTCAACCGGTTTGGTCGGGTAATATTAGCCCTAACCAAACCAAATGTCCGCTTCAGTCTCCCCACAGAAGCCCCTCGAGGCTTTCCTTCACTTCCTGGAAAAGGAAAAGAGGGGGAGTGTGCACACCCTCCGATGCTATCGGTCGGACCTCAACCAGCTCCAGCGTTTCCTCAGCGACAAGTATGATCACCACGAGTTGGTGGGCATTGACGGTGATTGGGTTCGCGCTTGGGTGGTCCACATGATGCAGGAGGGGCGCAGCCCCCGCACCATCCACCGGAAGGTCAGCGCCTTCCGCACATTCAACCGTTATGCCAGGCGCATGTCGTTCACTGACCGGGACCCGAGCAGTGGCGTGAGCCTGCCCAAACTGGAGAAACGCGTCCGCGAAGTGGTCCCGGAGCGGAACATGGAGGCGCTGCTCGACAGCACCATCTTCCCGGACAGCTGGTCCGGTCTCCGCGATCGTCTCATGATGACCCTGCTCTATGAGACGGGCATGCGCCAGGACGAACTGATCAAGTTGAAGCACGCGGACGTTCAAGTCAGCCGCAGGACCATCAAGGTCATGGGGAAGGGAGGCAAGGAGCGGCTCATTCCCGTGTCCGAATCCCTGTTGGATCTGGCTGAGGAATACATGAAGAACCGTCCGGGTGTCAGCGAATTCCTGATTGTCACCGACAGTGGCCGGGAGCTGTATCCCGCCTTTGTTTATCGCCGGGTGAATCATTACATTACGGAGACGAGCTCGCTTAGCAAGTGCAGCCCGCACGTCATCCGGCATTCGTTCGCCACCCATCTGTTGAATCGGGGGGCAGACATCAACGCAGTGAAGGAGTTGCTCGGACACAACAGTCTGAACGCCACCCAGCACTACACCCACGTTACCACGGGGCGCCTGAAGGACGCGCACAAAGGGTCACCACTTGATACGCGAGGCATCTTCTGAGTCTCACCGTCAAGGGTTATCCTACATGCAAGTACAAGTCCAGTCCATTCACTTCAAGGCCGACCAGGCCCTGATCCAGTTCATCGAGGAGAAGCTTCAAAAGCTGACCCTGTTCCATCCCGGCATTCAATCGGCCGACGTTTACCTGCGTCTGGATCGCGACGACGAGCGCGAGAACAAGCGGGTCGAGGTCAAGCTTGGCCTGCCCGGCCCGGACCTCCACAGTGGCCGACGTGCCCGGAGTTTCGAGGAGGCCATATCCGACGCGGCAGAGGCCCTGAGGCGTCAGCTGGAGAAGGTTCGGGGCAAGGCTGCTTGACCCGTTTGTGAATCGGGTGAGAACAGTTTGTTCGTGCCCCTTGTACCCACGGTTTTCTACACTACATTTGCCCTCCCTAAATCGGGGAGGGCTTTTTTTGGCCCTGTTCTTTGACACAGGCCGGTGTAGCTCAGTTGGCCAGAGCAGCTGATTTGTAATCAGCGGGTCGGGGGTTCGAATCCCTCCACCGGCTCACACACCGTCCACATGACCCAAAATGGGGGTACGCCGGAGTTGGAGAGCCGGGGCAGACTGTAAATCTGTTGTCTATGACTGAATAGGTTCGAATCCTATTACCCCCACAAACAAGCGGAAGTAGCTCAGTTGGTAGAGCG
>JBMYZR010000039.1:0-21465 GCA_049610565.1 Flavobacteriales bacterium | reverse complement strand
GGTGACGGGCTCCGGCATCTACAACACGCTCGACCTGACGCTGGCGCACGCTCCGGCCAACGAGTACTACGCCATGCAGGTCGGTCTCGGTGCCAACAACCAGAACGACAACTACGGTTACAGCGGTTGGCTCATGGCCAGCGGCACGTACAACGGTGACGCGGTCTTCTTCAGCGGTGACCTCTTCGGTGACCTCGACTGCTGCCTGCCGTGGAGCATCGAGCGCGACTACATCGCCCTCGACGACTGCGACAACACCACGACCTTCTCCTACGAGATCGAGGTGAACGGCGACGACTGCGGTGACGACGACGGCGCTCTGGTGAGCGGTGGCCAGGCTGGCGACCACACGCCGGTGATCCTCGGCGGTGCTGGCGACATGACGACCGGCAAGTCGCCGATCCGCGTCACGAACCTGCAGCCGAACCCGACCAACGACCTGAGCATGCTCGGCTTCACGGTGAACGAGAACATGCGCTTGCGCGTGGACATGTTCACGATGGACGGCATCCTGGTGACCGAGCTCTTCGACGGAGTCGCTTCCCCGAACGTGAACCACACGCTCGACATCGAAGCCGACGCCCTCCAGAGCGGCATGTACCAGATCCGCCTCTCGAGCAACCAGTACCTGGTGGTGAAGAAGCTCCTCGTGACGGAGTAATCCCCATCACCTTCTGATCAACGGAAAGGGCCGCCCGCAAGGGTGGCCCTTTTTGCTTTTCCGCCCGATCCCAGGACAGGGGAGGGGAGGCTGAACACGTTTTCACACATTTATCTCACTCCGGAATAATCTGTAAAGTGATTTTATCAGGTCATCAAAAAGATGAAAGAGAGGGTCAGGCTAATTATTGATGCGAGGTTATGTAAAACGCGGAGCCATCAGGAAATTGGAGCACTGCTTTGCCATGTTCAGATTGCCTCCAGCTTTGTTCTTGTTGGGCGCTTTTGTTGCGTCTTCGTTAAACGCCCAGGTTGAATTGACCTCGGCCGTAATGGGTCTCTCCGATGAGGGGGCGATTCACCGCGTGTGGATCTCCGTGCCTTCCGGCAGTTCGGTCCAAAGTGTCTATGCGGATGCGGACAACCCGATGATCATCTCGGCCACCGCGGGATTGCATCATACCGATGGTCAAGCCCTGTTGACGGGCGCATCGGCCCTGGATGCCACGGATTCCTGGATCACGGTCGGGGAGCCTTCGGGAGCCAACGCCGTCAACACAACAGGAGGGGAGCAATGGAATGCGGCTGTGGCCAGCTTCGCTGCGGGCGGAGATTTCCTGTGTCAGGACGACTTTGGAGGAGCCTTTTTCCTCATGCCCTCCTCCAGTCAGGGTCAGGAAGTCGATGGCCAAGTCCTGTTGGCCCAATGTGTATCCGAAGACTCGGTCACGGTTCAATTGAACGTACAATGGAAGCCGGCTCCGGGCCAACCTTCCGAATACGCCGAGGGGCTGGCCATCACGTTGATGCCACCTTCGGGCTGCACGGACCCCACAGCCTCGAATTATGATTCGCAGGCGTTGTTGGACGATGGCAGTTGTGCATGGCCAACGGGTGGATTTGAAGGGCTCATCTACGAAATGAGCGAACCCGCCACGGTTGATTCACCGCCCACGTACAGGGTGTACGCGGGGCTTTCCAACCCCAACGAGGCCGTGGTCAGTTGGTATGGAACCGCTTCGAGTCCCATTTCCGTGAGCTCCACGTCAACCTTCCACCAGTTGGAGGGCGGTTCGGCCTCCCACCCGGGTGAACCCACAGGAAGTCTCTACGAGCGGGACAGCTGGTTGTGCCTTGGAGACGCCCCGGGGGCCTATTTCGTCGGCTTGGACCTCGCAGGGTTTGAATCCGGCGGATCCCTGTCCAGCGACAGCGTGTTTGGAGGGGCCGTGGGACTCTTGCCCGGTTCAGGACAGGGCGGACCTGATGGAGACGGCCTCGTTCTCCTCGCCCAATTGACCACGCCGGGTGAAGTCCAATTCGAGACCAACCTCAAGATTCAACTTGACGGGGGAGGCACCCTCGACTTTGAGGGCCTGAGCCTGACCATTCCCGCCATCGGCCCGGCAGGCTGTGTGGATGCCGAAGCGTGCAACTACGAGAGCGAGGCCGCTTATGATGACGGTTCCTGTCTGTTTGACGATGCCCTCGGGATTTGCGGCGGTGATTGCGTGTCGGATGTGGATGCGGACGGCATCTGCGACAACGAGGAAATCCCCGGGTGCACGGATGCGGCCGCTCCCAATTACCTGCCCCAGGCCACCGATGATGACGGGTCCTGCCTGTCCGACGACGACCCCATGGATCCGGTCGAAGGCTTCATCGGCCTCGTTCAGGAGGCCACAGCGGAATCCTCCGATGACTTGATGGTGCATCGCATCTATGCTCAATTCGACACGGCGGGCTATGAGGTGCTTGCCATGTTCGGAACGCCGGATTACCCGCTCAGCCTCACCTCCGAGGCCGGCTTCCATCAGGATGATGCAGCCGGGCCACTGGCAACAGATTTGCCCAGTGCAGGGGCCGCTCCGACCGACAGTTGGCTGACCATCGGAGGCGATGGCCCTGGAACGGTTGTTCTGTATTCCATCGGCATGGACTTCGCCCCCTTCGAAGCAGGCGGGGACCTGGTGGTGAATGCTTCCGAGGGAGGCGCCCTCTTCATCATTCCGGGCACGCAGCCGGCGGCAGTTTCTGGGCCGGATGGTCGTGTGCTCCTCGCTCAGGTGGCCAGCCAGGGCATGGTGGATGTCCAGCTCAACTTGAAGGTCGAAACGCCATCGGGTGATGCACCCGAAATTCTCGGGCTCGAACTGGTCGTGCCGCCCTTTGTGCCGGGCTGCGCCGATTCGACCGCCTGCAACTTCAATCCTTCCGCCACCTTGGATGACGGGTCCTGTCTTTATGTCGACGGACTCTGTCAGACCTGTGAAAACGGTGCCGTCGTGGACAACGACGCCGATGGAGATGGGGTCTGCGACGCCGATGAAACGACCGGATGCGGCGACATCGAGGCCTGCAACTACAATGCCCTGCCGACCCTGGACGCGAACCCCGATGCCTGCGTCTACGCCACGGCGAATTGCGCGTCCTGCTCCGGCGAGACGGACGGCACCGGTGCGGTGTTCATCGCCGACGCGGACGAAGATGGGGTGTGCGATGCGGACGAAATCACCGGGTGCACGAACCCGATGGCCTGCAACTTCGACGCCACGCCCACCACGGATTCGGACAGCACCCTCTGCGTCTTCACGGTGGGACCCTGCGACACGTGTTCCGGCGAGACGGACGGTACCGGCACCGTGATCGACAACGATGCCGACAACGACGGCGTTTGCAATGCCGACGAATCCGAGGGCTGCACCGATCCGGACGCCTGCAACTACAACGCTGCCAATGGGTTGGATTCGGACAACGCGCAATGCGTGTACGCCGGCATCTGCGAATACTGTTCCGGCGCCACGGATGGCACCGGCACCGTGCTCGACGTCACGGACGGGCTGGAGGGGTGCACTTATTCGCAAGCCTGCAACTACAATCCTGAAGCGTGCCACGAGGATGGCAGTTGCGAGTTTGCCGCACCCGGACAGGATTGTGCCGGGAATTGCCTGTGGGACATCAATGGAGATGGCACCTGCGACGAGCCCGGAACGGGCGGTTGCACCTATCCCACAGCCTTGAATTACGACTCGGCGGCTCCCTACGACAATGGGACCTGCGAATTCGCCACCGGCAACTGCGCCTTTGACAACAACCACGATGGAGAGGTCGACGTGATCGACCTCCTCGACATGCTCGTCGCCCTCGGTACCTATTGCGACTGAGCTGCACGGAATGACTACTGAACACAACCAATCCAAACCAAACCAACAAGCCATGCTTCGTCTGCGCTTCCTTCTGGCAACTGCATTTGCCTGCCTGTCCACCCTGGGGGTACAAGGACAATCGGTCCTGAACGTCTCCGCTGATTTCGCCTCCATCCAGGACGCCATCGATGCGGCCAATTCGGGGGACACCCTCGTGATGTCCGCGGGGACCTTCTCTCCAGACACGACCATCGAACTCAACAAGAGCGGCCTCGTCCTGCGTGGTGCAGGTGCCGAGGAGACCACCATCGACATCGGTGGCTTCAATGCATGGGGCATTCACATCAGCGCCGACAGCGTGATGTGCCAGAACTTCAGCATCCAAGGCAATGCAGCCACCAACCAGCAGTATGCCATCCACACGACGCCGGGCATTGCCTATGCGCGTGTGCTGGGCGTGACCGTCACCGGCAATCACCGCACGGGTGTGGACTTCAACGGCGTTTCCGGTGGGGTCATCCGCGACGTGACCTCCACGGGAGCTGCCTCCGGCTTTGGCATCAGCATCTCCAGCTGCGAAGACCTCATCGTTCGGAACATCACCACCTCCGGCAACGCCTGGGGCAACGTCGGAGTGTTTCCCGCGCAGAGCCAGTATCAAGCTGCGGTGGAGGCTCCGCACAACATCCGCTTCCTCGACGACCTTGACCTCGAAGGAGGGGTCATCACGGTCCAGCCTGGCGATCTCGCCTCGGGTGGGGTGTGGGATCCCGTGATCTCCACAACTGACAACACCGATGCCATCTACGCCTCTCCCGCGGATGTGCGGGTGCCCGAAGCCCTGCACTACACGGCACAGGCCACTCGCCTCTCTGATGGCTTGGACAACCGCATTGTCGGTACCCCCGATGACGTCCTCGCCACAATGGCCCTCATTGAGGAAAGTGGTCTTTTCGGCTCGCAGACCTTCACGAACCTCGAAACGGGGGAAACCTTCGACTACATCGTCGGGTGCACCGACAACACGAGCTGCTCGTATGATTCAACGGCAACGGTCCTCAGCACGGATTCCTGCACCTATCCCGCCGAGGACTACCTCGATTGTGCGGGTGAGTGCTTGGAAGATGCCGATGAAGATGGACTCTGTGATGCCATTGACGGGTGCACCGACTCCACCGCCTGCAATTATGACGAAGCGGATGCCACCGAGTGCCTCACGTTGGATGCCATCGACGAGTGCGGCGGGGATTGCGCCGCGGACAGCGACAACGACGGCCTTTGCGACGACGAGGACAACTGCATGGACACGACGGCGTGCAACTACAACTCTGGTTCGAACGGGGTCTGCCAGTACGAGGATGCATGCGGAATCTGCGGAGGCACGGGTAACGACGTGGACGAAGATGGAATCTGTGACGAAGTGGACACTTGCGTGGGTACCGTGGATTCCTGTGGCGTTTGCAACGGACCGGGTGCCATCCTCGATTGTGGCTGCACTGGACTCCCGGCTGGCGATTGTGACTGCGATGGGAACGTGGCCGACGCGATTGGAGTGTGCGGTGGCACATGTGCTGAGGACATCGACATGGACGGCATCTGCGATGACGACGACGATTGCGTGGGCACGCTCGATTCTTGTGGCGTCTGCGATGGGCCCGGCGCCATCTATGACTGTGGATGCACTGAATTGCCGGCAGGAGACTGCGATTGTGAAGGCAATCAACTCGACATTCTCGGCGACTGCGGAGGCGATTGCACGGCCGACGTCGATGGCGATGGAGTCTGCGATACCGAAGACAACTGCATCGACATGACGGCTTGCAACTATGCCAACGGCCCCAACGGGGTGTGCCAGTATTTCGATGCCTGCGGCGTCTGCGGAGGCGACGGAACGGACATCGACGGAGATGGCCTGTGTGATTCCGACGACAACTGCACAGACTCTTTGGCGTGCAACTATGACGAGGACTCCAATGGAGTGTGTCAGTACCTCGACGCCTGCGGCACCTGCGGCGGTGCGGGAACGGATGTGGATGAAGACGGCCTTTGCGAAGGCGATCAGGGGGTTGACAATTGTGCGGACACCCTCGCCTGCAACTTCATGGACCTCACGGCCGATTCATGTCTCTACCTCGACCTCTGTGGGATTTGCGGTGGCGATCCCGCCTCGGACACGGATGGGGACGGCGTGTGCGACACGGCGGATCTCTGCATCGACACGACAGCCTGCAACTACCTGAACCCGTTCGCCATGGAATGCCTTTACTTCGACACGTGTGGTGTCTGTGGCGGCGGTGGTCCGGATCTGACCTTCCAGCTCGACGAGGTCTACGCTTACGACGAGGCCGACTCCGGGGATGTCTCCAGCAATGCGGCCATGCCCCTTCAGCTTCCGTGGATGGGGGCGGGTTCCTACCGCTTGAGCGGAGAAGCCGTCAACTTCCAGCAAGTGAATGCTGATCCGGAGTACTTCACGATCACCATTCCGGAGGGGTACGCATTGACCGGAATTCAACTGCTCGAGTATGACCAGAGCAGCTTTGCCGAAGCCAATGACTCCATCAGCCTGCCTTTCGGCAACGGAGGGTTCATGGGGGTCGGCCCTGGTGACAGCTTGCCTGTGATCCATTCTCCCGAAGACTTCTATGCGGCTGCCATGGCCCTCGACGGCGGTGCGTTGGTTGGCGTGAATCCGGGTTCCTCACCAGGCAACGATCTCTTGGACGACCTCGGCCAGGCCTTCAATTTCCATGGCCTCGTGATGGGCGGTTTCGACGGCCCATTGGGAGAGGGAAGCTGGACCTTCATGTTCAAGGAAGGCAACACGATGTCGGGCACGGAGGATGCGTATGTCTCCTGGAGCTTCAGCTTGGAAGTTTCTGAGATTGGAGAGGACGCCTATCTCGCCATTTACGATTGCGATGGCGGCTGTTTGACGGACAGCAATGAGAACGGCATTTGCGACGAGCTCGAAGTGACCGGTTGCATGGATCCGAACGCTTTGAACTACGACGCCTCCGCGACCTTGTCGGCCACGTGTGAGTACTTCTCTGCTGGCTGTGTGCCCGTCTTCGATCCGGAGATTGCGGACACCGTTTTCGTTTCCTGCGTGGATGAGCTGCCGATGGAGGCGCCGGAGCAATTCGCTTACGATCCCTGCACGGCAGGCAACCCCGCAGTTGATGTGTTGGCGTCTCTGATGTCCATCGACACGGTGACCGCTTGCGAGCAGCATGTGACGTACCGCTATGTGGCGCTCAACATCAACTACGGCCTCATCGGCGTGGCTTTCCAGACTTACGCAGTCAAGGATGAGACCGGTCCCGAGATTTCTTCCATTCCGGAGGACCTCGTGATCGCCTGCACCGACGACAGCACGGCGTACGGCATGGTCGACGCTGTGGACAGCTGTCACGATCTCGCCGAGTTGACCTACAGTTCAGTCCTCGATACCGCGACGGCTGTCCTGCCGGCTTGCCCGGGCAACTATGCCATCACCCGCATGGTGACGGCCAGCGATGTCTGCGGCAACGAGAGCTCAGCCTCCTACACCATCACGGTGAGAGACCTGGTGCCGCCGGTGCTGGGCAACGTTCCGGCCAACGATTCCTTGAGTTGCGAGGCGCCGATTCCGAGCGACATGCCCTTGCACCAGGACGATTGTGGCATGTCGACCCTTGACATTTCCATGACGACCCTGCCGGGTACCTGTCCGGAGAATTACACCCTCATCCGCACCTTCACCGCGGAGGACGAGTGCGGCAACCAGAGCAGCGCCATTCAGGAGGTCGTGTTCACGGACACGGTGGCCCCGATCATCCTGACCATGCCGGCTGACTTGATCCTGGCCTGCGAGGATGCTGTGGCGGACAGCGCCATCACGGCTTCGGACAACTGTTCCGACCTGATGCTGGCCTGGAGCGATTCGACGGTGGCCGGGGATTGTCCGCAGGAGTACACCATCTTGCGCACGCACACTGCGGAGGACGCCTGTGGAAACAGCAGCAGCCATGTCCAGACCATCGATGTGGTGGATGAGGTGGCCCCTGAATTCACCGAGCTCGAGGCCTTCGTCAGCGCGTCTTGCGGAGAGGCCCTCTCTTCCTTCGCAGCAGCGGAGGACACCTGCAGTGCCGTTACCCTGACGTTTGCCACCTTCTCGGCCTACGGATCTGCGGTGCCGGGTCAGCAAATCCGGTTGTACACCGCCACGGACGAGTGTGGCAACAGCACGGAGGGAATCCAGCTCGTGTCCTTCACGGATGCGGCCAACTGTTCCGGTTGCACCAACGAGACGGCGCAGAACTACGATGCGTCAGCCGTGCTGAACGATGGGTCCTGTGACTTTGGAGGCGTCTACACGCAAGGAGGCGATTGCAACATTGACACGGATGAAGACGGCATCTGTGACCAATTGGAAATTCCGGGTTGTCAGGACTCGGCGGCATGCAACTACGTGGCCATCGCCACGGATCCCGCAGACTGCGTCTATCCGGAGGATCCGACCCGCGACTGCACGGGCGTCTGCCTCAACGACGAGGACGGCGACGGCATTTGCGATGAGAACGAAGTCGAGGGATGCCAGGACACCAATGCCTGCAACTTCAACCTGTACGCCACCGACAGCGATCCTGCCCTCTGCGACTACGGGTGCGTGGGGTGCACGTACAGCGAAGCCACGAACTACGATGCCGGGTCCACGATGGACGACGGCTCGTGTGAATTCGACCTCGAAGAGGTGGTCGCCACGACCTGTGACGGCGATGCCGACGGCGATGGCCAGGTGGGCATCCTCGACCTGCTCGACGTCCTCGACTCTTTCGGCACCTACTGCGACTGAGCAGGCCGAACGATCTGGTGAACGCAAAAGGGCCGCCCGTGAGGGTGGCCCTTTTCATTTGGGGGTCCCGGGCGTCGTGGGGGTCAGCAGGGGAGGCCGAAGTAGGACAGGATGGCGAGGATGTCGGACACGCCGACGATGCCGTCGGCGTCCACGTCGGCGGAGCATCCGGTGGGGACCGTGTTGGGGTCGCAGCCGAATTCCGCGAGGGCGATCAGGATGTCGGCGGTGCTGACGAGGCCGTCGAGGTTGAGGTCCTCCGGGCAGGTGGCGGCAGGGGCGAGGCTGGCCGTGAAGAGGTGGTTGGTGATGACGCCGGTGGGCGTGGTGGTCAGCGCGAGGTAGGCGGTGCCGGGTTGCAGGAGGAGGCCGTCGGGGGACAGGGCATCGCCGAGGACGGTGCCGTCTGCCGCCCGCCATTCGGCCTGCAGGTCGCCGCCAAACCACAGCGTGTCGAGCGTGGCGATGCTCGGTGAGGGGATGTCCAGCGCGTAGACGTCCACGTCCAGGTTGGGAATGGGGGCGTCGATGCCCTGGCCGGAGGTGAAGCCCATCGTCGTCTGCCCGGCGGTGAGGGGGTAGGCGGTGGTGACGCCGTCGGGCTCGTCCATGCCCTGCAGGGTCAGGCCCAGCTCGTCGTTGAGGGACGTGTGGAAGACGCCGTCGACGAAGAAGCGCTCCCGGTGGGTCGGGTCGAAGAAGGCGGTCACGGCGTCGCTGCTGAAGCTCGAGACCACCCCGTCGTCGTAGGAGGTGATGAAGGCGAATTCGAGGTCGTCGGGCAGGAGTTTCTGGTTGAGGCCGACGATGAGGTCGCCCTCCTGGCCGTTGCAATTGACATCGACGTTCCAGAAGTCCTGGAACAGGAAGTCCCAGAGGGTTCCGTCGGACTCCAGGCCGCCGAAGAGGAAGACGCCCGGGTCGCCGCTGTAGAAGTAGCTCGTGCGCAGGTCGCGCACGGCGTCCGACCGCTGCTCGATGTCGAAGCCGAACAGGTCGCCGAGGTCCTCCAGCCAGCCGACCGAGAAGTTGCTGCCGTTGTGCGGGGTGCCGGAGGTGACCAGCTTGGCCACGCGGTGGTGGGGCTCTCCGTCCGGGCCGAGCGGCCAGTATTCGGGGTTCTGCAGGTATTCGCGGGCCGCCAGGCCGCCCATGCTGTGCGCGACCAGCACGATGGACGGGGCGCCTGTGGCGTCGAGGATCTCGGCGACCGCATCGGCCACGGCGAGGCCCTGTTTGGCGGCGGCCGCCTGGCCGCTGAAGACGCCGTCGGAATTGGCGGCGCTGTTGGACCAGCATTGGCCGGAGGCGTCGCATTCGAAGTTGATGCGGAAGAAGTCGGCGTGGCCGTCGGGCAGGGCGGTGAAGGGCAGCACCTCGTCGAGGGTGGAGCTGCCGATGGAGCCGTCGCCGTTGAGGCAGTAGTTCAGGTTGGGGCCTTCGATGAGGCCTGCGCTGCCGGACAGGAGGGAGGCCATGCCGCCCCAGCTGCTGGCGTCTCCGCTCATCCCGTGCAGGAACAGCACCGGAATGGGCAGCCTGGCGTCGGAGAGGTCCACTTGCGCCCGGACACCCACGGCGGGGCCCAGCAGCGCGAGGGCAAGGGTGCCGATGAGAGCGGGTTTGAATGGCAAGCAGAAGTGGTTGGACATCAGGACAATATAAAGCGCCTCCCGGTTTCCGGCCTGTCGGCGCGCTGGCCCGCGGTTGGCGCCCGACCGGCCCCGTACCTTCACGGCATGGACTTCGTCAAGCTCGACGCCGCCGGCAACGATTTCATCGCCCTCGATGTGCGGTCCCGCGGGGCCGATTGGCGTCCGGACAGCCGCGATGCCCTGCTGTGGTGTGACCGCCGGCATGGCGTCGGGGCCGACGGGATCCTGCTCCTCGGTCCCGGAGCGGACGGGCTGGATTACCACCTGACCTTCCTCAATCCGGACGGCAGCGAGGCGTTCTGCGGCAACGGCGCCCGTGCCGCCTTCGCCTGGTGGCGGTCCCTGATGGGAACCGACGGCCACCTACCGGCAGACGCGCGGTTCTCGGCCGTCGATGGGCGCCACGAGGGGCATTGGGTCGAGAACGAGCCGTGCGTGGACCTGCACGTGAAGGCCACCCCGGAGGACACCCCCCACGGCGCCTTCGTCCACACCGGCACCGAACACCTCGTTCTCGGGACAGCGCCGGAGGACCTCGCCGGCCTCGACCTGATCGGCCTGGCCGAGCCGATTCGCCAGCACCCCGATTTCGCGCCGCACGGCGTCAACGTCAACGTGGTGGCCACGGCACCCGGCCCGGACGGCCGCTACGCCATGCGCACCTTCGAGAAGGGGGTCGAAGGGGAGACGCTGAGCTGCGGAAGCGGCACCGTGGCCGCGGCGGCCGTCCTGCGGTGGCAAAACGGCGGCGATGCCTTCACGTTTGCCCCGCCCGGCGGCAAGCTCGGCGTGGTGTTCGAGGGCGCCGACCGCGCCTGGTTGTCGGGCCCGGTGAACCGGCCGTTTGTCGGGGTGTTGTCCCCAGGTCCGGGCCCCCGTTGAGTGGATGCTGAGCCTGTGCTGAGCCACGGTTGAGCGCATGCCGGTCGCCGCGGAAAATGGCGACGCCGTGCCAGCGCGAAGCAACCAAATGGGGTCAGGGCGTCTTTTTTATACGGGGACCGTCCTTCCGATTCACTTCTTCTCGCCATGAACGCCACCTTGACCACCACCCTGGCCCTGTGCCTGTTGACCCTCAGTGCCAACGCCCAACATTTCTGCGGATTCGACGCTTTGCGCGCCCTGCATCCCGAGCAGGAGGCCGCGTGCAATGGCCGCATCCTGACCCGCCTCCTGGACGGCGACACCCGCACCGGGGAGGTGCTCACCGTGCCGGTCGTGGTGCACATCGTCCACCAGGACGGCCCGGAAAACCTGCCGGACGAGTTGGTGGTCGACGCCATCGGATTCCTCAACGAGGCCATGTCCAACAACGGCGACTACCAGAACGACCTCGGCGTCAACACCGACATCCAGTTCTGCCTCGCGGCGGTGGACCCCAACGGCGCGTTCACCACGGGGATCGAGCGCGTGGCGTCCCCGTTGACCGATGTGCTGGTCCCCGCAGAGGAGGAAAGCCTCAAGGCGCTGAGCCATTGGGACGGCGAGCAGTACCTCAACATCTGGGTGGTCGAGTCCATCACCCGGGAGGAGGACAATGAGGGCGTGGTTGGCTTTGCCACCTTCCCCTCCAGCCATGGCAACCCGATGGACGGCATCGTGGTGGAGGCCGCCGCCATGGGCGAATCGTCCATCTCCACCGCCGTGCTTGTCCACGAGGTGGGCCATTACCTCGGCCTGTATCACACCTTTCAGGACGGTTGCCCCAACGACGACTGCCTGAGTGCTGGCGACCGCGTGTGCGACACGCCCCCGGACGCGTCTGCCTTCAACCTCATCTGCTTCGACGGCACCAACAGCTGCACCACGGACGAGGACGACACGGGCGTCAACAACCCCTTCCGGCCCGTGGCCCTCGGCGGCCTGGGCGACCAGCTGGACATGCAGACCAACTTCATGGATTACGCCAGCCTGGCCTGCTTCGAGCGGTTCACGGAGGGCCAGTCCGACCGGATGCGGGCCAGCCTCCTCGACATCCGGTCCTCCCTGCTCGAGGGGGACCGCTGCGAGGGGCCCTGCGACAGCCCCATTGAGGTGCTGGTCAATTCCACCGAGCTGGAGATCGACATGGGCGCATCCGTGGAGTTCGCCAACCTCTCCGACAACTTCATCGCGTCCGAATGGTACCTGGACGGAGCCGCGCAGGGGACGGGCATCCTGTATACGTTCACCCCCGAGGTGCAAGGAACGTACACCGTCTCCCTCGACCTCGAGGGAGAGGAGCCTGGATGCGCAGAAACCGTCGTCTTCGAGGTGACGGTGAACTGCCCGGTCACCGCGGCGTTCGACCACGGTCCGACCAGCTTCGAGCCGGGGGGCACCCTCGCGCTCGAGAACGCCTCAACCGGCGCCACCGCGTTCAGCTGGCATGTGGATGGCCTCCCCGTGTCCACGGAGGAGAATCCGGCCCTCGGCTTCGAGGAGCCCGGCGTGTACACGGTCCAGCTGCTGGCCGGAGGCAGCACCTGCTCTGTCTGGTCGAGCCCGATCCAGGTCACGGTGGGCACGTGCACCTCGGGCAACGAAGGCAACGTCTGGCTCTTCTTCAACCA
The DNA here is from genome assembly GCA_049610565.1 of Flavobacteriales bacterium. Classification (GTDB taxonomy): domain Bacteria; phylum Bacteroidota; class Bacteroidia; order Flavobacteriales_D; family Sanyastnellaceae; genus UBA8752. Next base: position 8,612 of record JBMYZR010000039.1, on the reverse strand, counting down.
GTCCGGAACCGGCTATGGGCTGAATTTCAACACCGATCCGCCCACCGTGGTGGAGGAGAACAACCTGCCGTCGGACGTGAGCCATTGCAAGACGACGTTCTGCGATCCTGCGGGCAACGTGCTGTTCGTCAGCGCGGGCACGAAGGTGCTGAATCAGGACTTCGAGGTCATGCCCAATGGGAACAACCTCTACGGCAACACCTCCAGCCACTACGGGACCATGATCGTGGCCCGGCCCAACCGCCCGGACGAATTTTACCTGTTCCACTCCGACAGCTGGTCCAGCAACGGGTTGAACTACTCCATCATCGACCGAACGCTGGACGACGGCAACGGGGCGGTCACGGTCAAGAACCAGAACCTCGGGGATTTCGGGCAGGAGGCCTTCACGTGCATCCGGCATTGCAACATGGTGGACTTCTGGCTCGTCACCTACGACCAGGTGGAGGGGCGGTACCTGGCGTGGCTGGTCACGGAAGAGGGGGTCAGCGACGCGCCCGTGGAGTCGGCCATCGAGCAGGAGGTTCAATTCTCCTATCCCTTGACGCCCAACGCCAAGGGCGACCGCATCATGCACGGCCACCTGCTGCTGGAGGTCGATGCCGCGACCGGCGCGTTGACCGAGATCCTCGATTTCGGGGGCAACGACGTCATCGGCTCGGAGTTCAGCGTCAGCGGGCGGTATCTGTACCTCTCCTATGGAGCGTTCACCACCAATGTGGCCCAGGTGGACCTGTGGAATGTGGACGCCGAAGACCCCTTGGTCGGTGCGGTGAACCTGCCCGTGGACGCGGGGGCGGTCTACATCTGGCCGCAGCGGGCGCCCGATGGCAACATTTACATGGAAAATGCATTCGGGGGCGACATCGCGCGCATCGTCAGTCCCAACCTGCCCGCCGACCAGCTGGTCTTCGAGGAGGAATACGACAACTTCAGCGCCCTGATCAACAGCTTCGGCAACTACTTCCACCGGCACATCAGCGGGGAGTCCCTCTTCGTGGAGGGGCCCAAGCGCGTCTGCGCCGGTGAGGATGTCGAGTACACCGTCTACGGCTCCGAGTGCCTGCTCGACAACGTGACGTGGACGGTGGAGGGCGCGGGGTTCACCGAATTGTCCAACGGACAGATCGTGGTCCACCATCCGGCCGGCAGCACCGGCATGGTGTCCATCATGGCGACGCTGGAGGCGGCGTGCGGCACGATTTCCGGAAGCCTCGCGGTGGACGTCCAGCCCGACGCGGGCCTCGACCTTGGTGCGGACTTCGGTATCTGTGACACGGCGGAGACCTTCGTGCTGGACGCGGGCCCCGGCTTTGGTGCCTATGTGTGGAGCACGGGCGAAACCGGGCAGGCCATCGCCGTGTCGGAACCCGGCGTGTACGGGGTCACCGTCGACACCGGGCTGTGCACGGCGTATGATGAGGTCGAGGTGACTGGGGTGACGGTGGCGCCGATTGACCTCGGACCGGACACGCTGCTGTGCGATGGGGGCATCCTGTTGCTCGATGCAGGCGAAGGGTACAACGACTACGTCTGGCAGGACGGCACCACCGGCCCGGGCTACACGGTCTTCGAGGGGGGCACGTACATCGTGTCGGCCACGGTGCCGTGCGCGGCCTCGGACACCCTGTATGTGGACGGTTGCGGGGGCAGCATCGGCCTCGGCGTGGGCGAGCCGGTCTCCGGCGACGCCCCGGCGTTGCGCATTGTCCCCAACCCCAGCCGGGGCGCGTTCACCCTCTACTGGGGGGCGCACGTCCAGCCGGATCAATGGACCCTGCTCAACACCACCGGCCAAGCGGTGGCCCAGGGCCGCATTGCATCGGGCCGGGAGGCCCGGGTCCGCACCGATGTGGCCGCGGGCGCCTACGTGCTTCGGCTCGAGGGGGCTGGAGGTGCCCAATACGCGCGGTTGATCATCGAATGAGCGGGTGGGTTGGAAGCGGGCCATTGCGGGCCATCTTGCCGTCGTGAAGCGCGCTTTGACCCTCCTGTTGTGCCTGTTGGTGTGGGTGTCCGGATTGACGGCCCAGACCGTGCCGTTTCCCCCGGACCCCGACGGGCCGCGCCGCGCGTTTTCCGATGCGGCCAAGGCCAGCGTCCTGACGTGCAGTCCGGGCCGCCAGCTCTACAGCGCGTTCGGCCACACGGCCATCCGGGTGACCGACCTCGCCGCGGACCCGCCCCTCGACAAGGTCTTCAACTACGGGACGTTCCAGTTCAGCGACGGGTTCTACGTGCGCTTCGTGCAGGGCGAATTGATCTACTCGCTCAGCACGAGCACCTACGGCGGCTTCCTCGACGAGTACATCCGCTCCGGTCGCGGGGTGGAGGAGCAGCGGCTCGACCTCGATGCGGAGGACATCGCCGAGCTCTATGCCTACCTGCAGGCCAACGCGCACCCTGACCACCGCGACTACCGCTACCTGTTCCTCTACGACAACTGTGCGACCCGGGTCATCACCGTGCTCAAGGACGTGTTCGGGCCCCGGCTGACGGTCGATTGCCCGGACCGCCGGGACAGCACCTACCGCGACCTGCTGCGGGCCAAGCTCGGCGGCATTCCCCTGACCCGGTTCGGCATCGACCTCGTCCTCGGCCTGCCGGTGGACGCGTCCTTGGGCCGCTGCGGCGATGCCTTCCTGCCAGACCACCTCGCCGTGGACCTCGAGGGCATGGTGCTCGACGCCCACTCGATGGAGGAGCGGCCGTTGGTGCGGTCCAGCGAGACGGTCCTGCCCAGCATGCTGCCGCAGGCGCCGGACAAGGCCGGGTGGCCGGTCCTCGCCGGGTGGGTCGTGCTGGTGATCTGTCTGGTCGAATGGTCGATGGGCAAGCGGTGGCTTCGCCGCGTCCTGCCCCTCATCACCGGCTGCGTCGGCCTGCTCCTCACGTTCCTGTGGTTCGGGACCGACCACGCCGACACCCGGTTCAACCTCAACATCCTCTGGGCCTTCCCCTTGCACTTGCTGGGTGCAGGCCTCCAGCCGGGCGCGCCCAAATGGCGCCGACAGCTCGCCCGCTTCATGGGCATGGCCGCCGCCGGCACCGCGTTGCTCGGGCTCGCCCCACCGCACGTGAGCCAGCAAGCCTTCCATCCGGCGGTGTTGCCGCTCGGTTTCGCGGTCCTGCTCTGCTTCGAACCGTGGAAACGCCCCGCCTCGACATGACGCGCCGCCCCCCGTTCCGCTGGGCGCTGTCCGCCGTCTGTCTCGCACTCCTGTGTGCGGCCGGTTGCCGCACCGAGCCGGTGTCCTGGCGGACATCCCTGCACGACGTCATCCTCTTCGGGGACAGCCTCGGCTGGTCGGAGCTGGTGCCCGACACCCTCTGGACGCAAGGGGAGGAGGGGCTGGTTCTCGAGGTGCGCGACCGCCGGGCGTTGCTCGATGCCGATGCCCTCATCCCGGACCTCGACACGGCCTGGACGGATGCCTTCACCCTGCCGTTCATCGGTGGGCCCATTCCCGTCGCACCGGGCGCGCAGATCTGGACCGAGGACGAAACCATCAGCTTCGCCATCCCCGATGCCGGGCTGCGGCGCGTTCGCCTGTCGGGCGGCACGCTCACCCTCGGCGTGTCCTGCACCGTTCAGGGCCCACTGGAATTGAAGTACACCCTCATCGGGGCGACGTTCCCCGAGGACGTCAATGGCGGCAGCGCGGAGTTCGTGGTCAACGTCAACGCCGACACCACCGAACTGACGCTCCCCCTCGATGGAGTGGAGCTTGACCTGGATGGGCCTGACGGGTTGTTTTTCAGTAAGTTGAAATCCGAATGGAGCGTCGGTGTTCCGGTTGATGCCACAGAGCCGGTCGGGGTGATGGGCGAGGATGGACTCGTCCTGTCGGTGGCCCTCAGCGGCCTTCGCGTCGCCCAGGTGGAGGGCCGGTTTGACGCGCAGGATCTGGCCTTGGAAGACACGGTGACCCTCGACCGGATCGGGGCGCTCCAGTCCCTCGACGTGGGGTGGACGGGCCTCGACGTGGGGCTGGTCCTGCACAACACCACGGGGCTGGATTTCAGCGGGGCGTTGCAGGGGCTCGCCCGCCTCGACTCATCCGGCGGCGACGCATCGTGGACGGCGTTGGAGGACCCGGTGCTCGGTGCGCCCGTCTTCCTGCCCCGGGCCACGGTCTCGGGAGCGCAGATGGCCGGGTGGAGCATCGGGCCGACCGCGGCTGAATTGTCCCTCTCCGCCGGGAGCGGCAACCTGAATGGCTTCCTCGGGTCCTTGCCCGACGCCATCGCCTGGTCGGTGGGGTTGGGGGTCAATCCCCTCGGCGACGTGACGGGCGGCATGGACCGCATTGACCTCGAGCGGCTTCCGGAACTCGAAACCGTGATCACGGCGCCGCTCAGCGTGGCGTCGGCCAGGGCGGTGCTCGTGGACACCCTCGAGGTCGTGCCGCCCGAGTGGCTGGACTTCGTGGGGCGGCTGAACCTCACCGTGGAGAACAGCCTTCCGGTGGGGGCGACCCTGCGCATGGAGCTCGTGGAATTGTCCCCCTTCCAGCAGTTCCTCGAGCAGGCATTCGGCCCGGAGTGGTGGCGGTTTGAAGAGGTCGTCCTGCCCGCCGGGAGCGGCGATCCGGCTGTGCCGTTGACCACCGTGGCGGGCCTGGATTTCATGCAGCCGCATTTCGAGGCGCTGCGCAACGGGGCCAAGCTTCGGGTGGAGGTGGACATCGAAGCCGCGGAAGGCGGCGCACAATTCGACGCGGCCCAAGGCGTTGTGGTCAGAGGTCGCCTTGACGGTGACGCCATCATCTCCATTCCATGACGCTTTCTGCTTTCCTTGTCGGCCTTCTGGCCGCTTTTCCCCTTCATTCCACAGCGGCCTCCGGTGAGCCGGCGGATTCGTTGGACCACCGTTCCGTTCATTCCATCACGCTCTATTCCGACAACCAGTGGGCCTCCAATGCGCTCACCAAATGGGCCGCCGCGGGCCTGGCTTTCGGGGGCGACATCACCTCACCGGTGCGCACGCTGACCGCCCGGACTGCCGAGCGGGGCACAGGGGTGGGCGGCGGCCTGAGCCGGCAGGGCGTCGCGCTCGTCCTGCCGCCGATGAACATCGGAGAGGAGCCGGACAAGGGCCGATGGCGGACCACGGTCGCCCTGGAGCATCAACAGCTTGTGTCGGCGACGTGGTCGCCCGGGATGGCCACCTTCTTCTTCGGCGAGCATGGCACGGAGGGCAACACGGAAGGGTGGCTGGGCACGTCGACCTTCCGGCGTTGGGCGTCCACGTTCCTCAAGGTCGGGGGCATCCGGACCCACCGGACGGAGATGCGGTCCACCCCGGTGGACATGACCTTGAGCTGGAGCTTCAACGCCGGCGAAGTCCACCTCCATGAGAGCGGTTCCCTCCAGTACAACAGCCGCTACCTCTGGGATGGGGATTCGCTCCAACTGGACCTGAAGGGCTCGGCCACCCACTCCTCCGGGGTGGGCACCCTCTTCAGCATGGACTTCGGCATCGCCATCGAGGAGGCGGAAGGAGAGGGCGGACGGCCCGACCGCTGGTCCTTCTCGGTCCGGGATTGGGGGTCAGGCCGTTTCGGCGGTTGGATCTGGCAGCGCCTCGACACGTCCTATGCGGAAGCCGGTTTGCCCGTGTTCGAGGGGGCTGGATTGGATTTCTCAGACGTCATGCAGGTCGACACCATCGCCAGCACGCTGCGGCGCAAGGTGCCCAGCACCGTCCGGTTCCAGTGGGACCGGGAGTCCCTGCGCATGCCGGGTGTGGTGTGGAGTCTGCGCCTCGAGAACAACCGGAGCGCCCCGCGCGGACAGGCGGAACTCGTCCGCTCCAGCGGGCGCGGTGCCGTTCGGACCACGGTCGGCATCGGCTACGGCGGATGGGGCGGCACCTACATCCCCCTCGACCTCGAATTCGCCACCCGCGACGTGCGCCAAGGCCGGCCCGGCGGCACGTTGTCCGTGTCGACCCGCTGGCTCGCTGTGCCCGGTTCGGGCGGGCGGATGGCGTTGGGGTTGAATTGGCACCAAACCTTCTGAGCCTTCACGACCTTCGCGCCATGTCTGCCCCCACATCCCCTGCGCCCGAGACCGGCTGGACCGCCGGAGACCGCCTCCAGATCATCGCCGGGCCCTGTGCCATCGAAGGGGAGGACATGGCCTTCCGCATAGCGGAGCACCTTGCGGAGACCTGCGCGGCGCTGGACCTGCCGCTGATCTTCAAGGGCAGCTACCGCAAGGCGAACCGCTCCCGCATCGACAGCTTCACCGGCATCGGCGACGAAAAGGCCCTCGGCATCCTGGCCGCCGTCCGCGAGCGCTTTGGACTCCCCGTCACCACGGATGTCCACACCGCCGAAGAGTGTGCCCTGGCCGCCGCCCACGTCGACGTCCTGCAGATTCCCGCCTTCCTCTGCCGCCAGACCGACCTGGTCGTCGCCGCAGCGGAAACCGGCAAGGTGGTCAACATCAAGAAGGGCCAGTTCCTCAGCGCGGAGTCCATGCAACACGCCGTCACCAAGGTGCACGACAGCGGCAACGGGCAGGCATGGGTCACCGAACGCGGCACCACTTTCGGCTACCAGGACCTCGTGGTCGACTTCCGGGGGCTCGCCGCGATGCGGTCCTTCGCGCCGACCATCATGGACCTGACGCACAGCCTGCAGCAGCCCAACCAGGCCTCCGGCGTGACTGGCGGCCGCCCCGAACTCATCGCCCACATGGCCCGCACGGCCGTGGCGGCCGGCGCCGACGGCGTCTTCATCGAGACCCACCCCGATCCGGCCAACGCCAAAAGCGACGGGGCCAACATGCTCTCCCTCGACCGCTTCGCCGACCTCGCCCGCCAGATGAAGGTCATGCGGTCCGCCTACCTCGATGCCACCTCCTGATGCGGCAAGTGGCGCTCCTTCTCGCGGGTCTGGCCGTGCTGGCCGCGGTTCCCGGTCAGGAGCCCGGCACGGCCGAGGTGCGGCTCTTCGGGGCCGAGGGGCACGACGAGGCCACCGCGGTGTGGGCCGACCAGGCCGGCATTTTCGTCGCTGGAGAGACCACCAGCGACATCGTGATGGCCGACGGACAGGCGTTGTGGGCGCCAGGCGGTCCTCCAGGCCGCAAGGGCTTCGTGACCGCCTTCGACACCGCGCTCCATTGGTCGTGGTCCTTCTCCTTTGCCGGCGACCCCGAGGCGCCGGTGGACGCCCCTTCGGCCGTGGCCGTTCGGGACGTGGTCCGCAGTCCGGGTGACCCCGCCGTCGCGTGGGTCCTGTATGATGCGCCGGTTCAGGGCCAATGGGAATCCGTTCTGCTCGGTGTCCACCCCGACGAGGGCGTGATCGCCCGCCACGCATGGTCGACCTCCGGGGCCGTCACGTCCGTCGACCTGGTGCAAGCCGGAAGTGAGGGCTTCATCTGGGTCGGCCGGGAGCTGTCCTCGGCCGCGCCCGAGGGGGCGGGTGGCATCCGGCTCGGCTTCTGGGATGGGCAAACCGACTCCGCGCCCTCGTTTGCCTGGCTGGCAGGCGCCGAGTCCCTGACGCCCATCGCGGCCGACTGGCACGGCGGCACCCTGTGCATCGCCGCGTTGACCCCCGAGCCGGACACCCCGTCGACGGTGTTGTTGGTCGAGGTGGTCAACGGCAACCCCGTCATCGTGGGCACCGCACCGATTCCGGACGCCCAACTGACCCTCGTCGACGTCGCGGCCAGCGCAGAAGGCGTGGCCTGGTCGGCCACCCGCGTCGATGCCGACGGCACCGTCGATGCGGTCTTCGGCAAGGTGGCCGAGGCCCCCGGTCCCGATGCGCCCGACACCTGGGGACACGCGTGGATCCAGGTCACCGCAGCCGACGAGGACCAGCCCGCCCGCAGCATTCAATGGGCCGGCGATGTGGTCCAATGCGCCATGCGCACCACGACAACCGGCGAGGGCGGCACCGGCATCCGGATCCAACGCCGGTTCAGTCCCAACGGCGCCTGGTTTGGCGAGTACACCTTCGGGGGACCGGAAGACGAAGAGCTCGGAGGCGGAACCCTCGACCACGAAGGCCGGTCCGTCTACGTCGGCTCCAGTTCGAGCTGGACGGACCTCGGCGTGGGCAACGGCAGCCACGATGCCGTTCTGTTCCGCCTGTCCAACCAGCAGTTGCAGAACGGATTCGAGACCACAACCGAGATGGCCGTCCTGCCCGATGCAGCCTTTGTCGGCCTGGCCCCAACCGATGCCGAACAGGAGCGGGGCCACGCCGCGCTCATTCTGCCGCTCGGTGCCGTTCTCCCGTTCGAGCACGGGCAGACGTGGGCGGTCTACGCGGCGGACGGTCGCCTCGAACACGAGGGCTCCGGCGGGGCTTGGACCTGCCGGGGAGCCGAGGGCTGGCGCACGGTCGTCACCTTGTCCGCGACGGGCGAGAGCCTGCGCCGCCGCGTCTGGGTTGCCCATTGAGCAAAGACCATCGGGCGACCGTTGGGCGAATGAAGGAAGCGACTATATTTGCCCCCGCTTCCAACGGGAAGCACAACCACCTTGTGGAGGGGGTATAGCTCAGCTGGCTAGAGCGCTTGCATGGCATGCAAGAGGTCCGGGGTTCGAATCCCCGTACCTCCACAACCAACCGGACGGTGCGCTC
>JBMYZR010000038.1:0-21467 GCA_049610565.1 Flavobacteriales bacterium | reverse complement strand
TGTGCTCGTGCGGATTTGCGTGCTGAACGTACCCTCTCCGCTGATGGAGCTGAGGAAGTCACCCTCCTGCGGGAGCACCGCGTAGATGCGGTAGGTGCTCATGCCGGCCAAGTCACCGCTCGTGTGCTCAGCCACCGTCTCGATCTCCACGTTGGTGGCACCGAACAGGTCGTCGAAGTTGGCCGGGTCATCCTCGTAGGTGACCGTAGCCGCCACATCGCTGTCGCAGTTGTCCGCAGCCTCCGGCATCGGCGTCATGGCCGGCGTGAGGTCAGCGAAGCAGTTGTCGTCGAGGTACAGCGTGTCCGTCGGCAGGTTCGGGAACGTCTGCGTCGGGGCCGTCTCGTCGTTGACCGTGATCTGCTGATCGCAGCTCGTGCTGTGCGTGTTGCCGCAATCGTCAGTGGCGAGGGCCGTGAACGTCCGCGTGAACGTGTAGGAACCGTCGAGCTGGTCGTCGTCACCCGTGCAGGTGTACGTCGGGGCACCGTCCTCATAGCTGATGGCGATGTCCACGTCGGAATCACAGTTGTCCGTACCGGATCCCGTGGCCATGCCAAGGGCGTCCGTGCTCAGATCCGCTTCGCAGTTCTCGTCGAGGCTCACCGTCGCGTCGGCCGGGCAGGTGATGCTGGCCACCGGATCGATGTTGTCCTCCACGATGATCAGCTGGTCGCAAGACTCGCTGGACTCGTTTCCGCAGTCGTCCTCGGCCGTGGCCGTCCACGTCCGGATGAACTCGTAGCCTCCGTTGCCGCAGGTGTACGTCGGAGCGCCGTCAGCGTAGCTGTAGGTGATGGTCACCTCCGTGTCGCAGTCGTCCGTCGCCGTGGCGAAGGCGCTTCCCGTGATGGACGGGTCGACATCGGTCATGCAGTTCTCGTCGTGCTGAACCGTGGCCGTGTCCGGGCAGGTCAACTCGATGGTCGGAGCATAGATGTCGAAGGTGTTGATCGTCTGCGTGCAGGACTCGATCGTCGTGTTGCCGTTGCAATCGATGGCCGTCACTTCGAACGTACGGGTGAAGTTGTAGCTGCCCTCCGGGTTGGCGTCCACGCCAATCAGGCTGCAGTCGAACTCCAACTCGTCGCTGTAGGTGTAGCTGACGTCGAGGTTCTCGTCACAGTTGTCGAGGGCAGTCCACTGCACCTCTCCCAATGCGTCAAGGCTCGTGTCCACGTCGGACCAGCACACGCCCACCAGGTTGGCACCGGCCGGGCAGTCGAGGTCGAGGCTCGGAGCGAGCGTGTCGAGGACCGTGATCACCTGGTCACAGGACGCCGAGCTGCTGTTGCCGCAGAGGTCGGTCACCGTGGCCGTCCACGTCCGCGTGAACGTGAAGGATCCCGTCTCCTCGCCGCAGGCGTAGTCGCGCGGACCGTCCATGTGCGTGATCTCGAGCGCCGGATCCGTGTCGCAGTCGTCGCTGTACACCGACGTGGCGTAACCGAGGGCATCCGGGCTGAGGTCTGCATCGCAGTTCTCGTCGAGGTAGACCGTCGTGGTGGTGGATCCACCGCCGGCACCGCCCACCGTGAAGTCGAGGGAAGCAGAAGCACCATCGAGGAAGTCGAGGGAACCGGAAGCGCCGCCGGAAATGACCACAGCGTCCTCTCCCGTGGCCGGAGCCCAGGACCAACCGTCACCCCAGTCGTCGCCGAGCGTGATCGTGTAGACACCCGGAGCGAGGCTTTCCGTCACCACGGTCACATCGCTGTTCGGGAAGGAACCCAGCGGGTAGTCGGCCACAACCGTGCCCTCGCTGTCCGTAATGGTCGCAAACGCTTCCCCTGCGCCATACTGGTCCGTGGTGAACGTGAAGGTCACGTCCTCCGGACCGCCGGAAGCGGAGATGCCCGGGCAAGCGATGCTGACCATCGGAGCCACGATGTCGTAGGTCGGAATGTACTGGATGGCTTCAGCAGACATGTTGCCGCAGTCGTCGTAGGCCACCCAGTGGCGGACCCACGTACCGGGGCAGGAACCGGAGGTGAGGTAGGCGTTGGCCACCTCGAAGTCCAATTCGCTGTCGCAGTTGTCCGTGGCACCGACCGGCATGAAGGTCACGTCGAACGGATCGCCCATGTCGGCACAGGCGATGGACGCCGGGTAGAGCTCGGCCGCATCGTCGGACATGACCGGAGCCTCGGTGTCGGTGAACGTGATGATCTGGTCGCAGCTCATCACCGTCTCGTTGCCGCAGTTGTCGACGGACGTCACCGTGAACGTCCGCGTGATGGTGTAACCACCCTCATCGGCGCTGTCACCGCTGGAGCAATCGGCCACGGCCACATCGGTGTAGGTGTAGCTCACCTCGACGTCCGCGTCGCAGTTGTCGGAGCTGGCCCAGGTGACTTCACCCGTGCGGCTGATGGCCACTTGAGCGCTGGCGCTCGTGGAACCGTCCGTCTCCGTGACATCGAAGGTCGTGTAGAAGGAATCACCATCGGTCCAGGCGAAGACCTGATCGGCACCACCACCCGTGATGGTCAGGGCATCGGTTCCGTCCACTCCTCCGAAGACAGGGCCGTCTCCGTAGGCATCACCGGCATAGATCTCATAGGTACCCGGAGCCAAATCCAGGTCGAACTCGAGGCCGTATCCGTATTGGAACACGTCGCCACCGGAGGCGTCTCCCGTTCCCGGACCACCGGCTCCCCAGAAGGTGAAGTCGATCGGCACGGACGGGTTGATGCTCCAGAACACGGTGTTGCCAGCCGGATCGAGGATGTAGAAGGCATTCTCGGAGGTGGCGTACTGGTCCAAGTGGAACAGGAAGTTCACCGTAGCCCGCGGGCCACCGAGGTAGCACTCGTTCTCGTAGGTCACGTCGGCCGGGCAGTCGATGCTGAGCTCCGGAGCCTGCGTGTCCACCACCGTGATGGTCTGGGTCTGCGTGTGGCTGTTGCCGGCACAGTCGACCGTGGTCCAGCTGCGCTCCAGCGTGTAGCTGTCCTCGCAAGCGCCGTCGGTGCGAACTTCTCCGTCGTAGGAGATGCTCGGGTTGCCGTCGCAGTTGTCGCTGGCGGCCAGGTTGATCAGGGCCTCGACACCGGGCACCATGTCGCACTCCACGTCCACGACGTCAGCCGGGAAGGCGGTGAACTCCGGTGCAGTGGAGTCGTCGATGGTGATGTCCTGGATGTGCTGGGCGAGGTTCTCGTCACAATCGTAGACGCTGTACGTACGGCGGATGGTGTACTCCTGGGCGCAAGCCGTGGTCAGGATCACGTCCTCGTAGGTCACGAAGATCTCCGCGTCGCAGTTGTCCATGGCTTCGGCGTGGAGGCCGTCGCCCGGCGTGTACACCGGCACGGCGTAGCCGTCGACGTCACCCGTGAGGGAAGCGTCGCTGCACTCCAGGGTCAGGTCGCCAGGAGCGAACGTGAACTCGGGGGCCGTGAAGTCAGAGGTCACCACGATCTGCTGGATGGACGTGCTGTTGCCGCACATGTCGTAGGCCGTGTAGTCGATGATGTAGTCATCGGTGCAAGCGCTGGAGAGCGGGGTGCACTCGACGTCGACGTGGCTCAGCTCGCAGTTGTCCGTAGCCGTGGCCAGACCGATGCTGTTGAGGTAGTCGTAATCGCAAGCGCCGTCGATCCAGAGGTCACATTCGATGGTATCCACCGGCATGTAGGCGAAGCTCGGAGCGATCAGGTCCTGGATGTCAATCCGCTGGTTGTCGCTGTCAGCGCTGGCGTTTCCGCAGCTGTCCGTCGCCATGACGGTCCAGGTCCGGATGATGCTGTAGCAACCGGTGCTGACGCTGTCCACGATCAAATCGCTGTAGCTCATGCCCGTGTCAGCGAGGTCGCAATTGTCGCTGTAGCTCGGCGTGCCCTCACCTGTGTTGCTCGGGTCGAGGTCCACGTAGCAGAGTCCGTTCACGTTGAGCGTGATGTCGGCCGGAGCCGTCACGGACGCCATCGGAGCCGTGTTGTCCTCAATGGTGATGGTCTGGACGTGGAAGGCCTGGTTGCCGAAGCAATCCGTGGCCACCCAGGTGCGCTGCAGCGTGCGGCAGCTGCTGGCCGTGTACTGGGTCGTGGTCTCGCCCACGAGCTCGACACAGACGTAGACATCGTCACCGTCGGCAAAGCCTGCAGTGTTGGGGTCGAATCCAGCGGCACAACCGTACTCGCTGTCGTCACAGTTGTCGGAGAAGAGGACCACCTCGGCACTGGCCGGGTTGTCGATCAGCCACTGGTCGCTGATGCCGCAGTCGAGGGTAATGTCATCCCCACCGGACACGTAGGTCGGAGCCGTCACGTCGTCGCGGGTCACGCTCTGGATGTTGAGCTGGGCAATGTTGCAGAGCTCATCGTAGGCGATGTAGTGGAACTCGACGAACTCACCGTTCTGGCAATCGGCCGGGTAGCCCACGGTCGGATCGAGCGTGGCGATGATGTCACCGGCCTGACCGAAGGCGGCCTCGCCAGCGATGGCACCGCTCCAGTTGAACCAACCGGAGAATCCATTGGCGTCGCAGTTGTGGTTGTTGGCACCGTCACCGAGCTGGTAGCCGAAGTACTGGCTGGCCGGCTGGTGGTTGAAGCGGAGCAACGTTCCGAACTGCCAGTCGCCGCGACCCGTGGCGTAGCTCATGTCGTCGTTGAGGACGTACATGGTCCACTCGTCGGTGTTGACGGCACAACCGTAGTCGTTCTTGAAGCCACCGGCCCAGGCATTGCCTGCCGTGCGGTTCTGGAAGTAGAAGTGGAGGTCGAGACCGCGGTTGGGGTCGTTCATGTCGACCACGGCACCCTCGAGGATGGCCGTTCCGTTCTCGTATTGCGTGAGGGTCACACCACCGGCAGCAAGGTCCTCCACGAAGTACGTGGCCTGGCCCATGTCGCCGTCAATGTCATAGAACTGGAGCAGGGCGTCCGTTCCGTTGTTGAAGTTGGCGTCATCGCCAGCCGTCAGCACGTTCCACGTCTGGCTGGTACCGCCACCGTTTTCAATCTGGTTGCGTCCATCGAACTGGAACTTGTCGCTGTAGACCTCATCGATGGGCAGCTCGGAGCAGGTGAACGCCTCCACGTCGGAAGCGGCCATGGCGGCATCGAGATCAGACTCGCACTCCACCGTGTAATCGGCAATGCTGCCGGTCATGTCGAGCTCGGTGCAACCGAGGCAGGGGTCGGCGGAGGCGAGGGCAATCACACCACCCAGGGTGTAGAAGCGGCTGCCGCTGGCGAAGTCAATCGCACCCAGCTCAACCGGGTAGATGTCACCGCTGATGAGCGACTGGATGTTGCGGTTGCCCGCTCCGTCGTCGTTGAACTGGAAGATCTCGCCATACCAGTTGGTCAGCTGCTCGCCGTTCTGGAGGTCGTCGCAGAAACCGAGGAAGACGTGGCCGGCCATCAGGTCACCAATGACCTCCTGACTCAGGGCCTGGAGGTTGTAACCGGCAGAAGCCCAGGCAGCGTCCGTCGGGAGGAAGAGGGTACCACAGTTGGCCACCTGGCTGCAGGCGGCACACTGGCCCCAGGTGTCGTTGATGTCTCCGGAACCCATGGACCAGAGGCGGTTGGCGAAGCTGAAGTAGTCCGTGATCGGAGCGCAGGCACCATTGAGGTAGTCGGCGTATCCGTCACCGTAGAGCAGGTCCTCACCGAAGTCGAGGAGGTCCTCGTACTCACCGTTGATCACCCACTTGTACTCCATGTCCGCGCCCGGAGCGGGGTCGAACACAATCTGCCAGATGCCCTCGGACAATTCGGTCGCTTCAGGGCCGCCGTTGGGGTCCCAGCCCCACCAGGGACCGCTGATGCGCACGGACGTCACGTCGGACATGCCGCTGCAGCTCAGGTCGAGCGTGGCCGTCAAGGCCGTGGACTGACCACCGAGGTCCGGAATGAATCCGATTCCGAGGCCATCGAAGGCGTCAGAGAAGTTGCTGGAACCGCCCCCTCCATTCAGGATGAGGTCGCCCAGGATGCTGATCGTGGAATCGAGGTCGTTGTTCTCGTTGATGATGTCGAGCACCTCATCGAGCTCCTCGTCCTCATCACAGGTTCCGTCATCGTCGGCGTCGTTGAGGCAGACACCATCACAATCCACGTTGCTCACACCGTAGAGGTCAATCGGGTACAGGCAGGAGCCGTCCTCGGTGTTGGCCTCGGCGAAGTAGTTGCAGGCCTCAGCTTCGGTACAACCGCTGATGATGCAGGTGCCGTCGTCGATGTCAGCACCGGCGTAGTAGTTGTCGGCAATCGGGTTCGTGCAGCCCGTGCAGGAAGCGTCGTCATCCGTGGCGGAGGCGTCATAGTTGTTGGCGCCCTCGTCGGTACAGCCGGGAATCTCGTCCTCGTCGCACACGCCGTCTTCGTCGGCATCGTTCAGGCACTCACCGTCACAATCGACGTTGTCCACACCGTAGATGTCGCTGGCGTAGACACAGAGCGTGTTGTCGGTGTCGGCAAGCGGGTTGTCGTCGTAGTTGCAGGCCGCGGGGTCCGTGCAGCTCTCGGTCTCGTCCTCGTTGCACACCCCGTCGCTATCGGCGTCGTTCAGGCACTCACCCTCACAGTCCACGTAGTCGATGCCGTAGATGTCAATCGGGTAGGTGCAGGAGCCATCGTCGTCCGTGGCGGTCGCGTCGTAATCACAGGCGGTCTCGTCGGTACAACCGAGAATCTCGTCCTCGTCGCACACGCCATCGCTGTCGCTGTCATTGTAGCAGTTGCCGTCGCAGTCGAGGTTGGTGATGCCGCCATTCACGTCGGCGGGATACTCACAAAGGCTGTTGTCCGTATCGGTGAAGTCACCAGCATTGCACGCATCGGGGTCGGTACAACCGGCAGTCTCATCGGCATCGCAGATGCCATCGTCGTCGGCGTCGTTGTCGACAATCACGCCGTCCTCACACGTCTCGCAGATGCCATCCGTGTAGGTGCAGCTTCCGTCATTGATCGTGGCGGTATCGTCGTAGTTGCAGGCCGTGGCGTCGGTACAACCGGCGCAGGTGAGGTACTCACAGGAACCGTCGTCGTCGGTGGCAGCGGCGTTGTAGTTGCAGGCGCCCGCGTCTTGGCAGCCCTCAATCTCGTCTTCGTCGCACACCAGGTCCCCGTCTGCGTCATTGAGGCAGTTGCCATCGCAATCGACCGTGTTGGTGGGGTATCCATCGGGGTAGGTGCAGCTGCTGTCGTCGTCCGTGGCGTCTGCGCTGTAGTTGCACGCAGCAGCATCGGTACAGCCGAGGATCTCGTCCTCGTCACAAATGCCATCCGTGTCGGCATCGTTCAGACAGTTGCCGTCACAGTCGAGGTTGTCGGCGCTGGGGTAGGTGCAGCTTCCATCGTCCGTGTTGGCAGCGTCGTTGTAGTTGCACGCCTCGGCATCGGTACAGCCGTCAATCTGATCCTCGTCACAGATGCCATTGTTGTCTGCGTCGTTGAGGCAGTTGCCGTCACAATCGAGGTTGGTGGCCTCCGGGTAGGTACAGTTGCCATCATCGATGGTGGCGTCTGCGTCAAAGTTGCAGGCCTCGGAATCCGTACATCCAGTCGGAACGTCCCCGAAGAAGAAGGTGTCACGGAACTCGTTGCTGCCGTCACCTTCGATGAAGACCTGGACGTAAAGCTGACCGCTCAAGTCACCGGTGGTCGTGAATTGACCAGCCAGAATCAAGTTGTCATCTCCTGCCACACCATTGGCGTCACCGTTCAAGGCGTACCAGGCACCTCCGATGCCATCGTCGATGGAAATGTTGCCACCGGGAAGTCCTCCACCGGGATCGAAGTTGGTGAGCCAGGGGTTGCTGTCCGACTGCACCGTGCTCACGTTGGCCTCTCCTGCCAGCGCGTTGGGGGAGCCTTCCAGACCAATCGTCACCCAGCTGTCGTATGCCAGATCGGGATAGACCGGGAACAACAAGGTTTGGATGCCGTTCGGCACACCCGCACCCAACGCAGAATGGTAGAAGCTGGTGGTCGTCTCTACATATGTAGGATTCGTGGCATCACCCGACACGGAAGACATAAAGTCTGTGGGGTTGACCGTTTCAATGTAGACCCGGGTGCAGCTGTAGCCTGTCAAGTCGGTCACGCCAAGGGCACCGACCAAAACGCCGATGTTTTCGGAAACGACTTCCGTGGTCACACCGTACCCCTCCGGTGCCGGAGCGGAATTGACTGCGATCTGTTGGATCTGGGAATAAGAGGTGGCCACAAGCAAGAACAGGGCCGTAAAAAGAGATGTGAGACGCATCACAAGAGATTTGGTTCCATTGGTTTTTCCTGTCGCTAAACAGGTCCGTCCAAGTTCCACAATCTTCATCGTCCCACAAGCCCCCCTTAGGGGACTTCGTCGAATTATACACCCCCTTGGCCGACCATCGCGGCCGATGCATGGACAGTGGTCTCAATGAAATTGCATAATCTGTAGTCTAATTGAGTGAATTTTTCCACGAAAGCGTGTAAACACATGTGCGCGGTGACGGCTTGACGCTCACAAATTCACGGACATTTTATGCTCCCCGCTCCTTGTGGCCGGACGACCCGGCACAACAGGGAAACCGCTCACCGCAGCGCCAGTCTCGTGCAGGGAACCCACACAAAAACACTGATTAACAGGACTTTGAATCCGAGACTCCCCAACTCATCCAGTGGGACTCGACTCTCGGAGGCCTCAAAACGATAAACGGGGAGGATTGAAGGCAAAAACATCAAAAAAGGGCCGACCTGACGGTCGACCCTTTCAATCTGTGTTGCGGTGGCAGGACTCGAACCTGCGACCTTCGGGTTATGAGCCCGACGAGCTACCAACTGCTCCACACCGCGATGCATTTCCCGCGAACGGGACGGCGAAGATAGGGCTGACCTCTTTCTTTGCAAGTCCAATTCAACCTCCGTGTCCCAAACGAATGCAAACGCACCCCACCGCTCCGGTTTCGTGAACATCATCGGATCGCCCAACGTGGGCAAGTCCACCCTGATGAACCGGCTCATGGGCGAGCGCCTCAGCATCATCAATGCCAAGGCCCAGACCACCCGACACCGCATCATGGGCATCCTGAGCGGTGAGGATTGGCAGATTGTCTACTCCGACACACCGGGCGTCCTCGACCCGGCCTACAAGCTCCAGGAGGGCATGATGAAGTTCGTGCGGACCGCGTTGCGGGACGCCGACGTCCTGCTGATCGTCACCACCCCTGAGGAGGACTCCCTCGCCCACCCCGAGACCTTGGAGAAGGTGCAGAAGATGGACATCCCCGTCCTGCTGCTCATCAACAAGGTGGACTTGAGCGAGCAAGCCGCCGTGGCAGAGCGCATTGCCCATTGGCAATCCCTCATCCCCCGCGCGGAGATTCACCCGATCAGCGCGCTGCACGGATTCAACCTCGACCACCTGCTCGACCGGATCATCGCCGTGCTGCCGGAGTCCCCGGCCTTTTTCCCGAAGGATGAAATGACCGACAAGCCCATGCGCTTCTTCGTCTCGGAAATCGTGCGGGAGAAAATCCTCACCCACTGCAAGCAGGAAGTGCCGTACAGCAGTGAAGTCACGGTGGAGAGCTTCAAGGAGGACAAGACCAAGGACGGGCGGCCACTCCGCCGAATCCACGCCACCATCCTCGTCGCGAGGGAATCCCAGAAGGCCATCCTCATCGGCACCGGAGGCAAGATGATCAAGCGGCTCGCCACCGATGCGCGAAAGGACCTCGAAAGCTTCCTGAAGGAGAAGGTCTTCCTCGAACTGCGCATCAAGGTCGACAAGGATTGGCGCAACGATGAGCGCAAGCTCAAGCAATACGGCTACTTCGATGGTTGATCCCGGCACGGCCGCTCGGGTCGCCTTCCCCAACGCCAAGGTCAACCTTGGGCTCCAGGTTCGACACCGCCGTGAGGATGGGTTCCATGCCCTCGACAGCCTCTTCCTCCCCATTCCGTGGTGCGACACGTTGGAGGTCGCCACCCCCGGAACGGGAGACGGATGCACCCTCCATCTGCACGGATGGCCGGTCGCTGGCGCCCCCGAGGACAACCTCATCTGCCGTGCCCACGCCTTGCTCGCCGAGCGACACGCCCTCCCGCCGGTCGACTTCCACCTCATCAAGGCCCTCCCCTCCGGCGCCGGTCTCGGCGGAGGCAGTGCAGATGGCGCCTTCGCCCTGACCTTGCTCAACGGCCTGTTTGACCTCGGCCACTCCATCCCTGAACTCGAAGAGCTCGCGGCTGAGCTGGGCTCGGATTGCCCCTTCTTCGTTCGGAATGTTCCCGCGCGCGTCACCGGCCGTGGAGAGCACATCGACCCCATCAACCTCCACCTCAAGGGGTGGCACATCGCCCTCATCAACCCGGGCATCCACATTTCGACCGCTGACGCCTTTGGCTGGATCCGCCCCAATGACGACCGACCGGGACTCGATGCATGGGCCGGCAGCGGACCAGAAGATTGGTCCGGTGGCCTCGCCAACGACTTCACCGCCCCGGCGGTCGACCGGCACCCCGCCATTGGAGCCGCACTGACCACCCTTCGCGAAAGGGGCGCCACGTTTGCCGACATGAGCGGCAGCGGCTCCACCGTCTTCGGGTTCTTCCGGACTCCCCTCCCCCCGGATTGGGCAGACGCCTTGCCGGCGGGATGCCGGACCTGGACCGGACAGTTCCCGGCCTGACTCCGGCACCCTCCTTACTTGGGGGCTTTGCGGTACAGCACGACCCCCAGCAAGCCGAACAGCACGTTGGGCGTCCACGCCGCCACGACCGGTGGCACACCCGCATGGATGGCCGAGACGGAAGTCAACTTGGCGCTGAAGACGTACACGAACCCGATCACGACGCCGATGAGGATGTGGATGCCCGTCCCGCCACGCTGACGGCGACTGGCCACGCTGACGCCGATGAGCGTCATGATGTAGATCGCAAACGCATTGGACGTCCGGGTGTGGCGCTCGAGCTGGAGCAGGCGCTCCCCGCCTGAGCCTCTCGCCTTCTCCCGTTCGATGGCCTCCCGCAATGCAGTCCGGCCCAGCGTGGACATCGCCTCGTTGCGCTGTCCGAAATCCGAAATCTGCATGGCCAAGGCCGTGTCCAGGACCGCCACCCGCTCAAAGTGCTCGCCTTCTGCATCCCACCACCGGCGGCGGAGGTTGGACACGCGCCACGTTTCCTCCTCCTCCATCCACCGGGCCTTGCTGGCCATCCATTTCTCCGTCAACCTGTCCCCCTCCCACTGTTCGAGGACAAACCGGTAGCCCACCTGACGGCCCGCGTTGACCGACCGCATGTAGACGATGGTCCCCGGCGCGATCTCCCGGTAGAGGTGCTGCTCGGCGATGTGGAACTCCTTGTGGATGTACTCCACCTCGAAATCCAGCTTGCGCTGGTTGGACGCCGGCAGGACGAAATGGGCCAGAACGAGGCTGCCGATGACGAGAACTGTGGACGACAACAGATAGGGCCGCATCAGCCGCTGGAAGGAAATGCCCCCGGCGAGGACCGCAATGATCTCGCTCCGCTGGGCCAACCGGCT
Organism: Flavobacteriales bacterium; assembly: GCA_049610565.1. Lineage (GTDB taxonomy): Bacteria > Bacteroidota > Bacteroidia > Flavobacteriales_D > Sanyastnellaceae > UBA8752. Next base: position 9,977 of record JBMYZR010000038.1, on the reverse strand, counting down.
GGTGAACAACAGGATGGTCAGGAAGACAATGAAGGCACTGAGCATGTTGCCCAAGGCCAGGCAGAAGCTGACATAGTACTCTCCGAACACACGCCCCCACGGCGCGTCGTTGTCGATGAGGCGCTCCAGGTTTTCGGCCACATCGAACACCACCGCCACCACACAAAACAACCCGACCATCAGGAAGAAGGTCGAGAGGAAGTTGCGGATGATGTACCGGTCGAGGATGCGCATGCGGGCGGCGGAATCGGAGCTCAGAGGCGCTGGGTGAGCACGGGCACGAGGGCGTCCTTCCAGGCCCGGAACGTCCCGTCGGCAATCCGCTCCCTGGCCTCGCGCATCAGGTCGAGATAGAACACGAGGTTGTGCACGGTGCCGATCTGCAGGGCCAAGATTTCGCCGGCTCGGAACAGGTGGCGGACATAGGCCTTGCTGTAGCGGCTGTCCACATCCGCGGTGCCCAAGGGATCAAGCGGTGAAAAGTCATCCTCCCACTTCCGGTTCCGCATGTTGAGGGTTCCCTGTCGGGTGAACAGCATGCCGTTGCGCGCATTCCGGGTCGGCATGACGCAGTCGAACATGTCCACCCCGAGGGCGATGTTCTCGAGGAGGTTGGCCGGTGTGCCGACCCCCATCAGGTAGCGGGGCTTGTCCTGCGGCAGGATCTCCGTACACAGGTCGACGCTCGCGTACATCTCCTCGTGCGGCTCCCCGACCGACAGTCCGCCGATGGCATTGCCCGCAGCCCCGCGCTCGGCGATGGCGTGGGCGCTCGCCTTCCGCAGGTCGTCATAGGTCGACCCCTGGACGATGGGAAACAGCATCTGCTCGTGTCCATAGAGAGGATCCGTCTCGTTCATCCGCGCAATGCACCGGTCCAACCAACGGTGGGTCAACTCCATGGATTGCCGGGCATACCCATAATCACAGGGATAGGGCGGGCATTCGTCAAAAGCCATGATGATGTCGGCGCCAATGACGCGCTGGATATCCACCGCCCGTTCCGGCGTGAACAGGTGCGGACTGCCATCGATGTGGCTCCGAAACGTCACGCCTTCCTCTTTGATTTTCCGGTTCTCGGCCAAGCTGTACACCTGATACCCTCCGGAATCCGTCAGGATGGGCCGGTCCCAGCCCATGAATCCGTGCAATCCTCCCGCCTTCTGCAGGACATCGAGACCGGGCCGGAGATACAGGTGATAGGTGTTCCCCAGGATGATGTCCGGATTGACGGCCTCGGCCAACACATCCTGCGGCACCGCCTTGACGGAACCCTGCGTGCCGACCGGCATGAACGTGGGGGTACGGAGGTCGCCGTGCGCGGTCTTCAGCGTGCCGGACCGGGCCTTGGAATGGGGATCAATGGACTCGACGACGAAGGACATGGCGGGGACGTTCTGTGAAGGGGCGGCGTTCAGCGCGGGTCAAAAGTAACTTGGGGCGCATGTTGGGCACCCTGTACAATGTCGTCACGGTCGCGGTAGGCTCCTCGATCGGTCTGGTTCTCGGCCGTCGGGTGCCGGACGGCATGCGCAAGGCGGTCTTCTCCGCCCTCGGCCTGTTCACCCTCTTCATCGGCATCGACATGATGCTCGGGATCACCCGCCCCATGGCGGCCTTCATCGCGCTCGTCTTCGGCGCCGTCCTTGGCCACTGGATCGGCCTCGACGCACGGGTCCGGCGCGCCGCCGACCGGCTTGGAGAAGGAGAAGGCGCTGCCCTCGTCCAGTCCACCCTTCTGTTTTGCGTGGGGGCCATGACCCTCATCGGCTGCATGCAGGACGGCCTCCTCGGCGACCCGACCGTGCTGATGGCCAAGGGCACCATGGACCTGTTCAGCTCCATCTTCCTCGCCGCGGCCCTCGGCCGGGGCGTCTTGTGGTCCACCGCGACGGTCCTCCTCATCCAAGGCGGACTGACCCTGGCCTTCGCCACAGCCGGCGCGGGCATTCCCGAAGCCCTCATCGGTGAACTTTCGGGCGTCGGCGGCATTCTTCTCCTTGCACTCGGTCTGGATCTGCTCGACATTCGGAAGTTTCCCCTGCTCGATTTGACCTGGTCCCTGCCCCTGTTGCCCTTCATCCTGTACCTCCTCGACATCACCGGATTCCCCGGCTGACCCCTCTCCGATCCATGCCGGCCAACAAGTACGCCCTCCTCCGCTACCGCATCATCGACCGGTGTCTCACCAACCGCATGCGGCCGTACCCGACCAAGGAGGACCTGAGGCGGGCCTGTGAGGAGGGTCTGTATGGAAGCGAAGGCGAGCGGATCAGCATTTCGACCATTGAAAAGGACCTCTGGGCGATGCGCAACGAGAATGAACTCGGGTACCATGCCCCCATTGTCTACAACGCCGAGCACCGGGGCTATGAATATGAGGACCCCGACTACAGCATCAGCGGCCTGAACCTGCAGGAGCAGGATCTGCAGGCCCTCCGTTTCGCCACGCTCACCCTGCTGCAGTTCCGCGACATGCCGGTGTTCCAGCAGTACCAGAGCGCCATCGGCCGCATCTTCGACCGCGTGCACGCCACGGCGCCCGGGCAGGGCATCGACCAGCACATCCAGTTCGAACAGGCTCCCCAGACCCTCGGCACCGAACACATCGCCGCCCTGATGTCGGCCATCGGAGAGCACCGGGTCGTCCGGTTCACCTACCGCAAATTCGTCGCCGGTGACCGCCAGGAAAGCGAGCGGTGCATCGAGCCCTATCTGCTCAAGGAATACCGCAACCGGTGGTACCTCATCGGGAAGCCGGAAGGGTCGGCCGACGTCCGCACGTTTGCCCTGGACCGCATGGGGGATGTCACCCTTGACGACGCCCGGTTCGTGCGCGACTCCTCCTTTGACGCGGACCGGTACTTCAAAGACACCGTGGGCATTACCTCCGGGTCGGGCGGCGTCCAGGAATTCCGCTGGGCAGCGGCTCCCTTGCTCTCGCATTACCTCGACAGCCAGCCCATCCACGCCTCCCAACGCCGCCTGGACATCCCGCCTCCCCATCCCGGATGGGCCTGCTACGCCATCGATGTCCACCCCACCTATGAGCTGAACCAGTGGATCCTGGGATTCGGCGCGGATGCCCTGCCCCTCGGGCCGGACAATTGGGTGGACCAACTCCGGGACACCCACCGGAAAGCCTTGGACAGACTGGGCTGAACGCCTGAGGAACCAACTTTTTTTCGGCACCGTAAATCCGTTACGGACCCACCCGGGAACGTTGTACCGTCAACGCTTCCCCATGACCCACACATCCTCCTCCCTTCCCTTCGGCCGGCTGATCTCCCTCGCCTATGCCGGGACGGACATGCCCGTTCACATCGTCTGCGAATCCGACTCCGGCGCCCTCACGCCCTGGCAGCTCGATTACCCCGCCTTCAGCCGCCTTCTCCGCGAACGGGCTAGCCGCCCTTCAGTCATCGCCCTCCTCGAGGCCTTCCGCCAATGCCGCCCCGAGGATCCCGCCACAGGCCTCCGCCACTGGAACCTCGTCCAGGTGAAGGCCATCCTTGGCGAAGGCCTCTCCCTCGACCCCGCCATCCGCCCCGTTTCCACCCTGCAATTCGCTGCCTGATGAACTCCGTCACCCCCGCCCACATCGACTCCCTCCAGACCGCCCGAGCCCACATCCAGGGCTTCGCCTGCCCTTCCGGATTCAGCCCCTTCGCCTGGCGCCAGCTGCAGAAAACGGCGCTCGCCGTTTGGCACGCCCACCTCAGCCAACGGCCGTTCCGCGGCGCCCTGCACTTCTGCCGCCCGGAGTTCTACGCCATGCTCGCCCAGCCGGACGGCACCCCCATCGTCCACACCGGAGCCATTCGCGGGTACAAAGCCGCTTGAGCCGGCCTCACCCTGTGGAAAAAAGTCACGGAATTCCGCGGCAACCGGAGGCTTCACGAAATACCTTCGGGTAACCCTACAATTTCACCGCCCATTTCGTGGGATTCGTCGATTATTTGTGTAAATTAGTGGGGCCAGAACGTGACTATGTCGAACCAAGGGTCAGCCAACCTCCACATTTTGCAGCGCGAGTTGCAATCCGTCCTCCAGAAGGACCACGGTCGAGGTGACCTGTATGGCACGTTGCTCAGCTACATCGGCCCCGTTGACTCCTCCGGCATGGAGGGGCTCCTCGCCTTGGCAGAGAAGAGTTCAGCTGCATCGGGTGGCCGCACCATGATGAAGCGGATCGGCAACGTTCTCATCGAATGCCTTCAGAACGTGATGCGCCATGGCCTCATCGAGAACGACGGCTTCACCCAGCTGTATTTGACCCTCGAATCCACCCCCGTGGGCTTCCAGGTCCAATGCGGCAACATGGTGGACACCGAGATGCGCAACCACCTCACGGAACGGCTCATCGAAATCAACGGGATGGAGGAGGACACCCTCCGCAAGACCTACATCGAGACCCTGTGCAACGGAGAGCTCTCCGACAAGGGCGGAGCGGGACTCGGTCTGCTGAGCCTCGCCAAGAAAGCGAGCGGCCCCATCGATTTCCGCTTTGAATCCCAGGACGATGGACGTGAGCTCTTCACGCTGATCGTCACCGTCCGTCAGGACTGACCCCCTTACGTTTTCCGCTTCTTCTCCCGCGATGCCGGGAACAGGATGTTGTTCAGGATCAACCGGTATCCCGGTGAGTTCGGGTGCAGGTTCAAATCCGTCGGCGGGTCGTTGACCAAGTGCCGGTAATCTTCCGGATCGTGCCCCCCGTAGTAGCTCCATTGGCCCTCACCGAGGGTGCCGTGCAGGTACTTGACGGACCCCACACCACGGCTCTCTCCGAGAATGGTCGCGTCTGGGCGGACAAACTCCTTGCGGAACGCCGTGGTCTGGCCCATGAAGCCATGGATGACCCGCTCGTGGGACTGGGTCAACATGGTGGGGATCACATCCCATTTGGCGGAGAAGTCGAACAGGGTAAAGAAGTCCTTGATTTCCTTCAGCTTTCCATGGTCCTCCGTAGCGTCAATGTCACTGAACTCATACACGAGGGGGTCCCGCACGAGCCGGTAATTCCAAAAGGCAAACCCCTCCTCGAAATCCAGCTTCTGCTGCGCCAGCGGGTCGGCCGGGTCCCCATCGAACATCGGTTCGCAGATGTCGGTCTCCTGCGCCGCCAGCGCGATGTCGAAACTGTCGGTTCCCGAACACATGGTGAACAGGAAGCCCCCGCCCAAGACGAAATTCCGCATCTCCAAGGCCACAGCCCGCTTCATGTCGCTGACTTTCTCGAAGCCGAGTGAAGCTGCGCTAGCCTCCTGCTTGGCCTGTTCCTCCTGGTACCACGCCGCATTGCGATAGGCCCGGTAAAATTTGCCGAACTGCCCGGTGAAGTCCTCGTGGTGGAGGTGCAACCAATCGTATTCAACCAGCTTGCCATCCATCACCTCTGCGTCGTAGACCACATCGTAGGGTATCTCCGCGTAGGTCAGAACCAGGGTCACCGCATCGTCCCACGGAAGCTTGCTCTTCGGACTGTAGACGGCCACTTTGGGCGCCACCTCCAACTTGACGCGCTGCTGGTTGACTTCCGGGTCGGCGATGCCATTCAGGATTTGTCGCGCCTGCACATCGGCAATCGGCTCGAAATCCACCCCGCGAATCGTGCATTCGCTGGAAATCACCGGAGCCGCCGGAATCAGGAAGCTGCCACCTCGGTAGTTGAGCAGCCACTCCACCTCGAGTCCCTGCTCGAGCACCCAGAACGCGACACCGTAGGCTTTCAGGTGGTTCGACTGGCCCTCGTCCATCGGAATCAGCAGGCGACTGGCCTGCATCGAGGAGCCGGCAATCAGCATCAAGAACAGGAGGGACAACCTCCACCCTCGGGTGTGCAACATGCCGGAAAGATAACCCGGCTCCCCCGCCCTGATGGGGCTCGGGGCCTCAACGAATCAGAACGGCGCGTCCTCGCCGGGCCCGTTCATCTTCGACCCGACCGTCATGGTCTTGGCCCCTCCATCAGCGAAGCCTGTGTTGGGCGCCATCGCCCCCCCTCCATCAAACGGACTCTCTTCGAAGGCATTGAAGTCGGAAAACTTCGCGAGGTGCTTGGTGAACCGAAGCTTGACGGTGTCCAATCCGCCGTTTCGGTGCTTGGCCACGATGATCTCGCCCATGTTCTCGGTGTCCATGCCGTCGGCGTCCTCCGTGATGCCGTAGTACTCCGGGCGGTAGATGAAGCACACGATGTCCGCGTCCTGCTCAATGGCCCCGGATTCCCTCAGGTCAGACAGGATCGGTCGCTTGTCTCCACCGCGGGTTTCCACGGAGCGGGACAGCTGTGACAGGGCGATGACCGGGACGTTGAGCTCCTTGGCAATGCTCTTGATGGAGCGGCTGATCGTGGAGATTTCCTGCTCCCGGTTGCCCTTGCCGTTGTCGCTGCCTGCCGTCATCAGCTGCAGGTAGTCGATGATGACCATGTTGATGCCGTGCTTCTGCTTCAGCCGTCGGCACTTGGCCCTCAACTCGAAGACGCTCAATGCCGGCGTGTCGTCGATGAACAGCTGGGCCTTGGTCAACTTGGCGATGCGGGTCTGGAGCTGCTGATATTCGTAATCCTGCAGATCGCCCTTGCGGAACTTCTCCGCACTGAGCTCGGACTCGGCCGCCACGAGACGCTGCACGAGCTGGGCCGAGCTCATCTCCAGAGAAAAAATGGCCACCGGCACGCCGTGGTCCACCGCCATGTTCCGGGCCATCGACAGCACGAAGGCCGTCTTGCCCATGCCCGGACGCGCGGCGAGGACGATCATGTCGGAATTCTGCCACCCGCCGGTCAACGTATCCAGCCCCTTGAAACCGGTCGGCGTGCCACTCACGCCGTCCTCGTTGAGGCGGGCCTGGTCAATGCCGTCCATAACCTCCTGGATCACCGACTTCATGTCCTGGTAGTCCTTCCGGATGTTGCCCTCGGCCACCTCAAACAGCTGCTGCTCGGAGCGGTCGAGCAAATCGAAGACGTCCGTGGTGTCCTCGAACGCCGCCTCAATGGTCTGACTCGAGATGCGGATGAGCTCGCGTTGGATGAACTTCTGGGCGACGATGCGGGCGTGGGATTCCACGTTGGCGGTGCTCGCCACCCGGTCGGTGAGACCGGCCACATAGGCTGGGCCACCACAGAAACCCAGGACCCCTTCCTTGCGGAGGCGCTCCGTGACGGTCAGGAGGTCGATGGGCTCCGAATCGCCAAACAGATCCTTGATGGCCTTGAAGATGGAGCCGTGCGCCTCCTTGTAGAAGGCTTGCGGCTCCAGGATGTCGACCACGGCATTGACGGCGGAGAGTTCGAGCATGCACGCACCGAGAACGGCCTCCTCCAGCTCGACGGCCTGAGGCTGTTTCTTGCCGATTCCCGCCAAGCCGGGGGCGAGGGCGGGATTCTTTCCAGCGCTTTTGCGCTTGGTCTTCAGGGGTTTGTCTTCGGCCACGTTCAACAGGGGATGAAGAACCAAATTAGGCCTTCGCCGGGCCCGTGGTGCCGCCCCCTTTCCACGGCGATTCCACACGCCTATCCACAACTACCTTGTCCTCCATGCTTCGGGCCCGACAACTTCCGCTTCTCCTCCTTGTCCTCGCGGCCGGGGCCGGATGCAAGACGGAAAAAGCCCCCCCCACGGTGGCTTGGATTCAGCCGACGTCCTCCCCCACCTGGGCACCCGATGCCACCGTGCCGCTCACCTTCACCTTCACGGACCCGGCCCCGGAGCAAGGCTCCACCAATCCGGCCACCTGGCGTGTGGACATCGGACCGGAATCCGGTGGGCTCTGGTGGAGCACTTCCGGAACCGCATCCCGTCCTCCCGAAACCAACGGCCCCGACGTGGTCGACACCGTCTCCCTGTCCTGGCCGGTCCCACAGCCCCCTGCGGGTTCCTCAGGCCCCATCCCACTGAGGCTGACCGCCGTCGTCACCGATGGCGAAGGCGGACGGGGAGCCGATTTCGTCTCGGCCTCCGTCGCAGTCGTGCCCTTGGAAGCCAGCGGTCTCTGGCATGTCGAGCCCGGCAATCCGGACATCCTGCGGTTCTTCCCCACCCTCCCTCCAGCCGAAGCCCACACCTCGGACCTGACCTGCGGTCCGGCCCGGGACCTCGTCCACCTCGATGGGGAAGACATCGTGCTCGTGGGGTGCACCGACCGAATCGTGGCCATGCCCTCGCTGCCCGCAGCCTCTCCCCTGTGGACACTCGACGCCCCGTTGAGTGCCCAGACCGGAGGACTGCGCTTCCTTCGCAGGGCCCCCGACCTGTGGACCACTTCCGCCTGGGCCATGGCCGGTTGGCCGGACCGGGTCCAATGGGTCGATGCCCAAGGCAACATCCAACGCACGTGGACCCTCCTCGAGGACGAAACGTTGATCGATGCCGGGGCCTTCTCCCAGGGGTTGATCCTGCTCGCCCGCACGGCCTCGGGGGAGTTGCGGCTCATCCGGTGCAATCCAGACAATGCAGCCCGCGTCGGATCCATCACGTGGACCCCGGAGGCCCCGGGTTCCACCGGCCCAAATGGAGCGGCCTGGCTCATTTCCGCACAAGGCGATCCGGCCGGACTCGAAGCGGACGGCACCCTGCGCCGTTGGTTCACCGAATCCAATGGACAAACCGGATTGGCCACCTCCGTCACCGCTGGATCCGGCACCGTCACCGCCGCCGGCATCCTCGAAGACGGCACACCGTGGATTGCCCGGGATCAAACACGCCTCACCGGCACGCCTTCCCTGGTCCTTGGCCCCCCAGCGCGCCGCATCGAGACCGACCGCGCATCCGGACTCCTCTGGACCTTGACGGGACCCGAGACCAACGGGACCTTCCAATGGGCGCGGCGGGATGCCGGCACAGGGCAAGCCGTCGGAACGGCCTCGCCCGACCCGACCACAGCAGACAGTCCGGCTAGCGTCGCCCACAATCGACCGGGACCGGAGTAGAACTTGTGGACCACATACGGCATTTTATTCTTGGCCATCCTTGCTTTGTACTTATGTCGGACATGCTCAAATTCCCTCAGGACGATCCGGACTTCAACGTGGCCCTCAGCATGAGCCTGGTGCTCTTCGGGTTTGACGGAAACCAGCTTCAGCTCTTGCTCGCCCGCAGCCAGCGCGCTCCCTACGAGGGCGCACTGTTCCTGCCCAGCCGCTACCTCGAGGCACAGGACGAGCTCGCCCTCAGCGCCCGCAGCATGTTCCACGGGCTCTTCGGATACGACGACCCCGAAATCATCGAACAGCTCAAGGCCTTCGGAGGCGTGTTCCGCCACCCCATGGGCCGCGTAGTCAACGTGGCCTTCTACGCCCTCGTGCGAAAGGAGGACTTCCTCGCAGAAAAGTGGGAATCCCACGGCATGCAGTGGGTGCCGATTGACCGCGTGCCGGACCTCGCCTTCGACCACAACGAGGTGGTCAGCTACGCCCGGGAGCGCCTGAAGCGAAGGGTCAAGCGCCGTCCGGTCGGGTTCCACCTGCTCCCGTCCGAATTCACCTTGGGCCAGCTCCAATCCCTGTACGAACAGGCGCTGGGCAAGACCTTCGACAAGCGGAACTTCCGGAAAAAGCTGTTCAAGAGCCCGCTGCTGACCGACCTCGAGAAGAAAGCGTCAGGCGGAGAAAAAGGGCAACACAAGGGCAGCCGGCTCTACACGTTCGACCGCGACCGCTATCAGCGGATGAAGAGCGAGGGATACGACTTCCTCTTCTGATTCGCCTCCGGAATCAAAGGCCGAACTCGGCCTTCAATGCGTCCACACAATCCAGGGCTTCCCAAGGAAACAGGGTCACCTCTCGGCTGATTGACTCCCCGTTCGCCGCCTTGAACGTCTTGGTCACCACCTCACAGGGCCGGCCCATGTGCCCATAGGCCGCAGTCTCCGTGTAAATCGGGGTCCGCAAGGCGAAGCGCTGCTCGATGGCATACGGACGCATGGGGAAAATGGACGCAATGCGCTCGGCAATCTCGCCATCGGACACC
>JBMYZR010000037.1:0-21548 GCA_049610565.1 Flavobacteriales bacterium | reverse complement strand
TGCCGGCAGATCACGACGGCCTTGACGCAGGAGGGCTTCCCCGACCACGGCATGTCCACCCTCGCCTTGCACTATGTGACCATGACCAACTACGACGACCGGTTCCAGGGCGTCGAGGTGCTGTACGACAAGCCCAACCTGCCCATGACGATGGGCGAGGTGGTCAGTGCGGCAGGCGGCACCCAGCTTCGCCTCGCTGAGACGGAGAAGTATCCGCACGTCACCTTCTTCTTCAGCGGAGGGCGCGAAGCGGAATTCCCGGGAGAATCCAGGGCGGTGGCGCCCTCTCCCAAGGTGGCGACCTACGACCTGCAGCCCACGATGAGCGCGGCCGGTGTGGCCGACGCGGCCATCGCGGCCATCGGGTCAGACAGCCCGCCGGATTTCATCTGCTTGAACTTCGCCAACCCCGACATGGTGGGCCACACCGGCGTCTTCGAGGCCGTGGTGGCGGCCTGCGAGGAGACGGACCGCCAACTCGAGCGCGTACTGGAGGCAGGGCGTTCGGCCGGATACCGCTTCCTGGTCATTGCCGACCACGGAAACGCCGAATTGGCGCGCAACCCGGATGGGTCACCGCACACGGCGCACACCACGAACCTCGTGCCGGTGGTGGCTGTGGCCGACGGGGTGGACACCGTGCGGGACGGCATCCTGGCGGACGTCGCACCGACCCTGCTTCGCTTGATGGGGGTGGACGCACCGGAAGAGATGACCGGCACCTGCCTCGTTTGAGGCGGAGGGCCGCTTACTGGCGCTTGCGCAGGATCTGGACCGAGCCAGTGAACCGCTCGCCGTCGCTCCGGTCGAACTGGTAGTAGTACGTGCCGTCCGGGAGGCCTTCGCCGTCCCATTGGCCGTTGTAGTCCGTGTTGAAGTAGACCTCATTGCCCCACCGGTTGGTGATGCGCAGGTCGCTGCCGGCATAGCACTGCAGGCACTCGATCTGGAACTCGTCGTTCTTGTTGTCCCCGTTGGGCGTGAAGACGTTGGGGATGATCATCTCACAGATGTCCACCTCCACATCGGCCTGGTCGGTCAATCCGCATTCGTCCGTCACCACGACCACGGTCGTCGTGAGGACATCGTCGACGTACATGCTGCCCGTCGCATTGGTGAAGACCACGTTGGAGTCCGTAGCGGCGGTAAGCGGCGTGCCGTCGAGGCCGGCGAAGGTGTAGCTCTGGGTGCCGCCCTCGATGCCGAGGACCGCCGACTCGCCGGGGCAGAGGTTGATGTCGTAGGCCACAACCGGTTCAAAAGTGGGGACCACCACAGTCCACATGGCTTCGTCGGTCTGTCCACAAGCGTCTTCCGCATTGACCGTGAACGTCTCGTTGGTGCTCGGGCTGACATTGGCATTTCCGCCCGTGGCGCTGTCCACATTGCCCGACCAGGACCAGTTGACCGTGCCCGTGCCGGTCAGCACCTCGGTGCCCAGCTGGACGGGGTCTCCCGGGCAGTAGGGGTCACTGAGTTGGACAATCTGAACCTCCAATTCCGTGGGGGGCACCAAGTCGACCGGGAGCACGATGGAGTCGCCACACACGTCGATGACCGTGAGCGTGATGGTGGTCGGTTCCGGGTCCTCGTATTGGATCGTGGCCGTGGTGTCTCCGGTGCTCCAGTCGAAGACGAACGGCGCATAGCCCTGCGTCACGAGGGACGAAATCTCCACGGGAGGGCACAGGGCCACTTCGTCCGGCACCTGTACCAGAAGGGGGTCGGGGTCCTGAATGACAAGGGTGGCGGAGGCGAGGGTGGTGTCCCCGCAGAGGTTGACGTAGAGGTATTCGAGTGTGACCGTTTCCGGTCCTTCCGCCACGTTATCGTCGATGACGACCAGCGGAATGAGGAGTTCGCTCACGCCCGCCTCCATGACGACCGAGGTGTCGATGGTCTCGAAGTCCTCACCCGGCAATGCGGTGCCGTACACGGTCAGCTCCAGCGTGTCGGTGACCGCCGCCAAGGGGCGGATGACGGTAAAGCCCGCTTCGTTGCACCCCTCCACCACGACGGAGTCGCCGAGGAAAACCGGGGCGCCCCCGATGCTGGCCGAAGCCTCGATGTCAGCGCTGTTGGAGGAGAAGCTGCCACCCTCCAGGAAGACCGCGCTGTCGAAGGCCGTGTCGCCGGCATCGGCGATGGCGATCTTGATGTGGTAGGTCTGGCCGCATTGGACCTGCGCCGCAGCGGTGAGGATGACCGTGAACCCGTCAAATTGCACGGAGGTCGGGTCTCCGTTGTTCTCGTTGTCCACGTAGTAGTCCGTGTTCAGGTTCCACTGCTCGGACACCTGATTGCAGTTCACGGCATTGCCGGCGAACCCGGGTTGACCGTTGTTGACGGAGTTGATGGTCACGGGGATCAACTCGTCGGCGAGCACCGGGTTGGGAATCGTCGCGAGGTTGATGGCATTGTCGCTGTAGGGACCGGTGATGCCCGGGCCGGACAGGAAGAAGCCAAAGGCGTCGTTCACAGTGCCGCAGACGTATTCGTTGTACTCTTCGGATGCGAATATGTAGTTGAAAATCAGCGAGTCACCGGAGGGGATGAAGTCGAATTCGAGGATGGCCGCGTCGTTGGTGTTGAACGTACTCAATGCCGTCAGGTCGGCATCTCCAGCGCCAAAGTTGCCGCCGCCCAGGGCTGCGCCGCCCGCATCGTTTGGACCGATGGCCACATCGATGTCGCCGGTGGCGAGCATGATGCCATCGAGGATCTCGATGTTGGTCGCATTGGCGTCGAAACTTCCAATTTGGTTGAGGTCGCCGCTGAAGGTGATGTTGCTGACTTCGACACCCTCTCCGAGCAGGTAATCCAACAGGGCCTGTTCGGGCGTGACCGTGTTGTCCGTGATGAGCTGGGCGTCAACCGCAGCGGCAAGGAACAGGACCGGAACCAACAGGGCCAGCCGCTTCATCAAGTTCGTCGTCAAGGAGTTCAGCATGGTGGAAACCGGAAATTAACGCAATGAGGCTGAGGGTGCAGATTAACTTGCACGCATGTCGGCGTTGATACAGGTGAACGATGTGTGGAAGACCTACGAGGTGGGCCAACAGCAAGTGCACGCCCTGCGCGGGTTGTCCGTCGACATCGATCAGGGAGAGTACACGGCATTGATGGGGCCTTCCGGGTCTGGGAAATCAACGCTGATGAACATGTTGGGTTGCTTGGACACCCCGACATCCGGCCGGTATCACCTCGCCGGAGAGGATGTGGGAACCCTCGATGACGACGCCCTGGCCGACATCCGGAACCGCCGCATCGGCTTCGTGTTCCAGACGTTCAATCTCATGCCGCGCTACACCGCCCTCGAAAATGTCGCCCTCCCGCTCGTCTATGCGGGCGCGTCCAAAATGGACCGCGAGGCCCGTGCCCGGGAGGTACTGGAGCAGGTGGGACTCGGCGACCGAATGGACCACAGGCCCAACGAATTGTCCGGAGGACAGCGCCAGCGTGTGGCCGTGGCGAGGGCCTTGGTGAACCGACCGGACCTCCTGCTGGCGGACGAGCCCACGGGCAATCTGGACACCAAGACATCACTGGAAATCATGGCGTTGTTCGGTGAAATCCACGCCGCTGGGAACACGGTCGTGCTCGTCACGCACGAGGAGGACATTGCTGCCTATGCGCACCGGGTGGTTCGGCTTCGGGATGGCGTTGTCTCCGCCGACGAACGCAAGGCGCCGAATCCGGCCTGAATCGCCGCATCTTTGCCGGCGTGAAGAGACACGCCATTTCCGAATTGCTCGACACGGCACTGGTCGGGCAGAATGTCACGGTTTGCGGGTGGGTTCGCACCTTCCGCAACAACCAATTCCTGTCCGTCAACGACGGATCCTGCCTCGGCAACCTGCAGCTCGTCCTCGACCGGGAGGGCACCGATGAGGCCCTGCTCAAGCGCTTGACCACCGGCGCCGCCATCCGTGCCGAAGGCACGTTGGTGGAGAGCCAAGGTGCGGGCCAGGCCACGGAAGTCGACGTGACGCGCATCGAGGTGCTCGGCGACGCCGACCCCGAGGTGTACCCCATCCAGATGAAGCGCCACACGATGGAGTTCCTCCGGGAGAAGGCCCACCTGCGTTTCCGGACGAGTACGTTCAACGCGGTCTTCCGACTGCGTCACGGTTTGCAATACGCCATCCACGAGTACTTCGACCAGGCTGGATTCTACATGCTCCATACGCCCATCATCACCGGCAGCGACGCCGAGGGGGCAGGGGAGATGTTCCAGGTCACCACGCTCAACCTCGATGAGGTCCCCAAGACGGAAGACGGGGCGGTCGACCATGGCGCGGACTTCTTCGGAAAGCCCTCCAACCTCACGGTCAGCGGCCAGCTCGAGGCCGAGCTCGGCGCCATGGCACTCGGCAAGGTCTACACGTTCGGCCCCACGTTCCGCGCGGAGAACAGCAACACATCCCGGCACCTCGCCGAGTTCTGGATGATCGAACCGGAGGTGGCGTTCAACGACCTGACGGACAACATGGACCTGGCCGAGGACTGCCTCCGTTTCGTGCTCACCAAGGTCCTCGAGCGCTTCCCGGCCGAGCTGGAATTCCTCGCCAAGCGGGAGGCCGACATCGAGAAGCAACTGCCGGCGGACCAGCGCAACGAGATGGGCCTCATCGAGCGCCTGCGCTTCGTCACGGAGAATCCCTTTGTGCGGATCACCTACACGGAGGCCATTGACCTCCTCCGCAACTCCAAGCCCTTCAAGAAGAAGAAGTTCAAGTATCCTGTGGAGTGGGGCATCGACCTCCAGAGCGAGCACGAGCGCTGGCTGGTGGAGAAGAAGTTCAAGCAGCCCGTCATCCTGACCGACTATCCGGCGGAGATCAAGGCCTTCTACATGCGCGCCAATGACGACGGCAAGACCGTGGCCGCCATGGACGTGCTGGTGCCCGGCATCGGGGAGCTCGTCGGCGGGAGCCAGCGGGAGGAACGCCTCGACGTGCTCAAGAAGAAGTGCGCCGATTTCGACATTCCGGAGGACCACGTGTGGTGGTACCTCGACACCCGCCGGTTCGGCACTGCGCCCCACGCCGGCTTTGGCATGGGGTTTGAAAGGCTCGTGATGTTCGCCACCGGCATGACGAACATCCGTGACGTGATTCCGTTCCCCCGGACCCCACAGAACGCGGAGTTCTGAGTGTGAAGCGGTGGCCTCGCCGCATTAAATTCCAGCATGCTCAAGCAAAGTCTCCAGCAGAAACTCCAGCAGAAGCTGAGCCCCCAGCAGATCCAGCTGATGAAGCTGCTGCAGGTGCCCACGCTGGAGTTGGAGGCGCGCATCAAGGAGGAGATGGAGGCCAATCCGGCCCTGGAAGAGGGGCGGGAGGAACGCGATGAGTTCGATCAGGCCGACGGACTCGATGACGACCGCGGCGAAACCCGCGACGATTTCGATTTCGACGCCTACCTCGACGACCCGACACCGAGCTACCGGTATGCGGTCAACAACCACCGCGAGGAGGACGAAAAGGACCTGCCCTTCGGGGCTGGGGAGACCTTTGCGGAGCGCCTCACGGCCCAAGTCGGGCTGCGTCCGGTGACCGACCGCCAGCGCTTGCTTGCGTCGTTTCTGATCGGCAACCTCGACGAGGCGGGCTACCTCCGCCGCGATCTGTACTCGATCACCTCCGATCTGGCCTTCGGTCAGGGCATCGAGGTGGAGGAGGAGGAGCTGGAATCCGTGCTGGACATCGTGCAGCAACTCGATCCGGCGGGCGTCGGCGCGCGGGACCTTCAGGAATGCCTGCTGCTGCAGGTGGACCGCAAGCTCGAGGCGGCTCCGGAAGACGGGCCGCTGCGGTTGGCCCGGCGGATGCTGGACGAGCAGTTCGACGCCTTCACCAAGAAGCATTACGACAAGCTGATTTCCCGCCTCGACATCGAGGAGGGCGAGCTCAAGGCCGCCATCGAAGAGGTGACCCGGCTCAACCCGAAGCCCGGGAATTCCGGCGCGGATTCTTCCCGCCCCATTCAGGCCGTGGTGCCCGATTTCCAAGTGTCCGTGGAGGGCGATGAACTCCGCCTCCACATCAATGGCCGCAATGCTCCGGAGCTGCGCGTGTCCAACGAATACCGGGAGATGATGGCCGGCTATGCCGCCGCCAACAAGCCGGACCGGGCGCAGAAGGAGGCCATCACCTTCGTCAAGCGGAAGGTGGACGCGGCCAAGTGGTTCATCGACGCCATCAACCAGCGGCGGAACACCCTGAAGATCACGATGGAGGCCATCATGGAGCACCAGTCGGGGTATTTCCTCACCGGCGACGAGACCGAGCTGAAGCCGATGATCCTCAAGGACATCGCCGAGCGCATTGGCATGGACATCAGCACGGTATCGAGGGTGGCGAATTCGAAGTACGTCCAGACGCCCTACGGCACGTTCCTGCTGAAGACCCTGTTCAGCGAATCGCTGGCCACGGAAAGCGGGGAGGAGGTGTCCACCCGCGAGGTCAAGAAGATTCTCGAGGAGGCCGTGGGCGAGGAGGACAAGCGCAAGCCGCTCAGCGACGAGAAGCTCATGAAGGTGCTCCAGGACAAGGGGTACAAGATTGCCCGCCGCACGGTCGCCAAGTACCGCGAGCAGCTCGGCATTCCCGTGGCGCGGCTGAGAAAGGAGCTCTGATGCGCGCACTGGCTGCCGTCGTTTCCTACGTGCTCCATCCGCTGTGGACGCCCCTGATCATGCTGGGCCTGTTGTGGTGCGTGGACCCCTGGTTGCGGCTCCAGCCGGCCGTCATGGCCTATGTGGCGTCCGTTCTGGTCATCAATGCGGTCGCGCCCGCCGTCTCGCTCTACGTGCTGCACCGGCGGGGTGTCCTCGGGGACCTCGAGGTGTCCAAGCAGTCTGAGCGTACGTTGCCCTTCCTCATCGTCCTGTTCTACCAGGCGCTCGGGTACTTCGCCCTGACGCGCCCCGGGGTCTACCTGCCTCCGGAAATCCTTGGATTGGTCGTGGCCATGATGGCCGCCTTGGTGCTGGCGGTGTTCGTCAACCGCCGCATCAAGATGAGCATGCACCTCATGGCCAACGGCGGTGCATTCGGCGCCCTCTGGGCCTTCAACCAGCTTCACGGCTTGGGGCTCGAAGCGTGGCTTCCCCTCGGTTTCCTGGTGGCTGGGCTCGTCGGTTGGTCGAGGATGGTCATGGGGGTTCATACCCCGCGCGAGCTGGCCCTCGGCTTCCTGGTGGGCTTCACCATGATGCGTGCGGTGGTGGAGTCCGGGTGGACGCCCTGACGCCCGGCCGGGAGGTGGCTCAGTGCGCGTCTTGCATCAGCCGCTGTTGCCACCGCCACGCGTCGGCGAGGCATTCCTCCAGGCTGCGGCGCGTTGTCCACCCGAGCAGGCGTTCAGCCTTGCCCGGATCCGCGTAGATCGCCGTGACATCGCCGGGTCGCCGGTCGCCCATCCTGTGGGGCACCTCCAGCCCCGTGGCGGCATGAAACGCCGCAATGACCTGCTTGACACTGGACCCGCAGCCGGTGCCGAGGTTGAAGGTGTCGAGCGCGCCAGCGTTGCCTTCGAGCCAGGCCAAGGCGGCCACGTGGGCTTCGGCCAGGTCGCAGACGTGCAGGTAGTCCCGGATGCAGGTGCCGTCCTCGGTCGGGTAGTCGTCCCCGAACACGGTCAGCGGTCCCCGGATCCCGGCCACAGCCTGGATGAGGTAGGGAACGAGATTGGGCGGAGGGCCGAGCGGCAGCTCTCCGATGTGGGCGCTCGGATGGGCGCCGATGGGGTTGAAATACCGCAGGAGGGCCACGCCGAGGTCTCCCTCCGCAGCCCCGTGGGCCATCCGCAGGAAGTCTTCGCACGCCTGCTTGGTGTAGCCATAGGGAGACGCTGCGGGCAGGATGGGCGCATCCTCGGCGACAGGGAGGGATTCGGCCTCGCCGTAGACGGTACAGGACGAGCTGAAGACCAGGTGCTTCACCCCTTGGCGGCGGAGAAGGGCGGTGAACCGCGCCGTGCCGCCCACGTTGTTGTCGAAGTACTTCTCGGGGTGGGCGACGCTCTCCCCCACGGCCTTGTCCGCGGCGAAGTGGATCGCGCCGAGCACCGGCCGCTCAAACACGGGGGCCATGGCCTCCGCATCGCCGCAATCGACCCGGTGGCATTCCACCTCGCCCACCAGGGCGCGGATGCCGTCCAACGCGGATTCGTGGCTGTTGCGCAGGTCATCCACGATGACCGGGACATAGCCCGCTTCATGCAGGGCCACCACGGTGTGGGAACCGATGAACCCGGCGCCTCCGGTGACCACGATGCGTTGGGCTTGGCGGGGTTCGGTCATGCATGCAATATCGGTAACCTTTCCGGCGGAAGTGGCGTAAAGGGCACGTCGGAATCCAGTCCGTCGATTCACGCATGTCCTCAGTGCACTACAACCTCGATTACCTCCAGCAGGTGTTCCAAGGCAACGATGCCATGGTTCGCCGCATCCTGGATTTGTTCGAGGAACAGGTGCCCGGCTACCTCGCAGAAATGGAAGAGCGATGGCAGCGCGGAGAATGGCGCAAACTGCATCCCTTGGCTCACAAGGCGCGGAGCAGCATCAGCATGCTGGGCATGGCCCCCCTTCTCGAGGACATCCTGCACATCGAACAGGTGTCGCGGAGTGGAGTCGACCCCGGTGACATCGGGGAGCGGCTGGTGTCCGCGCGCCGCGCACTCGATTTGGGACTCGATGCGCTTCGGCGGGATCGGGGTGCCCGGAACGAATCCGGGGCCGCACAGGCCGGCATCCGGTCGGATGGACCTCGACGCGGACAGGCCGGCTCCGGACTGAGGCGCGCCTGACAGGCCACCGCCGAAGCGACTTTCGCACGGCTGGGAGAGGTACCTTTGCCGCCGTGAGCACGACCCTCTCCGACTCTTTCCTCCGATCTGCAGCCGAGCACGGCATTTCCGAGTCGGAAGTGCGGCGCCAATTCGAGCGTCTGCACGCAGCGCCATCGTCCTGCATGCCCGAGGCGCCGTGCACACCGGGCCAGGGCATCCAGAGGTGGAGTGACGCCGACTTCAAGCGCTGGTCCGCGCTGGGGGCCGGCATCGATCCATCGCGCATCGTTCGTTTCGTTCCGGCCAGTGGCGCCGCCAGCCGCATGTTCAAGGCCCTGCTCAGCCGGGATGCAGCGGCGGTAGAGCAATTGAACGTCCGGTGGGATGAATTCCCCTTCCGTGCGGCTGCGGAAGCATCGGGCCCCTGCGACACGGCGGAGTCGCGTTGGTCAGCGGTCATGGAACGGCTGGCATTGCCCGCCAGACCCAAGGGTGCACTGCCGTTTCATGTGGAGCCCGATGGGGTCAAGACCGCCTTCGAGGCGCAGATCATCGAGTGGTCCAAGACCCTGGATGCCCCGGGTGCCCCCTTGCATTTTACCCTGCCCGCCGAGGGCATGGCGGACCACTTCGAGGCGATCCGGGCTCTGGCCAATCGCATGGGCATCCCCGTAGAAGCGTCGATTCAGGAACCCGCTACGGATACGGTCGCATTGGATGAGGCGGGCGTTCCTTTCGTGCAGGCCGACGGCACCCCGTTGTTCAGACCCGGCGGGCATGGCGCCCTGTTGCACAACCTGGCGGCCATCGCACGCCAACACCCCGGTGCGCTGGTGAGCGTAAAGAACATCGACAATGTGCGCCCGACTTCCGCTTTGGACGAGGTGCTGCCCTGGCGCCGGGCCCTGATCGGCATGGCGTCTGCTCTGGTGGAAGCGCGAAATGAGGCACTGGCGGCGCTGGATGCCGGCGAGGTCAGCCCGGCCAGGAATTGGCTCCGCAAAGCGTCGGCCCACCCGGGAGAGGACCTGCCCAACGACGCGGAGACCCTTCGCACGGCGTTGGACCGGCCCCTGCTCGTGGCGGGCATGGTCCAGAACGAGGGAGAACCCGGAGGCGGGCCGTTCTGGTTGCGGGATGACGAGGGCACGCTGCGCGCCCAGATCGTTGAGTCGGCGGAAATGGACACGGCGGATCCGATGGTCCAGGACCGCATCGGGCGGGCCACCCACTTCAATCCCGTGGACCTCGTGTGCGCCCTGCACGATGCGGCAGGAAAACCGCACCGGTTGCCCGATTTCGTGGACGCATCGCGGGACTTCCTTGTCGCCAAATCCCATGGAGGACGGTCCTTGAGGGGCCTCGAGCATCCCGGCCTGTGGAATGGGGCCATGGGGCGATGGAACACGGTGTTCGTCGAGGTCGATCCGGCCACATTCGCCCCGGTCAAAACGGTCTTCGACCTGCTTCGGCCCGCCCACCGTTGGTCGTGAATGAAGAAGGGCCACTTCCTTTCGGAAGCAGCCCCTCTTGGATTGCTGGAAGTCAATCGGCTGTTCAGCCCTTCAGGATGCGCTTGCTGACCACCGTGTCGCCATTGTGGAGGCGGATGGTGTAGAGTCCGGGGCGCAGGTTGTGGAGGTCGCGGAACCGGACGGGAGCGTCCAACTTTCCACCGGCGAGGGAGACCACGCGGACCGGACGGCCTTGGTGGTTCAGGAGTTGGAGCGTGGCCCCTTCCTGGACGATGCCCCGGATCGTGATGCTGAGGCTTTCGCCGAAGGGAACCGGGTACGCCCCGATCTCAATCTCGTCGCGACCGTTCTGCTCGCTCTCCACGTCCGTGGCCGTGGAAGACTCGAGGCCGGCAGCCATGCAGAGGTTGAACGGCATGGACTGGTTGTTCACATAGAGCTTGCCGAAGTCGGCATTGTCGGCACCCTTGGCCAGCGTGGCCATGCGGGCTCCCTGCGGGCAGACCACCTTGAGCCGGACAGCTTGGCCCTTGCGGACGGCGCCCTTGTCGAAGGTCAGGAGGAGCTCACCATCCGTGACGTCCTCACTCGTGAAGAAGCCGTTGGACAGGATGGAGTTGTCCTGGCGAAGGAGGGCATACTCGAAGGAGAAACCGGGCTCCACGAACGGCGTGGCCACCTTGATCTGGCCAACACGGCCGCGGTCACAAGCGTAGAAGAGTTGCACGAAGGTCTCGCCTTCGAAGTTCAGGACGCCGGTGCTCAGACGCTGGGCGGAGGCGCAGTCGCCTTCCACGGCGAGGTCAAGGCCGGCTGCGGATCGGGCTTGGGCATTGGGGGTCGGGCCGTTGTTCTGGCCTCGGCCTTCATTGACGGCATCGAGGTCCGGCGCACTGCCGCGGATGCCCGTGTTGAACTTGAGGTTCTTGTCGAGCGCGGCGGAGCCGAGACGGGCCTCACCCACGAACAGGTTGGCGTCATCGGTGGCCGGCATCACCATGGAGGCGCCATCGAACGTCTTGATCATGATGGTGTAGCCATCGTGCTTGAGCGTCGGGATGGACAGGTTGTTCATCGTGAGGCTCGTGCCGTTGTAATTCTCGGCCGTGAAGGTCTTCATGGCACGCGTCGTGAAGTTGGCATCGAGGATGGCCATGTCGACCGTGCCGCCGTTGAATTGGATGTCGGCGATCACTTCGAGGTTGGCGATGGTGCCCTTGTTGCAGGCACGGTAGCTCTGGGTGATCATGCCTTCCACGAAGATGGCCGTGTTGACCTGGTCTTGCTCCACCTTGCACTGGATGTCATCCTGCGGGCCGGTAGCGAGGGCAGTGTTGGAAAAGAGAACGCCAAGAAGGGCGAGGGAGAGGAAAGAAATGCGAATCATGATTTGAGGTAATTGTGGATTCGCCCCCCTCTACGCCCTGCTGTCTCGGACGGTTTCGATTTGGCCAGAAAAAAATCGCAGAAACAACCATAAATCCCTGATATAGAAGGGATTGTAAAAGACGGAAATCGACGGGTCAGGACCCCAATTCCAGGGCGGAAGCGCCGGCTGGAAGCTCCTCGGCGTTGTGGTTGGAGGCCACAACGAGGGTTCTCCCCCTGCGCCATTGCTCGAGCAGGGCACCGTACCACTGCCGGCCGTTCCGGTCGAGGTGGGAGACCGGTTCGTCGAGGAAGATGGCCGCCGCCGCCGTGGTGAAGGCCAGCGACAGGGCCAGCCTCTGCCGCATGCCTGAACTCAGGTCGCGGACACGGGAATGGGGGTGGTCCTCCAACATGGCCAGCCGCAGGATGTCTTCCGGCTGCACCCCGTCGCAGGGCAGGCGCAACCGGCCGTGGGCCGCAATGTGTTCCGCCACGGTCAGGTCGAGGATGAGGGATTGGTCCGGGGCCCCGTAGGCGATGTGGCCCGGCAACTCGGCACGGGAGACTCCCGTGCCACCGGCTCTCCAGGACAGCGTGCCTTCGCTGGCTGCATCGAACCCGCAGAGGATGCGGAGCAGGCTGGATTTGCCGCTTCCATTCGACCCGAGGATCGCCAGCGCTCCTCCAGCCGGGACGTGGAGGTCGACGCCGCGAAGGATCCATTGGCGTCCATGGCGTTTGCCCACGCCCTCCGTCCTCAGTTCCAATGGGTGCGCCCCCACCATTCAGAAGGGGCCGCGGACAATGCCCTTGTCGGAAGCGCGGATGAAGTCGAGGATGGTGCCCTTGGCGTCGCTGATGGGCAATTCCATCTCGGCCACCTTGATGGCCTTGGACATGTTGCCTCCGGTCACGTAGAGGGTCCGGTAGATGTCTTCCACCGCACGAACGAATTCATCCGGGAAACCGCGGCGGCGGAGGCCGATGGCATTGACCCCGATGTAGCTCAGGGGTTCCCGCGCGACCTTCACGAAAGGCGGGATGTTTTTGCGCACGAGCGATCCGCCCGCCACGAAGGCATGCTGGCCGATCCGGACGAACTGCTGGACGGCGACGACGCCCTCGATGATGACCCAATCCTCGATGGTCACATGGCCGGCGATGCTGGCGCAGTTGGCCAGGACACAGTGGTCCCCCACAAAGGCATCGTGGGCAATGTGGGTGTAGGCCATCAGCAGGCAATGGGAGCCGACCTTGGTGGTCATCCTGTCGGTGGTGCCGCGGTTGACGGTGCAGCATTCCCGGATGGTGGTGTGGTCTCCGATGACGGCCGTGGTCTTCTCGCCCGCGAACTTGAGGTCCTGGGGAACCCCGCCGATGACCGCACCAGGGAAGATGTTGCAATGGGCCCCGATGCGGGAGCCGCTGAGGATGGTCACGTTGGGGCCGATCCAGGTCCCTGCGCCAATTTCGACATCGGCCTCCACGGTGGAAAAGGGGCTGATGGTGACCCCTTCACCAATGCGCGCGTCCGGGTGGACGACGGACATTTCGGAGATGCCGGTGGAGGTGGTCGTGTTCATGCGGAGGCGGAGCTGGGAACGCGGTCCTGGACAATCTGGGCGAGCATCTCGGCCTGGGAGACCAATTTGTCCCCCACAAACGCCTCGCCGGTCATGTGGACCAGGCCCCGGCGAATGGGGCTGGCGAGCTTCAGGCTGAACAGCACGGTGTCCCCGGGGATGACCTTCTGCTTGAAGCGCACATTGTCAATCTTCATGAAGTAGGTCGACCACTGTTCGGGATTGTCGACGCCGCTCAGGGCGAAGATGCCGCCAACCTGGGCCATGGCCTCGATCTGCAGGACACCGGGCATCACGGGGTTCCCCGGGAAATGGCCTTGGAAGAACGGCTCGTTCATCGTGACATTCTTCAGGCCAACGATGCTGTCCTCGGTGCGCGAGATGATCTTGTCGACCAGCAGGAAGGGGTAGCGGTGCGGCAGGAGCCGTTCGATGTCGTGGATGTCGAACAGGGGCGCCTGGGTGGGGTCGTACTGGGGCACGCGGTTGGAGGCGCGGTGCATCTGCTTGAGCTTGCGTGCGAATTCCACATTGCCGGCGTGCCCGGGCCGGGCGGCGAGGATGTGGCCGCGGACGAAGCAGCCGGTGAGCGCGAGGTCGCCCACGATGTCCAGTAGCTTGTGTCGGGCAGGCTCGTTGGGGTACTGCAGGGTGGTGTTGTTGAGCACGCCAATCTTGCCGGGCTCCACGGCAAGGCCCTCCTTGCCAGCCAGCTGGGCGATGGAGGCAATCTCCTCTTCACTGTAGGTGCGCTCGGCGAGAACAATCGCATTTTCCAGGTCGCCCCCCTTGATGAGCCCCTGTTCGAGCAGGGTCTTCACCTCCTTGAGGAACACGAACGTCCGGCAGCGGCTGACGGCAGAGGTGAAATGGTCCAGGTCCCGCATGCTGGCATGCTGGGTGCCGAGGACGGGGCTTCCGTAATCCACCATGACCGTCACGCGGTACTCGTTGTCCATGGGCGGCACGGCGAGGATTTCGACCCCATTCTCCGAACGGTAGGTCATCGGCTCGGTCAGCGTCAGGAAATGCCGGTCGGCGTCCTGTTCCACGGCACCCACCTCCTCGATGTGGGCCACGAAGGGCCAGCTGCTTCCGTCGAGGATCGGGACCTCGGGCCCTTCCATTTCGATGAGGGCGTTGTCGATGCCGCACCCATGGAGGGCGGCGAGGAGGTGCTCGGTGGTGTGGACGCGGGCGTCGCCTTTCTCGAGGGTCGTTCCGCGCCGGGTCTCCACGACGAGGTCGCAGTCTGCGGGAATCCGGGGCTGGCCGTCGAGGTCCATCCGTTGGAACACGTACCCGTGGTCCGGATCGGCCGGTCGGACGGTCAACGTGGTGTTCTCTCCGGTGTGGAGGCCAATGCCGGCCAAGGTGAAGCTGCCGGCCAAGGTGTGCTGGCGGTCACTGCGGACTGCGTCGCTCATCGCGCTGGTCGGGGAGGAGTCAGACATGGTTCAGGCTTGTTTGTTTTCGAATTCGCGAATGATCCTGCGCAGGACCACCTGCGTCTTCTGGTGTTGCTTGATGGGTCGCGCTGGATTGCCCTGCAGGACCTGGTCGGGTTGGAGGATGCTCGCGGTGATGCCGCTCTTGGCGGCCACCTTGGTGCCATCGGCCACGCGGATGTGACCATTGATGCCCACCTGCCCACCGATCATGCAACGGGCGCCGATGGTGGTCGACCCTGCAATCCCGGTCTGGGCGGCGATGACGGTGTGCTTGCCGATGGTGACGTTGTGGGCCACCTGGATGAGGTTGTCGAGTTTGACCCCTTCGCCGAGGACCGTCGATCCCAGGGTGGCGCGGTCGATGGTGGTTCCGGCTCCGATTTCGCAGCCGTCGCCGATGACGACGTTGCCGAGTTGGGGGACTTTCTCGTACCGACCGTCCGCCGGCGCGAAGCCGAACCCGTCCGCTCCGATGATGGCCCCGGCCTGCAGGATGCACCTTGCGCCGATGACGCATCCATGGCCCACCATGACACGGGGGCCGATTCGGGCGCCGTCGCCGATGGTGGCGTTTCGGCCGATGATGGCCCCGGTCTCGAGCACGACGTTGGCCCCAATGGACGCGCCTTCGTCGACATGACACAAGGGTCCGATGCTGGCGCCTTCGCTGATGTGGGCGTCCGCGTGCACAACGGCGCTGGGGGCCACGCCGGTTTCCTTCGGGGATGTCGGGGAAAAGGCCTGCATGAGCTTGGCCATGGCCGCATAGGGATCCGCCACCCGAATCAGGGTGGTGCCTGGCTGTACGTCTGCAGAAAGCTCGAGGGATTCCGCCACCAGGACGGCGGAAGCGGCCGTGGTGTAGAGGTGCCCTTCGTAGGCCGGATTGGCCAGGAAGGTCAATTCTCCGGTACCGGCCTCTTCAATGCCCGCAAAACCGGTCAGGGGGACATTCGATGCTCCTTCCAGACGGCCATCGAGCATGGCTGCCACGTCACCGATGTTCACCTCCATGGGTCGAAATTACGGCACGGCGCCGAGGCGGTCAGGCCTGAGTGGTTCCGGTGGATGAAACCGCGCGGTATGCGGCGTCGAATTCGTCGAACGAGACGAATTGATCCACTTCAGGGGTTCCGTCTTCGGAGAGAAGGACCATTTGGACGCGATCGCCTTCGTTTTTCTTGTCCATCAAGGCCCATGGCCACAGCACGTCTGCGGCGGGCGGGCTGACCGGACAAGGCAGGACCTGTTGGATGGCGTTGGACAGGGTCATCAAGAGCTGACCGGAATCCGATGCCAAACCGGCGCGAAGGGCCGAGATGGCCAGTTCGACCCCGAGGCCCCATGCCACGGCTTCCCCATGGAGCAGGTCGTGGCCTTCCGACAAGGCCCACGATTCGAAGGCGTGTCCGGCGGTATGGCCGAGGTTGAGTTGCTTGCGCATGCCCGTCGACTCCGTGGGGTCTTGTGCCACGATGTGTTCCTTGATGGCGACCGATTCCAGGATGAGTTCGGAAAAGGCGTCCCCGTCAAGGGGAGCAGTGCCTTTGGGCAGGCTCTCGATTCGCTGGCTGACGGAATGGAGGTCCAGCGCAATCAGCAAGTGCTTGACGTGCTCGGCCATGCCGGATCGCACATGACGCTCTGGCAGGGTGTCGAGGAAGTCAGGACAGAGGCTGACACCGGAGGGGTGGGAAAAGGTGCCAATCCTGTTCTTGGCTCCACCGAGGTTGATGCCGGTCTTTCCGCCCGTGGCCGCATCCACCATCCCGAGGAGGGTGGTGGGGATGAGCCAGAAGTCCAACCCTCGTAAATAGGTACTCGCCACAAACCCCGTCAGGTCGGTGACCGTGCCGCCACCCAGACCGATGATGGCACCATGCCGATCGAACCCCGCTTCGTCAAGGCTGCTCCACAGCGCGTAGGCGTGTTCGATCCGCTTGACCTCCTCTCCACTTTGCGAGAGGCAGAGGAAGTCCGTGTGCGGAGGAAGCAGGGGAGTCAACAGGGGAAGGCAGTGCCGCTCCGTGTTGCGGTCCATGACCACGGCCAGCCGGTTGGGCCGGGTTTCGTCAATCCAGTTCAGCAAACCGAGGAGCTGTGGGTCGAGTTGCGGGGTGTTCATGCAGGACGGGGAGTCTGAAAGCAAAACAAGCGGACCGATGGGGTCCGCTTGTCGTTTGTGGTACCACCTGGATTCGAACCAGGGACACATGGATTTTCAATCCATTGCTCTACCACCTGAGCTATGGTACCCGATGGAGGGCGGCAAATGTAGGCAAACTTTATGGGTGGACAGAGTGGGCAACGGGTTTGGTGGAAATTTTCGTGCTCGGTTGTGGTTTTCTTGTACTGTTCGGTTCACCGCGACCACCCTACGCCCGATAAGTTTCGATGAAACGACAAAATATTTAGACGAAAACGAGAGGTTCGGTATAAAACTGACATTGGAGTTTGTGAGCGTCGATGATTTTCGTCATGACTTCTCATAAATTCACACTGTCCTTTCACCGGGACACAAAACCGCATTAACCAAATCGCTTGACAATGATGTCCAAGTCCATCCATCTGGTCGCAGCCCTGTTCTGTTGCTTGACCACTGTTTTCGCCCAGCAGCAAGTTGCTGTCAATTCCGCTCCGGCCCCTGAAGGGTACGGTCTCTTCGACGAAATCGTCACCGACAACGTGGGTGTCCTTGTCGGAGCCTTGGGTGTAACCGACCTGACCGGCTACAGCACTTACCGGTTGTATGTCGAAACGGTGAACCCCACCGACTTCGTTTCGTCGGTTTCCGGTGATGCCACCAACCCGACGTTCGTCAACACCACGACGAGCTTCTATCACGCTGCGCTTGGTGCCGGGGTTCCGAATGGCATCAACAGCCTCCTGTTCCCGGTCTATCCCGACCTGGCCTACGACAGCTGGGTCACGATTGGTCTGGAAGGCTCCCCGAACGCGCTGGCTGGTGAGGCCAACGTGAGCACGGTGCAGTCCACGGACAACCCGTGGTTCACCAACTTCGATCCGGGAGGCGGCCTTCCGGGAGGCAACATCGCCATCGATGACGGAATTGGAGGAGCTTGGTATGCCCTCAACGGCGACGCCAATGGTGTGGCCGGAGATGATCTTGCCGTGTTGGTGGGCCAGTTCACCACCACGGGTGAATTGACCGGTCAGCTTTACGTCCAGGTTTTCATTGAGGGAGACGGCAGCAACGAGTTCCGGGACACCTTCAGTTTCGGTGGTCCGGACATCGTGGAGGGATGCACCGACCCGGCGGCTTGCAACTACGACGCTGACGCCGGAGCCGATGATGGTTCCTGTACCTATCCCGAGTCCACCAACCTGGACTGCGATGGCCAGTGCTTGAACGACGACGATCAGGATGGCATCTGCAACGAGGACGAAATCCCCGGATGTACGGATACGGAGGCCTGCAACTTTGACGCTGCGGCCACGGATGACGACGGTTCTTGCTTGCTCCTCACCGACCCCTGTGACTCCTGCGACGGCAATGGCGGTATTGCCGATGGAGATGCGGACGACAATGGAATCTGTGACGTGGACCAGATTGACGGTTGTACCGAAGAAGGTGCATGCAACTACAACAGCGCCGCCAATGCGGACGACGGCAGCTGTGAGTACACGTCCTGTGCTGGTTGTACGGATCCCGAGGCGTGCAACACCACCGACGGTGCCACCATCGACGACGGTTCCTGTACCTACCCCGCTGAGGATTACCTCGATTGTGACGGCAACTGTCTGAACGACGCGGACCTCGATGGCATCTGCGATGAGCTTGAGGTGCCCGGTTGTACCGACGCCAATGCCTGTAACTACAGCGCTTCCGCTACGGACGACAACGGTTCCTGTACCTACCCCGACGGATACCCGAACAACATCTTGGACTGTGACGGCAACTGTGTCAATGATGCAGACCAGGATGGTGTCTGCGACGAGAACGAGACGGCCGGTTGTACCGACCCTGCTGCCTGTAACACGGGTGACTTCACGGACACCGACAACAGCCTCTGCCAGTACCCGATCGACCTCTACGGTGTCGACAACGTGGACTGCGACGGTGAGTGCTTGAACGACGCCGACGACGACGGCGTGTGCGATGAGGACGAGATTCCTGGTTGTACCGACGAGAATGCCTGTGACTACAACGCGTCCGCCACGGACGACGACGGCTCTTGCACGTATCCCAATGACATCTACGGCCTCGATTACGTGGACTGTGACGGCAACTGCCTCAACGATGCCGACGATGATGGCGTCTGTGACGAGGAGGAGTCTGCCGGTTGTACTGATCCCGCCGCTTGTAATACCGGTGACTTCACGGACACCGACAACAGCCTCTGCGACTATCCGATCGACCTCTACGGTGTCGACAATGTCGACTGTGACGGCGAGTGCTTGAACGACGCCGACGGCGACGGAGTGTGCGACGAGGACGAGATCCCAGGCTGTACCGATGCTGGCGCCAACAACTACGACGCGTCCGCCACGGACGACGACGGCAGCTGCACGGGGTGCACGAACCCGATTGCAGACAACTACTACAACGGTGCCGACATCGATGACGGTTCCTGCATCATCAGCGGTTGTACCGACGCTGAGGCCTGCAACTTCTTTGCTGAGGCCAACAACGAGGACGGCTCCTGTGAGTACCCCATCGACCTCTACGGCATCGACTACGTGGACTGTGATGGCAACTGCCTCAACGACATCGACACCGACGGCATCTGCAACGAGGACGAGTCCCTGACCCCGACCGGTGGTGCTGTGGAGGTGGCCTTGGCTGACGGCGCCCCGATTGACAGCTCTGCTACCCTGCTCGGTTCCGCCCTGGAGAGCCCCTCCGACGACCTCATCGCCGGTTTGATCATGATCGGTCTTGGTGACCTCGTTGGCGGAAGCGCCCAGGAGGATGCCTGTGGTTCTGTCTTCCTGCCGGTGGACCCGGCTTGGGATGCAGCTGGATACAACCTGAACACCCTTTCCCAGGAAGTGCTTGGCGACCTCATCGTGGGTCACGTCTTCCCGGGTCTCTGCGAAGAGCTGACTGAGGGCAGCGTTTACGCCAACTACTACGGTGAGGAGTTCACCTACACCGAAGCCGGTGGTGACCGTCGCCTCGTCAATGCTGATGGCGATGAGTTCAGCATCGACTACGGCGGATACCTCTACATGGGCAACAGCTACCTGTACGGTCTCGGAGCGGTCATTCCGCTGGAGAGTGCTGACCCCTGCCTCGGATGTGCCAGCCTCGACATTGAAGGTGACCTCAGCGACTACACCGTGGAGTGTGAGAGCGACCTGTTGGCGGCCACTGCCGCTGACGTGACGGCCTTCGCCTGCAACGATCTCGAGTTGGACGACGTGGTGACGGTCAAGGGCCGCGCCGACGGCCGCAACCAGATTTGCACGGGCGGCGGAACCACCCAAGGGTGGAACGCCATCACGGCCGGTGACGACCCGAACTTCAACAACGGTCCTGACGCCCTCCTCCAGTTCTACGACATGAACGGAGACATGAGCCAAGGCCACTACTTCGTCGAGGATGCTGCCAATGGCGGTGTCAGCTTCACCCAATTCGAGAACGGCAACGCCATCCTCGAGGGTGTCGTGATGGACAAGGACGACAACGATCTCCGTTTGGAGATTCACCTCTTCTTTGAAGGCCGCACGGCTGGTGCCGACTGGGCCGGTGGATTCAAGAACGACTACGGTTGTGCCGTGAACACCGACCTCTGGACCATGTACACCCTCAACAACGCAGCGTCCTACGCCGTGGGTGGACCGGGAGCTTGGCAGTTCGGTACGTTGATCCACTTCAACCACCAACCGGCCAGCGAGTACTTCGGCTTCCAGCTGGGTGACGGCGCCAACAACCACAACTGCGACGACAACGGATTCTCCGGCTGGTTCAGCTGGGACGGTTCCATTGCCGGCATGGACGCCATGGGCTTCGCAGGTGACGTGATCGCCACGCTCGAGCCGAGCTGCGACTTCGCCACCGATTGCCAGGATGGAGAGTACGTGGAGTTCCACTACATCGCCTTCGATGACCAGTGCAACATCGCCACCGAAATCGTCCAGATGGTCACCCGCATGGACACTCAAGCTCCGACCTACGTGTCCGGAGGTGAGGACCTGACGCTGACCTGCGACGAGAGCGAGCAGTGGCTGATGGACAACCCGGCCGACGCAGAAGTGGTCCTCTTCACCGACAACTGCGACGACAGCGAGTACGGCTGTGCCGCTGGATTTGATCCCAACACGAGCGGTTTCGCTGACGGAAACAATGTCTACGTGTGTGTCGAGCTCGTGGGCGAGACCACGGCCCAGTACACGGCCAGCAGCTGCCGCGTCCTGAACCGCACCTGGGTGGCCACGGATTGCTTCGGCAACCAGACCTACCACGTGCAGGCCATCACCATCGAGGACAACACGGCTCCGGACGTGTCCGTCACGGCTCCTGCTGATGTGACCCTCAACGTCAACGGCCTCTGCTATGTCGACCTCGACCCGAGCAACACCGGCATCGCCGCGACGACCTACGCCGACAACTGCGATCTCGCCGACACCGGCCTTGACTTCGCCGACGTCGTGGTCGACAGCGTGAGCACCGGTTGCTACAGCATCATCCGGACCTGGACGGCCATGGCCACGGACAGCTGCGGCAACGCAACCGCCACCAGCGACGACCAGCGCATCGACATCCAGGACTTGATTGCTCCCTCCTTCCTTGCCGAAGGCGTCGACACGCTCGAGTGTGACCTCTGGGGTGCCTGTGACTACGACTACCTCAACAGCGTCGGCCTCGTGACCGTGACTGACAACTGTGAGTTGAGCCATGTGGACGC
>JBMYZR010000036.1:0-22105 GCA_049610565.1 Flavobacteriales bacterium | reverse complement strand
TGGGGGTGGTCCAAGGATGGGCGGGAATTCGTCCTGTACGGCCGGAGCGACGGCACGACCATCATCGAGGTGACCGACCCGGTCAACCCCGTCATCATGGCCGATGTGCCGACCGCCTCCATTCCCAGCCTGTGGCGGGACATCAAGGTCATCGGAGATGTCGCCTTCGTGGTCAGCGAGGCGCAGGAACACGGCATGCAGGTGTTGGACCTGAGCCAGGTCCCCAATTCGGACCCCATGACCCCGGTGGGCACCCTGGCCCTGTACACAGGGTTCGGCAGCGCGCACAACATCGTGGCCAATGCCGAGACCGGCTTCGTCTACGGCGTGGGCACGAACACCTTCTCCGGGGGACTCCACATCGTGGACGTCAACGACCCGTCCAATCCGACGTTGGCGGGATCCTGGGAGGAGAACTACATCCACGATGCGCAGGCCGTAGTGTATGCTGGGCCGGATGCCGACCATGCAGGCAAGGAAATCGTGATGGCGTCCTGTGGTTATGGTGGATTCCGCATCATTGACGTGGAGGACAAATCCGACCCGCAGACGCTGTCCATGCTCCAGGATTCCTCCTGGGTGTATGTGCACCAGGCGTGGTTGACTGAGGACCATCGGTTCGTGTTCATGAACGACGAAATCGACGAGACCACGGGGGTGGCGGAGTGGACCCGGACCTGGGTCATGGATGTTCAGGATCTGGACAATCCGGCCATCATCGGATTCCACGAAGGCACCCTCGGGGTGACCGACCACAACCTCTACACCCACGAGGGCAAGGTTTACGGAGCGAATTACTACGCGGGACTGCAGGTGTTCGACATCCTCGATCCTGCGAGCGCTTCGCTGGAGATGACGGCCTACTTCGACACCAACCCCTGGAGTGACCAGGTGGGCACCAGCGGCGGCGCCTGGAGCGTCTATCCCTATTTCGAAAGCGGCAACATCGCGATCAGCACCCAGAGCCACTTCTTCATGGTCCGCCCCTCTGGATTGACCTCGGTGGGGGAGCCGGAAGCGCCTTCCGATCCCGTGTTGACCGTCCACACGGGCGCGGGACAGGTGCGCATCCTGTCGGGCAGCGCAACCACGGCGAAGGTCTTCGATGCGATGGGGCGCCATCAAGCCGATTGGCCGCTCCAGGCGGGCGGTTGGTCCACCTTCCTCACAGAGGGCTGGGTGCAGGGAACCTATGTGGTCAAGACGGTCACCGGGACCTCCCAGGCCTTCATGGTCCACCCCTGACCCCCCATTTTGGGAGGGCGGTCAGCTCCGGCGTGTGCAGCGGAAAATCACGCCGTTTCGCCGCTCCTGCCGTGGGAAAGAGCCGCATCGAGTCGGGCCTCGAGGGCCTCGAACCGAACGCCCAACTGAAGCCGCCCTTCTTCTGCGATGGACAGGGCGCCGGTCTCCTCACTGACCACGAGCACGATGGCGTCGGTCTGTTCCGAAATGCCCACTGCCGCCCGGTGGCGGGTTCCGCATTGCGAGGGCAGGTCCATGCGGCCGGACACGGGCAGGATGCCGGCCGCCCAGCGGATGCGCAGGGCATCGATGCAAGCCGCCCCATCGTGCAGCGGGCTCGCCTTTTCAAACAGGGCCACCACAAGACCTGCCGAGACCGCAGCGTCAATCGGCACCCATCCTGTGGCCACCGGGCTGGGGTCCGCATCCCGCGGGACGACGACGAGGGCGCCCAGCCGGCGTCGGCGACACTCCTCGAGTCCCTTTCTGAGTTCGGTCCATTGGGAGCTGTCGGACACGCCGTCTCCTTGCCGTCCCAACCATTTCTGGATCCAGGGCGGCGCGGACCGCACGAATTGGCGGTTTCCGATGAGCAAGAGGAATTGCCGCAGTTCCTGCTGGAAGACAATCAGGAGCGCGATGACCCCCACGCCGATGAATTGGCCCAGGATTTCCGCCAACATCCGCATCTGCAGGGCGTCCACGATCTGGTAGACCAGATAGATGGCCAGGACACCGAGGAAAATGCGGATGGCCGCCGTGCCACGGGTGAGGCGGTACAGTTGATACAGGATGAGGGCCACCGCCACGATGTCCAGGGCCTGCCAGAGGCCGAGCTGAAGGGCGGGTTGTTCAATCATGGTGGCGTTCCGAGGCCCGAAGGTATTGGTGAAGTCGGATGCATTCGACTGCCGGGGCAACATCGTGCACGCGGAGCCAATGTGCACCCCGATCGAGTGCCCAGGCGTGCAGGGCCGTCGTGCCGTTCAGGGCCTCTTCGGACGTACACTCCAGAACCTTGTGGATCATGGATTTGCGGCTGACCCCGACCAGGATGGGACACCCGAGGTCGGACAGGACATCCAGGTGCTGGAGGAGGCTGTAATTGTGTTCGATCGTCTTGCCGAACCCGAACCCGGGATCGACCACCAGGTGTTCAATCCCAAGCGCCTTGAGCTGGGCACAGCGCTCCTCGAGGTGGTGCTTCACCTCATGGACAACCTCCCGGTACACCGGATTGTCCTGCATCGTCCCGGGCGTGCCCTGCATGTGCATGATGGCGTAGGGAACCCGCTGTTCGGCCACCACCAGCGGGAGTTCCGGGTCGAGGGCACCGGCCGAGATGTCGTTGATCATGTCCGCCCCGGCGTCAAGGGCTTGCCGGGCGACATCCGCGTGAAAGGTGTCGATGCTGATGGGCACGTCGGGCAGGGCCGTGCGGATGGCCTCGAGTGCCGGCTTCACGCGGCGCCATTCCTCGGCAGGCCCCACGCGCTCTGCGCCCGGGCGGCTGCTTTGTCCACCCAAATCGAGAATGGCGGCCCCTTCCTGGACCAT
Source organism: Flavobacteriales bacterium (assembly GCA_049610565.1). Taxonomy (GTDB): domain Bacteria; phylum Bacteroidota; class Bacteroidia; order Flavobacteriales_D; family Sanyastnellaceae; genus UBA8752. The sequence goes on along the minus strand of JBMYZR010000036.1, from coordinate 19,303 downwards.
GTGCACGGCGTCTTCCGCTGCAGACGCCCCCGCAACCCGGCTGCTTGCATGAAAGGAGTCGGGCGTGGCGTTCAGGATGCCCATGACCCGCGGTGTATCGAGGTCGAACCGCTGACCGCGCAGGATGAAATGGGAAGCGCTCACCGCACAAAGGTGCAACGCAGAGGCCGGTGAAGGAACCGGCGCACACCTGTGGGAAAAGACGGGGAACGAAGACGGCCAGGGGTTGCGAATCCTCGCCGTTGGGGTGGACCTTGCAGGCATGAGCGCGACGGAAGTTCACCGGGATGACGCGGCGGGAATCCCCGCCCTGACCCTCGAGCAGTACGATGGGCAGGTGGCGGTGTGTGCGGCCCTGTTCCTGGACAAGATGCACGATTACGGCACGGCGTGGCGGGTGCTCCGTCCGAGTTCGTTGACCGACCAGATCTTCATCAAGGCCCAGCGCATTCGCACCCTTCAGGAGGGCGGGGAGCAGAAGGTGGAGGAGGGCATCCAGCCGGAGTTCGTGGGCATCGTCAACTACTGCATGATGGCCCTGCTCCAGTTGGAATTGCCGGAGGACACTCCGATGGAACTCGATCCGGTCGACGCGGAGCGCCTGTATCGCGACGTCCTCCAGCGGACGCGCGGCCTGATGGTGCGCAAGAACCACGACTACGGAGAGGCGTGGCGGGACATGCGCGTATCGAGCCTGACCGACCTGATTCTCATGAAGTTGCTGCGCATCAAACAGCTTGAGGACCTCGAGGGCGGGGCCAAGGTGAGCGAAGGGGTGGATGCGGGCTACATGGACATGGCCAACTACGCGCTGTTCGCCCTGATCCACCTCGCCGCGGGACAATCCACGGCCTGACGTGTTAATCGCCCGTTAAGGGAGGGCAACCGGTGTGGAATTGCTCCCGAAATTTCGAGGGAGACTTCACGCCATGCGACAATTCCTGCTCTCCCTCGCCAACCTCTGCCGCGTTCTGGTCGGGGCCCTGTTCGTCGTGTCCGGTCTGATCAAGATCAACGACGCCCTCGGATTCATGTACAAGCTCGAAGAATATTTCGAGCCCGGGGCACTCAATCTCGAGGCATGGACCCCGTGGGCCCTCGAGCTCGGCATGCTGGCGAGCATCGGCGAGGTGCTGCTCGGCGTGGCCCTGTTGGTGGGCGCACTCCCGCGGTTGACCACGGCATTGACCCTCGTGCTCATGCTGTTCTTCACCTGGCTCACGTGGTACACCGACCATTGCGATCCCTTCGGCAGCAAGACCATCGTGGAGAACGGCATCGAGGTCGTCATCCCGAACCAGTGCGTCCTGAGCTGCGGGTGTTTCGGCAACGCCATCCCGCTGACACCCCACGAGAGCTTCATCAAGGACGTCGTGCTGCTCATCCTGCTCCTGCCGATTCTGCTCAGCGCCTGGACCGGGGGATACGGACTCAACGAGCGCAACCGGTCTCTGTGGATGTACGCGTCCGCGCTCGCCATCACGTGGGCGTTTGGTGAGGTCATGCTGGAATGGGGCTTTCCGACCTTGTTTCTCGCGCTCGGGCTCGCGGCTGCCGAAGGCGTTCGGCGCCGTTGGAAGCGGGACGGTGAGGAGTGGGCCATGGCGATCGGCGTGCTGGCCGTGGCGGTGGGGTTCCAGGTCTACACCCTCCAGCATCTACCGGTGAAGGACTACCGACCGTATGCGGTGGGCGAGGACCTGAACCGCAACATGGCCTCGGCCGAAGAGCTCGGGCTCGATCCGCCGGTGTATGACAAGGAGGTTCGGTTCTTCCACCCCGAAACCGAGGCGGACACCGTGGTGATGCAGTCGGGCTACATGTCGGCCAAGCTGTGGGAGGACGCGGCGTTCAAGGCGAAGTATCCCGAAGGCGATTGGGCCGGAGCGGTGGAGATCAAGGTCGCCGATGGCTATGAGCCGCTCATCTTCGACCTGGACGTGACCGATGCCGACGGGGAAAGCCTGCTCTCCGACATGCTCGGTGAGGGCTACACACTCTGGCACGTGTCCAAGGATCTGGAGGCCTCAGGCGGCAAGGCGCAGGCAGAATTGAATGCGCTGATGGCCGAGGCCCAATCGAGGGGCTGGCGTGTGGGGGCATTGACCCCGGCCACGTCGGAGGAGGTGCAGGCCTACAGGGACAAGCACGAGACAGGCTACCCGTTCTACACCACCGATCCCACCGAACTCAAGATCATTGTTCGGAGCAACCCGGGCGTGGTCCTGTTGAAGGACGGTGTGGTGCAGAACAAATGGGCGTGGCGGGATGTCCCGGCCAGCTGCGATGACGCCCTCGCCGGACGCTGATGGTGAACCGCGGGGCAGTGACGGCGGGGAAGGTCCTTCGGGGCCTGGCAGTCCTGTGGGGCAGCTTTACCCTGGTGTTCCTGATTTTCACGGCCATCCCCGATCCGGCCCGGCAATTGGCGGGCCAGCAGGCTGACGCGGAATTGATCGCGGACATGCGCGCACGGTTCGGCCTCGACATGCCGTGGCATGAACGCTACGTCGACGCCCTCGGCGGGCTGAGCCCCCTCGGCAGGACCGAGCAGGGCTGGGGGCTGCGCTGGCCGTCCTTTGGCGAAAGCTTTGTCCGTCAGGAATCCGTCGCCTCGCTCATCGCGGACGCCTTTCCCGGCACGGCCATCCTCGCCTTGTCTGCGCTGCTGTTCGCCTTGGTGCTCGGCATCCCGATGGGCCTGCTGGCCACCAGGCGGCCGGGCGGATGGTTCGACCGCATCGTGGTCGGCGGCAGTGTGCTCGGCATGAGCGCACCGAGCTTCTTCGCCGCGGTCCTGATCGGCTTCCTCTTTGCGGTGCGTTGGGGCGAGTGGACCGGGCTTCCGCTCACCGGCAGCCTGTGGGACCTCAACGCGCAAGGGGAGCGCGTCCTCTGTTGGCGTCACCTGATCTTGCCGGCATTGACCCTCGGCATCCGGCCCCTCGCCGTCCTGGCCCAATTGACCCGCGGGGCCGCCACCGACGTGCTCGCCGCACCCCACGTGCGGACCGCCCGCGCCTTCGGAGCTGGGGAAGGGGAGGTGCTCCTCCACCACGTCCTGCGCAACGCGATGAATCCGGTGCTGACCTCAGCGAGCGGCTGGCTGGCCCAGTTGTTGGCCGGTGCCGTCTTCGTGGAGTTCGTCTTCGGATGGAAGGGGCTGGGCTTCCTGTTGTTTGACGCCCTCGAACAGCAGGACCTCCCCGTGGTGATGGGCGGCGTGCTGGTGGTGAGCTTCGTCTTTGTCTGCGTCAATGCGCTCACCGACCTCGCCTATCGCTGGGTCGATCCCCGGGCGGCTCAGGCTTGAACGGACGCCTTGACGTGGGCATTGAGCCGGTTCATCAAGTCGGATGTGGCGCCGTTGAAATACCGCTTGGTCCGGTAGCTCCCCACCCAGCGGATGCCCTGCACCGCATTGGTCAGGAAGACCTCGTCTGCGACCAGCAGGTTTTGCGGGGTCAGGTTGCATTCATACACCTTCATTCCCGAGGACAGGGCGAGGTTGATGACCTGCGCACGCAGCACACCCGCCGTGGCCCCGGAGTCAATGCCCGGCGTGTAGAGCACGCCATTCGACACGAGGAAGAGGTTGGAGGACGTGCCTTCGATGATGCCCATCCGGTCGTTCTGGATCAGGGCGGTGTCGAGTCCCTTGTCCCGGGCCCAGATGCCGCTTTGGACGTAGAGGTTGGAGGCGATGTTCTTGAACCGGGAGAGGTGCGTGGGGGTGCACTTCATCTCGGGGTAAATGTCCGTCGACCATCCCGTGTCGTTCAGCGCGTAGGCTTCGTTGTCGAGAGGGGACGCCACCATGATGACGTCCAGGGCGCTGTCCTCCGGCGTGTAGAATCCCGGTCCACTGCGCGTGAGGGTGATGCGCACCCGGGCACCGCCCGTGATGCCTTCCGCCTCAAGCAGGGTGCGGATGTCCGCCCGGATGCTGGCCGGCGTGAAGCCGAGTGGCGCGTGGATCCGGTGGGCCTTGAGTCCCTCCCGGATGCGCTGGTGGTGATCCTCCAGGAACAGGGGCTGGCCATAGGCGATGCGGATCGTCTCGAAAATGCCGTCCGCGAACAGGAATCCGCGATTCTGGACGGGCACTCCGGCGGAATCCGGAAGCAGTTGGCCGTTGTGGAGGATGTGGGGCACGCGCCCCAAAGTTAACGCCGGTCTGCGAGCGGCAGGCTGACCCACTGTCCGAGCGGAGCATTGGGCTCGACGAGGACGCCATGGCGGACCCCTGCGCCCAACGCGCAATCGATGTCCCGGGCCTTGTCTCCGAACATCCAGCACTGCTCGGGGTCGAGGCGATGCTTGGCCAAGGCCTTCTCCACCATGAGGGAGCCGGGCTTGCGGCTCAGGCTCGCGCCGTAGTCCGGGTGATGGGGGCTGTAGAAGATGTCGTCGAGGTGGGCACCCACGTCCGCACAGGCGGATTGCAACACGTCGTGGATGTCGCGGACGGCTTGATGGCCGTAGCGTCCCTTGGCGATGCCGCCTTGGTTCGTGATGAGGATGAGCTTGAATCCCGCGGACTTCCAGCGCCGCAGGGTGTCCAGCACGGTGGGCAGGATGTGGAACTCCTCCACCGATGTGGTGTAATCCCCGGGATCGTGGTTGATGATGCCGTCTCGGTCCAGCAGAATGGCCCGGCCAAGGGAGGGGGGTGGAAGCGGTTCTGGGGTCATCGGATCAGGGAAACGGATCAATGGATGCGGGTGCCGTCGGGCACGGTGTCCGGGACGGAGAGGAGGCCGACATGGGGCCCGTGAACCGCACCGAGAACGAGGCAGCGGCTTGTGTGGGTTCCCACTTGCTTGGGGGGAAGGTTGACCACGGCCACGACCCGCCGTCCAATGAGGTCCTCAGGGGCGTGGTCCACGGTGATCTGGGCGGTGGACTTGAGGATGCCCAAAGGGCCGAAGTCAATGCGCAGGACGAAAGCAGGCCGCCGCGCCCCCTCGAGCGGTGCTGCGGACAGGACGGTGCCGGCCCGCAGGTCGGAGGCGGCAAAGGTGTCGATGCCCACGGTCGGGGCGATGGGGCCGGAAGGGCTGTCCATGGGCCGAAATTAGGCCCCGTGCGGGGTTAACTTGCCCGCATGGAAGCCACGGAATCCACACAACAGGGCGAATGGGCGGCATGGAAGCAGGCGGTCGAGGCCGGGTGGCGAGGAGACGAGCCGCCGAGAACCCATGTGGAGCTCGACGGCGGGGAGGTTGTTCTTCCAGCCTTTCATCCCCACCGGACGGTGTCGTCCATCCGCAGCCGGTCTGCGGAACCGTGGCGCATTTCCGTGGACGTCCATTCGGCCGCGGAGGTGATGCCGGCCCTCATCGGCGGCGCTGAAGCCGTGCGGCTTATCGGATGCGATCGCCCGGCCACATGGCTGGACGGTGTCATCCGGGAGTATGTGGACATCGAGTGGGTCGGGGAGGCCACCCCCGCCATCCTGTCGGAGACCGAGGGACTGCCGGTCATGGGCGGCCTGCTGTTGGACTGGTGGTCAGGGCGGGATCTCGAGGCCCATCTGGCGGCGGTTCAGGCGGCGGGCAGACAGGACCTGCGTGTTCTGCTGGTGACGGATGAACCGGCCCGCGGTTGGACCCGTTCCGCGCGACTGGCCTTGCTTGTCAAAGCGGTGGAAGAGGCCGCCCCCCTGATGGACGGGGACCTCAGCCGAATCTCCGTGGACCTCATGCTGGACCGCGATCCCGTCATCGGGTTGGCGCAGGCAGAGGCGTTCAAGCGCATGGCGTCCCGCCTGGTTGTTGAGGGGAACTGGCCCAGACTGCGGGCTGTCCCGGATGCGTCGGGCCTGTCGGCTGACTCCGGACGCGACAACCTGATCCGGTTGTCCACCTCCTCCGTGGCGGGTGTGCTGTCCGGCTTGGATGCCGTGGCCGCAGGCCAGCCCGATCCGGCAGGCTCCGCCTCGGACATCCGCGAACCGGAGAAATGGTCGCGCAATGCCCTGCACCTGCTGCGGGAGGAGTCGGGCCTCGAGCACCCCGATGCGGTGGTCTCCCCGACGGTGGATGCGCTGGCCGACGCCTTGTGCGAGGCCGCCCGTCGGCACCTGTCGCAGTGGTCGGCCATGTCGTCCCGTGAGGCTGCGCAGGCCGGTCCTGGCGCTGTGGCCCCCGTGCACATCGAGGCCCCGGCCCCGGCAGCCCCGGCCGGTGACACCGATTTGGAGTCGGCTGTGGCAGGCAGTGCGCCCTACCTGAGGGGGCCGTATGCCAGCATGTACACCCAGCGCCCGTGGACCATCCGTCAATACGCCGGCTTCAGCACGGCAGAGGCGTCCAATGCCTTTTACCGCAAGAACCTCGCGGAAGGGCAGAAGGGACTCAGCGTGGCGTTTGACCTCGCGACCCACCGGGGGTACGACAGCGACCACCCGCGCGTCTCGGGCGACGTCGGCAAGGCCGGTGTGGCCATCGACAGCGTGGAGGACATGAAGCGCCTGTTCGAGGGCATTCCGCTGGACCGCATGAGCGTGTCCATGACGATGAACGGAGCCGTGCTGCCCATCATGGCGTTCTACGTCGTGGCGGCGGAGGAACAGGGCGTGCCGTCCGAAGCGCTGGCGGGGACCATTCAAAACGACATCCTGAAGGAGTTCATGGTCCGGAACACCTTCATCTATCCGCCTGCTCCGAGCATGCGGATCATCAGCGACATCTTCGCCTACACGGCGGCGAACATGCCCAAGTTCAACTCCATCAGCATCTCCGGCTACCACATGCAGGAAGCTGGGGCCACGGCCGAGTTGGAGTTGGCCTACACCATCGCCAACGGTCTTGCCTATGTCAAGGCCGGCATCGCGGCGGGACTCGATGTGGACCGGTTCGCACCGCGGCTCAGCTTCTTCTGGGGCATCGGAATGGACCTCGTCACGGAGGTGGCCAAGCTGAGGGCAGGCCGCGTCCTCTGGGCGCGCCACATGGCGGCATTCAAACCGAAGAATCCCCGCTCCTCCATGCTCAGGACGCATTGTCAGACGAGCGGATGGACCTTGACCGAACAGGATCCGATCAACAACGTCTCCCGCACGGCCATCGAGGCGCTCGCGGCGGCGTGGGGCGGAACCCAGAGCCTTCACACGAACTCCCTCGACGAGGCCATTGCCCTGCCGACGGAGGATTCTGCCCGCATCGCCCGCAACACGCAGCTCATCCTGCAGAAGGAGGCGGGCACCACGCGGTGGGTGGATCCGTTGGGGGGCGATGCCACGGTGGCCGGGCGGACCCAAGCGCTCATCGAGCGGGCGGAGGCCATCCTTCACGACATGGAGGCGGCGGGCGGCATGCCGCGGGCCATCGACAAGGGGCTGCCCATGCAGGGCATCGAGACGGCAGCGGCCGAAAAGCAGTCGCGCATCGACGCCGGCATCGACCGGATCGTCGGGCTCAACCTGTTTGCCGGCCGGGCGCCGGAGAACATGGAGGTGCTCAAGGTCGAACACGAAGCCGTGTTGAAGGGCCAATTGGAGCGGCTCGATGCCCTGCGCGCCCACCGCGATGCGGAGGCGGCGTCCAAGGCGCTGGACGCACTCGAGTCCGCCGCAAGGGGGGACGGCAACCTGTTGGCTGTGGCTGTGGAGGCGGCCCGGGTGCGGTGCACGCTGGGTGAAATGTCGGACGCATTGGAACGCGTGTTTGGCCGCCATGTTCCGGTTGTTCGGCCGGTTCGGGGTATTTTCAGGAAACAGCTCGGAGAGCGGGAAGAATTCAGGATGGCCGTGCAGAAAGCCGAACGTTTTGCCAACATGGAAGGGCGACAGCCCCGCATTCTCGTCGCCAAGATGGGCCAGGACGGACACGACCGTGGCGCCAAGGTGATCGCCAGTGCCTTTGCCGATTTGGGGTTCGATGTGGACCTCGGCTCTCTGTTCCAGACGCCGGAGGAAGTGGCCCGTCAAGCGGTGGAAAACGACGTGCATGTCGTGGGCGTTTCGACGCTGGCCGCGGGCCATCTCGTGCTCGTGCCCTCCTTGATGGAAGCCTTGCGCGCCCACGGCAGGGAAGACATGCTCATCGTCGTGGGCGGCGTGATTCCCCGAGAGGACTATCCCGCACTGTATGAGGCGGGCGCGACGGCGATCTTCGGTCCGGGCACCCCGGTGGTCCAATCGGCCACTGACATCCTCGACCTGTTGCTCGAGGCCTACGGAGAGGAGTAAAGCCGGAAGGCGAAAGAATCAACCGGGATGGAGGCCGTCAATGGCCGTCCGTGCCGAGGGCGTCCACTGGGAACCGATATCCCCGCAGGATTTCGACGACCGGCATGAAAGGCTTGCCGGCAAACTGGCCTTCGACCACCTCGATGCAGCCGTCCAAGGTGCCCACCCAGAACCGGTCGTCCTCCACCCGGCACTGTCCCGGGACCAGTCCCTTGGGCGAGGCCATGTCCTTGCCGTGGAGCATGGGCGTCTTGACCTTCATCGTCGCCCCGTTGAGGGTGGTCCACGCTCCGGGGAAGGGCGTCATGCCCCGGATGAAGTCGGCCACTTCCTTGGGCGATTTCCGCCAATCCACACGGCCATCCTGCCGGAACAGCTTGGGGGCATCCCGCTCGTCACCGCGCATCAGTTGGTCCTGCGGCACGCCTTGGAGGGGGTGCGCTGCGAGGGCATCGGTGGTGTCGACCAGCAATCCGGCGCCTTCGGCCATCAGCCGCGCATAGACGGAACCTGCCGTGTCCTCCTGCGTCACGGGCGTGGAGCGCTGGAGGAGCAGGCTGCCGGTGTCGATGTCGCGCGTGATGAAGAAGGACGTGACCCCCGTGCGGTCCACACCGGCCGCGATGGCGTGCTGGATGGGTGCGGCCCCACGGAAATCGGGGAGCAGGCTGCCGTGGACGTTGACCGTGCCCCGGGGCGGCATGGCCCAGACCATTTCCGGCAGCATCCGGAAGGCCACAACGGCGAACAGGTCGCCGTTCCACGCCCGGAGCTGGTCGAGAAACTCCGGAGCCCGCAACTTTTCAGGCTGGGCGATGGGCAGGCCCAATTCGAGGGCCGCCTCCTTGACCCGGGAAGGCTGCAGTTGCTGTCCCCGGCCGGCCTTGCGGTCCGGGGCCGTCACCACGCCCACCACCTGGTGTTCGGATGCCGCCAGGGCACGGAGGCTGGCCTCCGCGAAATCGGGTGTGCCGAAGAAGACGATGCGCAATCGGGGTGTCGTCATGAATCGGCTGCGAAGGTAGCGACCGGCGGCAGGGTCAGAGGGCTTTCGTTTTCCAATCCCAGCGCAGGAGGAACAGCGCCGACCCCAGACCGATCCCACTGAAATAGGCCCATTCGACCCACCAGATCCGCCAGACCGGTTGGGGCTGGACAAGGGTCAAGGTCACGGCAAGCGCGGTGTAAACCACCAGCGCAGACACCTCGATGACCAGCGCCGGACGGGTGTGCCCACTGCCTTGGATGGTGCTCAACATCACCGAGCTGCCGCTGTAGATCAGCATGGCGAAGAAGATGACGGGCAGGGTGCGGGAAGCGGCATCGAGTCCGATGGGGTCGTCGAAGAAGGGCGCGGCGAGCACGGCGGGGTAGAGCAGGCCACCGTGGGCCATGAGCAGGATGCCGCACAGGTTCACCACAAACAACCGCCGCATGACCCCATGGAGCTCAGCTTGTCTGCCGGCTCCGATCAAGCCGCTGATGAAGGTCCGGGTGGTCTGCTGGATGCCCTGGGACACCACGAAGGCCAGCATGAAGAAGTTGCGGGCGATGTGGCTCACCTTGAGCTCGAGAACCCCCACTTGCTCGACAAGGAAGAAGAACATGCTCCAGGTGCCGAGGGTCAAGGTCAATTGGGCGATCATCGGCGCGGCCAGGGAAGCCCAGGCTGTCAACCGGTCGAGGGTGAGCAGGGAGGAGGCCCAGACGGCACGGCCGTGGTGGTGCACGGCATGGCCGAGGAGAACCAGAAGTCCGGTGGATTCGGCCGTGAGGCTGGCCCAGGCGGCCCCCTTGGCACCGAGCGCAGGGAAGGGACCAACCCCGCCGATGAGGAGAGCGTCGCCGAGGACGTTGACCGAACCGGTGGTGATCATGGCCCACATGAGGATGCGCGATCGGGCCGTGCCCATGAAGAACGCATTGAGCATCATCACGAGGAAGGAGGGGAGGTAGCCCCACTTTCGGATGCCCATGAAATCGTGGAAGACGGCGGCCGTGTCTGCGTCCCTGAACACGGAGGAAAACCCGGCGTTCAGGCCGAGCGCCACGAAGAGAATGAGCAACGTGCCCACGACCATGGCGACCCGCAGGCCGGTGGCGAGGATGCGCAGCGTTTCGTCCTGCCGCCCTTCGCCCATCCTCCGGGCGATGAGGATTTGGCCGGTGTTGCAAAACCCCGCGCCGATCATGGCGAGTGTGATGTACAGGACGCCCGCATTGCCGGCACCATTGAGCGCCACATCCGAGGTTCGGCTCAGGAAATAGTTGTCGGTCAAGACCACCAGGAACTGCATGAAGGTGCCAGCCGAGACGGGCAGGGCCAGGCGCAGGATGGACCGGTAATCCGTGTGGAGGGCGTCCGTCATGCCGGGCCCGATGGAGAGGGGGGAGGGGGCGCCTCCCCCGAGCGGAGGCGGTGCAGCAAACCGGGGGCGTCCTTCACGGTGCGGGAGGCCCAGTCGCCGAGAATGCGGGGGTGCTCCTCAGCGGGTACCTGCCAGTCGAGGTCCTCGCGTTCCCGGACCCGGCGGGTGATGGTCTGCAGGGTCAATGCAGCGGCGACGGAGATGTTGAAGCTTTCCGTGAAGCCGAACATGGGGATGCGGACGAAGTGGTCAGCTTCTGCCCGCGCTGCATCCGTGATGCCGGGTCCCTCTGAGCCGAAGACCAGGGCGACAGGCCGGTCGAGCGGCAGTTCCTCGGGCGTGGTGTCGTCCGTGTGCGGGGTGGTGCAGCAGATGGCAAAACCGCGGGCCTTCAGGTCCCGGAGCGCATGGGTGGTGTCGGTGTGGCGCTCGATGTCCAGCCATTTGGCCGCACCCTTGGCCACGCCGGGCGACACGCGATAGGGGTTGTTGACCTCAATGATGTGCGCGCTCTGGATGCCGAACCCATCACAGCTGCGCAACACGGCGGAAATGTTGTGGGGGTCAAACAGATCCTCCGTCACGGCCGTGACCCAATTCGTCCGTTGTCCGAGCACCTCCGCAAAGCGCTGCTTGCGGGCGTCGGTCAGGTACGGGGAGAGGAGATCGTAGCGGTCATCCATGGGGCAAAGAAAATCCCCGGACCGCGCGGGGCAGTCCGGGGATTGTGTCTTCTGTGGGAAGGATTACTTGACCTTCTCGTTCAGCTCGGCACCGGGCTTGAACTTCACCACGTTCTTGGCGGCGATGGTGATTTCCTTGCCGGTCTGCGGGTTGCGGCCCTTGCGAGCCTCACGGTGCGTCACGGAGAAGGAGCCGAAGCCCACGAGGGCCACGCGCTCTCCACCCTTGAGGGCGTTGCTGGTGGCGTCGATGAATGCGTCGAGGGCGCGGCCGGCGTCGGCCTTGCTGATGCCAGCGCCTTCGGCCATGGCATCACGGAGTTCAGATTTGTTCATGATGTTCTTATTGGGTTGTGAACTGCTCAAATGTATATGCGAAATCCCGCGTCCCGCGCGGCCTACAGGGCTTTTTTATTCAGTTTGTGGATAAACCCGGCTCATTTTTGGAAAAACCCGGAAATGCAGGAATGGCGCGGGTTCCCGGACGATGGGCGAAATTCGCATCCCGTTTGACCTCAAGATGACCGATTCCACCCCCTCCAATCCGATGGACCAACCCTTCGAGGCCATGGGCCCCGTGGTGGACTATGAGGTGCCCATCCGCTACAGCGACATGGACCTGTTCGGTCACGTCAACAATGCGACCTACTTCTCGTTCCTCGAGGAGGCAAGGATTGCGTGGTTCGAGGCGTGCATCCCCGAGAAGTGGGACTTCGAGAAGCACGGTGTGCTTGTGGCGCGCAATGAAATGGACTACCTGAAGCCGGTCATCCCCGGCGACCGCCTCATCATCCGGGTGGGGGCCTCCGGCATGGGCAACTCCAGCATCCACGTCAAATACGAGGGCTTCGTCCTGCACCGAGGGCAGGATGACCGGGTGGGGCTCGCGTTTCGCGGCGCCACGACGCTCGTCAGTTGGGACACGAAGGCGGGCAAGGTCTGCCGGGTGCACGCGCCTTGGCGCAAGGCCATCACCGGGGCGTAACCTCCGCCGGGCTCAATCGTCGAGCTGGTACACCTGGAAGTGCCAGGGCTGTAAGGTCAAGGGAGCACCCCATTGGAGGGTGGACGGCCCATCTCCGCTCGATCCCAAGACCGAAGTGCACTCTTCTGCCCGATGGCGAAGGGGGGCCACCTGATTCCAGTCGAGTTCAGCCGGCTCATCCGAAGCATTGGTCAACACCAGAAGGTGCTGTTTCCCGTCTGAGCGCAGGAAGTGATACTGACCACCGCGCGGAATCAAGTGGGCCATGGGGGAGGCAAAGGCCTCGCGGTAGTGGCGCCGGGCTTGCCCCAATGCCGCTGTGAATTGCCAAAGTTGTTCCTCCTGCTGGTTGCGCTCGTCGGAGGTGAAGGCGCTGCGGGCGTCTTCGGCCCATCCACCCGGAAAGTCATCGCGGACCAGCCCATCCGGCGCGGCAAATCCGTCCATCCCGATCTCCGTGCCGTAGTAGAGGCAGGGGATGCCCCGGGTCATCATGACGAGTCCGATGCCGTAGCGGGTCCGCTTCAGATCGCCGGCCACGCTGCGCCAGCGGTCCGTGTCGTGGTTGTCGACAAACGTCACCAGCCGGTTGGCGTCGGGGTACACGCCGTCCTGACCGAGCATGCCGTGGACCCGCGTGATGCCGGTTCGCCAGCTGGGGGCCTCACCGATGGCATCGCGCAGGGCGAAATGCAGCTGAAAGTCCTTCACGCTCTCCAGGTGGGAGTCCGACGTGCTGACCGCACTGCCTGAGATGTAGGTAGCCTGGGCGGAGGGACTCGACACCCAGCATTCGCCAAACATGAAGACGTCAGGGTGCTGGGCGAGAATGCGCTCCGCGAAGGAGGCCATGAAGGCCTGATCGGAGTAGGGGTAGGTGTCGATGCGGAATCCGTCAATCCCGGCCTCCGAGATCCACCACAGGGCATTCTGCACAAGGAGGTCGGCCAGCAGCGGGTCCTGGTCGGGAGCGAGGTCGGGCATTTGACGCACGAACCATCCTTTGTTGAACTGCTCGATTTCCTCGGGGACGGCATTCGGATCCGTCATCACGTTGCAGTTGTAGTTGGTCCAGGTGAATTCGGGCCAATGGTGCAGCCAGCTGCTGTCGGGCAGTTCCCGGACCATCCAGTGGTTGTGGCCCCAATGGTTGAAGATGACATCCTGGATCACCCGGATGCCCCGGTCGTGACAGACGGCAACCATGTCGCGATAGGCGGCATTCCCGCCGAGGCGGGGGTCGACCTGATAATGGTCGGTCACCGCATAGCCGTGATAGCTCCACTTGGGCTGGTCGTTGAGAAGGACGGGGTTCAGCCACAAGGCATCCACCCCGAGCGCATCGAGGTAGTCCACGTGCTGGGCAATGCCCTGGAGGTCGCCTCCATGGCGGGCATAGATCTCGCTGCGGTCGACGCCTTGCTCGCGAAGGCCCTCCGCGGTGTCGTTCGACGGATCGCCGTTGGCGAAACGGTCGGGCATGATCAGATACATCGTCGATCCTGACTCCACACCAAGGCCGCCCACAGGTCGGTCCTGGGCGTCATGGATGGGGTAGGACAACGTCCTCGTCTTCCCTTTGCGGTTGGTCAGGTCCAGCGCCTTGGCCCCTGCATCGCATCCGGTTTCGATCCGAAGGCGCACAAACAGGTAGTCGGGGTGCGCGCGGCGCTCATTGGCCAACACCGTCAGCCCCGGCTCCTCGGTGCTGACCGTGCAATCGGCGAGGCCGGTGCCGTTCAGGACGAGCACGAATTCGCGCTCGGTGCCATCATTCCACCAATGGGGCGGCTCCATCTTGTCGACCACAGGAACGCCCCGCTGTGCATGGCCTGAAAAGGGCAACAATGCCCCACAGAATGCCCATCCAAGGACAAGGGTCAACAACTGGAGAGGGCGAGTGCGGAGGAACATGGATGCAAGCTAATTTCGGCGTGTCTTTTTTACACGACTCATGAAAACACCTTACGCATTCCTGCTTGCAATGGTCCTTGGTTGGGGCCTGCAGGCACAGACTGTTCCCGTGACCTTCAGCGTGGACATGAACAACCAAACCGTCGACGAAGCCGTGGGCGTTCACGTGGCCGGAAATTTCCAGGGCTGGGATCCTGCTTCCACGATGATGGCCGACGACGACATGGACGGCATCTACACCGTGACCGTCGACGTGTCGGACACCCTCGACATTGTGGAGTACAAATTCGTGAACGGCAACGCCTGGGGATCCGATGAGGCGGCTCCGGAGGCCTGCGCCTACAACGGAGGCACCAACCGCTGGTTTGCCCTGGACGGCGAGACCACGCTGGACACACCCTGCTTCGGACAATGTGGTGCCTGCGGCACGACCACCGTCCTCTTCAAGGTCGACATGAGCCAGGAGGATGCCATCAATCCTGTGGGCGTCCACATGAACGGCAACTTCAACGGTTGGGACGGAACCAACTTCCTGATGATGGACGACGCAGATGGCGACCTTATTTATACGTACGTGGCCACCATTGACGGTGCCGCGCTGGAGCCGGTCGACACCGTGCAGTTCAAGTTCGTCAACGGAAACGCCTGGGGATTCGATGAGAACCCCGACGGCGAGTGCGCCGTGCAGGGCAACCGGTTCATTGCCCTCGGTGGGGGAGACATGGTGTATGAGGCCGCTGCTGGACAAGCCTATTGCTACAACACATGTGGTAGCTGCGTGGCGCCCATCCCCGTGACGTTCCGTGTGGACATGAGCACGCAGGCGGAGGTGTCCGTCAACGGCGTGTGTGTGGCCGGCAGCTTCCAGGGCTGGACCCCGGGGGCCGATTTCCTCACCGATGACGATGGCGACATGGTGTACGAAGCCACCCTCGATGTGGCCCCCGGCGACTATGAGTTCAAGTTCATCAACGGCAACAACTGGGGCGGTGACGGCGACGGCAACATCGACAACGAGAACCCGCCCGGAGACTGTACGTCCAACGGCAACCGGACCTTCTCCGTGGTCGCCGACCCCGTGACCGTGCAGTACTGCTACAACCAGTGCAGCGAAACCTGCGTGGCCGACCCGGATCCGGCCGACATCACCTTCCAGGTGGACATGACCAATGAGACGGTGGCGGAAACCGGCGTCTGGCTCATCGGCGGCATCACCACCCCGCAATGGCAGGCCGGAGCGCTTCAGATGAGCGACGACGACGGCGACAACATCTACGAGGTGACCTACACGGTGTCCGGTGCGGCGTTCTTCGAGTACCGCTACTGCAATGGGGATCCGTACCCCGATGGTGCCATCGACGACACGGTGGCCGAGGTGGGCGATTTCGAAGCAGGCGGTTGCGGTCAGGGCAACCCCTTCGGCGAGTTCAACCGGACCCACGTCCGCTCCGGCGAGTCCGAGGTGCTGGGCGCATACTGCTACGCCAGCTGCCTCGACTGCAATGGCGACACGGTGGGCACCATCATCGGCATCGAGGAGCTGCAGGACTTCATCGGCCTCGAAGCCTTCCCGAATCCTGCCGAGGACGTGCTGAACGTTCGATTCGATGGAGTCGATGGGCTCGCTGACATCCGGGTATTCGACCTCAGCGGCAAAGTCGTCTTGGCCGAGCGCACGCGCGTTGTGCCCGGCATGGTCATCACCTATGGCACGGACGAGTTCCGCCCGGGCATCTACATTTTGGAGGTCCGTAACGGTCTGCAGCGCAGCACCTTGCGCCTGACCGTGAAGTGATCCGGTTCGCATAAGAATGAAGTGGGAAGGGGGCCAATCGGCCCCCTTCCTGATTTCCTACGAAACCCTTGAAAATTCTGTCAATACTCCTCGCCAAATTGAAGCCCGAGCAACCCGGTGGCCGGTTATATTGCAGCACGAATCACAACAACACCAACGAACGCATGAAGCGATTGCTACTCGGTGTCTGCGCCCTCCTGTGCAGCACCCTTGCTTATTCCCAGCCCACTGGAATCGTGGTCGAGACGATCAACGACAACATCGGCATGGTCGGCACCACCGACCTCACGGGATACTCCACGTACCGTTTGTATGTCAAATTCAGCCACCCGGATGACTTCCTCTCGGCCGTGGCAGGCGATGCCGGAAACGGTCCGGTCGTCATTGAAGGCGGCAACAACTTTTACCAGGACCCTCTGGGCGGCGCTACGCCCGAGTTCAACAACCCGGCGCTCTTTACAACGTTTCCTGCCCTCGAATTTGACAGCTACATCACCATCGGCATTGACGGTCCGTCCCAGAACTACCCGGGAACCGCGGGTGTGTCCATCGTGGCGGATCAGGATCAGCCTTGGGATGCATCCTTCGAGCAGGGCAATGACCTGATTATCGATTCGCCGATTGGCGGAGCTTGGTTTGCCACGAACATCTACAGCAATGGTGTGGCGGGACCGGACTCCCTCGTGTTGGTCGGTCAATTCACCACCGATGCGGAGCTCACCGGTCAGATTACGTTCCAGACGTTCATCCAGGGACAGCAAAGCGAAGAGGTGACCGACACCTCCGGCACCGTGCTCACGACCCTCGCGTTCAGCTCTGTCCCCGATGCCATCTTCGGATGTGTGGATCCGGATGCTGAGAACACCACCCCCGGCGCCAACACCGACGATGGATCCTGCGTGTACGCCTGTGACTACCCGGCCACGCAGCTTGAGCTGATCTCTACAGGTGCTCAGGCACCCGCGTGCTTCGGCTTCTCCAACGGGCAAGCCTCGGTCGAGGTGACCGGAGGTCAAGGCGGAGTGACCTACAGCCTGGGCAACCAGCAGAATGCCACCGGCATCTTCAACAACGTGCCCTCGGGAGATGCGGTCATCACCGTTTCTGACGCTCAAGGTTGCGAAGTGACGGCCACCGTGGCCGTGCCCGCGGCGTCGCCCATCCAACTCGAGGCCATTCTGTCCGACCCGATCAGCTGCAATGGCGAGTCCGACGCCGTCATCAGCGGATCGGGCACCGGCGGTGCCGGAGACCTGCAGTTCAGCATGTCCGCTCCCATCACCGATTCGACCGGTACCTATTTCGAAATGGGCAGCGACGTTCTCTTCTTCGACGGTCTGGGAGAGGGCATCTATTCCGTCTTCGCGCTCGACACCAATGGATGTGTCCTGAACTCCTCGAACATCGTGGTGGCCCAGCCGACCCCGTTCAACCTCTACGCCCAAGCTGTGGCGGCCACGACCTGCCCCGACACGGAGGACGGCACTGTGGTCCTGAACTTCTTCGGAGGCAGCGGCAACGGCACGACCTACAGCACGGACGGCATGATGTACAGCACGGAGAACACCTTCACGCTGGCCCCGGGCACCTACACGTTCTACGCTCAGGACGTGAACGGATGTCCCGACACCCTCGCCGACGTCGAAGTCGTGAGTCCGTCTCCCTTCGAGTCCTTGGCTGAGCTTGTCAGCCCGACCTGTTTTGGTGACATGAATGGCTCCATCACGGTGGATGTCCAAGGTGGAACGGCTCCGCTGACCTATGTCGTGAACGGAGACACCCTTGACATGGTCATGCTCAACATGGTGACCGGCGGGGACTACGCGATCGAAGTGGTGGACGCCAACGGATGCTCGTTCGACGCGAGCGTGACCCTCAGTGAGCCGGCCGCGATTGTGCCTGCGGCAACCGTGACCGACGTGCTCTGCAACGGAGACGAGAATGGTGGCTTCGTGATCACTGCGACCGGTGGCAGCGGAATGGGATACACCTATGACGTGGACAACGGAGGCTTCGGCCCGAACGCCGAATACACGGGCCTCGCAGCGGGCACGTACACCGTCACCGTCCAGGACGATGCCGAGTGCAGCGGATCCGCGGACATCGTTGTGGGCACGCCTGACGCCATCGAAGTGACGGTCGACGCCAACGGAGGTGCCACGGGCGCTGAGTCCGATGGCGCGCTCGACATCACCGTGACCGGGGGTACCACGCCATACGAGTACAGCTGGGAAGGCCCGGGCTTCACGAGCACGGACGAGGACCCCACCGGACTTGCTGCCGGCGACTACACCGTTACCATCACCGATGGCAACGGTTGCGAATTCACCAGCACCACCATCGTCGTGGTCAGCGGACTGGACGAAATGGTCAACCTGATTGATGTGACGCTGTTCCCGAACCCGACCCGCGGTCTCGTGGAGGTGCAGTTCAATGGCCTCATGGGCGAGTCCGTTACGGCGGTCATCGTGGACGGCCTCGGCCGTGAAGTGTCCCGCGAGGACCTGGGCAACCTGACCGGTGCCCACCTGCAGCGCATGGACCTCTCCGGCTTTGAGTCCGGTGTGTACTACCTGCGCCTCGAGGTGGCCGACGCCGTGGAGGTGCTCCGCGTGGTCAAGCAGTGATCCACTGACATCCTGAAGAGAAAAGGGCGGCCCTCGGGTCGCCCTTTTTCGTACCCGGCTTTCCGGGTCAACTCACGGTCTTCCAACACGCTTTGTTGAAAGCCTGATGGCCGGGTGCGGTGAAGGCATTCACAATCAGGGCATTTTGTTCCCGAATTGAACCAACTCCATACACATGAAGCTGAATAAGCTCCTTTTGGCCCTGTGCCTCCTGCCTTCCCTCATATCCGCTCAGGAATATGGGCTTGAAGTGGAAGTCGTTTCCGAAGACATCGGTGTCCTGGCCGGTGCCCTCGGGGTGACCGACTTGACCGGTTACAGTTGTTACCGGGCCTACATCACCATGGAAAACGAGGACGATTTCCTCAGTTCCATTTCCGGTGACGCGACCAATCCGACCTACGTGACGACCACGACGGATTTCTATCATGCGGCATTGGGCGCTGCGGTTCCCAACGGAATCAACAGCCTCCTCTTTCCGGTGTACCCGGATCTCGCCTACGACAGCTGGGTGACCATCGGTCTCGAAGGGACGCCCGACGCCTTGGGCGGCGAGGCCAATGTCTCCACGGTTCAGTCCGGAGGCAATCCTTGGACCACCAACTTCGATCCGGGCGGCGGTCTCGCAGGAGACAACATTGCCATCGACGACATCATCGGTGGAGCGTGGTACGCGCTCAACGGAGACGCCAATGGCACCGCGGGGTCTGACCTGAAAGTCCTGATGGGACAATTC
>JBMYZR010000035.1:0-24756 GCA_049610565.1 Flavobacteriales bacterium | reverse complement strand
CAGTTGCCCTTGTTGAGGGCGGCCTGCACTTCGCTTTCCTTGGCACCGTCCTTCACCCGGATCACGAGGGAACCGAGGATGGAGAAGATGATGCCGAGGGCGGAGATGATCAGCGGCAGAAGGATCGGGGACATGCCTCCGAAATCATCCTTGATCATGCCTCCATCGGGGATCATGTCATTGATGACGTAATTGCCGAGCACCATGGCGGCGAGCACCGTGGCCACGTACGATCCGAAGAGGTCGGCGCCCATGCCGGCCACGTCGCCCACGTTGTCACCCACGTTGTCGGCGATGGTGGCGGGGTTGCGCGGGTCATCCTCGGGGATGCCGGCCTCCACCTTTCCGACGAGGTCGGCGCCGACGTCCGCGGCCTTGGTGTAGATGCCACCACCCACGCGGGCGAAGAGGGCAATGGACTCAGCACCGAGAGAGAATCCGGCAAGGGCCTCGAGGATGACGGTCATGTCTTCCACATTGGTCCAGACGCCACCGGCGAAGAAGTTGAGGAGGAAGATGAACAGCACGCTCAGACCGAAAACGGCGAGGCCCGCGACGCCGAGGCCCATGACCATGCCGCCGGTGAAGGAGACCTTCAGGGCGTGGGCCAGACCCGTGCGGGCGGCCTGCGTGGTGCGGACGTTGGCTTCGGTGGCGATGCGCATGCCGATGTTGCCCGCGAGGGCGGAGAACACGGCACCGATGACAAAGGCGATGACGATGAACCAGTGCGTCGTCGGAACGAGCATGGACACCACGCCGAGGAGGGCGCCGGCGACCACCACGAAGACGGCCAGGATGCGGTACTCCGCGCTGAGGAAGGCGAGGGCGCCTTCGTGAATGTGCTTGGCGATCGTGCTCATCTTCTCCTCTCCCGTGCTTTGGGAGCGGACCCAGCGGGACTGGATAAACATGTAGATGAGGCCGACGACGGCCAAGGCGGGCACGAGGTAGAGGATCGTGTCTTGCATGGTTCAGGGTTGTGCCGGCGTGTCCGGCAGGTCAGGTGTATTGGAGCGCGAAGATAATGCGCGAGAAATCAGGGCTCAGGCCACGTAGTTGACCTCCTTCACCGTGCGGACGATGTCGGCCACTTGGGGAAGGGCTTCCTCGATGAGGGTGGTGGCGAAGGCAAATGGGGTGTCGCTCTGGCAGAGGCGGCGGATCGGCGCGTCGAGGTAGTCGAACGCGTGGCGCTGCACGCGGTAGCCGACCTCCGACGCGATGCTGGCCACCGGGAAGCTCTCCTCCACGATGACGAGGCGACCGGTCTTCTTGACGCTTTCCAGGATGGTGTCGATGTCGAGCGGGCGGATGGTCCGCAGGTCGACGATCTCCACGTCGATGCCGTCCTTGGCCAGCTCGTCGGCCGCGGCGTGCACCGTCTTCAGGATCTTGCCGAAGCTAACGATGGTGCAGTCGGAACCCTGGCGGCGGATGTTGGCCTGGCCGATCGGGATCAGGTACTCGCCCTCGGGAATCTCCCCCTTGTCGCCGTACATCTTTTCAGACTCCATGATGAGGACCGGGTCCTCGTCGCGGATGGCGCTCTTGAGCAGGCCCTTGGCATCGTAAGGGGTGAAGGGGGTCACCACCTTCAGACCGGGCATGCTGGCGTAAAGGCTCTCATAGCTCTGGCTGTGCGTGGCGGCGAGCTGACCGGCTTGGCCGTTCGGACCGCGGAACACGATGGGGCAACCAAACTGGCCGCCGCTCATCTGCAGCATTTTGCTGGCGTGGTTGATGATCTGGTCGCTGGCCAGTACGGCGAAGTTCCACGTCATGAACTCCACGATGGGGCGGAGTCCGTTCATGGCCGCACCCACAGCGATGGCGCTGAAGCCGAGCTCGCTGATGGGGGTGTCAATGACGCGCTCGGCGCCGAATTCGTCGAGCATGCCTTTGGACGCCTTGTAGGCGCCATTGTATTCGGCCACTTCTTCTCCGAGGAGGAACACCCGGTCATCCCGGCGCATCTCTTCACTCATGGCCTCACAGACGGCCTCACGGAATTGGATCGTACGCATGTTGCTTTGGTCTGGTCCGATTTGCGGGGCGCGAAGTTACGCGTTCCCGCGCGAGTTCACTGCGGGGTGGGGAATGGGAGCGGACGGGGGTTAACTTCGCGTCCTCGAAGCCCGGGGCCCGGTGCCCCACCTTCAATGAAAAGGCATGGAATTTCTCGTTTGCATCAGCAAGGCCCCGGACACCACGACGCGCATCGCGTTCACCGAGGGCGACACCCGCTTCAATGAGGAGGGGGTTCAGTTCATCGTCAACCCCTACGACGAGTGGTACGCCCTCGTGCGCGCCCTCGAGCTCGTGGAAGCCGGAGGGGGAAAAGTCGTGATCGCCTCCGTGGGAGGGGCCGACGTCGACCCCATCCTGCGAAAGGCCCTCGCCATTGGCGCCCATGAAGCCGTCCGCATCGACGCAAATCCGCAGGACGCGGGCCAAGTCGCCGCCGAGCTGGCCGCCTACGCCAAGGACAAGGGCTTCAACGCCATCCTCTGCGGCAAGGAGACCATCGACCACAACGGCAGCGCCGTGCCGGCCATGATGGCCGAGCACCTCGACGTGCCCTGCATTGCCCTGTGTACCTCCCTCGACTACGAAGGCGACAAGGCCATCATGACCCGCGAGACCGCCAATGGCATCGAGAAGGTGGCCGTCAGTGGACCGTTTGTCCTCAGCGCCGCCAAAGGCATGGCCGAGCAGCGCATCCCCAACATGCGCGGCATCATGGCCGCCCGCACCAAGCCGCTCAACGTGGTGCCCGCCTCGGGCGCTGCGGCCGGCACGTCCATCGAGCGCTTCGCCCTCCCGGCCGAGAAGGCTGGCGTGAAGCTGGTGGACCCCGACAACCCCGCCGAACTGGTCCGCCTCCTCCGCGAAGAGGCCAAGGTCATCTAACCCCGAATCCGACGCCATCATGAACATCGCATTCATTCAAACGAAAGGAGGACAGGCCAGCAAGGCCAGCCTCGAAGCGGCCGGCTTCGCAGCCGGCATCGGAGACACCGTGGCCGTTGTCTCCGGTGAGCTCAACGGTGACGGGGGCCTCGGCGCCGTGGGCGTG
Source organism: Flavobacteriales bacterium (assembly GCA_049610565.1). Lineage (GTDB taxonomy): Bacteria > Bacteroidota > Bacteroidia > Flavobacteriales_D > Sanyastnellaceae > UBA8752. The sequence continues at coordinate 21,677 of JBMYZR010000035.1, read as the reverse complement.
TCCCGCGTGCTGCAGGGACCGGGCAACCTCGACGACGGACAGCTGGCCAAGCTGATTGCCGCTGCCGCGGACCAGGAGGGTGCCACCCTCGTCGTCTGTGCCCAGGACCACCTCGGCAAGGCCGTGGCCGGCCGCGCGGCCGTGCGCCTCGGCGCCGGACTCATCGCCGGCGTGACCGCCGCCCCCGACGGCGGGAGCTACACCCGCAACGTCTTCAGCGGAAAGGCCACCGCCCGCGTGCAAGGCACCACCGACAAGCTGGTGGTGACCACCACCCCGAACGCCATCGGCATGCCCGAAGCCCAAGGGGGCACCGCCTCCGTGGAGGCCTTCAACCCCGACCTGGGTGCCTCCAAGGTGGAGGTCCTCGAAGCCGCCCAACCCAGCGGTGGTGACCGGGCTCCGCTGCCCGAGGCCGAACTCGTGGTGTCTGCAGGCCGTGGCCTGAAGGGACCGGAGAACTGGGGCATCATCGAAGACCTCGCCGACTCCATCGGCGCCACCACGGCCTGCTCCCGCCCCGTCTCCGACATCGGATGGCGCCCGCACCACGAGCACGTGGGGCAGACCGGCATTGCCATTCGCCCGAACCTCTACATCGCCGTGGGCATCTCCGGGGCCATCCAGCACCTCGCGGGGGTCAATGGCTCCAAGGTGATCGTGGTGGTCAACAAGGACCCCGAGGCCCCCTTCTTCAAGGCGGCGGACTACGGCATCGTGGGAGACGCCTTCGAGGTCGTCCCGAAGTTGACCGAGGCCTTCAAGGCCCTCTGAGTTCACTGAGGAATCGCCTACCTTCCGGCCCGGCCATCATGAACAGATCCCTGCTCGCCGTATTCGACATCAAGCCCAGCGGCGCCACCTCCGGCGCGTACACGCTCGTGCTCGAGGAAGTCGACGGGAAGCGGCGGAAGCTGCCCATCGTCATCGGCATGCACGAGGCGCAGTCCATCGCGATCAAGCTAGAGGGCATGTCCCCCAGCCGCCCGCTGACCCACGACCTCTTGCAGAGCGTGAGCAGCACGTTTGGCATTGCGCTCGTCGAGGTGGTCATCTACGACTTGGTGGAGGGCATCTATTTCGCCCGCCTCGTCTGCGAGCGGGACGGCCAACAGGAGACCATCGACGCCCGGACTTCGGACGCGGTGGCCCTCGCCGTGCGCTTCGGATGCCCCATCCATTGTGAGGAGAAGGTCATGGAGATGGCGGCCATCCCGCCAGAAGGGGAAGAAGACATCACCCCGATGCCGGAAGAGAACCCCAACGACCCCTTCAACCTCGACACCCCCGACGAGGAGACCATCGATCCGGCCAATGACCTTCACGGCCTGAGCGACGAGGACCTCCAGCAGGAGATGGACCTCGCCATCCAGAAGGAAGACTACGAACGGGCCGGGCTCATCCGCGATGAGCTCGAGCGCCGCAAGAACGACTGAATGCAAGCCTTTCTCGGCATCCTTGTCCTGACCGGACTCATGTGGCTGCTGTCCACCGCCCGGCAATCCGTGGCGTGGCGCACCATCCTCGGCGCCCTGGCGCTCCAGTTCATCATGGCCCTGCTGGTCCTCAAGGTGCCCTTCATCCACAGCGCATTCCGCCGGGTGGCGGAGGTGTTCGTCCAGGTCATCGGCTACACCTGGAACGGCACCGACTTCCTGCTCGGCCGGTTCGCCGACGGCCAGGTTGGCCCGGACCTCGAGAACTTCGCCTTCCGCATCCTCGCCACCATCGTGTTCTTCAGCGCGCTCAGTGCCCTGTTGCACCACCTCGGCATCCTGTCCTTCTTCATCCGCGGCTTTGCCTGGGTGATGCGCCGGACGCTCAGGCTCACCGGACGGGAGAGCCTGTCGGTGGCCGGCAACGTCTTCCTCGGCCAAACGGAAAGCCCGCTGCTCATCCGGCCCTACCTGGAGAAGATGTCCCGCTCCGAGCTCATGCTGGTCATGACCGGGGGCATGGCCACCATCGCGGGTTCGGTCTTCGCCGCCTACGTGGGCATCCTTGGGGGCACCGACACGGAGGCCCAGGCCTACTTCGCCACGCACCTGCTCACCGCATCCCTCATCTCCGCTCCTGCGGCCGTGGCGGCCGCGAAGCTGCTGGTCCCGGAGACCGAGCCGCAAATGGCCGGCGACGCGCAAATCGTCAAATCCACGGCCTCCAACTTCCTCGAGGCCATCACCAACGGCACCCGCGACGGGCTGTCCCTCGCCGCCAATGTGGGGGTCATGCTGCTCGTCTTCACGGCCTTCGTGTACATGGTCAACGACCTGCTCGGCTGGGTCGGGGGCTGGACGGGTGCCAACGCGGCCATTGCGGCCAACACCTCGTTTGACACCCTGAGCATGGAGCTGATCCTCGGGTACATCGGCGCGCCCATTGCATGGCTGGTCGGTGTGGCCTCGGAAGACATCCTCGTGGTGGGGCAACTGTTGGGCGAGAAGACCGTGATCAACGAGTTCTACGCCTACGAGACCCTCGGCAAGCTGAAGGCCGGCATGAGCGAGCGCAGCGTCCTCATTGCCACCTACATCCTGTGTGGCTTCGCCAACTTCGCCTCCATCGGCATCCAGGTCGGCGGCATCGGGGTCCTCGCCCCCTCCCGCCGTGGAGAGTTGGCCCAGCTCGGATTCCGGGCCCTGCTCGCGGGAACCGTCGCCTGTCTGTTGACGGCCTGCGTGATTTCCATCATGCATCCCTGACGAACGCCCCGCAAGGGCACCCGTATCTTTGCCGCATGAAAGTGGGCATCATCATGGGCAGCAAGAGCGATCTGCCCGTCATGCGTCAAGCGGCTGAAATCCTGACCGAACTGCAGGTCGAATTCGAGATGACCGTCGTGAGCGCGCACCGCACGCCGGACCGGATGGTCGACTACGCCCGGTCCGCCCGAAGCCGGGGGATCGGTGTGATTGTCGCAGGAGCCGGCGGTGCAGCCCACCTGCCCGGCATGGTGGCCAGCCTGACCAGCCTGCCCGTGGTGGGCGTGCCGGTCAAGAGCTCCAACAGCATCGACGGATGGGACAGCATCCTGAGCATCCTGCAAATGCCTGCCGGCATTCCCGTCGCCACGGTGGCCCTCGATGGTGGACGCAATGCCGGCCTGCTGGCCGCGCGCATCCTCGCCTCCTCTGATGCGGTGCTGGCCGCCCAGATGGACCGCTACGCCGAGGGCCTCAAGGCGAAGGTGATCGACTCCGTGGAGGACGTGGAGAACGAAGGCGAATCCATCGCCCGCCGATGAGCCGCGTCCGCACCACCCGGTCCCACGACCCGAAGTCCCTGCCCGTCAAGGACCGTTATGGCCTGCTCGTCGGGACGGTGGCCCCCCGCCCCATCGCCCTCGCCAGCACGGTCGACGCTGAGGGCCGGCGGAACTTGGCGCCGTTCAGCTACTTCAATGTCTTCTCCATCGACCCGCCTGTGCTGATGGTCGGTCCGACCCTTCGCGGCCGGGATGGCACGGTGAAGGACACCCTCGCCAACGCCCGGGCCACCGGGGAGATCGTGGTCAACCTCGTGGACCACGCCATGGTGGAGGGCACTTCCCTGTCCAGCAGCGACTACCCGGCCGACGTCGACGAGTTCGCCAAGGCCGGATTCACCCCGGTCGACTCCGACACGGTGACGCCCGCCCGCGTGGGCGAGGCACCGGTGGCCTTCGAATGCACCGTCACGCAGATCATCGAGCTCGGCGACGGCCCGGGCGCCGGACAGACGCTGGTCTGTGAGGTGCAGCGCGTCCACATCGCCGACGACGTGCTGGGTGAGGACGGCAAGCCCGATGCCCACGCCATCGACCTGGTCGGCCGGTGTGGCGGCAACTTCTACGTCCGGGCCTCCGGAGACGCCCTGTTCGAGATTCCGAAGCCCACCGGCGCCGGCCTCGGCGTGGGGGTCGACGCCTTGCCTGAAGAGGTCCGGGCGACGGGCATCCTCAGCCTCAACGAGTCTGCCCGCCTCGGTGCAGCCAGCGCCATCCCCGATGAGACGGAGGTCAACGAACACAAGCTCATCGAGTTGTCCGAGCTCTTCATGGAGCACGAGGACGACCCCACCGCCCTCGAGGCGGCCCTCTTCGCCGAGGCGAGGCAGCGCCTTGAACAGGGCGATGTGGATGGCGCGTGGAAGACCTTGCTCGCGTACAATCCCGGTTGACGGTCGGGCGGGCGATATTCGCTGTATGAGTTACGAGATGAAAGGGACTGTCAAGCGTCTGTACGACGTTTGGAAGTCCGAGACGAGCGAGTTCTACAAGCGCGAGTTCGTCATCACCACTGCAGAGCAGTACCCCTCCGACGTGAAGTTCTCCGCCCTGAAGGAGAAGTCGGATCAATTGAACAGCATCGCCGTCGGCGACCGGGTCAACGTCAAGTTCGACGTGAAGGGCCGCGAGTACAACGACCGTTACTACGTCGACCTGAATGCCTGGCGCATCGAGAAGATGGACGCCGAAGGTGGCGCCCCTGCCGGTGGCCAAGGTGAACCCGCTGCCGCTGTAGCCGGCCCGTCGGTCCCGCCCGCCCAAGGCACGTACGCTGCGCCTGCCACTCCGGCTGCCGACAGCGACGACCTGCCGTTCTGATTCGGACCTCCGCATGAACGCGGTGTCCGACGACACAACGCAACGGGACCGGTTCGCATGGGTCCCCTCTCCGCTCGCCATCGCCCTCGGTCTCACGGCCGTCACGGCGGTGGCGGCGTGCGTTGTGGGGGCCGATGTCGAGACGGTTGCCACGTCTTGGCGGGACGGATTGTGGAACCGTCCTCTGCTCGTCTTTGCGTTTCAGGCGGCCTTCATGCTCGTGCTGGGCCATGCCCTCGCGCTGAGTCCCGCCGTCGACCGCGGCGTGCAACGCGCCGTCAACCTCGCCGGCACGACCAATGCCCGGGCCGCCGCCGTGGTGGCCGTGGTGGCCTGCCTGGCGGGTTGGATCAACTGGGGGCTCGGCCTCATCGTCGGGGCCGTGCTGGCCCGGAAGGTGGGCGAGCGGGCCACGGAGCGCGGCTTGCCCCTCCACTACGGCCTCATCGGTGCAGCGGGCTACAGCGGGCTGATGGTGTGGCACGGTGGCCTGAGCGGCTCCGCCCCCATCAAGGTGGCCGAAGCCGGCCACCTCGCCGACCTGGCCGCCATCGCGGGCATCGACCCCGCCCTGTTGCCCGCCACCCTGCCGCTCGGCCTCACCGTTTTCTCCGCCCACAACCTCCTGACCACCGCCGCCCTGATTGCCGCGGTGGCCGCCACGGCGGTCTTCCTCGGCCGCCGCCTCGACCGGCAACCCACGACCGGCCCGGCCCTTCCGCCGCCCGTCGCCCCGGCCACCCGGGAGCGCATTGCCCCCCTCCTTCGGGTCCTGCCCGCCCTCTTTGGCACCCTCCTGCTCGCCCTCGCCGTGCGGTCCGCCGCCCTCCACCCCGATGCGGCCCGCCTCGGCTTCATCGACCCCGACTGGACCAACCAGACCCTGCTGGGCCTCGCCTTCCTCCTCCACGGCAGCCTGAAGCGGTTCCTCGCCTCCATCGATGCCGCGATCGGCGGCACCTCCGGCATCCTCATCCAATTCCCGCTCTACTTCGGCATCATGGGCATCATGAGTGGCACCGGCCTCGTGGAGGCCCTCTCCATGGCGATGGTCCGCCTCTCCACCCCCGCCACCTTCGAGCTGTGGACCTTGCTCTCGGCGGGCATCGTCAACGTCTTCGTGCCCTCCGGCGGCGGCCAGTGGGCCGTCCAGGGACCGCTGCTCCTCCGCGCGGCGCTCGACCTCGGCGTCCCCCTCGACCGCACCGTCCTCGCCATGGCGTACGGCGACGAGCTGACCAACATGCTCCAGCCGTTCTGGGCCCTGCCGCTCCTTGGCATCACCGGCCTCGCCGCCAAGGACATCCTGCCTTACACCCTGCGGTTCATGGCCGCCGGCGCGGCCACCTGCGTTCTGTTGACGCTCCTCTTCTGATTCGGTTCACTGAGAATTGACAGCCTGGCGCCTGACGAATGTCAGCCTGCCGGTCGGCCCATTCCTACACCTTGACCCTGTTTGCCTTTCGTCTCCCCAACACCGAATCGCCATGAACAGCCCTTGCCCTCCCCCTCCTTGTCAACGCGTGTCGACAACCGCCTCAAACCCGCTGATTATCAGCCCCCTGTATCGGTTTGGGCGCCATCTTATGCCGCTCGGACGAAAAGATTCGGCCACCGATAGGGAACCCCTTAATTTCTATGATAACCAAACGCTTGACACCGTCATGAACAGGATCTTGCCCCCTGCTTTGGACTGGCGCAACGGCCTCGTTGCTTGCCTCCTCCTTGTTTTCGCCTCCGGCCTTCAAGCCCAGTACCATTCCATCAAACTGCATGGAACGGATGAGCGCTACTCGTGCATTGCAGAAACCCAGGATGCCACCAGCCATTCCCTCGTCGCCTCCAGTTGGGTGTCGCCCACCGACCCCACCCCTCAGGTCTCGGTCACGCGCCTGAAGGACAATGGCAACCTCGATTGGAGCGAAGAGTATTATTACCCCGGCGGCTGGCGCGCCTCCCACATCATCACCAAGAGTGCCTCCGAAGCCTTCGTGTTGGGCGTGACCCGTCCCGACACCCTCGGAACCCCGGTGCGCTCGTTGCTTCTGCCGTTCAATCCGTTGACGGGTGCGGCGAGTGACGTCATGGAGATCAAGAATGTGGCCAACCCCGGAAGCTTCGAAGAGGGACTGGTGCTCCTGCACGGCATCCACCGCAACGACAAGCTGATCCTTGCTGGATGGGTGGGTGGCCCGATTGGCATCAACCTGGTCGAGCAGCGGACGAGCCTGCTGATGGAGATTGACGTCCCCACCACCTCCCAGAGCTACATCACCCCGAACTGGACATACGGAACCCAATCCTTCTCGCCTCAATTCGCCGAGGACTACGACATGGGCAACCATGTGGTCGAAGTGCCTGGAGAGGGCTACTTCCTGTCAGGGTCGGGCAACGCCTACTTCGAGAACCCACAAGTCTCCGGCTACCACCAGGCGCCGCTGGCTGCCTTTGTCCAGTATGACGGCACCCCCGTTTGGAGCAAAGTGGTCCCGTATTGGTTCCCTGGAGAAGGGGACAACCACCCCATCGTGAACCAGCCGGACCGCCACGGTGTTGCGGCGGCTGCAGCCGTCATCAACGTCGGGACTGGACCCAACGACATCTTCGAATTGGTGCAGGTGGTCAATTGGACGGCCAACCGCGGTTTGACCACCCTCCGCCACCGGCTGGACGGCACCTACCACGAAGCCAAGGGACTGCACCTCGACGGAGCGTACACCTTTCCGTTTTCGGAGACCAGCCTTAAAGGCTACTCCATCTACCGCAAGCTGAACGCCAACACAGCCACCGAGCTCATCATCGGTGGATATGTCAACGACCCCGAATACCTCAACAGCGATCCGGACACCCAGGAAAAAGACCGTGTCCCCTTCCTGCTGCACGTGGACATCGAGGGCAACAACACGGGCAGCTACCTCGTCAACCACAGCATTTTCACCACGCCCCCGACCGAGAACTACGGCGATGACCCCGGCATCCATGCGGCGAACAGCCAGTCCATGCAGCAGCCCATCATCTTCCACCCCGAGATGATGGACCTCCGGGAAAGCCTGTTGGGCTACAGCCTGGTCGCCCACCGCAACACCCAGATCTTCCCAGAGTCCTATGACGTCTCCGTGCTCGGCGTCGACAACGCCTTGAGCAACCCGAGCACCCCCACCCCCGGGGCCGGATGCGACCTCTTCCAGCACCCGATGACGCTCGAAATCCCCTACATCGACCCCGTCACCGTCAGCGTGGTCACGCCCGATGTCGAAGGCCTGCTGAAGGCCGTGGACGGGGCGATGATCACCCCGGAAATCGAGCCGTGCGTCGACTACCACATCTGTGATGTGGAACTCACGACCTCGGTCACGGCCGTCAATTGCTCCACGTACACCATCACCGCGGCCAACACGGGGAGCACACCCATGGCCGACCTGGACCTGTCGTTCAACGTCCTGCCCAGCGCCGCCATCGAACAATCCGGTGTGGCCGATGGCTCCGACGGATCGGGCAACCCTTCCTTCACAACCGTCTACCCTGTCGGCACCGCCACCACGGTGGTGGTCGCCATGGAGTGCGGGGGCGTGACCCACACACAGGAGATCGTCATCGAACCCGACTGCGGCTCAGACTGCCCCGAAGAGCTCGACTTCTATGCGGTCTTGACCTCCGTCTCCTACGACGTGTGCCAAAGTGAATACACCCTGCTCGGCGACGTGGCCCCCGTTGCGGATGCCGACATCGACTGGACGCTGAACGGCGTTGCCGTCGCCGCCGCCTCCGGACAATGGAACTACACCTTCAACGGCATTGTGGCCGACCTCAGCAACGGCCCCTTCACGGCCGAGCTGTGCGCCACCGTCACCTGCGCAGACGGCACCATGCTGACCGAATGCCACACCGTCACCCTCACGTTCCCGGACCTGCCCGAGGTGGACCTGCTGCTCTTCTGCGGCAACGGCTGCTTTGGGGGCATCCACGGAACGCGCGCCGGCGTGACCTTCAATCAGGCCTTGTTCAATCTCGACGACGCCCAGTACGATGCGGAGGTCTGTTTCAATGACGGCACCTCCATCCCCATCCCCCTCGGTGGCTTTGGCATGTCCTTCATCAAGTGCTTCTCCGGATTCTCCTTCTTCAAGGAGGCCTGCCTCAAGGTCTACGAAGAAGGGGAATCGATTCCGTGTTACGAGACGTGCGACCGGGAAACCTGTCTCGAGCTGGAGCCGGTTCCCTTCGAGCTTGCAGAGGCGCTGCTGCCTGAATTGGCCATCAACGCCAGCACCTGCTCCATCGAAAGCAGCGGTCTGCCCGAGTCCATCGACTCCAGGACGGAGCTGCGCGTCTTCAACTCCCTCTACCCCGGTGGCGGAAGTGCTGAGGACTATTACGCAAACTTCGCCCTCGGCGCCGATTTCGCCGGCATGGGCCAGGTGAGTTTCTACTCCGACAGCGCGTTGGGCAGCTACCAGGTGAGCGGCTGCGCCTCCTTCTTGGAAGCCGACATCACGCACCCGGTCCTCGTGCTCCCCGAAGGCGCGGCCGAGAACGGACTGACCGAGGAAGCGCTGATTCAATTGGCCCAAGCCCAAGGCATCACCGACCCCGTCGCAGCGCGCAACGCCATCGTCATCGGCGGGCAATCCTCCCTGCAGATCACGGCCGCCCTGTTGCTGGATGGCGCGTCCATCCCGGGCGACATGTACATCCCCGGAGACATGTACATCCCCGGAGACATGTACATCCCAGGCGACATGTACACCCCCTCGCCGATTGACCCTGAGACCGGTGCCTTCGATGCCGACCTGGTGCCTTTCTACGACCTCGTGCCGATTGACCCCACCCAGTCCGACATTGCGTTCAACGCATGGTCCTTTGCGAATTCCGTCGGCGGCAGTGCGAATCCCGGAGGGGACGACGTCCTGACCACGTCGCCGACCTCGGCTGAGGATTGCGACCTGCCGACCCTCGTGCCGACCGGGACCTACTACGACCACGGCGTACTCGGCTTGGCCTCCCAGGGGCTGGCCGCTGCCACGTCGATTCCGATCGCCGAGGTGGGGCAACTCTGTCCGCAGAATTTGACCTACCTCTCCGAAGCGATTCTCGAGCTGTACACCCCCGTGGTGGAGGGCGAAGACGAGTACCCGATGGGCGAATGGACGCCGGAAGACGGCGAGGAATACCCCATGGGCGAATGGACGCCCCAAGAGGAAACCGACGGCGGCGAGGACGAATACCCGATGGGCGAATGGAGCCCCACGACCATCTGGGCGGAAAGCCTCGTGACCGACTATGACATCGTTGAACCCAATGATGGCGCCTCCTTCGTGGACGTCACGATCGACTACTACGACGGATATGGCGATGGCGGCATCACGTGGTTCATCACCGACGAGGCCGGCACCGTGGTGGCCACCGGCAGCATGCCGAACCTCGGCGTGAGCAACACCCCGAGCTATGCCAACGAGAGCCTGCAACTGGCCCCCGGCAGCTACGAATTCCACCTGACTGGAGACTGCTTCACCGCCGAGGACAACAGCGCCGTGCAGCTCACCTCGGGCAACGCGACCTACTTCAACCTGGCCCCGGGCACCCTCTCCCCCGGGAGCTTGGTGACCAGCTTCTACATCCCGCCCGGACTGTTCATTCCGCCGGCGTTCCCCATCCCGATGGACACGACGTGTGACGCCCTGTTCTCCCACGACCTGATGCCGCTTGGATATGTGACCGTCCCCATCCCGGGAATCCCCGTCGCTTCGGAAAACAACATCAACCTGAAGTTGAGCTCGTTGCAACTGGGCGCAGGCGTAAACGTGTATGGTGGTGCCACGGTCCTTCCGGCAGTGCCCACATTTGGTGACCAACAGGTCATGAAGCTCCGCAACGTCACGGCGGTCTACGACCTGTCTGCCTTCTCCAACGTGTCCGAGGTCACCTTTGCCTTCCTCGATGGCGCTGGCGTTCAAAATCTCCGGGTCAACGGTCACAGCACTTTGACCGGAGACTTGGAAGGGATGGGGCCCAACGTGGCGCCCGGAGTCACCCTGTCGGCTTACACGGTGTCTCACCCGGGCTACCAGACGGGCGTTGTGACCCTCACGGGAGACGTGCAGGAACTCGCCGTCGGCGGCCAAGAGCTGATGCTGGACCACATCTGTGTGAAGTCCGACACCGACCTCGTCATCACGCCTCAGGACGACCCGATGGAATGCGATGCCCTGTGTGACGCCTTCACCGACTTTGAAGGGATGACCTTCGGTGAACGTTACGGTGACCTCGCGCATGGCGCGACGATCGAAGTTGCACCCGGTGATGTGGCGGTGACCAGCGATGGGATTGCCATCACTTTGGACGTCTTGACTGGCCCCTCCGGAGGGACCGGCTACAACTACATGGAGGTGGCCCAGAATCCCCTTTCCCCTGGACCGGACCATTCCATCCATACCAACAATGTCACCGCCAGCTTCGACATCGCGTCTGTCGTGGAAGTGACGGACACGGTGTGCCTGTCCTTTGTGGACCTCGGTGGATTCGAAAACTTCAGCATCAACGGATCGCCCAATTTGGTGACCTTGAACGGGTCCTTTGGATTGGCGTACATGAGTGGAGGGACCATCAGCGGAGTGGAGTATAGCGTGACGGGCACAGCCATCACCGGCGGCTTCACAGGACTGATCACCCTGATCGGGGATGTGGATGTCCTGACCATTGGCGGACAGGAGCTCTGGCTCGACGACCTCTGCATCAGCGAAGGCCTCGCGGGACCCTGCGATGTCACCGCCGCATTTGGCGTGGCCGAACTGGAAGGCGACTGCAACTTCGCCTTTGTAGCAGCGCCGAGCGATGCCTTGCTGGAATGGTCGCAGGACGGCAACCCATTGGATGCGCCGTCCTCTTTCTTCATGGGCTTGGCCCCAGGAGAGCACGAGGTCTGCCTGACGGCCATCGACCCCGCTAACACGAGCTGCACCGCGACGCAGTGCACGACCGTGACCTGCGCTGAGAGCGACTTCATGCTGTCGGGTGGTCAGGACCACACCGTGGAGTGTGACGGCAATGGCAACCTCGACGAGCTCGAAAACTGGCTGGACATCCACGCCGGCATCACCACCATCGGGGGCTGCCCTCCGATCCAGTGGTCCAATGACTTTGCCGGGCTGAGCGACGGATGCGGCAACACCGGATTTGCTGAAGTCACCTTCATGGCAGAAGATGCCTGCGGCAACACTGCGGCCCTCACGTTCACCTTCACGATCGACGACACGACGGCCCCAGACCTCTCGGGCATCCCCTCTTTCGTGGATGTCGAATGCTCGGAGTATGACCCCTTTGGCTGGTATGGCGCCGAGCTCGTGGACCTCTGTAGTGAACTCGATATCAATGTGCTGAGCAGTCCATCGAGCGGCTCCTGTGCTGACGCCTACCTGCACGTCATCACCGCGACGGATGCCTGCGGCAACCAAAGCGAGGTGGAGCAATTCGTCAACCTCTTCGACGAGGAGGCCCCGATCATCACCAGCCTCAATTGTCCGGCGGACATCACGTTGGTTCCCGCTGCCGATTGCAGCGTGGACACCTCCCCCAATTCCACAGGGTCGGCCACGGGAACGGCCATCGACAATTGCGACGCTTTCCCAGCGCTGACGCTGACCTACACGGACGCGTCGTTTGCCTCCGGCAGCATGACCATCATCCTGCGGACCTGGACGATGGTGGCCCAAGATCACTGTGACAACACCAGCGAGCTCTCCTGCGACCAGGTGATCACGGTCATGGGGTGCGATGACCCGCAAACCGACGACTGCGATGTGGAATTCACCCACGAGTTGATGTCTCCGGGCGGAGTCGCCATCCCGGGCGCTGGCGTGACGGTGGCCACCGAAGACGGCATCGACCTGTCCTTTGACGACATCGTCTATGGCACGGGAAGCACGAACTTCGGGTCGGCCGACATCATCCCGGCCCAGCCGGAAGCCGGTGACGGCCAAGTGATGTGGCTCAACAACATCACCGCCGTCTACGACCTCTCCAGTGTGGGTGCCGTGGACATGGTCAAATTCGACTTCATCGACTACGGTGGTGGAGAGAACCTGCGCATCAATGGCGCCCTCCTCATCGACGACATCACGGACATGAATGGCGCCGTGCTCGGCGGCGTCAATGTGCTCGTCGCCTGGAACACCTATACGGGCTTCAAAGCCGGTGAGGTGGTGCTGACGGGCAACGTGCAAGAGCTCGCCGTGGCCGGTCAGGAGTTCTACATCGACAACGTGTGCGTGATCGCCGGCGAAGAACCAGCCTGTGCCGACACCGATGCGGACGGCATTTGCGACGCGGACGAGATTGCCGGCTGCACCGACCCTGCGGCCTGCAATTTCGACGAGACCGCCACGGACGACAACGGATCCTGCTGGTACGCAGTGGCGGGCTCCACGTGTGAGTGCTCCATCCCGGAGGCCCTCTACGCACCGGACTTCACGGCGACGGACATCAACGGTGTCCAGCACAACCTCCACGCCCTGCTCGACGCTGGGAAGAAGGTCATCATCCAGTTCACGGCCACCTGGTCCGGACCGGACTTCGCCTACCACAACTCGGGCGTCCTTCAAGACCTCTACGGCGAGTTCGGACCGGACGGAACGGATGAACTCCGCGTGTTCCTGATTGAGTCCTACGACGCCAACTCCCTCGACGACCTCTACGGCACGGGCAACGCGACTCAGGGCGACTACGTCACCGGCACGGCCTATCCGATCATCGACAATGGCCAGGAGATCTTCGCCGACTACGGCGGGGCCTACTACCCCTACATCGTGACCATTTGCCCGAACGGAGCGTGGGCGGAGAGCGGCCAGAATTCGTATGAGGGCCACGTGGCCATCCTCGAGACGTGCCCGGATCCGTGCCCGGCTGACGAATGCCCCGACGCGGATGCGGACGGCATTTGCGATGCGGATGAAATCGCGGGCTGCACCGACCCGGGGGCGTGCGACTACAATGCAGACGCAACGGACCTGACGGGGTGCGACTACTCCTGCATTGGCTGCACCGACCCGGACGCCGACAACTACGACCCCAGCGCCACCATCGACAACGGATTCTGCATCGTGCACTACTCCAGCAACGATTGCGACCTCGAGTGCGATTTCGCCACCGACTTCGACAGCGATTACTCAGGCGCGTCCTATGGAAGCGACGAGTCCGGCGCTTCGGTGGTGATCATGACGACGCCCGGCTACGCGTTCACCAGTGGGGACGTCAACATTTCCGCCGCCACTGCCCCCTATGTCGACGGATCCAGCGACTACGGATTCATGACGGTGGAAACGGCCGGGGACCTCGGCGTGGGTCGGGTGCTCTACCTGCAGGGCATTCAGGCCCTGTTCGACATCGAAGAGGCTGTGCCCACCACGGAATCCGTCTGCTTCGCCTTCCGGGTGACGGGCTCCACCCTCTTCTTCCGGCTGAACGGGACGGCGTACGCCGAGTCTGTCGACTACTTCGACGGCTACTCCGGCGTTCCAATCGCCGGCTGCTTCCTGACCGTCAACGGTTACACCGAAACGGATGCCGACGGCAACGTGACCGGATACGCCGGCGTCATGACCATCAATGGGGACGTGAATTCCCTGGACCTTGGTGGTGAGAACATGTGGGTCGATGACCTCTGCATCGTGGCTCCCGCAGCCGGTTGCACCAATCCCCTGGCGGTCAACTTCAACCCCGAAGCCGATGAAGATGACGGATCCTGTGACTTTGACAACACCGATTACTCGGCCTATGGCCTCGAGGTGGAAGTCATCCACGAGGACATTGGCCTCCTCATCGGTGCGACGGGAGAGACCGTGGACCTGACCGGGTACAGCACCACGCGCATCTGGATGACCATGGCCCAGGAGGATGACTTCATGCTCGCCGTGGCGGGAGGTGGCGGAACAGCGCCCTCCCATACGGTGACCACGGGTCAATTCTACCAGAGTCCTCTGGGCGTTCAGACGCCGAACGGCATCAACCCCTTGCTGTTCTCGATCTACCCGTCGCTCGAGTACGACAGCTGGGTGACCATTGGCAACACGTCCATCCCGGATGCGGACAATGGTGAGGGGAGCATCTTCACAGTCCAGAGTTCCGACCACCCCTGGGTGCCGGACTTCGAGCCGGGCGGAGGCGTTCCGGGCAGCAGCTTCACGATTGACGGCATCAATGGTGGTGCATGGTACGCCCTGGTGGGAGACGCCAACGGCTATGCTGGAGGCGATCTGAAGGTGCTGCTGGCGCAATTCACCACCAATGGCGAGCTCAGTGGAGAGTGGAACACCCGCGTGTTGCTTGGCGGGGATGTTGAAGCGCCCTATGACGCCATCTACACCTTCGGAGGCTACGGCCAGGTGGAAGGGTGCATGGATCCCAATGCGTGCAACTACATCCCCGACGCCAACGAGCCCGGCATGTGCGCCTACCCCGGTCCTGGATATGACTGCGACGGAAACTGCTTGAACGACGCCGACCTCGATGGCATCTGTGATGCGCTGGAAGTGCCCGGCTGCACGGATTCCGACTCACCGAATTACGCGTCCAACGCCACCGATGACGATGGATCCTGCCTCGAAGGAGGCTGCGCGTATGTCTCGGCGCTCAACTACGAAAGCGCAGCGGAATTCGATGACGGCAGTTGCGTCTTCCCAGAGGTCAACCCGTGCCCGACGGACATCAACGGCGACGGCATCACCTCGGTCAATGACCTCATCGAACTGCTCGGCGAATTCTCGCAGGAGTGCGACGAGTGACGCCAACATGGTCAACACATCCTGACACGAAAAGGGGGGCTACGGCCCCCCTTTTTCATTGTCATTGGAACGGGTGACGAACGTCAGCCGGCCGGTCGGCCCATTCCTGCACATTCAGTGAGTTAGCCCTTCACTTCCTTATCTCGAATCGCCATGAACACTACTTGCCCTCACCGGCCCTGTCCCCAAGGCCTGAAATCAGCCCCATTCACCCTGATTATCAACGACTCCAGTCATTTGCGAACTGGAATTATACCCTCTGGACGAAAAAATCCGAGGCCCGACGGAAATGCCCATACCTCAAAGGGGAACCAAAGCCTTAACGCCATGATTTCCCGCCACTTGCATGCCCTGATGGCGGTCATTTCAGTCGCTTTGACCCTGATGATGGCCAACCCGGCCAACGCTCAGTTGCACGATGTGCTGGTCGAGCCCAACAACGTCGTGTACTCCTCCACGGCGGAAATCCAGGATGGCTCGGAGCACATGCTTGTGGCCTCGACCGTCTCCAACGGAGCCAGCGAGAACAGCCTGCCCACAGTGCGGATCTCCCGCGTCAAGACCGATGGCTCCATCGACTGGGAGAAGGATTATGCGCAGGAGACCGGGTGGCGCGCGGCCCACGTGATGGACATCGGGAATGAAACCGGCGTCCTGATCGGCATCACGGCCAGCGTGACCGGTGCGGCAACACGGAGCATCGTGATGACCTTCGACCTCAACACCGGTGCTGTGTTGGCCACGGCGGAAATCAAGGAGAACGTGGCAGCCAATGCGTCCGAAAAGGGCTTGGTCCTGATCCACGGACTCTACCGCAATGGCAAACTGGCCCTCACCGGGTGGCTCGGTGGAATTTCGGGGGTCCAACTCAACGAGCAGCGCGTGGCGGTGCTGGTGGAAATTGATGTGCCCGATGCGAGCCAAACGTCGATCACCCCGAACTGGACGCACGCCATCGACTCGTTCAACAACCCCGATGGAGCGGACTACGACATGGGGGCGCACGTACTGGATGTCCCGGACATCGGCTACTTCGTGTCCGGATCGGCCAATGCCTTCTACGAGAACCCCGCCACGAACGGGTACCACCAGGCTCCGCTGGCCGCCCTCGTCGAATACGATGGAACCCCGGCCTGGTCCAAAGTGACTCCCTACTGGTACCCCGGCGAAGGAGACAACGAGCCCATCGTGCCCCAGAATCAGCGGCATGCCGTGGCCTCCTGTGCCGCGGTCCTCAACGCTGCAGGCCCCAACAACCCCAACCAGCTCACGCTGGTCCAGACGGTCAACTGGGTTCGGAACCGGGGCCTCACCACCCTGCATTACCACATCGACGGCTCGGCTGTGGAGGCCCGTGGACTCCATTTGGACGGCGCCTACACCAACCCGGGTGCAGAAACGAGCCTCAAGGGGTACTCGATGTACCGGAGACTCAACGCCAACAGCGACACCGAAGTCATCATCGCCGGCTACGTCAATGACCCGGAGTACCTCGACAGTGATCCGGACACCGAAGAGAAGGACCGGGTGCCCTTCCTCATGGCCGTGGAGCTCACCGGCACCGTGACGTCGGACTACCTCATCGACCACACCATCTATGCGGGCAGCCCCAGCACCAACTACGGAGACGACTTCGGACTCCATGCGGCCAACAGCCAGCAAGGCCAGCAGCCCATCATCTTCCACCCCGAAATGATGGACCTGCGTGAGGCCGCGCTCGGCTACGGTCTGATCGGCCACCGCCGGACCCACGACATCCCCACCGTGTTCGACCCCTCGATCATCCACGTCAATTCGGCGGGAACGGATGCGTTCGGAGGACTTCCGGGCTGCATCGAATTCACCCACCCGATGACCCTCGAGTTTCCCGAAGTGGCCCCCTTCACGCCCTTCATCGAGGACATCAGCCTCACCGGTGACCCCATCTCCATGGACACCAGCACCCCGAACACCACGCCCACCCCGTGCGATGAATACTTCAACTGTGACGTCAGCCTGACGTACAGCCTCGTGGCGGTCAATTGCTCGACCTACACCATCACGGTGGGCAATGCCGGCTCCACCCCCATGGCCGACCTGGACCTCTCGTTTGACGTGGACATCGACGGCGTCATCGAGCAGACCGGCGTCGCCGACGGCTCCGATGGCTCGGGCAACCCGTCCTTCACCAGGGCCTACCCCGAAGGCGTCATCACCCTCGTCGAAGTCGCCCTGAACTGCCAGGGCCTCGACTACACCCAGATTGTGGCGATCAACCCCGACTGTGGGGACGACTGCACTCCGGACAACGACCTCAGCGCGGTCCTCACCTCCGCCACGTACGACCTCTGCTCCATCGAATACAGTCTCCTCGGCAACGTGAGCCCCGTGGCCGGTGCCGACATCACGTGGACGCTCAATGGCACGGCCGTTCCCGCGGCAGACGGCCAATGGAGCCCCACCTTCAACGGATCGGTCGAGGATGTCGCCGCCGCCTATGCGGACGGGATCTACACCGGCGAACTGTGCGCCACGGTCATCTGTCCGGATGGAACGACCAACACCCAGTGCCTGACCTTCATCGTCACCCCGGAGGCACCCGACTACGGGCTCGACATGTGGCTCTACTGCGGCGAAGGCTGCTGGGGCGGCTGGACGGGCACGCGGGCGGCCATCACCTTCGACATGGCCCTGTTTGACCTCGACGAGGCGGACTACGATGCCGAGGTCTGCTTCAGCGATGGGACCACCCTGCCCATCAATCTCGACATGCCCATGTCCTTCATCAAGTGCTTCTCCGGGTTCACCCTGTTCAAGGAGGCCTGCCTGAAGATCTACGAGGACGGAGGCATCGCCTCGGGAGCCGACCCCTGCTACGAGGCGTGCGACCGCGAGAGTTGCATCACCATCGAGCCCTTCCCCTTCGACCGGATTGCCGATCTGATTCCCGATCTCGGGTTCAATCCAGTGACCTGTTCATTCGAGGCCGTGGACCTGCCGGGCACCATCGAAGCCAGCACCCGGATCATGGCGTTCAGCACCGCGTTCCCAGGGGGAGACGACGCCGTGTCCTTCCTGTCCCAGTTCCAGAATGGAGAGGATTTCGCCGATGTCGCCACCAATCTCGGACCCAGCACCACCCTCGGCAGCTACCAGACCGCGTTGGATTGCGGGTACGTGCTCGAGTCGGCAATCCTGCACCCGGTCATCGAATGTCCGGACGACACCTCGGGGCCGCTCTATTGGATGGCCGCCGCCCAAGCCGCCGGCCCCAACGCCATCATGCTCGGCGCCCAACTCGACGCCCAGCTGGTGTCCGCCTATATCCCCGGCGACATGTTCACCCCCACGGGATCACCGATCGACCCGGATGGACTGGACGTCAATTTCACCGACCTCATCCCCATCGACCCGACCCTCCCCGGCATCGGATACAACACGTGGGACTTCTTCGATCCGGGCAGTGGTCTGGCCTTCGAAACGGCGGCCTCGTCCACTTCCGAGGACGACTGCGACATCCTGCAGGACGTGCCGGACGGATTCTACTACGACAACGGTGTGCTCGGTGCCGCCGCCTTCGCCCTGAACGGCAACACCTCCATTCCGATCACCGAAACCGGGCAGGTCTGCCTGGAGGATTACCACTACCTCACTGAGGTGACCGTTGAAGTCTTCAACACGGCAGCACTCTTCGCCCAGGAAGAAGAGGAATACCCCATGGGCGAATGGACGCCCAACGACGGCGGGGAAGACGAATTCCCCATGAGTGAGTGGACCCCATTCACCTATGTGGGCGCCCAACTCCTCACCAACGCCACGCTGGAGCCGTTCGACGCGGGCGCGACGGCCGAGGATCTCGTGATCGACTACTACGACGGATATGGCGACAGCTCCGGCCCCTGGTCCATCACCGACCTGGAGGGCAACGTCGTCGCCAGCGGCGCCATGCCGACGGACACGAACTCGGTCAGCGAGTCCCTCGCCCTCGCCCCGGGAACGTACACCTTCAGCTGGGACGCGGACTGCTTCAGCGCCTATGACAACTCCGGACTGCAGATCACCCTCGGTGGCCTCACCCTCGTCGACCTGCCCCCGGGCACCATCACCCCCGGCCTCATCGAGACGATCGTGGACGTGCCGGGCATCATCATCCCGCCGCTGCCCCCGTTCTCCCTGGATACACTCTGCGACGCCCTGTTCTCGCATGACCCGATGGCCCTCGGCATGCTGCCCTACAGCGCACCGGGCACCACCATCGCCACGGAGAACGCCATCAGCCTCGGGTTCGAGCAGTTCTTCGACGGGTTCGGCATGACCTACGGTACGGCCAGCGTGGATGCAGCCTTCCCCACGTTCGGCTCCGGCCACTTCCTCTGGACCAACAACATCCTGGCCGCCTACGACCTCTCCGCCTTCTCGGGCGTCACCGAGGTCAGCTTCGAGTTCTTCGATGGTGCCGGACTGGAGAACCTCCAGGTCAACGGATACACCCTGCTCACCGGCGAGTTGGAGGCCATGGTGACCAACGTGGCGCCCGGCGTCACGATGGCCGTGACCACGACAGCCCATGCGGGATACCAGACGGGCACCGTGGTCCTCACTGGAAACGTGCAGAAGCTCGAAATCGGAGGCCAGCAGTTCGCGGTCGACCACATCTGCGTGAAGCACGATGGACAGATCACGGACGATCCTCAGGATGACACGACGGATTGCGATGCGACCTGCGATGTCTTCACCTCCTTCGAGTCCCTGACGGTCGGAAATCGCTACGGAGACATCACTGCGGGCGCCACCATCGCGGTCGCCCCGGGTGGCCTTGCGGTCACCAGCGACGGCGTGCCCGTCTACCTCGATGTCCTGCAGGGCGCGTCGGGCACCTACTTCAATTTCCTCGGCGTCGAAAGCACGCCCTTCGGAAACGTGTTGTGGACCAACAACCTCTCGGCTGAGTTCGACATCCAGTCGGTGCTCGCCGAAACGGACACGGTCTGCCTCGCCTTCCGCGACCAGGGCGGGTTTGAGAACCTGTCGATCAACGGTTCCGCTCCGGTCATCAGCCCCAACGGATACGGGGGGCTGACGGCCTTCCACGGCGCGGTCATCGGCGGCGTCCTCGTCGAGGTCACCGGCACGAGTCTGGGGTACGCCTTCGAAGGCACGATCTCCCTCATCGGTGACGTCGACAAGTTCAGCGTGGGCGGACAGGAACTGTTCCTCGACGACCTCTGCATCAGCGGTGCGGACGGCACAGTGGCACCGGACATCACGACGGTGGACGACACCACCTTCCTGGAGGGACTCGACATCCAGCTCACCAGTCTCGACGCCGATGGATGCCAGTCCCTGCTGACCATCGACCTCGGCATTTGGGAAGATCAGATTGACTCCCTCGGCATCCACCTCATCGATGCGGACGGCAATGTGGCCGGCAGCGGCCAGAACCTCGGAGGGGGGCAGTTCCTCCTGTCCGGGTCGAGCCAAACTCCACTGTCAATCAGTCTCAGTGTCTTCGTCCTGGAGACCATCCCCGTCCTCGTGACGGACCTCCCCGGCCTTGACATTCCCACCTGCGACATCGAGATTCCGTGTTTCGCACTGGCCGCCTTCGCTGCGATGGACATCGGCAACTGCATCGCCGAATTCAACTACATCGGCACGCCGGGCATTCTCGATTGGACCA
Source organism: Flavobacteriales bacterium (assembly GCA_049610565.1). Lineage (GTDB taxonomy): Bacteria > Bacteroidota > Bacteroidia > Flavobacteriales_D > Sanyastnellaceae > UBA8752. The sequence goes on along the minus strand of JBMYZR010000035.1, from coordinate 658 downwards.
TTGGCGGCATTCCGGTGCCGGCGGGCCCCAACTTCACCCATCCCATCGCGCAACCGGGCCAACTCGTCTGCGTGACCGTCACGGACTTCAATGACCCGAACTGCACGGACACCTACTGCCAGTATGTGAGCGTGGACTGTGGCGGGGGCACGGACCAGGTGGACAGCTGCGATGTGGAGTTCACCCACGAGCTGATGGCCTTCGGCCCGGTCACCATACCGGGTCCGGGTGTGACCGTGGCCTCCGAAGACGGCATTGACCTCTCCTTCGAGGACATCACCTACGTCGACGGATCCACCAACTTCGGTTCCGCCGAGATCATGGCCGCTCAGCCTGAAGCCGGCAACGGTCAGGTGCTCTGGCTCAACAACATTTCCGCCGTCTACGACCTGACCGGTGTCGCCGCCGTGCAGCAGGTCAAGTTCGAGTTCATCGATTACGGAGGCCTCGAGAACCTGCGCATCAACGGCAGCCTGCTCGTCGACGACATCGACAACATGGGCGGTGCCCTCGGCGGCGTCAATGTCCTGGTGACCTACAACACCTACTTCGGGTTCATTGCCGGTGAGGTCATCCTGACGGGCAACGTCCAGGAATTGGCGGTGGCCGGACAGGAGTTCTACATCGACAATGTCTGCGTCATCACCGGGGACGAGGA
>JBMYZR010000034.1:0-26832 GCA_049610565.1 Flavobacteriales bacterium | reverse complement strand
AACGCGCGCAATCCTGGTTCCCGGATTCCCCGGTGAGACAGGTGCTGGCCTTTGTCCGCGGAAAATCCGCGGGAGACGCCTACGATGCTGACGCACTGGATGCCGACCTGCTCGGCTGGCTCCACCTGCTTCGGGTGATGGTGCAGGTCGACCGCAACTTCAAGCGGGATCGCCTTCACGCGCTGTGGGCCCTGAGGGAGAAGGAATGGACGTCTTTCCAGTGCGACGAGGCCGGCCCGCTCTATTTCAGTCACCACCGCAGCACCGATTGGACGCTCAAGGCGTTGAAACAGGAGAACCCGTGGTTCACCACGGACTCGATCGGCGTCACGGACGTCCGCCCCTCCGTTCGGGTCCGAGCCGCGTGGATCGAACAGGCCCCGGACTCCGGGGTGGAATGGTGCTCGGCAGAACGCCCCGAGCCCCGCTCGCTCGAATGGACCTACACGGTTCGGCCGGGGGATGTGCTCGGAACCATTGCCCGGCGCACCGGCGTCCGCATCGAAGAACTGCGCCGTTGGAATGGACTCGACGGGGACCTCATCCGTGTGGGTCAGACGTTGATTCTCCGGGGCGGCATCCCGCCCGACCCGGCGGATGCGCGCTCTGCAAAGGGGGGCTCCTCTCCGACGGCCCCCGATGCCCGCACGGACTGGGTGTGGTACACGGTCGAAACCGGAGATTCCTATTGGTCCATCGCCTCCGCCACACCCGGCGTTGGACTGGCCGACCTCCTTGATCTCAATGACATCGCGCCGGAATCGCTGAGGCCCGGCATGCGCATCCGAATCCCCGTCCGTTGAGCGCGTCAACTCCCCCTCCCCCCGATGCCCGTTGGCGGCCGCTGGCGCTGCTGATTCCCGTCGGCGCCCTGTGCATCCTGGTGGCTGGGCTCTGTCCCGACGAAGGGTGGACGGTCGCGGGCAAGACGGTGCGGGTCGAATTGCCCGCCATCGCGGCCGGTTGGTTGACCCCGGAACCCAGCACGGCCATCATTCCCCAATGGAAGCCGGAGGACGTGCAGGCCCTGCTCGACCAATACGACGAACAGTTGGCCTCCGTCGAGGCCCTCGATTCCGCGTCGGCCAGCGCCTCTGTGTCCACGCCCGACTCATCGGCAGCCCCACTCCCTGCGGACACCCTCGACCCCGGCTCTCCCGCCACGCCTTCGGCGGCTGCCCTCCAACCGGACACCGGACGGCCTGCCTCCGCTCCGGCTGAGCGTCCTGGCCCGGTGGTCTCGACATCCCCGCCCACCGGAACTGCCGCTGGGGATTGGATTCCAGGCAGCCTTCGCATCCGGATTCCCGAACAGGAGACCGAGGCCTTCCACCGGCTGTTTGCGCGCCTCAAGGCCGGAGAGCCCGTCCAGGTCCTTCACTATGGCGACAGTCAGATTGAGGGCGACCGGATTTCCGGCACCCTCCGCAAGCGGTGGCAGGACCGTTGGGGCGGCTATGGCCCCGGCATTCAGCCTCCCATTCCGCTCGTTCAAAGCTTTGCCTTGACGCAAAGGGCCACCGGGTCGTGGAAGCGCCACACCCGATTCGGCCGACGGGACACCACCGACCTCGACGAGAACTATGGATTGCTCGCGAGCTATGCCACAGCGGACACGTTGGACGGACCGGCCTGCATTGCGGTTGGGCGCGAGCGACGGAGCCCGGCCGGATTTGGCCGATGGGATCACTTGGCCCTGACCCACGACTCGGTCCATGCCCCGTGCGTCATCCGCGTGGACGGCGAACCGGTGGACACCCTGATTCCCGGCTCCCTCCCGGGCACCCTCATTCTGCCCGGCACGGCCATGGACGCCGGACTCGATCCCATCGAAGTCTGCTTCGAGGGCCTTCCGCCGCGGTTGTTCTCCCTGCATCCGGTGGGGGCTGGCGTGCAGTGGCACTCCGTGGCCATGCGGGGTGCCTCCGGCACGCTGTTCCGAAAATTGGACCGGGCACCCTTCTCCCGCCAACTCCACGACATCGGCCCGGACCTGATTGTGCTGCAATTCGGCGGCAACACCGTGCCGTACACCCGCGACACGGCGGCGGCAGAGCGGTACGGCGGATGGTTCGAGCGCCAGATCCAGCTGTTCCAAGCCTTGGCGCCCACAGCGGCCATCCTCGTGATCGGCCCCTCGGACATGGCACAGAAAACCGGACTGGACTGGACGCCCTTCCCCCTCCTCGACGCGGTCCGCGTGGCCCTGCGGGAGGCAAGTCTGGACGCTGGAGTCGCCCATTGGGACCTGCTCGACGCCATGGGGGGGCTGGGCAGCATGCCGGCCTGGGTGTCCTCGACACCGCCGCTGGCCGGTCCGGACCACGTGCACTTCACCCCGCGGGGAGCCCGCCAGGTCGGCGAGTGGCTCGACCGCGCATTGTGGGCCGAATACCGGCGCTGGGAACGCGGGGGAAACACCCCCGCCATGACCGGAATGAAACCCCGGTCGTCGTCCCCCATCCTCCTCCAACCTGCTGCGGATGATGGGGAGTGATGCACGCCGGTGGCAGCGCGTGGTGTGCTGTCTGATGCTCTGGGCAATGGCTCCGTGTGTAGCCCCCGCGCAGGAGAAGGCTGCGCTGGAGGCCGAGCTCGGTGACCGCGCTCCAGGGCTGGTCGACACGGACCCCCTGCGCTCGGACGACCTCGGCTTCCTCGGATCCGTCGACGGAACCTTGCTCGGCGCCCACCACCTCGACCGGTTCCTCACCCGATTCCGCGCCACGCTGGAGCGAGGCGGCCATTCTGCGGAGTCCGACCCCCTGTCGATTTTCCACTTCGGCGGCTCCCATGTTCAGGCCGGTCGAATCGGTTGGGCGTTTCGGAAACGGCTCTCCGAGGACCGCCCCGACCTCATCGTGAGCCGCGGTGTCCTTCCCCCCCATCGCTTGGCGGGAGAAAACGGTCCGCCTGATGTCCGTTGGTCGAGCGTGAGCGAGTGGACCGGTCAACGGTCTGCCCACCGCCGCCACAGCGGCCAATGGGGGCTGACCGGCATGGAAGCCACCGCCATCCACCCCGACACCGTCCGGGTCTGGAACGGCGAGCGCCAAGGCTGTCTGGATGACGTTCACATCCTGGCCGCGCCGGGCAGCGAATGGGCGTGGGCGCCCGCGACGGCGGACACGCTCTGCCTGTGGACCCCCGACAGCCTCGCCCGGCTCCAGGGCATCTGGATGGAGGAGCGCAACGCGGACCTCGTGTACCATGACCTCGGGGGCAACGGGGCGAGCACCGCCGCCTGGTTGCGTCACCCCCATCTGGTGGACCAATGGACGCCTTTCCCTGCCGACCTGGCCATCCTGGCGTGGGGGATCAACGATGCGCACATGGGCCGGGACCGGTTCAATCCCGACCGGTTCAAGGACCGCTATGGCCAATTGATCGAGGCTTTCCGCACGGCCCACCCGGACCTCGAAATCCTGCTGGTCACCAACAACGACAGCCACTACCGGAGCCGGCACAACCCCAATGCGGAGCGGGTCAGGACCGCCATGGCCGAACTGGTCGAGGAATGGGACGTGGCCTGCTGGGACCTGTATGGCGCCCTTGGCGGGCCCCATTCCATGGACCGTTTGCAGACCGCGGGGTTCGCCGCCGGCGATCACCTGCACTTCAACCGCACCGGGTATGTGCTCATCGGCGAGCTCCTGTACGACACCCTCGTTCGGGCCGCCCTCACCAGCCAGGACACCAGCCAGGACACACGATGATGGACGCGCTCGGCTTCTTCTCCCACGACCCCGGTGCCCCGTGGACCTTCCTGGACGGCGGGTTCTGGCTCTTCCTCCTGGTGGTGCTGGCAGTGGATGCCGTCTGGAACCGCGACCGGCACCGGACCCTTCGTCATGTCTGGCTCCTGCTCGCCAGCCTCCTGTTCTACTGGAAGACGTCGGGCTGGTTCGTGCTCATCCTGCTCTTCTCCACAGTCAGCGACCACCTCATCGGACACCGCATCGCCCGGGCCGAACAACCGGGAAGGCGGACCGGGTGGCTCGCCCTGAGCATCGCGCTCAACCTCGGCCTGCTGTTCTATTTCAAGTACACCTACTTCCTCACCGACGCGTGGAACGGCGCGACGGGCGCCCACATCATTCCGCGGAACTGGCTGGCCATGGGGGCCAATGCTGCGCTCGGGACGTCCTGGTCCGTCGACCGGATCCTGCTCCCCGTCGGCATCAGCTTCTACACCTTCCAGACCATCAGCTATACCGTGGACATCCACCGGGGCCACGTGGCGCCGCTCCGCCGGCTGACGGACTTCGGGTTCTACGTGTCCTTCTTTCCCCAGCTGGTGGCGGGCCCCATCGTGCGCGCTGCGGATTTCGTGCCCCAGATTCTCAAACCGGCCACCGTCACCCGCGCCACGGTGGGCCTGGCCGGATTCTGGATTCTCAATGGCCTGCTCAAAAAGGTCCTGCTGGCCGACTGGATCGCCGTCAACTTCAACGACCGCGTCTTTGCTGCGCCCGAGGCCCACAGCGGTTTCGAGATGCTCATGGCGCTCTACGGTTACTCCCTGCAGGTCTATGCCGACTTCAGTGGATACACCGACATGGCCATCGGCGTCGCGCTGTTGATGGGGTACCGGTTGCCCCAGAACTTCAACAGCCCCTACAAGGCGGACAGCTGCGGCAACTTCTGGCGGCGCTGGCACATGAGCCTGTCGGGTTGGCTCAAGGACTACCTCTACATCCCGATGGGCGGCAACCGGAGCGCGTCGTGGTTCACGGCCATCAGCGCCGGGTTCCTCCTGTCCTTCGTGGTCTTGCTGAGTCCGACCGTGACCACGTTGGCCGTGTTGCTCGCCACCCTCCTCGGCGGGGCAGTGACGATGGCCCGCATTCCCCGGTTCAACCGGTGGGTCATCACCAACGTCAACATCTGGATGACCATGCTCCTCGGAGGACTGTGGCACGGCGCCAGCTGGAACTTCGTCATCTGGGGAGGACTCAATGGCCTCGGCATCACCGTCTACAAGCTCTGGCGCAAGGTGAGCCCGTGGGAGACCAAAGACCGGTTCTGGAAACGGGCGATCGCCGTGTTGATCACCTTCCACTTCATCACCTTCACCCGCATCTGGTTCCGGACCGCATCGCACACGACGTGGGCGTCGTTCGGTTCGGAACACGACCTCGGGGCCGAATGGGATGCGGCCAACCAGGTTCTCCGCACGGTGGGCACGGCCACGCCACCGGCCGTTGTGGCGGACGTCCTGTCCCACTACGGACATGTCTTCGCGGTGATGGCCCTCGGCTACGCCATCCACCTGCTGCCCTCACGGTGGAAGCAGGCCTATCGGGCGGCCTTCACCCAGGCGGGATGGGGCGTACAGGTGGTGTGCGCCACAGCCGCCGTGCTGGTGGCCATGGTGGTGCTGTCCGCCGGCGGAACGCCGTTCATCTACTTTCAGTTCTGAGAAGCCTCGGCTCCCGGCAGCGCAGCCTGTTCGAACGTCACGCCGTCGTAGGCGCTGCAGTTCTTGGAGTTGCGGCTGCACCCTGTCGCAAAGGCGAGGAGCCAGAGCAGGCCCATGGCCACCACGAGGTGGCGCTGCAACCGCCCGTGTCGGTCCTGGTCGTCATGACCGGAAGGGTGGCCATTCTTACCGAGGGCAATCACGCGGACTTTAGGGCGGTTCAAATCTTGCATGGCAGGGGGACAACGAATGTAAGACCGGTTTTGTTGTCTCGGACAACCCGGTCGCCGAACCGGCAGGCCCCGCCCCTAATTTCGCGCCATGAGCCAGACCACAGATTCCGGAGTCGAACAGCGCCTGCTCGACGCCAGCCTCATCCTGCTCGTCGCCTACAACGCTCTGTTCCTGGCGGACATCGCGCTGGACTCGATGGCGGACAATCCGGCGTCGAAGGCCATGGCGTTCATCGATGCCCGCCGCGGGTGGGTGACCCTGTTCGAAGCGGTTGCCGCGTTCTCCCTCTTCATCGATCTGGTCGTTCGCTTTGACACGTACCAAAAAGGCAGGGGCCTGCGCATATTCGGGGTGGCCGTGGCCGGAGCCGGTTTGATCTTCAAGGCCTTCGCCTTCTACCTCAACTCCTCCTACCTGGAGTGATTCGAGGGGCTCAATCGTCCCACTGGTATTCGAAGTCGGTTCCTTCCAGTCGGTTGGACCGGGCCTTCCAGGCCGTGAATCGCTCGCGGGTCCACAGGATGAACTCGTATTGGGTGAGCGCCTTCAGCACCGCCTCTCCCGGATCCATGAACGCCACGAACGCATCGAAATCGCCGGGTTCGAGGTCGACAATCTCATAGTCCACGTATTTGCCCAGGAGCTCCTTCAGCAGCTCCCGCCGCCGGTCCTCGTTTTCCAAACGGGCCACTTCCCGCTTGCTCCGCTCCATCCGGTTGAACTGCTCGTACAAGAACGTGATCGGGCTCGTCAGCGCGTCGATGCCACTCGTCCGGTGCTCCTTCTCGTCGTAGCCCAGCGCTTCGATGTCCCGGACGATCTCCCCCAATTCCCGGGGCGCAATGACCTCCGCCGTGGAGACCTCAACGATGATGCGGGCGAGGTGAATGGACCAACTCAGGCCGGCATCCGGGGTCGCTTCCGGGACGCGCCGCGACACGGTGCGGAATCCGATGGCGGCGAACTGCAAGGTGTCTCCGGGCATCACCGTCAGGGCAAAGCGGCCGCTGGCGCTGCCGAACCGGCCCTCGCCGGTTGAGCGGTTCACGATCATGCAGCCCGGAAGACCCCGGCCATCCGGTCCGAGGACCTCGCCCGACAATGGCACAGCCACCCGCGTGGAGTCCTCGACCATCTGCCCCCATCCCGTTCCGGATGACAGCAGCACCACGAGAAGCCCGAGGGTTGGCGGGGGGATTCGAAGGCGGCGTCGATTCACGGGGCCAAACTACCGCCTAACTTGGGAGCGTCATGGCCAAAGACCCTGAAAACGAGGCGCGATCCCGGGCAGTCCGGAACATTCGGAATGCCAAAGCCGGTGCGCGACGTGATGTGCGGGCCTGGGCTGACGCCATCGCAGCCGGCGACCGCACCGCCCTCGCCCGGGCCATCAGCTTGGTGGAGAGCCGCCGGGACGCGGACCGGGAAGACGTGGCGCAGCTGCTGGCGGCCATGCCCGCCGCCCCGGCCACCACGCGACGCCTTGGCATCACCGGCGTTCCCGGTGTGGGCAAGAGCACCTGGATCGAGGCCGCGGGCATGGCCTTGATCGAGCGCGGCCACCGGGTGGCCGTCCTGGCCGTGGACCCTTCGAGCAGCCGGACCGGCGGCAGCATGCTTGGCGACAAGACGCGCATGGCGTCCCTCTCCCGGCACCCGGACGCGTTCGTCCGCCCCTCTCCGGCCGGCAACACCTTGGGCGGCGTGGCACGGGCCACCATGGAGACAATGCACCTCTGCGAGTCCGCCGGATTCGACCGGATCCTGATCGAAACCGTCGGCGTGGGCCAGAGCGAGACCGAAGTCAGGAGAATGACGGATGCGTTCGTGCTCCTCATGCTCCCCGGAGGCGGGGATGGCGTGCAGGGCATCAAGCGGGGCATTCTGGAGTGGGCCGACGTCGTGCTGATGAACAAGGCCGATGGCCCAGCCGAACAGATCGACCTCGCCAAGTCGAGTCTGGCCGCATTCCAAGGGGCCCTCTCCCTGATGCAGCCTCCCCTGGATGGCGAAGCGCCGCTCATGGGCTTGAGCTCCGGACTGGACAAGGGCGCCGTCGAAGCGTGGATTGGCCGCATCGAAGACCGGCTGGATGCCGCCAGCACCAGTGGTCAATTGATGGACCGGCGACAACGACAGGAACTGGCGGCCTTGACGGCTCTGCTCGACCGGGAGATCCTCCATCGGGTCAAATCCCACCCCGGATTCCCGTCCGCATGGGAGCGATTGCAAAACGACACCCACCGCACACAAAACGCGGCCTACGACGCCATCCGCACCCTGCTCGATGGTCTAGATTGAGGGAAACCTCCGTCTGGCATGTTCCCCCTTCTCTTCTGGACGCTTTTGCCTTGGATGACCCTTCTGGTGCTCCTCGCCAGCAGGAAACCCATGCCCCAGCTGGAGGACCTTGAGGAATTCCCTGCCTTCATGCTGGGCGCTCTGCCCTCGGATCCTGACGCCCCTCCGAGGATGTCGTTCCGTCTGCTGTGGCTGAAGCTGTTGCCGGCCGTCCTGGCCCTGCCCATCCTGTTGTCCTGTTGGTTGGGCATGCCGGCTGAACCATGGGCCCTCCTCGGCATGCTGCCCCTTGTTCCCCTTCATCTCCTCTGCCACCAACAATCCGAGAGGGTCAAACTCGAAGAGACCCGGGCTGCCCGGGAAATGGCCTGGATCATCTGGCGCCGGGGCAGCATCCAGGACGACATCATGCGGGCCCGCGAACACGAGGCCATGGACCGGAGAATGAGGCGATGCCGATCCACCCTGCTCCTGTCCCGGGACGATGGCCATGACGTCCACCAGTTGTTCCAGACCCTCGAGCAGCGGCTCACTGCGCCGGAACTCGATCGGCACCAGGCTGCCGCGCTGGTCGGCGGCATGGCGACCCACCTGCGGCACGTGTTCATGGAGCGAGACCGGGATGACATTGCCTTTGGAGAGACTGCAGGCCATGTCGACCGATGGGCCCGGTGGCTGGAACAGCTCGGCTGCAGCCCAATTTCCATCGCCGGTGCGCCGGCGCCGGGCTCCACCCTCTACGCCCGCAAAGTGCCCTCCACCCTGTTCCTCGGCATGGCCGAACGGATGGGGCTGGCCCTGCTCGAGCGGGAGTCGAATGCCCCTGTCCAATGGACGTGGTCGGTCGAATCCGGCCGGGTCAAGCTGTCCACCTCCGACGGGCCCGTCACCCTTTGGTCGGACAGCGCGGCCCAGGATTGGGACACCGCCTTCCTTCTTCGCCGCGGCGGGATTGCCCACGCCGGGGGAAGCTGGGACTTCGAGTTGCCCTTGATTCCGGAGTGACCCGCGCGGGCCGGCTTTGACCCCGGGCCTCAGCCGCTGATGCGATCGAGGGCAGCCGCGAAGGGCCCTGTCGTCTGGTCGCCGGACTGCATGTCGCGCAAGGTGCAGGTGCCGTCGGCGATTTCATCACTGCCGAAGACCAACACATGGGGAACGCCCCGGTCATCGGCATACTTGAACTGCTTCTTGAGTTTGGCGGCCTCGGGGTAGACCTCGGTCCGCAGCCCGCGCTCCCGGCATTGTCGCGCGGCAGACAGCATGGCCGGGACGGACGCCTCCCCCATGTGGAGGACGAGGACGTCGAGCGCCGTCGCCAGGTTGTCCGGGAATTTCCCGAAGTGCTCCAGGACGTCGTAGATGCGGTCTGCACCAAAGCTGATGCCCACGCCGCTCACGCCGGGCATGCCGAAGATGCCGGTGAGGTCGTCATAGCGTCCTCCTCCGCAGATGCTGCCGACAGGGGCATCCTCGACCTGCACTTCGAAGATGGCCCCGGTGTAGTAGTTCAATCCCCGGGCGAGTCCCGGGGCGAAGACCAATTCGGGCTCACCAATGCCCTCTTCCGAGGCGAGGGTCCACAGCGTGCGGAGGGAGGCGATGCCCTCCTCCACCATCGGGTGCGCAAACTCCTCGAGCAGGGCGGTCATGCCCGCCTCTCCTCCCGGGCGCGGGGCCAGCATGCTCCGGGTACCGGTCTGGACCTCCGCGCCGAATCCGCGGCGCTCGAGCTCCTCGCAGACGCCATCGACGCCCACTTTGTCCAGCTTGTCGACCGCGACGGTCCAATCCGTCAGGCGTCCGTCTTCGACACCGATGGTGTCGGCGATTCCGGCCAGGATGCGGCGGTCATTGACCAGGATGCGGTATCCCGGAACGCGCAGGGCTCGCAAGGCCTCATCGAACAGGCTGACGAGCTCCAACTCGCACAGGATGCCGGTGGACCCGATGATGTCCGCATCGCATTGGACGAATTCCTGATACCGTCCCCGTCCGGGGCGATCCCCGCGCCAGACCGTCTGCATCTGGTACCGTTTGAACGGCATCGGCAGGTCGTTGCGGTGCATGGTCACGAACCGGGCAAACGGCACGGTCAGGTCATAGCGAAGGGCCTTCTTGGAAATCTGGAAGGACAGGGCCTTGCTGTCGCGTGCAGAGAGCGTGTCATCCTGCGCCTTGGCGAGGAAATCCCCGTTGTTGAGCAGCTTGAAAATGAGCTGGTCTCCCTCCTCTCCGTATTTGCCCGTCAGCGTCGCCAGCGACTCCATGGCCGGCGTTTCAATCGGCACGAAACCACGGGCCTCAAAGGCGGCCCGCAACGTCGAGAAGATCCACTGGCGCCTCGCCATCACGGCGGGGGTGAAATCGCGTGTTCCCTTGGGAATGCTCGGCTTGCTCATCGCGGGCAAAGGTAGCTCCCGTACCGGTCGCAAAGCACAGGACCTCAGGCGTCTTTCCGCTCCCAGATGAGGATGCGCCGGTCGTCTCCGCCGGCGGCCAAGGTCCGGTCATCCAACCAGCAGAGCGCATTGACGGAGCGCAGGTGCCCCTCGCTTCCCGTTCGCGTGAACCGGGCGTGGAGCGACATGTCCTTTGCATTCCAGACGGCCACACTGCGGTCCCGAGAGGACGAGGCCACCCACTGCCCGTCGGGAGAGGACGCCAGCCGGTAAATGGTTCCCTTGTGGGCCTCCACGGACAGAACCTCGGTCCACTCGCCCGCCTCGTCCACGGTCCAGATTCGGATGCGGCCATCAGCGCCTGCACTGCCGACCGCGGATTTCCCGGGCCAATCCAACAGGGCCCGGAGACTCCCGTCATGGAGGCGAGCCGCTTTGCGGTCACCGGCTCGGATGGCCATTCCCTCGTGGGTCCCCAGCCAAGTTTCCCCCTTGCGATGCAGGACGCACCGGATGCGGGCCCCGGCTTCGGCCACCGGTTCGCCGCTCTCCCACTGGCGCAAGGCGCCATCCGCGCCACCGCTGTGGGCTCCCTCAATCACGAAAGTGCCGCCGTCGTGACCCGGGTGAAAGGCCACCTGCCCCGACCTCCACGACAGGATGCCGCCCGACGCCCCGCCGCTGACGACCGTCCCGTCCGGCAACACGCTGAGGCAGAACAGGGCCTCGTCGGCCTTGGCGCGGGCCTCACCCACGGGGTTCCACTGGCCGTCCTTCCGAGACCAATGAACCAAACAGCCATCTCCTCCGACGCTCCACAGCCCGTCGGCGCCATGGGGCGCCAGGTCGTAGACGGCACCGAGGTGTCCCTCGAGCACGGTCGTGCACTGCCATGGAGTCTCTCGAGCCGGAGTCGTCATGCCACAAAAGTACCCCGACCCGCTTCTCACCACAGCCCGTCGAACCACGTGACGGGCGATTCGCCCCGGTCTTCGAGCCACCGGTTCACCTGTCCGAAATGGCCGCACCCGAGGAACCCCCGGTGGGCGCTGAGCGGACTGGGGTGGGCCGCCTCCAGGATCAGGTGCTCGGAATGGAGGGCGGCCAGCCGGTCCCGGTGGCTCCTTGCATGCCGGCCCCACAGCAAGAAAACGACAGGACGGCGGTCCAATGCGGACAGCGCACTCCGGGTGACCTCCTGCCAACCCAACCGGCCGTGGGAACCGGCTTTCCCCTCCTCGACGGACAGGACGTCATTCAGCAGGAGCACACCTTGGCGCGCCCACGCAGTCAGGTCGCCATGGGCCGGCGGGGTGCCCCCACAGTCCCGGGCGATCTCCTTGTAGATGTTGCGCAACGAAGGGGGAATGGGCATGCCTTTGGACACCGAAAAGGCGAGTCCGTTGGCCTGCCCGGGGCCGTGGTACGGGTCCTGGCCGAGGATGCACACCCGCACGTCGTCCGGCGTGCCGACTGCCCGGAACGCGTCAAACCACAACGAAGGCGCGGGGTGACAAGGGGCCGTCCGATAGGCGTCCTGCAACGCCGCGCACAAGGCATCGGACATGCCGGGCCGGAGCAGGCTGCCCCACCCGGCCACCTCTTCGGCGATTCGGGCCGGGTCCAACGGTGACATGCTTGTAGACGACATGTGTGAAACCTCCGAAAATAGGGGGCGGCTTCCATTGGCCGAGGGCATTGCACGGGGTACTTTTGCGGCCCCCGATGATGATCGATTCGCTCAAGGAGAAGCTCATTTCCACCGAAGGAAAGAAGCTGTACGGCTACCAAAGCAAGGCCATTGACGCCATCCTCGAGCGGATGCGGAATTTCCCCGAGAACTACAATCTGCTGTACCAACTGCCCACCGGCGGCGGCAAGACGGTCATCTTCAGCGAACTCGCCAAGCGCTTCATCCTCGAGCAGGGCAAAAAGGTCCTCATCCTCACCCACCGCATCGAACTGCTCGGCCAGACCAGCCGGATGCTCTCGGACATCGGCGTCGAGAACAAGATCATCGACTCCAAGGTGAAGATGCTCGACGAGGACAAGGAGCATTGGTGCTACGTCGCCATGGTGGAGACCCTCAACAACCGCCTCAGCGACGAGCACATCGCGTTTGACAATCTGGGGCTGGTGGTGATCGACGAGGCCCACTACAACAGCTTCCGGAAGCTGTTCAAGTTCTTCGAGGGACAGATTCTGCTCGGCGTGACGGCCACGCCACTGTCGAGCAACATCAAGCTTCCGCTGAAGGACAACTACCAGGAGCTCATCGTCGGAGAATCCATCTCCACGCTGGTCGACGACGGGTACCTCGCCCGCGCCATGACCTACAGCTACGATGTCAACCTGAAATCCCTCAAGGTGGGCATCAACGGAGACTACACCGTGTCCAGTTCGGAGCGGCTCTACGGCAACTACTTCATGCAGGAGAAGTTGCTCTACGCCTACGAGGAAAAGGCCAAGGGGACCAAGACCCTCATCTTCAACAACGGCATCCACACCTCCTTGATGGTGGCGCAGTTGTTCAAGGAGGAAGGCTACGAGATCCGGCACCTCGACAACACCCACACCGAAAAGGAGCGGCAGGACATCCTGACGTGGTTCCACGAGAAGCCCGATGCCATCCTGACCTCGGTCAGCATCCTGACGACCGGCTTCGACGAGCCCTCCGTGGAGACCATCATCCTGAACCGCGCGACGAAGTCGCTGACGCTCTACCACCAGATGATCGGCCGCGGATCCCGCGTGTTCGGAAAGAAGAAGGACTTCACCGTCATCGATTTGGGCAACAATGCCCGCCGCTTCGGCCTCTGGGACGCCCACGTCAACTGGCAGGACATCTTCCGCGCCCCCAACGCCTACCTCGAAGGACTCTACACCGACGAGGAAATCGAGGAGACCTTCGTGTACGACATGCCGGAACGGCTCAAGGTCCTGTTCCGCGTGGAAGAGCTTGAGCCCTTCTCCATGAAGGACGCCTACATCGAGGCCACCCGGAAAGGCAAGCGCCCGAAGGAGGCCATCGAAGTCAGCCTCCAGAACCACGTCGTCATGATCAAGCGGGTGGCCGAGGACGAGTTCCACGCCATCGAGTTGATCGACGAGCTCGACGGCGACATCGAACAGCGCATCCGGGACTACACCAAGTGCATCTCGAAAACCACGGACAACTACCGTCAGTGGCTCATCGACGAGTACAACCGGAAGCTGAAGCAGGGCTTGCGCCTCGCGTTCGAGGACTGACCCGCCCACAAATTCCGAGGGCTCATCCACAAATGCACCGCGCGTGCATTTGCGCACGTCCCCATGGCGGTTTGATTGGGGGCCATGGCGTTCCTGCAAGACCCCACAGTGTGGATGCCCGCTCTCTTCTGGGCGGGCGTGATCGCCATGCTCATCGGCATCGGGTGGACCACAAGCCAGTTGGACCGTGCAGAGTGGAAGAAGTGGACGCAGTGGAGGCTGCTCGAACCCAAGACGGCCATTTGGCCTTTCTGGGCCGTCATCACGGCCATCTGTCTGCTGGCCATCCTGAGCGGTGACGACAACCCGCTGTGGTATGGTTCAGCCTGGCTCAGTCTGGCGTCGTCCTGGACGGTGCTCGAGCGTTCCGTCCGGCGCCACATTCACCGGGAGCGCCGGCGGCGCAAGCAGGAAATGACGCATTGGCAAACCCGGCTCAAGGCCGAACAATGGATTGCCCAGCAATCGCTGCTGAAGCGCAGGGAACTCGCCCGGGTCCAGTCCGATTCGCTGCGGCACCTCATGGACCCGCATTTCCTGTTCAACGCGTTGAGTGGCGTCATGCACGACTTCCTGAATGGCGACCGGACGGCGGGGCTGTCCAACCTCAGGGCCTTTCGGCGGTTGGCCGTCGACCAGATGGATGCTGGGCGCGGTGGTTGGTTGACACTCGACCGGGAGTGGTCGATGTTGGGGGATTACATCCAATTGGAATTGCGCCGAATCAACCGCCCCGTGGAATGGACGCTCCACCCCGTCCCCGACACGTTGTCCACCTGGGAAATCCCGGCGTTCATGGTTCAACCCCTGGTCGAAAATGCGCTTTGGCATGGCCTCGGCGGAACGGCTGTGGACGGGGATGGGCGGTTGTCGGTGAAGGTGGAGCAGGAAGGGGCCGACAAGGTGCTGGTCACGGTTCGGAATTCCCGCCACCCGAGTGCCCCCGCCTTGGAAGGTGACAGAACCGATCCCCACGCGTCTCCCCGAAGACGGCGCCATGCCACGGACCTGATCCGACACCGACTGCAACTGATGGACCAGCACAGCGGAAAAAAGGCCCTGTTCATGGAAACGGACGCGGAAGAAACCCGTGCGCGCCTCACCCTTCCCTGCCGAAGGCAGTTGTGGACAACGTCTTGATGTTCCCGCTCGATGACTCCATCATCCGTCCATATCTTGCCAGTTCACCTTGGACTGTCATGAAACTCCAAACGGAGAACATCTATCAGGTCATTGAACTTCCGGCCGCACCGGCCAAGGTCTTTGACGCCTTGCTCGACCAGGACGCCCATGTGGCCTTCACCGGAAAAGACGCGCTGATCCAACCCCACGAGGGCGGTGCCTTTTCCCTCTGCAACCAGAACCACACGGGGTATTTCCTGCACTTGGTCCAGAACAAGCGGATTGTGCTGGCCTGGACCCACAAGAAATTCCCAGCCGGACACTTCACGACCGTGGACATGCGCCTGTCCCGAAACGAAGCCGGCCAAACGACCCTTATCCTGAACCACATCGGTGTCCCTGCCGGAGACGACGGATGGATGACCGAGTCGTGGACCCGGAGCTATTGGTCCCTCTTGACGGACCACCTGCAGGAAGCGATGGCCGTGGCTCAGGCCTGAGTCGTCACCATCGGCCACCTCGGCAGGGGACCATCCGACAGGGTTCCCTCCTCTCCGTTCATCGCGGCGAACTGACCGGCCATGGCGATCATGGCCCCGTTGTCCGTGCAGTATTTGAACGGGGGAATGTGCACGGACCATCCGCGCCGCTCGCCCAGTGACTGGACCGCCTTTCGGAGCCCTGAATTGGCGCTCACGCCCCCCTGGATGGCGATGGCCGACCGCCCGTGGAGGTCCGCTGCTTCTTCCAGACGCGACACGAGCATCGTCACGATGGTCCGTTGCAGCGAGGCGCACACATCGGCGCGCCAGCCATCGCGCTCCATCGATTCTCCCCCGCCCTTCTCCAAGGTCCGGAGGACGGACGTCTTGAGTCCGCTGAAACTGAAATCGAGGCCGTCCATCCTCGGTGCTGCAAACGCGAAGGCATCGGGGTCTCCCTCCTGGGCGAGGCGGTCGACGTGCGGACCGCCCGGGTACGGGAGGCCGATCATCTTGGCCACCTTGTCGAACGCCTCTCCTGCCGCATCGTCCAGCGTGGTCCCGACGACCTCCAGCTCCCAGGGACTGCGCACGTCCACCAGCTGGGTGTGCCCCCCGGACACGGTGAGAGCCATCATGGGTCCGCTTGGCGGCTGGGCATCCGCAAGCCAATGGGCGAGCACGTGGGCCCGCATGTGGTGGACGGGCCACATTGGAAGGTTCCTCGCCCACGCCAGGCTTCGCGCAAAGGCGCTGCCGACCAGCAACGACCCGTGCAGGCCGGGACCGCGCGTGTAGGCCACCCCTTCAATGTCGTCCAGGGTGCACCCTGCCTGTTCCAATGCCCCCTCGAGGACCGGCAGGATGTGCCGTTGGTGGGCCCGGGACGCGAATTCCGGAACCACGCCGCCGTATTTGGCGTGGATGTGCTGCGCCGCCGTGAACTGGGCGAGGAAGACGTTGCCCCGGATCACCGCAATGCTCGTGTCGTCGCAGGAGCTTTCGATGCCCAGCATCAGGCGGGATGGAATTGGCAACGTCGTGTCCATGGTGTGTTCAATCGCCACCCCATTGTCGCGGTGTGGCATCATTTCTGTTGCGAAGTTCGCAGTCAGACGATGAACGCGCACACTCCGCCCTCCACTTCACCCTCTGCCCCGCCCGCTCGGGCCGGGCGATGGCGGGTCTGGGGAGCCATTGTCCTCTTTCTCCTCGTGTGTCCGCCCCTCTTTCTCGCCACGCCCGGGGGGCAACGTTGGGCGGTCCGCCAGGCGGTGACACACCTCGACCGGTTGTTGCCGGCCGAAGCGAAGCCCACCCGGGTCAGTGTGGGCGGGGTCGGCATCAGCCGCGATCCGCTCGGCATTTCCCTGCAGGACGTCCGCTGGTCCTTGAAGGAGGGCCAACCGGAATATGCGCTCGTCGACATCGGCTCCTTGGACATTCAGCCCAACGGCTGGACCCTGCAGTCGTGGAATCGAATCCACCTCGCCGGCGTTCACGTGCATGCGGGGCTGAGCGATTGGATCGAGACCCTGCCACCCGGGCAGGACGGAGCGGGTGACGAAGCCAACCTCACCCCGCTCCAGGTCGACCGGCTCGACCTCGAGGACATCCGCCTGGATGCACCGGCCGCGTGGACACCGGGACAGCCGCCTGCACAGGCCGTGTTCAACACCATCGCAGCCGACGGCCTTTCCTGGGATGGCGATGCCCTGAGCTGGAGCCGATTGACGGCGGAAGGCGCAGCAGACGGCCAATGGGACGGTGTGCCGATTGGCTTGGCCCTGAGCGTCAGCGGATCTCCTGACGCCCTGTCCATCGACCTGCGGGACACATCCCCACCCCCCGGACTTGGGCTGTCCTTGCCCGAGTCCGGCTCGCTCCGGTGGTCCCGGGCCTCGGCCATGGCCAACCTCCACCAAGGAGACGTCGACCTGCGGGCCAACTTCGACGCGGCCTCAGTGGACCTCCGCGCACGTTGGTCCCCGGATTCGCTGTGGCTCAACCGCGTTGAGGCCGAGCTCACTGAGGGCGAGCGCGTGTCCCCCGTCCTGTCGGGGATGGGGGTGCGATTTGAGGCCGCTGGCGCTGCGTCTTTGGCGTGGAACGATGTGGGCGAAGCGCCCGCGTGGGGTACACCGACCCTGCCGGCGCCGGTCGAATGGACCGCGCGCCTCATCAGCCCGGCACCACGGCCCACCCGGGCATCCGGCCGATGGACGCCCGACTCCGGTCACCTGTCGGTGGACCTCGAACTGGAGCCGGACCTGGGCATTCCGGACCACAGCGTCTCGTTGTCCTTGACGGGATTCCTTCCCGAATGGGCACCGGGCCGGCTGGCGGATATCACGGGCCTGAAGTCGACCTGGAACGGTCGATGGACCATTTCCAACCCCCTCGTCGCACCAGGGTGGACCGCCGGCGCGGGCGAGCTGACCCTCGAGGTGGGGCCCACAGAGGATGACCGTTGGTCCGGTGAGGTGGAGCTCTTCGGCCAATGCGCGCCGCTGAGCTTGAGCCCTTCGCTGGAACTGTATGGGGACATCGCGTGCCGGGGCGAATTCACCCCCGCGGACCAAGAGCACCCCGCCCGCTGGTGGGGCCACCTGGATCTCGTGGATGCCCGGTGGATCCCCAAGGCGGGGTTCGGTCGCATGGAACGCCATGGCGCGCCGCTGGCCATGCGGCGCTTTTCCGTGCAGGCCTCCGGCAGCGATGCCGCCTTTTCCGCGGAACTCGACGGTGATTTCATCGAGGGGACCTTGGAGGGGCCGCTCAATCCGGGAGGTTGGACCGGCCCCATCCAATCCGCCTTGGCCTCGGGCGGCTTTGCCGTGGAGCCTCCTGCACAGGAATGGTCCGACTGGTCGGTGGATGTGACCCTGATGCGCGACGACCTGCTCGAACGGTGGAGCGCAGGCACCGGCTCCGTGGGCCCCCAGTCCCGAATCACCGGATCCCATGTCGCAGGAACGCTGGAGACCCGGGTGGACCTGACGGCTCTGCACCACGACGGCCTCCGCATGGGACCGACCGAGCTCCGCATTTCCGGTGGCCCCTCCGCCCTGCACCTCACGCTGGATGTGGATTCGGCGCGTCATGCCCAGGTGGGACGATTGAACGGGTTGACCCTCGACGCGACAGTGTCTGCAGACACGCGGTCCCGGATTCTGCTCGACTGGGACGCCGCACTCGCCGGACACATGGATATGGAACATGTCTTGAGCGGGGAGCGCGGGCATGCGGTTCGATTCAACGAGCTGGCCTTGCGTCACGATTCCGGACCATGGAATCTGGGGGATCAATCCGCCCCCCTCGTCCAATGGACGGGAGAGGATTGGCGCGGGATGACGGTGGAGGAGTTCATCCTGACTGGACCACTCGGCCGGGTCCGCCTGCATTCCGATGTTCCGGAAAACGCCGCGACGTCCCCCCTCACGGTCGACGTGGACGGCCTGCCCACGGAGGCCCTGACGGCGTGGGCCTCCAAGGCGGCCGACCTGTCCGTGCCCGCGGTGTCAGGCACCTTGAATGGCAAGGGGCAACTGGACCTGTCCACCTTTCACGCCTCGGCCGCCTTGCAATGGCAGGATGCCGAGATTCCCCCGTACCGCCTTGGCGACCTCTGTCTCGAGGTGCGCGCGGCGGAGTCAATCATGGGCTCCCTGCAACAATTTGTGGGGGAACGCGAAGTTCTCCTGGCCGCATGGGACAGCCAGGACCAGGTGAGGCTCGACCTCGCCGACTGGCCGTTGGACCTTCTGAACCCCTTGCTCCGCACCTCCGGTGTGGTGATGGACGGGACCGCGAACGGCCGACTGGACGTCAGTCTCGACACCGATGTGCCCCAGGCCAAGGGCAGCATAGCCCTCTCGTTGCCGGAGGTGACGGTGGACGCCACCGGGGGGCGCCATGCCGTGGAAGGCTCGCTCAACCTCGCGCATGGGTTCATCGGGATGGACCAGGCCCGCGTCACGGATTCCCAAGGGCATGTGGCGCTCCTGAATCTCTCCATTCTTCACGAGGACTATGCCCAATGGAACTATGACCTCGGCTTCGACATCGAGGCCGAGCCGTTTCAGGTGATGGACCTGCCCCCTGGTGCGGACCGGCTGTTCCATGGAACCGTGTTCGCCACCGGGCAACTCGATGTCTCGGGCGATGGAGATGGCGTGGCCATCGAGACCCGGGTCCGCAGCGAGTCCGGCACCCGCTTCACGCTGCCGCTCGACGCGCTGGAAGGAACCGACATCCCCAGTGGCATCCGCTTCGTTGGCGGGTCCGCTCCCGCGCCCCCTCCTGAAACGGTGCGCCCCTTTGACCTCAGTTTGTCCTTGGGAATCGAGGTGACTCCGGATGCGGAGCTGGCCCTCATCCTCGACGGCCGGTCCGGTGAGCGGGTGGACGGCCGGGCCAGCGGTGTGCTGACCATGTCCCAGTCGCCTTCCCTGCCCCTGACCATTCAAGGCGGACTCGACATCGTGGAGGGCCAGTACCGGTTCAGCTTGCGCGACCTGTTCACCAAGCGCATCGACATCGCCCCCGGTGGCCGCATCGATTGGGACGGCGACCCCTACGCTGCGGAACTCGATCTGCTCGCCTTCTCCTCCCTGCGGGCCAACCCGTCCCCCATCGTCCCCACCATCGCCAGAGGGGAGAAAACACTCGTGGATGTGGGCATGGGCATCCGGGGCGCGCTGGAAGCCCCACGGCTCGACTTCGCCCTGACGTTTCCGGAATACGAAGCGCGCGACCCCGCGTCCTTGGCCGAGGTGCAGGCGGCCTTGGCCACGCGGGAAGAGACGGAGCGCCAAGCCTTCGCCCTGTTGGCCACCGGGCAATTCATCCCCGCCGGAGCGCAAGGCGGCTTCCTCAGCCAGACGGCTGCGGCCCAGGCGTCCGAGCTGGTGTCGACCCGCATTTCCGAATGGCTGAGCAGCCTCTCCGACGATGTGGACATCGGGTTCCGCTATGTGCCCCCCACGGCCGGCACTGCGGACATTCCGGATGGAGGGGTGGACCAGGGATTGGAGGAGGCCATTGAACTGGACCTCGGCCTCAGTCTCCTCAACGATCGCCTGACGGTGTCGGGCAGCATCGGCACCTCCGGGATGGAAGGGTTCAACCTGAACGGCACCGAATTCCGGGGCGGACTGGACGTGCGCTATCGCCTGACACCGGATGGCCGGTGGGAACTGCAGGCCTACCAGATTCCCGAGAGCCCACTCGAGCAGAACGCCAAGCAGGGCATCGGTGCCGCCTACCAGATCCGGTTCGACCGCCTCCGGGAACTGCTCCGTTCCGGATCGCGATAAGGGCACATCCCTGTGTCCCCCCTACTTTTGGGCCATGCGCCTTGTCCTGATCCTTGCGGCCCTGATGCCGGCCCTTACCCTGTTGTCCCAACCCACCATCGGCACGGCCGACCTGCCCCAAGCCGGGACGGTCTACCTCCGCGCCAATGCCCTTCCGCCCTTCAACGCGGGCGAGGCCGAGCTCGCGGGCGAAGACGTGCAGTGGGACTTCTCGGGGCTTTCGGCCGAGGACGATGTCGAAACGGAGTACTTCCCGATGTCCGACGCCAGCCTCACCACGCAGTTCCTCTTTTCCAGCGCGGACCACTTCACCGCCTTTGACCTGCCGGACTTCGGCGAGGAGTTCGCCCTGCCCATCAGCGGCGCCACGGTCTACCGCGAATTTGGGGGTGACGCCTACCGCACGATTGGACTCGGCCTGACCACGGACCTGTTTGACCTGCCCGTCACGTACGAAGACGAGGAGGAATTGCTTCCCCTGCCCATGGCCTACGGCGCCTCCTTGGCCGGATCGTCCGCGTTCGAAATCGACCTCGAGGGCATCGTGTATTACGCCTCGGATCAGACCATGGACATCGAGGTCGACGCCTGGGGGACGCTCGTCCTGCCCGGTGGCGAATTCGAATGCCTGCGGGTGAAGCGCACCTTCGCCGCCCTCGACAGCGTGAACCTGGCTGCCGCCGAAATCGGGTTCTCCATTCCCCGCGAGGGAACGGTCTACGAATGGTACGCCCCTGGTGAAGGCATGCCGGTGCTCAGCGTGCAGACCTTCGTGGACATCCCTGCGGTGTGGCAATACAAGCCGTCGGAAACGGACCAGGTCGACGCGGTCGCTGCGCCGGTCGACTGGAAGCTGGGGCCCTCTCCGCTTCAGGCCGGTGACCGCCTCGGTTGCCCCGGCTTGGCCGGACGGGCACTGCGCGTGACCGACGCCCTCGGGCGCACCCTGTTCGAAGGCCAACCCGACGGCCACGGTTCGGCTGCCAGCCTGTCCACAGCAGGTTGGAGTGCGGGCACGGTCCTCGTGACCGATGTGGTGACGGGCCGCTCGGCCCGGGTGGTCATCCGTTGACCTCCGCCGCGAGGTCCACGGCCATCTCCCCCACCGTCCGGTTGGGAAGGAAGGTGCCGGCACGCTCCTGAAGCCACGCCTTGGCGACCCGGCGATTGCGGAACACGCGAACGTTGGGCCGCATGCGGCTCATCATCTGATACAGCCGGTCGCGCCACACGAGCAAGTGGGCGGGAACGACGACAGCCCGGTGGTGCACGCCGGACATGGCGCTGTTCTGCGCCAGCCACGTCAGAGCGGCTCGGTCCAGCAGAAGATGGGCGCGGGGAATGACGATGAGCTCGGCCACCTCGCGGTCCCCCATCAGTTCGAGGCGCTGGGCAGCCACCCGTTGCATGAGGGGCAGGTCCACGATCAGGTCCTCCGCCAATTCGACGGTGAGCAGGCCTTCGGAGAAATGAAAGACGCCGTAGGGAGCCTGATAGGTGAACGCATGGGCCATGGCAGGCAATTTGCACACGGTCAGGGGGCCATCGACCCTCAGACCGGATGGGCTATCCACAACCCCACCCTGAATTTCCAACGGCTCCGGACCGACTGGCGTCAGGGGCAGGCGTACTCCGCCACGTCCCCTTCCGTCTCGGGGGGCAGGCAGAACTGCAGGGCCGCCGTGTGCTCCCCTTCGACCAACTCCTGCACGGAGGGCTTGGAAATGCCGAGGCCGTTGACGCGCTGCTGCGTGCGGCTGGCAAAGAGGCCGAGCCCGCCGGTGATGTTGGTGTACTCCGGGCGTTCCTGGATGATGCCGGTGACGGGGGCGTTCACGGCGAGGTAGGTGTCGAGCTCCTCATTGGCGATGCTCAGCACGAAATCGAAGCACCTCACGCGGTCGATGTTGTCGTTCCAGATGCCCAGCTGCCGGGTGATGAGCGGGTCGGCCTCGAGGTTGTTGGCCAGGAAGAGGTAGAACGCTTCGCCGTTGACCGGGAGCTTGATCTCCTCCCCTCCCTCGTCGTCGCCGGTGCTTTCCTCACCGAGGTCCCAACGCAGGACCCGCTCGGTCTCCGCGGCGAGCTGCGTGTGGGCCGGGTCGCTCCAGATGCGCTCGGTGTACTTGACCTCCACTGCGGCCTCGTACCGCTTGGCACCCGGCGTCGAGGACCACTTGAAATTGATGTTGGGGTACGTCACCAGACCGCCGGTGCCGCTGGCGAAATTCAGGCTGAAGCCGGGAATGCCGGCCGGCGGGTTGCTGATGTTGCCGAGGGACTCCCCGATGAGCGTGGTCGTGGCGGTCAGGGGCGCGCGGCCATCTGCAAACGCCACGGTCATCCGGTAGACGCGGAGGGCGTCAGGGTCGTTGTTGGGGGCGATCTCCAATCCGTCCGGGGTCGCGAAATGGTAGGCCCGGTACTCCGGTCCGAAGAAGATGCCGTTCTGGTCCTTGTCCTGCAGCACCGTGTCCTGTGCGGTGAAGGAGACCAACGGATTCTGATAGCCCACATCGTCCGCGGAGAACCCTTCGACGGTCACCGTCACGGCACCCGGCGCGTACTCGCTGCTGTCGGCGATCATGGCGAACTCGAGGTTGTTGCCCTCCCCGAGCCAGGTGCGGTTCACCCGCACCCATTGCTCCTCGGCACCGGCATCCAGCAGGCAGAACACGAGCGTCCGCTCCTCATAGGGCGCATTGAGCTCCACGTCCGTGGAACATCCCGTGGACAGGAGGACGAGCAGCAGGCAGGGCCAGAGCAGGAGTCGGGTCGTGGACATGGCCGCGAAGTTAGCGTCCGAGTCCGAGCAGGAACGCCATCGTGTCGACGCCGTCCGCGTAGTCGGCCAATCCGGGGTGCTGGGCGCTTCCAAAGGGCAATCCCCCCTGCCCGACGCGGCACTGGATGTCGTCGGCTCCGGCCGCGATCCGCGCCTCGACCTCAGCCAGGTCATCGTAGCGCTGGTAATGCAGGGCGCCGACGGGCGAGACCCATTGGGGATCCTCCTTGAGGAGCACGAATCCGTTTTCCAGCAGGTCCACGGCCTCCATCAGCCACAGGGCCTTGTGGTAGGTGTAGTTGTTGTGGTAACGGTGGTGGTCCCCCAGGTGGGACCAGTCCACGAAGGCGGCAAACAGCCGGTCCAGGTCGAAGTCGCGCGGCACGAAGACCTGCGTGACGTTGCGGCACCCCAGGCCGAAGTAGCGGAAGATGTCCTGCGACAGGGCCTGCATCTGCTCGTGGGTCTCGCTGCCGTCCAGCACGGCAACGGAGGTCCGCTGGCCGCGGATGATGTGCGGCACCTTGCTGAAGTAATGCTGGAAGTAGCGGCCGCTGTTGCGGCTGCCCGTGGCGATGACCGCGTCGAAGCCATCCAGCCGCTCCACAATCTCGACCTGCTCGCCGATGCCGGGGCAGGTGGCGGCCCAACCCTGGAGCAGCGCCTGCGTCAACCGGGCGTCATCGCGGCTGGGCTTGACCCTCACCCGGTGTCCGGACACCACGCCGCAGAGGATGTCGTGGATGCCCACAAACGGGATGTTGCCGGCGAGCACCAGCCCCACCGTGACCGGCGCGGCGTCGCCCTCGACCTCCGGCAGTCCATTGAGCCAGGCCTCCACCGCGTCTGCCTGCAGGGCGTTGCACCAGGTCTCGGCCGCATGGCGCACTTCGGACGGGGCAAACCAGCCATTGGCATGCTCGGCGGAGGCCATCGCGGCGTGCAGCGGTGCCCATGCCTCGGACGGGGCGTCTCCTCGTGCATCGAGCCAGCCCTGGCGGAGGGCGGAAAGCACGGTGCGGGCGCGGTCGAGGTCGACGGAAGGGCGGTGTGAAACCATGTTCATGGGGCGTTTCTGCGGGTGCAAAGATGGCCGCAACATCTTGAGGGGTTGAAGGGTTAATTTTGCCACACGCAAACTTTCCCGTCCCATGGCCATCATGATCACCGACGCCTGCATCAATTGCGGAGCCTGCGAGCCGGAATGCCCGAACAACGCCATCTATGAAGGCGGTGCCGAGTGGACGTTCGCCGACGGCACGGGCCTCAAGGGAGACGGGGAGCACCCCTCTGCGGGCAACATCAATGCCGAGGCGACGCAAGAACCCGGCAGCATGGACGTTTACTACATCGCCACCGACAAGTGCACCGAATGTGTAGGCTTCCACGACGAACCCCAATGCGCCGCCGTCTGCCCGGTGGACTGCTGCGTCGACGACCCGGACCACGAGGAGACCGAGGACCAGCTGCTCGCCAAGAAGGCGTTCATGCACCTCTGATGGGCCGGCTCGGCCTTTTGCTGGTCGCGCTGGCCGGGCTCGCACTCGACGGGGCTGGCCAGAACCTCGACCGCATCCGCCAACTCCACGTCGGCCTCTCCACCTGCGCTGGCGACGACTGCCGAGCGATCAGCGACTCCCTCGCTTCTGCCCTGTCTGCCCATCTGGCCGAGCAGGCCGAATGGCCCGCTGACGGTGGCACCACCGACTTCATGGCCACCGTACAATCGGCCGATGGACGGCTCAGGGTGATGACGTGGAATTGGCCCCACGAAGACCGCACCTCCAGCTATGGCGGCCTCGTGGCCTTCCGCCAAGCACCGGGCGCCCCCGCTGAATTCACCACGCTCCGCGACCGGAGCAGCGCGGACCGCCCCGACGTGAACCGCAGCATCAAGGCCGAGGAATGGAGCGGCGCCCTCTATTACGCCATGGTGCCCGACGCGGTCGACGACAACGTCTGGCTGTTGCTCGGATGGGACGACGCCGACGCCCAGGTGACGCGCAAGGTCATTGAGCCCATTCACATCCGCCCCAAGGGACCGCGCTTTGGAGCGGGGGTCTTGCAAACGCCGATGGGTCTGCAGCGGCGGTACGTGCTCGAATACGCGGATGCCGTACAGGCCTCCTTGCGATTCCAGCCAGCGGTGCGCGGCAAGGATGGCCACCCGCCCCGCGTGCTCTTCGACCACCTGGCCCCGCGGGAGCCGCACCTGACGGGCATCACGGCCTACTACGGCCCGGACATGACCTTTGACGCCTTCGTGCCCGGCAAGAAAGGGGCACCCTGGTTGCTCCAGGAAAACACGGAGGCCATCCAGCCCCTCCAGGAGGACCGCCCCTTCAACGACCCCCGGCCACGAAACGGCCGTCGCAACCGGCGTTGAGCCCACGGGCGCTCCGTATCTTGCCCACATGGCAAACCGCAACGTGCTCGCTCTGCTGGCCGCATTGGCCCTGTCCCCCTTCGCCCATGGCCAAAGCAAGGCCGACCAGCTCATCCAGGAGGTCTACGGAACGGCGCCCGAGCGCCCCTCAAGCTACGCGTTCAGCCACGTCATCCACTACGACCTCGTCCAACGCCTGGAGGACGGAGAGGGGAAGCCGCCGCGCCGCATCGAGGGCAACATGGACCTCTTTTTCACCCCGGGGGACAGCGCCTATGCCCGCGTGGTGGAGACGGGAGAGACCACCCTCATCAGCATTGGCGACCTGACCCGTGGCATGCGGTACAGCCTCACGGATCTCGGCGTGGCCAAACTCGGCACCGAGGGTGCCATGAGCGACCGGATGACCGACACCCTGCAGGTCATGCGGGTCTCCGGTGACCGCGAGATCGATGGCCGAATGAGCGCGCACTATTGGTTCGAGGAGGGCACGCGCATCGACGAGCTCTGGGCCGACAGCCAGTCCAGCGAGATGGAAAACGCCATCGGCCGCCTCTGGCCCCGCTTCGAGCCCGGCTTCCAGTCCCTCGCCACCGGCACCTACGAAGGCTTCGCCACCCGCTGGATTTCCATCGACACCCGGTTCAGCCGCGACCCGCGCCTCGTCCTCGAGTTCAAGGGCATCGAGGAGCTGGGCAATCCGGTCGAGATTTCCCTGGACGGCTACACCTTCCCGGTCAGTGAGGGCGAAATGATGCGCCGACGGCTCGAGGCCGACGGTCAATGATCAGCCCTTGAAGCGCACCTCCGTGGCGCCGTGCCCGTATTTCCGCAGGTCGCCCTGACGGCAGGTGCACTGCGGCCAATAAGACGACAGCGCGTCCCGGATTTCCTGGCGCAGCCGGCCCTGTCCCACCCCGTGGATGAACACGATCCGCGGAATCCGCTTTTCCTCGGCCCGCCGCATCATCCGGTCGAAGTGCTCCATCTGCAGGCTCAGCATCTCGTGTGGTGAGACGCGGTCCCGGGCCCCGGTCAGCACGTGGTAATGCAGGTCGACCTCCATATGCTCGTCCCGCTTGCGCATGTTGGTCGCGTTGGGGTTGCGGTACTTGACGTCGAAGTCCTTCT
>JBMYZR010000033.1:0-26934 GCA_049610565.1 Flavobacteriales bacterium | reverse complement strand
CTCCGGCCGCCGAGGCTGCTGCCGAGGAAGCGCCCGCTGAGGAGGCTCCGGCCGCCGAGACTGCTGCCGAGGAAGCGCCCGCCGAGGAGGCTCCGGCCGCTGAGGCTGCTGCCGAGGAAGCGCCTGCTGAGGAGGCTCCGGCCGCTGAGGCTGCTGCCGAGGAAGCGCCTGCTGAGGAAGCGCCCGCTGAGGAGGCTCCGGCTGCCGACGAGGCTGGCGACGATGCACCCGCCGACGAGGCCGGTGATGAGGAGAAGCCCGCCGAGTAATCGCGCTTCTCCAACCATGAAAAAAGGGAGGTCCAGTGGGCTTCCCTTTTTTCATGTCTGCCCTTGTGGACCGGTTCGTCCCTTCTGTTCAAAGACGATGACAAGAAGGCGCGTCAGGGTGGGCGCTTGCCGGGTGGCTCAAGCTATCTTCGCCGCGCCATGACGCAGCATGAATCACAGGAGGCCCGCCCCGCGGTCCTCATGCTCGAAGACGGCACCCGATTCGAAGGCAATGCCATCGGGGCTGTCGGAACCACCACCGGCGAGGTGGCCTTCAACACCGGCATGTACGGGTATCAGGAGATTTTCACCGACCCCAGCTACAAGGGGCAGGTGCTCGTGATGGCCACGGCCCACATCGGGAACTACGGCGTCCATGCCGAGGAGAACGAGAGCGGCCAGACCCAGATTGCCGGGTTGGTGGTCCGGAACTTCAGCGAGGTGGCCAGCCGGATTGGTGAGGTCGAACCCCTGGCGGACCGCCTCGAGCGGGACGGCATCGTGGGCATTGCCGACATCGACACCCGGGGGCTGATCCAGCACATCCGTGACTGTGGCGCCATGAACGCCCTCATCAGCAGTGACGGCACACCGGAGGCAGAGCTCCTGTCCCGCCTCAAGGCCACCCCGTCCATGGAGGGTCTCGAGCTGTCGAGCCAAGTGACCCGCTCCGAGGCGGAGGATGCCGGCAACCCCGATTCCGAGGTTCGCATCGCCCTGCTCGACCTGGGCAACAAGCAGAACATCACGCGTTGCCTTACGGAGCGCGGCGCCTTCGTCCGCCAGTTCCCCATGGGCACGTCCCTCGAGGAGATGACGGCGTGGAAGCCGTCCGGTTGGATGATCTCCAACGGCCCCGGAGACCCCTCTGCGATGACCGATACCATTGCCTTGGTCAAGCAGATCATCGCCCTCGGGCAGCCGGTCTTCGGCATTTGTCTGGGGCACCAGGTGATCGCTCTCAGCCAGGGCTTGACCACCGAGAAAATGTTCCAGGGGCACCGTGGGGTGAACCATCCCGTCAAGAATCTCATCACGGGCAAATGCGAGATCACCTCGCAGAACCACGGCTTCGTCGTGAGTCGGGAGTCGCTGGACGCCGTGCCCAATGTGTCCATCACCCACGAGCACCTCAACGACAACACCGTCGCGGGCATCCGACTGGAGGACCAGCCGGTCTTCTCCGTACAGTACCACCCGGAAGCCAGTGCCGGACCCCACGACAGCCGGTACCTCTTCGACCAGTTCATTCAGCAGATCCAACACCACACCACACTGCAACCCGCCTGATCATGCAATACATCGATCACATCCACGCCCGAGAGATTCTCGATTCCCGGGGCAATCCGACCGTCGAGGTCGAAGTCGTCACCGGTGAGGGGGTCCTCGGCCGTGCAGCCGTTCCGTCGGGAGCGAGCACCGGCGTCCACGAGGCCGTCGAACTGCGCGACGGACAAGAGGACCGCTACCTCGGAAAGGGCGTCCTCCGGGCCGTCGACAACGTCAACACGACCATCGCCGAGGAGCTGGTGGGCATGGACATCTTCGACCAGGTGGGCATTGACCATCACCTGATCGACCTGGATGGCACCGACAACAAGGGCAACCTGGGGGCCAACGCCCTGCTCGGCGTCAGCCTCGCCGTGGCGAAGGCCGCAGCGGGCTCCCTCGGTCAGCCCCTGTACCGCTACATCGGCGGCGTCAACGCCAACCTGATGCCGGTGCCCATGATGAACATCATCAATGGCGGCTCCCACGCCGACAACGCCATCGACATTCAGGAGTTCATGATCATGCCGGTCGGCGCGGACACGTTCGCCGAGGGCCTGCGCATGGGCGCCGAGGTGTTCCACCACCTCAAGAAGGTGTTGTCCAGCAAGGGACTGAGCACCAATGTGGGCGACGAGGGCGGATTCGCCCCCAACCTCAACTCCAACGAGGAGGCCCTCGACACCATCCTGATGGCCATCGAGAAGGCCGGCTACAAGCCCGACGAGGATTTCCAGCTGGCCCTCGACGCGGCGAGCAGCGAGTTCTACGACAAGGAGAAGGGCCTGTACATCCTGTCCGGCGTGGGCAAGGAAATGGACGGCGCCGCCTGGGTTGACTACTGGAAGGAGCTCCGCGGCAAGTACCCGATCATCAGCATCGAGGACGGCTGTGATGAGGACGACTGGGCCACTTGGAAGCTCATGACGGACGCGCTTGGGGAGAACACCCAGCTCGTCGGCGATGACCTCTTCGTGACCAACGTGGAGCGCCTCAGCCGCGGCATCGAGGAGGGCGTGGCCAACTCCATCCTCATCAAGGTGAACCAGATCGGCACCCTGACCGAGACCATCGAGGCTGTGCAGCTGGCTACCCGCTGTGGCTACACGAGCGTGATGAGCCACCGCAGTGGCGAGACCGAGGACACCACCATCGCCGACCTCGCCGTGGCCTTGAGCACCGGACAGATCAAGACCGGCAGCGCTTCCCGCAGCGACCGGATCGCCAAGTACAACCAGTTGCTCCGCATCGAGGAGGAGCTCGGCGACACGGCCTACTACCCCGGACCGCACTTCGCGTGACCGGTTGACCGTCCGGATGACCGGATGGACCCCATCATGAAAAAGGGGACCCCTGAGGGTCCCCTTTTTCATGGGTTGGCGGCAAGACAAAGGGGTCAATCGTCCGAGTCGGCGGTTCGGACAATCAGGAATTCAGTTCGGCGGTTTTCTTGGTGCTTGGCTTCGGAGCAGGGAACGCCGTTGCGGCATTCGTTGAGCAGTTCGCCCTCGCCGACCCCGACCGGGTGGACCTGCTTGGCGGGGACGCCGAGGTCCGTCAGGTAGCGGGCTGCGGATTCGGCGCGGCGCTCACTGAGCTTCTGGTTGTAGCGGTCCGACCCACGGGCATCGCAGTGCGAGCGCAATTCGACTTCGATGCCGGGGCGGTTCTGCAGGAACTCCGCCACCAGTGCAAGGGATGGCTTCGCCTCGTCGCGCAGGACATAGCTGTCGTAGTCCCAGCGAATCTCGGGGAGCTCGAACCGGTCGCCTTCCTGAATGGAACTCGCGTAGTCGTCGGAGTTGAGCTCGCTGATGGGGACAAGCACGATCTCCACCCGCAAATCACTCACGAGCGGATCGGCTGGGGTCTGGATTTCGATGTTCCGTGCGAAGTAGGTGTCCATGAGCGCCTCAGCCCGATAGAGTTTGCCATGGGGCAGCTTGAGCAAGAAGGCGCCGTTCATGTCCGACTGGAGGGCCACTGCACTGCCGTCATCGGCATCGAGCAGGTTGATGGTGGCATTCGGAATCGGAGCCCCGGTGATGCTGTCCACCACGATGCCTTCGACCATCAAGGGGCGCTCGACGATGTCAAAGTCGAAGATGCGGTCATACCCGTACCGGTCGGAGGACACCATGCCGGAACGCCCGTCGGGATTGAACGTCACGGCAAAGTCGTCGCTCTGGCTGTTCAGCGGGTAGTCCAGGTGGATGGGGTTGCCCCACGTGCCCGTGGAGTCGCGGACGGAAAACAGGATGTCCAGACCGCCATAGGTGATTTGCGCATCGGAGGCGAAGAACAGCGTGTCGTTGCCCTTCATGGAGGGGAACACGTCGTCTCCACGGCTGTTGACCCGGGATCCCATGTTGACGGGAGGATACTCCCACGTTGTTCCATTCCGGCGGATGTACCAGATGTCCATGCCGCCTTGCCCCCCGGGCATGTCGCTGGAGAAATAGAGGCGGCTTCCATCCGGGCTCCACGCAGGGTGAGCAAACATGTTGGCGCCTTCACTCAGTCCGATTTCGACCACCCGCTCCCATTCCTCCACGCCTTTCCGGGCGTAGTAGAGGGTGGTGTTGTTCACATCGGAATCGTCGGTGAGCAGCTTGCCCGCCTTGTCGCCTTCGTGGTTGCTCCGGGTGAAGATCAGGGTGCCGCCATCGGGTGACACCGCGGCCATCCCGTCATGGTAGGGGCCGTTCACGCCGGGCACCAATTGGGGGGTGCCCCCTTGGGCCGGCATCTGGTAGAGGTCGGTGTAGCTCAGGTCCGTGTAGGGGTCCTTGGCTCCAGGACGCTCCACCGCTCCGGTGAAGTAGAGGATGTTGGCGAAACGGTGGGGGGCAAATGCGGCACGGATGCCGGGGGTTTCAATGGGGTGGAGCACAAAGGCGGTGGTGTCCCGCCGGTCGTCCTGGGCGAGGACCGCACTGCGGCGCAGGGCGGCGGCCACCTCATTGCCCGGGTCGCGCTGGCTCACGGCGTCCAGCAGCCGCTCGGCTTCCGCATACCGGCCTTCCTTGAACAGGACGGAGGCGTATCCGATGCGGTCGTCGTCAGAGGCATCCGGCATGGAAACCAGCACCGCGAAGGCGGCAGCGGCTTCCTCATGCTCGTTGACGAGGGCGTGGGCGCGGGCGAGTTTGCGGTAGGCTTCTGCGTCGGGGTCGCGTTGGACCGCCTTCCCGAAGTGATGGATGGCATCCTGATAGCGGAGCTCGTCGTAAGCCGCTTGTCCTTCTTCGAGGTGCAGTGTGGCACAGCCGGACATCAGACCGGCCAGGATCAACACCCAGGTCGTCAGCGGCAGCGAGGGGAATCGAAGCATGGAGATGTCCTTAGAAGTAACGGGGTGAACGCTTGGCCGTGACGCCCTGTCCGAAATCGAATCCGATCAGGAGCTCGTTGGAGCCGGAAGAATAATCGCGAATCTCGCTCAGGGTGAAGTCCCGGGCATATCCGATCCGCAGCTCGGGGGTGACCTGGATTTCCATCATGCCGACGATGGCATCCCCGGTCCGCCAACCGGCGCCCACCCAGATCTTCTCCTGGAAGAGGGCGTGGAGGTTGAGGTCGAGCTGGGCCGGAGCGCCTTCCACGGCTTTGATCAGGAAACTCGGTTTGAGCATGACCCCATCGGAGGCCTGGAGCACCACGCCAGCCGTGGCCAGCAGGTGGGGGTTGACGGTCTGCGCCAGCGGGCCGAGGGCGGTGAGCGTTGGGATGGACACCCCGAGGTAGAACCGCTGGAGATGGTAATACATCCCGAATCCGAATCGACCGGACTGCGTGATCTGCTGGTTCTCGCTGTAGTTCGGGTCGCCCGGATCTGTGACCTCCGCAGCGAAGAGGTCCGCACGGGTGTTGGAGAGTCCGCCTTTGAGGCCAAACGCGAGACGGCCTGCACCGAGTCGCATGCGGTAGGCGAAGTTCAGCGAGACATCCGTCTGCGTCGTGAGGCCGATCTGGTCATGCAGCATCAGCACCCCGACGCCCATGCTGTTGTTGCGCAGGGCTCCATCGAGGGCCACCACGCTGGTGGTGGGTGCACCGTCGAACTGGTTCCACTGGCTCCGGTGCAACAGGGAGCTGGAGGTGTAGGGGTGGGACCCGGCGTAGCCCGGATTGATCAACAGCCCGTTGAACAGGTATTGGCTGATCATCACGTCCTGCTGGGCCTCGGCTTCCTGAACGCAGGCGTTGCCGAGGAAGCCACAGAACGCGAGGAGAATGCCCAGGGTCCGAATGGAGGTGGATTCAATGCGCATCACTGGTCGTTTCGCAGGTCAACGTAACTGCCGAGTTGGCGATCGCCAAGGCGCAACAGGACGAAATAGGTGCCGTCCACAAGGGGCTGGCCGTCCTGGTTTGTGCCATCCCAGTCATTCCTGTAAGGCACTCCCGGGGGGAGGGAGAAGACTTCAGTTCCCCAGCGGTTGAACACCATGAAGTGCTGTTGGTCGTCCGGTCCCCAATCGCAGGGCGGGTAGATGTCATCGGCTCCATCGTCCACGATGCCGAGGCCCTCGATGATGAAGCGGTCGTTGAAGTTGTTGTCGCCTGGGCTGAAGGCATTGGGCAGAATCAGCTCGGGTTCGTTCACGATGATGACCTGCACGACCTCCGTCTTGTTGTCGCAGTGGTCGGTCAACGTCCACGTCCGCTGCACGGTGTAGCTGTTGGGGCCGTTGTTGACCAGAATGGAATCGGAATAGTCGATGACGATCTCGTCCTGTGCGGCGCAGTTGTCGCTCACCGCTCCGAACGGGTAGTCGTCGTCGGCCAGCATGGAAGCCGTGATCGGCATGGCGAATTCCGGCACCTCGAAGGCACAGTAGTATTCCTCATCGGCCACCACGGAGGTGGGCAGGTTGGGGCCCTCCGAGTCGATGACAGTCCGCGTGTGGACGAAGACCGTCTCATTGCCGTTGCAATCCGTGAAGGTGTAGGTGTCGATCAACACGTAATCGCAGGGGGTCTCATCGTCACCGACGACCTCGCGAGAGGCCCCCAAGGTCCATTCGCTGCAGTCGTCCTCCACACTGAATGCGGTGGCGTCGAACAGGTCGGGATAATCGGGGGTGCACTGGATGGTGTCGTTGACCGGTGCGAGGTCCAGATTGAGGACGGGAGCCGTCGTGTCGGCCACGTCGAACTGGACGGTCAGCATCGTGTCGTTGGCGCATTCGTCGGTGGCCGTGAAGGTCATCTCCAACGTGAACGTGGCCGGGCAGTCCGTGAAGAGGGTGTCCACCGTGCAGTTCACTTCAGTGCCGCCGCAGTTGTCGAAGGCGAGCACATCGAAATCCGCACAGGTCGGGTGTTCGACGGAACAGGAGTAGAACGCCGGCGCGGGAACGGTCGTGGTGTCGATGACCGGGGCCGTGGTGTCCACGATGGTCACGAGTTGCGTCGTGTCCGCCTGGTTGCCGCAGGCATCGGTGGCACGGAAGGTGCGGGTCACTTCCCACGCCTGGGGGCAGTCGCCGGCGACACTGTCGACAGCAAAGAGCACCACGTCGACCGGGCCGCTGCAATCATCGAGTCCCAGGGGCAACTCCGTCGGCAGGTCCATGTCGCATTCGATGGTGACCGGTCCGGGCACGTTGTCGAAGGCGGGGGCACCCGTGTCGATGAAGAGCACGGTCTGGCTCGACGTGCTGGTGTTGCCGCAGGCGTCCATGGCCTCGAAATGGCGGGTCACGGCGTACTCACCGGGGCAATCGCCCGCGGTCGTGTCCGGCATGAGCTCCATCACGTTGACCATGATGTCGCAGGCGTCGGCATAGCTCGGCAGGTTGACCGGAAGGGGAGTGCCGCATTCCAGCGTGACGGTGTCCAGTCCGAGAATGAGCACGGGGGCCACGGTGTCCACGATGTGCACCAGTTGGCTCGTGGTGTCGGTGTTGCCGCAGGCATCGGTGGCGATGAACGTCCGGGTGACGTCCCAGGCCTGCGGGCAATCGCCCGCCACACTGTCTACGCTGAGCAGGGCCACGGTCACCGGGTTGCTGCAGGCATCCGTGGCGGTGGGGAGATCGGTGGGCAGGGCCTCATCGCACAGGATGGTGTCCACGGCCAGCAAGGCGGTCACCGGGGCAACGGTGTCCACAACCTCGATGGTCTGCTGGGCCTGGGCGGAGTTGCTGCAGCCATCCGTCGCCGTGAAGGTGCGCAGGAGGGTGTAGGTTCCGGGGCAGGAGATGGACAGGGTGTCCACCATGGTGATCACGTCCGCGTCGGAGCAGGCATCAAAAGCCGTCACGCTGTGGTCGGGCAGCATCTCGCCACAGGCGATGAGCGTGTCGGCCGGCAGGTTCTCCAGCACGGGCGCCACCGTGTCGATGACGTCGACGATCTGGAACGCGGTGCTTTCGTTGCCGCAGAGGTCCACCGCGTGGAAGTTGCGGCGGTACCGCTCCACCACGGGGCAGGGATTTTCAGGCTGGTAGGAGAAGTTGTCGTAGCTGCCTGCGTAGGCGGACCACAACTTGACACGGCCAGCGGCGGGAAGGTCCTCGGGAAGAAGGACGGACAGGACGTCCGTTCCGTCGATGCTCAGCTCGAGCAGGGTCTCACCCAGCACCACTTCCACCTCGTACCACTCTCCCTGTTCCATCACGGCATCCGCGGTCGCATCAAGGCCGAAACCGGTGATGGAAATGCCGGGGTTGTCCGTCCCGTTCGGGCGGAGGCTGACGCCGATGCCGTTGTCCGACACACCGTCTCCGGCGAGCAGCTCGATGCCGTTGTCGCTGATGAAGTTGTCGGCCCGCGCCATGACGCGGTAGACACCGCGACCGGCCAGCACATCTGCCGGGTAGAAGTTGTGCGGATCGTCGCCCGCAAAGTGGAGCATGCTGACTGCACAGGAGCCGTCGGCCGCATCGTTGGACATGGAGATGGTGCCTCCTTCAGCGACGAATCCGTCGAGGGAGCAGGATTCGAAATCGGCCAGGAAGGGATCGCCGAATTCCACGTCGAGCGTGTCCACGGTGCTCCACAGGCTGTCCACGTCGCTGCAGGCGTCCATCGCCATCGGCAGCCCGG
Source organism: Flavobacteriales bacterium (assembly GCA_049610565.1). Lineage (GTDB taxonomy): Bacteria > Bacteroidota > Bacteroidia > Flavobacteriales_D > Sanyastnellaceae > UBA8752. The sequence goes on along the minus strand of JBMYZR010000033.1, from coordinate 18,340 downwards.
TGGGCAGGTCGGCGCCACAGGCGATGAGCGTGTCTTCGGGCACCATGCTGAGCACCGGACCGAGGGTGTCCACGATGGAAATCGTCTGCACCTGGGTCGTGGTGTTGTCGCAATCGTCGATGGCGGTGAACGTCCGGTAGAGCACCGAGTCGCCCGGGCAGTCGCCCGGCACGATGGAGTCGTTCCAGCTCACGCCGAAGGGGCAGAAGTTGTCCTCGGCGGTGGCCATCCAGATGGCGGAGTCGGTCGGCTGCGGCCAGCTGCCTTCACAGGACAACACCGTGTCTTCCGGGAAATGGACGAAGGTGGGCGGAATCGTGTCGACAGCCTCGATCTCCTGCACGTAGGTGATCGTGTTGCCGCTCTCGTCCTCCAATTCAAACGTCAGGAAGACGAAGAATTCACCGATGCACTCGCCCTCAATGATGGTGGTGTCCGAGGCGCCCTCGCCTTCCGGGGTCTCCACGTTGGGGTCGCAGTTGTCCGTGGCAATCGGCTGGATGATGATGTAATCCTCCCACTGGTCACAAAGGATGGTGGTGTCCGGGGGGAGGTAGGTCCACGTGGGGGCCACCGTGTCGATCACGGAGATGACCATCGTGTCGGTGGTCGTGTTGCCACAGAGGTCGGTGGCGCTGTAGACGCGGTCGAGGGTGAACTGGTAGGGGTAGAATCCCGAAGTCACCGAATCGGCGAAGGTCCACGTGATGCTGTCTGCAGGGCTGCAGGCATCGGTGGGCGTGATGTCGATGGGTTCGAAGGCGTCCCAGTCATCACAGGCGATCGTGGTGTCGGGGACCTGGAACTCAGGGCCGGTGGTGTCCACGAGGGTGACCACCTGGAAGGTGTCCGTGCTGTTGCCGCAGGCGTCGGTCAAACGCCAGGTGCGGGTCAGTTGCTGGTTGCAGGGCACGCCGTCGACCACATCGGAGAGGACCTCCAAGCTGAGGTCGCTGCCGCAGTCGTCCGTGACGACGAACTCGGAGAAGTCGGCAGTGTCCGGGAGGGAAGTGCAGTCCGCGGATGCCAGGGGCGGCAGGGAAACGAACGTCGGGGCTTCCAGGTCATGGCGTTCCACGGAGTAGGAGACCGCGTGGTGACCGCAGGAGGACCAAGCCATGGCGTGCCGTTCGACGGACTCGACGAGGGGGCAGGCCAATTCCTGGACGGAGGCGTTGGTCAGGTCGGCGTTGACGTCACCGGTGCCCGTGACGGCCGCGCCGTTCATCATGCCGCGGTACCAGAACCATCCGCTGATGCCGAAGTTGGTGTTGCGGTTGTTGGCGCCGTCCGCACCCAGCTGGAATCCGAACGCCCGGGACACGGGCATGTGGTCGAGGTAGAGCACATCGCCATCAAAGGCCCCCGCACCTTCGATGCGGCTCAGGGTGTCGACCATTTCGAAGAAGGTCCAGTCGACGTAGGCCATCAGGCCGAGGTCGTCTTTCGGGAAGCGGCCCTGCGCCGTCCACGCGTCGTAGTCCTGTCCGTACTGGAGGAACAGGTCGAGGTCGAATTGCTGGTTGGCGTCGGTGTCGTTGACCACCCGTCCGGTGATTCGCGCCGTTCCGTTGGCATACAGATTGAACTGCACGCCGCTCGCATCGGGCACGAAATGGTCGCTGGCGCCGAGTCCCATGGCCTCGAAGTTGCCGAGCCACAAGGCCCAGTCGTCTCCGGGCCCGTAGGCGGTGCCGAGGTCGTAGGTCGTGATGACGTCCTCGTTCAATTCGACGTGGGGTACATTGTCCACCGGGGCACCATCACAGCCCTCCGTGGCAGGCAGGTCGAAAGCGGGCAGGTCTGCCAGGCAATCGACCATGACATCCTCCGGAAGGGCGGAGAATGCAGGCTGGCAGGTGCTGTCGCAACCCGCAACGAGAAACTGTTGGGACAGGGCGAGGCCACTCCAGATCAGGAGCGTGCCGGTCATGAGAAGTCGTGCAGGCATGACACGTGACATTAGGGTGCGGAAAACGAGCGCCCCTGAGGGACGACCGGCCGAATTGCGAACGTAGCGAATGTGAGTCATATAACGTTTTCAGCTTGATTTCGGTTCAAACACTGAAAACAGACGATTGGCAGGCAGAACGAATATACGAACAATTGGAATAAATCGACAAATGTTTTTTCAATTCGTCGAGGAAAGTTCCCGTTCAGCCGGGATATTCTCGGTGTTCGTCTGTCACCCGGAGACCCTTCCCAAGAGGTGGTGGAGGGCAATGCCCCCGGCCACACTGACGTTGAGGGACCCTGTTTTGCCTTGCATGGCGATGGTGGCGTGCAGGTCGCATTGCGCCCAACTGTCCATCGAAATGCCCCGTTCCTCGTCGCCGAGGACCAGGCAGGCGGCATCCGGAGCCTGGCAATCGAGAAGATCCAGGTCGGCCTTTTCGCTGAGGCCGATTCGTTCGAGGCCGCATTGTCCGAGGTAGCGCAATGCCTTGGCGGCATCGGGAACCCGGGCCACCGGAAGCCGGAGCAGAGCGCCTGAGCTCGTCTTGACCGCGTCTTCATTGACCGGGGCAGCATGGTGGTCCTGGATGACGAGCCCGGTGGCGCCGAAGCACTCGGCCGAGCGGGCGATGGCGCCGAGATTGCCCACGTCCGTGACCCCATCGAGCAGGACGAGAAAGACGCGCTCACCCGATTCGAACCCTTGCTGGACCAGCTCTTCCAATGGCGTGAAGGCAATGGGGGAGGAAAAGGCAATGATGCCCTGGTGGTTCTTCTTGGTGATGCGGTCGAGGCGCTCGCGGGGAACGCGCTGGACCGGAATTCGTCGGGCCCGCAGCGTGCTCAGGAGCTTGCGGGTCCGGTCGTCCCGGCTGTCCCGCTGAATCAGGACACGCGCCAATTCCATGCCCTCTTCGAGCGCCTCGAGCACCGGGTGCCACCCGATGATCCTGTCGTCCTGTTTTTTCGGTCTGGGCCTCATCGTTTCCTGACTTTTCCCCGGCGCCAGCTGCCCACCATGGCTTCCCATGGACTGCGAAAGCCCGGGTATCGTTCCAATTCGAATGCGTTGAAGTCGTCCCCCCGATCCTGGCGGGAGAAGCGGAAGACCAGGGCGTTGACATCCCCTTCGTCTCCATAGATCCACGTTTCCCCGAAGCGGTCCCTGCGGATGCGGTCGGCGTGACCGAAGATGATGTGGACCATGCCGCGGTCGGTGCACCACCCTTCCTTGAGGCCGCTGAAGTGCACGTTGGCTTCGTGGACTCGGCCGTAATACGTGGCGATGAGCCGACGGGAGGCGTCGGCATCGTCGGTGAAGCCGAGCCAGAATTCATCGAAGGCCCGCTTGGGGTCCCGGGCTTCCTTCATGGTTTGGTATTCCTGCCGCTTGGCGATAAAGCGCGTGGCGCGGATCATCTCATCCAGGTCCCGCATTTCGGGGAAATGGGGGCGTCGGGCCGCCACGATGACGGGGCGATCGCCTTTAGGTGACCGCCATTGGTGCAATCCGGGTTCTCCTTCCCAGAGAAGGACTTTCCACCCTGACCAATCTCCCTCGGGGAGCATCAGGCCATCGGCATCCGCGGGGGTCAGCGGGAGTTGACGGGCCTCCGGGTCGGGAAAGGCCAGCGCCGCGACCGTGCGGTCGAGAAAGGGGGCAGACGGAAAGGAGTCGACCGGGGCGAGGTGGCTGTGGGCCCACAGTCCTGGGGAGAGGTCGGCGGGCACGAGCAGGCCCATGCGTCCTTGCGCCGGCAGGGCATGGTCCCAAGCCGGATCGCCGGTCTCCGGGTCGAAGGCGAGACAGCGGACAGGCGCTTCGGGTGCCCAACCATCCAGCAGCACCGTTCCGGTGACATCGGCGCCCCGGTGGGCATCCCGGACGGTGTGCACGATGCGGTACCGTCCCGTGCTGAGCGGGAAGGAAAAGCGCGCGGTGAGGTCGCGGGCCTCGGGACTCGGCCTGCCTTCCCACCGGAAGCGGTGGAGCACGGGCACAGGAACGTCGCCGGTTTCTGTCTCAGGCCATTCCAACGCGGTCACCAGCAGTTCCACCTCGACGGAAAACCGGAACGGACGGTCTCCTCCCTCCCTCAAGTGAAGGAGTTCGTGCGCCGGCAGGTGGACGAACAGCGAGGCGGAGTCCGCCCGATGGCGGTGCCAGGCGAGTTGGGGGTGGTGGGTGAGCGCTTCCCATTCGTAGGGTTTCTGCGCATTGGTTCCGAGGCGGGCTGGCGACGAACAGCCGGAGCCCACACAGGCCGCCACGGCCAACAGGACCATCGCCAACACAGCCGGTTGCGGCATCCGGCGCTCAGGCCGGGATGGGGCGGGGGAGCCAACAGGGTGGCCCCAACGTCGGACGGGGTGGCGCGACATGCGGCGGCAATTTGGGGAGGAAGTCCGTAACCTTTTTGGATTCATGCCCGTAAGGCGGAGTGTGTTCTGCACGAATCCACATCCAACCGTCATGAAGAACGTCAACCTCTGGGCTGCGGCCCTTCTGATCAGCATTGGCCTCAGCAGCTGTGCCTTGTCTTACCCCTACTGCGACGCCTACAACGGTGTCGAGTTCGAACAGGCCTCCACGGAGTCCGACCCGGCCGATGCCGAGGCGGAGTCCAACTGATGACCCCTCAGATGAAGTCAATCCGGATGTCCTGACGGAGGTCCGGGTGCAGGGACAGGGCCACCGGACAGGCCAGCGCCTCCTCGCGCAGCCAATTCCGGTCGTCTTCGGTCCCGCCTTCCAACTGCACGGTGAGCCCGACTGCGACGCGTCCAACGCGCCGTGGATTCGGGCTCATTTTCTTTTCGGTGTCCGCCGTCATCCCGAGGATGCGCAGGTCGCGGGAAGCCGCGCGGAGCCCGAGGATGGTCATGATGCAGCTCGCGAGCCCGACCGCCACGAGGTCCGTGGGGGAGAAGGATTCCCCGAGTCCGCCATTGTCGGTCGGAGCGTCCGTCAGGAGGACCTGACCGTTGCCTTTGTGAACCGCGCGGGTCCTCAGGGGTTCAGGATAGGTGAGTTCAAATTTCATCGTGCGCTAATTTCGTATGGCTTCTGCGCGTTTCCCCCATGATGACCCGCTTCTTCCTCCCCCTCACGATGTGGCTGATGCCGCTGGCGATGTGCACGCCGTTGGCGGCATGGGGACAAGGGGACAATGCCGGGTCTGATGAGGCCAAAACCGTGTTCACACACCGCTGGGAAATGGGATTGACCCTGCACACCCGCGGCATGGGCGGTCACATCGAGCGCGGTGCCTACCGCGGCGTGGGCAAGGTCAGCACCTGGTCCCTGGAGGTGGCCAGCATGAAGCACCCCAAGGAGGTCCGCAGTTTCAATCCCGTTTATGAGCAGGCCAAGAGCTATGTCTTCGGCAAGGTCAACTCGGCGTACATGGTGCGCCTCGGATGGGGAAAGCGCACCATCGCCACCCCGAAGTTGAGGAACGGGGCCGTGGCCATCGGCTGGAAGTATGCCTTCGGTCCGAGCCTGTCCCTGACCAAGCCGGTCTACCTCGAAATCGGGTACCCCGACATCCCATACAGTTACGTGCTCATCGAGCGCTACGACCCCACCATCCACGGAACGGATGACATCTACGGCCGGGCCGGCGCCCTCAACGGCATCCTGGAGCTGACGCCCCAACCCGGCGCCTTTGCCCGGGTGGCCGTCGACTTCGAATACGGTGCCGGCCGGGAGTACCTCAGAACGGCGTCGGTCGGGATCAACCTCGACGCCTTCCTGACTCCGGTCGAGATCATGGCGGCCTCCACGGGCCAGAATGACCGGTTCTTCCTGACCCTGTTCGTGCACTGGAGCTTCGGACGACAACAATTCAAGACATGACGCAGGCGAATCCCACACCGCAGGGCAACCCCGATCGCCCCCGCCGCACCAAGCCACCCTGGCTCAAGGTCAAGCTGCCCACGGGTGAGGCCTACCGCAAGGTCCGCGGCCTCGTCAGCGAGCACAAGCTGCACACCATCTGCGAGAGCGGAAACTGTCCCAACATGGGCGAATGCTGGGGAGAGGGCACGGCGACGTTCATGATCCTCGGCAACGTCTGCACGCGATCCTGCGGGTTCTGCAACGTGTCGACCGGCCGGCCCGAGGAGGTGGATCCGTTTGAGCCCGGCAGGGTGGCCAACAGCGTGAAGCTGATGGAGGTGAAGCACGCGGTGATCACCTCCGTGGACCGTGACGACCTGCCCGACGGCGGTGCCGAAATCTGGGCCCAGACCGTCCGCGCCATTCGCCACCAAAGCCCCGGCACCACCCTCGAAACCCTCATCCCCGATTTCGCGGGCAAATGGGACAACCTGCAGAAGGTGATCAACGTCGCCCCTGAAGTCGTCAGCCACAACTTGGAAACGGTGCGCCGCCTCACCAAGCAGGTTCGCATCCAGGCCAAGTATGACCGCAGTCTGGAAGTGCTCATGCGCCTGAGGAAAGCCGGCATCCGCACCAAGAGCGGGGTCATGCTCGGCCTCGGCGAAACGGTGCAGGAGGTCCGGGAGACCATGGAGGATCTGCGCTCGGTGGATTGTCAGGTGCTGACCCTTGGCCAATACCTGCAGCCGACCCCAAAGCATTTGCCCGTGGCGGAGTTCGTTCATCCCGATACGTTCGACATGCTCCGGGAAGAGGGGTTGGCCATGGGCTTCATGTTCGTGGAAAGCGGGCCCTTGGTCCGTTCGAGCTATCACGCCGAAAAGCACGTCATCTAAGGGCCTCCGGGGGCGGTTCATGCCCCTTGGACCCTCCGGTATGCCGGGTCGTCGAACCGGTTCCCGTCGGGCAGTGTTCCTTGCTTAAATTCCGCCTTCCTACGAACGGGAACCGAACCACAATGAAGAAGACTGTCTTCCTTTTGGCCGCCGCCGGCCTTGCCGGCACCCTGGCCTTCCTCCAGATGGAACACGCCACCCAGGCTGACTATGCCCCGCGTGCCGCCCAGACCGAGACGCCTGTCGCCGATGCCTCCGGAATGGAGGAGGTGATGCTCGCCCTTCGCGCCGACATCGAAACCGGTGAGATGAACCACGAGGGCCTCCGCCAGCTCGGAGAGCGCACCCGCCAGGTGGCGGCCGTGCAGTCCGCCAACCGCAGTGGTGGACATTACTGGAATCCGATGGGTCCCGACAACCTCGGCGGCCGGACCCGCTGCATCCTGGCGGTCAATGAGGTCCAGCTCATCACCGGTGGTGTGAGTGGCGGCCTGTGGCGCTCCTGGAACCAGGGCGACAACTGGGAACGCATTTCCAGCTTTCCCAGTGCCATGGTCGCGTCCATCGCGATGGCGGGCAACGGTGACCTCTACGTCGGCACCGGCACGCAGTTCGACGGCGTGAGTGGTGTCGGAGGCAGCGGCTTCCGCGGAGACGGCATCTACCGTTCGACCGACAACGGCGCCACCTGGGCCCGCGTCGAGGGCACCGACCCCGGCCTGTTCCAGGGCGGGGACTGGAGCGCAACCGACGCGCTCGTGGCCGACCCCAACGTGGCGTCCCGTGTGTGGTACGGAGGCATCCAAGGCATCGGCTACATCGAAAATGGCGAGGTCACCGAGAATGCCGTGAGCGGCATCAGCGGCACCACCGGCGTGCAGGACATCGAAATCGCCCTCGACGGCAGCTACATGCTCATCAGCACGACCAATGGCCGTGTCTACCGCAGCGCCGACTTCCAAACCACGGAGACCGTGTCCGGCAGCCCGAGCCAGCCGACCATTCCGCAAGGCTTCGGCCGTTGCCGCGTGGCCATCAGCCCGGACGACTCCAACAGCGCCTTCGCCCTGCTCGCCACCTCCGGCAGCCAGTTCGGCGGCGTCTTCCACAGTGCGGACGCAGGACAGACCTGGGAGGAGATCTGGCCTTCCGGTGTGGAGGGGTATGACATCTGCCCGACCAACAACCAGGCCCGGTACGACCTCGCCCTCGGCGTCAAGAAGGGCGACCCGGAGATTGCCTTCGTTGGAGGCCAGTCCTTCTGGCGTTGTGGACCCTCTTACCAGGCTGAGCAGGCCGCCTCCATGGGTGGAGGACCGGCCAACCCGTTCTACATCCATGCCGACGTGCACGAGGTGATGTTCACCCCGGCCGGCACCATGTACGTGGCCACCGACGGCGGCATCTTCCGCAGCTACGATGGTGGCGTCACCTACCAGGAGTGCAACCGGGGGCTGCAGACGACCCAGTTCTACGGCATCGCCCACGGTCCGACCAGCGAGGTCGCCGGAGGCATGCAGGACAACGGCACCATGCTGATTCCGGCCAACGGCACCTTCTTCAACGACATGGACGGCACGTCCGTCAATGGTGGAGACGGCTTTGATTGTGCCCTGTCCCAGGCCACCGGCCTTCAGGAGGGCATTCCCTTCTTCGCCACCTCCCAGAATGGTCGCCTCAACCGCGGTTTCTTCGTGGCAGGCGCACCCTTCACCCAGGGTGGATCCTTCTACGATGAGTGCATCATCGACATCCTCAACGACGACGGTGAGCTCGGCGGGTTCTACACCTGCATGAACCTCTACGAGAACTTCAACGACGAGAACAGCGGCATGACCGTCCCGTTGGTCAACCCGTATGACGAGACCATCGAGGACAGCACCTTCACCATGGAGACGGCCAACCTCAACCGTCCCTTCGAATACACCCTCGAAGAGCCCTTGCGCTACTGGGATGTGCTCATTCGTCCGGAGATCGTCTCCGAGACCGGGCCGGTGGAGAACACCGAGTACCCCTGGCTCGACGATCAGGACCTGACCATCCTGTACGATTGCAACGACGTGGAGGTCATCGAAGACGGGGACACCTCCCTCGTGACGGTGTGCGACACCACGTGGACCTATGCCGCGGACACGCTGTACGACGTGCACGAGACCATCCAGGTGAAGGATCCGTACACCACCATGACGGTGATTGGATTCAACAGCGGAAATGGCGTGTGGATGACCCGCAACGGATTGAACTTCAACGCCCAGCCGCGTTGGTTCTTCCTCGGCAACGCCCCGGGCGGGTCCGGCACCAAGTCCATCGAGTTTGCCGTGGGGGATCACCCGGAAGCCGGCAACCACATTTTCGTCACCGGTTGGGACTCCAAAGTGTACCGCTTCAGTGGCCTCAACAGCGTCTGGCAGCACGATGGCACCTGCGAAGTGCCCGAAGGCGTGACCCGCACCCAGATCATGGCCACCGGCGCCGTGGTGACCGGCGTCGCAGTCGACGCCAACGACCCCAACCACGTGGTCGTGACCGTCGGCGGGTATGGCACGGTCAGCGGCGGCAAGGTGCAGGAGACCTTCAATGCCCTCGACGCCAGCCCGGATTGGAGCAGCATTTGGTTCCCCAGCAACAACGACCTGAGCAAGATGCCCGTCTACGACGTGGTCATCGACCAGGGCGACGCCACCGGCAACACGATTCTCGTGGGCACGGAGCACGGCATCTGGCAGACGGTGGACGGTGGCGCCAACTGGACCGTGGAGAACCTCGGCATGGTGGCCAACGTCGACGACATCGCCAGCCCGGTCTTCTCGATGGAGCAGCAGTGGCACATGCCGATGGAGTGGTCCCAGGTGTCCAACAACGGCGCCATCTACGCCGGCACGCATGGCCGTGGCATCTTCCGGAGCGACACGTACCTCGGCACCGAGGAGCTCGTGTTCGAGGAGGCCGCTGACCAACGCAACCTGCTCGTCTACCCGAACCCGGCGGAAGGTGAGGACATCACGGTTCGCTTCGGCGAGGGCTGGGTCCAGCCCAATGTGGTGCTCTACGACCTCAATGGCCGCCCCGTCCGCTCCGTGAACCGTCAAGCCACGGTGGGAGGCCAGGTGCGCCTGGCGGTGGGTGACCTCGCTCCCGGTGTCTACCTCGTGACGGCCGAAGAGAACGGCCACACCGAGACCGCCCGCGTCATCGTACGCTGATTCGGCTTCGCCGATGGGAACCGCCGCCTTTTCCTCCGGGAAGGGGCGGCGGTTTCGTTTCAGGACCAGTTGTGGAGGGAAGGACCGGTCTGGTCCAGGCTCACCCACGTGCGGTGGCCAATCCAGTCGCCGCAGTTGAGGTACCGCGCCGAGCGCGTTCCGTCGGTGGACGTCACCTCGAGGTCGAGGGGGAGGTGGCGGTGCCCGAAGATGAACACATCGAAGGCCTCCCGGTCGAGCACGTTGCGGCAATGGTGGAAGAGCCATTCGCCTTGCGGTCCGGTGTAGCGGGCTTCGGCCTCGGCGCCTGCAGCGCGGCTGTCCCGGCTGAGCCTCGATCCCAGCCCAAAGGCGAAATCGGGATGGAGACGGGCAAAGGCCCACCGGGCCGCCGGATTGCGGAAGAGGCGCTTCAGGGCCTTGTATTTGCGGTCGCCCGGGCCGAGGCCATCCCCGTGCCCGACGAGGCACCGATGGCCTGCGTGCTCGACCACAATCGGGTCCGCATGGACGTGGACCCCGAGTTCGTCGGCGAGGTAGCCCCGGGTCCACATGTCGTGGTTGCCGAGGTGCCAGTGCACCTCCAGCCCCCCGTCCACCAGTTCGCCGATGCGCCCCAACAGACGCACGGCGCCCTTGGGCACCACGTGCCGCCATTCAAACCAGAAGTCGACGAGGTCGCCGACCAGGTGCAGGCCGTCCCCCTGGCTGCCCACGGCATCCAACCACCGCAGGAATTCCCGCTCCCGCTCCCGGGATGTCGAGGCATCGGGGGCACCGAGGTGGAGGTCGGAAGCGAAGTGGAGGGCCACGGCCGGATCAGAGGAGTTGGTCGAGTTCCCGTTCGAGTTGGCTGCCCCGGAGGTGGGTGGCCACCACGGTTCCGTCTTTGTCAATCAGGATGGCGTGGGGGATGCTGCTGATGCCGTAGAGTTCGGTGGCGATGCTGCTCCATCCCTTGAGGTCGCTGATGTGGTCGTCCCACACGAGTCCGTCCTGCTCGATGGCCCGCTTCCATTTGGCCACGTCCCGGTCCAGCGAGACGCTGAACACCTCGAATCCGCGGTCGTGGTACTCGTTCCAAGCGCGGACCACGTTGGGATTCTCCCTCCGGCAGGGCCCGCACCAGCTGGCCCAGAAGTCCACGAGGACGACCTTGCCGCGCAGGTCCGAGAGGGAGCGTTCGCGGCCGTCGGGGTCGGCCAGGGTGATGTCCGGCATCGCCATGCCCGGCTGGATGAGGTCGTTCCGGCGGCGCTGGGTCCGGGGCTTGGACAGCTTAGACATCCGGTTGGACAGGTTGCGGTGGGCCATCGTGTGGCCCATGAGGGTGCGCGTGCTGTCGAGCACTTGCTTGGCGAGGGCGCGGTCGGCAGACAGGTCGAGGTATTCGATGGCGAGGAGCCCCACGGGGTCCTTCTTGTGGTCCCGGATGGTGCGGCGGGCAATGTCCGTCTTGGTGTCCTTCCCCGCGTCGAATTCGGTGCGCGCGGCATTCCGCTCATCCAAGGGCAGGGTGGTGTCGGTGGCGCGGGACTTCCACACCAGCATGCTGTCGTTGACGGCGTTCGTCTCCTTCACGAAGTCGACAAAGGCCTCGGTCCACGCGTCTCCGGTCACGGTGAGGTCGGCCGCGAGGCCCTTGCCCGGGTCGATGGTGCCGTCCACGCGGATGGAGGAGAGGGAGTCGGCAATGATGTAGAACTGTCGTTCCCCGGCGGTCACCTGGTACACGTCCAGCGGTCGGCCGGCCAAGGCATCCCCGCCAAAGGCAAAGGCACCCGAGGCGTCCACCTGCGCGGTGTCAAAGGCGGCATACCCTCCGGGCAGGAGCTTGCCGAGGGTGACCGTGCCGTTCTCGATGCCGGCGAGCCGGCCGCTCAAGGGCGAGTCGGAACCGCCGGTGCATCCGGTCAGGGCGAAGGTCAACGTCAGGCCCATCAGGACGATGGGGAGGGCCAGGGAAGACAGGGTGTGGCGCATGCTTCAAATATCCGAGCCATCCTGCGACACGCCAACCTTCTTGCGCAGGGTACTCAACAACGCACCGAGGGGTTCCTCGTCCCACCATTGGATATTCAGGCTGACCACGAGGATGGGGAGGTCTCCCGTGCCTTCGAGCGGGCGGATCCGTTCCGCGTCCTTCTCGGTGGTGATGATGGCAGCGGGGGTGCGCCCGTCCACATCCCGGCCGAGCGCCGAGCGCCATTCGTCGAGGTCCGCGGCGGTGAAGGTGTGGTGGTCGGGGTAGGCAAAATGGTGCAGGACCCGGCATTGTCGGGACAGCTGGTGCTCGAACTGGGCGGGGTTGGCGAGGCCGGAAACGGCGATGCAGTTCGAAGGCCACCCGGCATACCGCTTGGTGGCCATGGCGCGGAGACCGGCGATCTGGGTGCCCGTGTGGAGCAGGGGTTGATCCGGCCGCAGGCGGAGCCGGTGACGCCAGAGCCGCAGGTCCCCTTTGGTGTATGGGGAGGGGCAGCGGGTCAGGATGACCGCGTCCGCCTTGGAGACCCGGTCGGGCAGATCGCGAAGGCGACCCCGCGGCAGGAACCGGTCGCGGTCGACCGGCTGGGTCGTGTCGACCAGCATCAGGGACAGGGTGGGCTTCAGCCGCCGATGCTGGAGGCCGTCGTCGAGCACCACGACATCCGCAAGGCCGGTCTCCGCGATGCGCTGGAGGCCTTCGAGCCGGTCCTCGCACACGAACACCGGAACACCCGGGAACCGGCGGGCCAGTTCGAGGGGCTCATCCCCGAATTCCGCCGGGGTGCCCGTCCGGTCGACCCGCTGGAATCCGGTGGTCTTTCGGCCGTACCCCCTGGAGAGCACGGCCCAGCGTTCGCCCTGTCCCTTGTCCATCAACCGCTGGAGCAACACCTTGAGGTGGGGGGTCTTTCCGGTCCCGCCTACGGTCACGTTGCCGAGCACCACGGTCGGAAGGGCGCCTTCCTTCTCCTTCAGGATGCCCGCGTCGTAAAGGCGATGCCGAAGCCGCACCCCGAACTTGAACAAGGCCGCGGCAGGACCCCACCACCAGCGGTCCTTCAGGACGCTCGAAGCGGCGCGGTTGCCAGCCGGCAGGGAGGTGGGGTTGGTCCGTAAGGCCATCTGCGGCGAAATTGCCACATCCCCAGCGGATAATCCCATCTCCGACTCCCAATTTCCTGTCCATGCCCCGCATTGCCGACATCGCCCATTTGCTTGAAGCCATCGCACCGCCTGCACTGCAGGAGGATTATGACAACAGCGGCCTGCTGGTCGGGGAGCCCAGCACCGAGGTGACGGGCGTCCTCGTCTCCCTTGACGTGACCGAGGAGGTGGTCGCAGAGGCCGTGGCCAAGGGGTGCAATCTGATTGTCTCCCACCACCCGATCGTGTTCCGGCCGATGAAGCGGCTGACCGGCAAGAACCTCGTCGAGCGCACGGTGATGGCGGCCCTGAGGGCCGGCGTCGGGCTGTATGCCATCCACACCAATCTGGACAATGTGGCGCACGGCGTCAACGCGATGATGGCCGAGAAGCTGGGCCTCGACGATTTCGCCACGCTTCGGCCGGCCCAAGCGACCCTCGCCAAGGTGGTCACCTTCGTGCCGCACGACCACCTCGATGCGGTGCGCGATGCCATGTTCGAGGCGGGAGCCGGCAACATCGGGGACTACGACGAGTGCAGTTTTGCGGTGGAGGGGCAGGGGTCCTTCCGCGCACAGGAAGGGGCCGACCCGCACGTCGGGGACATCGGCCTTCGCCACCGCGAACCCGAGACCCGGTTGGAAGTCGTGGTGGAGCGGTGGAACATCGGCCGCGTGCTGGCCGCCATGGAATCGGCCCATCCGTATGAAGAGGTGGCGCACGACGTCCTGATGATGGACAACGTCCACCCCACGGCGGGCAGCGGGGGCATCGGATCCTACGACACGCCCCTGTCCTGGTCTGATTTCGTGGACCGGGTCAAGTCGGCCTTTGGAGCCCCCATCGTCCGGCACACCGCGCCGCCGGAGGGCCCCATCAGCACGGTCGCCCTGTGCGGGGGGACGGGCAGTTTCCTGCTTCCGGATGCCCTGCGGGCCGGGGCGGACGTCTTCCTGAGTTCCGATTTCAAGTACCACGAATTCTTCGGCACGGAGGGCCGGACCACCATCGCGGACATCGGTCACGCCGAGGCCGAAGGGGGCATCTCCGAATGGCTTGTGGATCAATTGATTGTCCTCAAGGATGGATTCCCTAATTTCGCAGTCCTTTTGTCGGAAGTCCGCACCAACCCCATTCACGTATCCTGATGGCCAAGAAGACCAAAGCCACAAGCGCAGAGGAGAAACTCCGGGCGCTGTATGACCTCCAGCTGATCGACAGCCGCATCGACCGCCTTCGCGTGGTTCGGGGCGAACTCCCCCTTGAAGTCGAGGACCTCGAGGACGAGCTGGCCGGTCTGACCTCCCGCCTCGAGCGCCTGACCGAAGAGTCCGACGGCATCAAGCGGAAGATCCAGGAGCGCAAGGAGGCCATCATCGACTCCGGTGCCATGATCAAGCGGTTCGAGGAGCAGCAGAACAGCGTCCGCAACAACCGCGAATTCGAGTCCCTCAACAAGGAAATCGAGTACCAGAGCCTCGAGATCCAATTGAGCGAGAAGCGCATCAAGGAAGCCGAGGCCCAGCTGGAGCAGAAGGGAGAAATCCTCGCCGAGGTCCAGACCAAACACGACCACCGCGCCGAGGACCTCAAGGCCAAGCAGTCCGAGCTGGACGAAATCATCGCCGAGACCCGCGCCGAGGAGGAGATCCTCAGCAACATGAGCGGCAAGATGAGCGGCAAGATTGACGACCGCCTGCTGCAGGCCTACCTCCGCATCCGCGGTGGCGCCAAGAACGGCATGGCCGTGGTGCCGATCGAGCGCGAGGCCAGTGCCGGCAGCTACATCAAAATCCCGCCGCAGCGCATCCTCGACGTTGGTGCCCGCAAGCGCATCATCGTGGACGAGCACAGCGGCCGCATCCTCGTGGACCAGGAATTGGCCATGGAGGAGCAGGAAAAGGTCGAGAAGCTCGTCGCCAAGGAGCTGAAGGCCGCCGCCAAGGCCTGATCCCGGTCGCGGCTCAGAACCGCGCTCCGATCGACATCATCAACACGCCCAGCCCCGTGCGCCCTCCGGCGACCTCGGGGCTGAGTGCGTAAAGGCGCCGCCCTGCGTCGGTGGAGGTGTGGCGATAGGTCGCCCCGGCATACCATTCCTCGGCCCGGTATTCGCCGCCGAGGGCCCAATGCACGATGCCGCTCCCGTCTTCGATGTAGGTGCCATCAATGGCGCCGTTGAAGTCCGTCCCGGGATCCGCGGCCGGTGAACGCCATCCGCCGCCCATCCGGAACCGCCACACTTCGTCCACGCGGAATTCCAGGCCGCCTCGGAACTGCTGTTCCACGGCAAAGGCCGAGTCGAGGTCGGATTGGATGCGGTCGACGTCCTCCTGGTAGAGGTCGTTGGAGGTGAACGTGGCCGTCCGGAAATCAGACCGCCCGTAGTCCAGCGTCAACAGGGCCGCCTTGCCCAGGGTCCAGCTGAACCCGAGCCGCTGCGTGCGGGGCGTCCGGATGCGGTACTGGATGTAGCTCTCGGGGCTGTTCCATTCGAAGCCCGTGCCGTCCGAGAAGTCCGAGACGGCGTCCACGGAGTAGAAATCGTCGATGCTGAAGACCGAACCGCTCCGGTAGCTCCATCCGAGTCGGATTGGCGCATTCTCGGGCTGCAGGATCAGGCCGAACGACCAGAATCCGCCGGACCCCGAGACCTGGAGCCGGTCGTTGAAGGTCAGCCGGTCGAGGGGGGAGGGGCCGGAAATTTTTTGCTCGGAATAGACGTCCACCCGCTCCATTTCCACCGAGGTCAGGCCGATCGCCATGCCGATGTGGAGGACGTCGTTGTAAGTCGTCCCGTAGGCGATGGAGGTTTCGCCCATCCGTCCGGAGCGGTCCCGCCGGAGCGATTGGCGCACCCGGTCACCGTCAAAGGCAGGGGCGTATTGGTCCGTCGTGCCGGGCACCGTGTCGATGAGGTAGGTGTACCAGGCCAGATCGGCGTCGAACGGATTCTGGTACCAAAGGCTGTCATACTGGGTCCCATTGGCCTGCAGCGCCAACTGCTGGGTGAGGCTTTCGCCGTCCTGCTCGCCGTTCCACTCGACGCGTTGGTGGAGGTCCTTGATGGGCCGATAGGCAAACGCAAACGTGCCCCGCTTGAAGTACGGGCTGTTGGTCGGGGCGGTGAGGGCGCCGCCGATCTGCCCGACGATGAGGTGGGGAGCCGCCGTGACGGACGACTCCCCAGCAAAGGTGGTGCTGCCTCCTCCGGCCCCGAGGCCGAGGGTGAAGCTCATGTCGCTGGACCGGTACATCCCGAGTCCGGCCGGGTTGGAGGCAATCGCGCCGAGGTCGGCACCGAGGGCCGTCATGGCGCCACCCAACCCGGTGGAGCGGGCAGTGCCCAGGGGATCCATCCGGCCGTAGCGCATGATGTCATCCAATCCCTGGGCACGGCCACAGAGGGTGAGCAGGAGAAGCCCGGCGGACAGCGTCCACCGATGAAGCACCGTGAATCTCATCATCGGATGTCAGCCTCCACGGCCACCTCGGCTGCTGCTGCGGTTGGGGGTGGGACGCGGGGGCGTCGGGCGCGGCGCAGACGGCCGGGTCGATCCACCGCCACCGCGCGGAGCGGGCGGGCTGTAGGTGTCCCGCGGCGTGGAGTTGAAGTTGCCGTTGGAGCGGCCGGAACTGCGGTTGGACCGGTTGCGGTTCGGCTGGGCGTTGGGCTCGCCGGACCGGTCCGGACTCTGCCGTCCGTAGTCCGGTTCGCGGGTGTTGTTGGCCGGCAACGTGGTCACACCGCGGCTCCGTGACGTGTTGCGGGTGCCGACCTTGCCCCGGTTGGCGTCCGGCTTGGGGGCCGTGTCCACTCCGTCTCCCGCATTGCCGGCGCCGTCGTTGCCGCCGGAGGCGCCGCCGCTTCCGCTGCCGGCATAGCCGTTGAACTGGCCGAAGGACGGGCGGGGACGGGGAGAAATGAGTGGGGTGGAATCGCCCTCGCCGCTGGCGTAGGTCCCACAGCATCCGCCGAAGGAACCGAGGTTGCCGTAGTAGGGGTGATATCCGTTGTACCAGTACCCGTAGCCGGGCGTGCCCCAATAGCCACCGCCCCAGGGGTCGTAGCCCCAGCCAGTACCGGCGAAGCTGTTGTTGAACGGGTTGCCCCATCCGATGGGGTTGCCCCAGGCGTCGTAGCCGTTCATGAAGGCCTGGTTGCCCCAACCGTAGGTGGTGGTGCCATACGGCTGGTTGAACGGGCTGTATCCGGAGGACCCGAAGCCGAAGTCATATTGGTTTCCGAAGCCGTAGGGGCTGCCGAATCCGAAGGGGCTGTTGTAGGCGGATGTGCTGTACGGGCTGAATCCGAAGCCGGATCCCCAACCGCCGCCGCCCCATCCGGCACCGGTGTGCCAGCTCGGCGTGTAGCGGTTCCACAGCTGGCTGCGGGTGTGCGGCGCGTTGATGTACTGGCTGCCGTAGGGGTCATCGTAATCGTCGGCCATGTACTCGCCGTACTGGTCCATGAGCATCTGCTCGCGGGCCGCATCGAGCACGGCGTCGGCGGAATGGGGTTCTCCGCCCGCGAGGTAGAATTCGTCCGTTTCGATTCCGCGTTCACCGTAGAGGTCCATCGACGGTGCGCAGGAGGCCAGCCAGAGGGGCAGTGCGAGGAGGAGGAGGATTGAATTCGACTTCATGAGCGTTGGGAATTTAAGGCGATTGGAAGCAGTGACAAGGAGTGGGGGCCGCAGTCCGCCCGTTGGCGGTGGTGTATTTTTGCGGCTCCACGTCATTGACAGAGCAAACGCCGTACCAAGATTTCCCATGGCCAAATTGACCCCCCGCGACCAGGACTACTCCAAGTGGTACAATGAAATCGTGGTCGAAGCCGACCTCGCCCAGCACAGTGACGTCAAGGGCTGCATGGTCATCAAGCCCTACGGTTTCGCCATCTGGGAGCGCATGAAGGACGTGCTCGATGGCATGTTCAAGGAGACCGGCCACGTCAACGCCTACTTCCCGCTGTTCATCCCGAAGAGCTACCTGAGCAAGGAGGCCGCCCACGTGGAAGGCTTCGCGAAGGAATGCGCGGTGGTGACCCACTACCGCCTCAAGAACGACCCGGACGGCCAGGGGGTCGTCGTCGATCCGGATGCCCGCCTCGAGGAGGAGCTCATCGTCCGCCCGACGTCGGAGACCATCATCTGGAAGACGTACAAGAACTGGATCCAGAGCTACCGCGACCTGCCCCTGCTGGTGAACCAGTGGGCCAATGTGGTGCGCTGGGAAATGCGCACGCGCCTGTTCCTTCGCACCGCCGAATTCCTGTGGCAGGAGGGCCACACCGCCCACGCCACCCA
>JBMYZR010000032.1:5796-27376 GCA_049610565.1 Flavobacteriales bacterium | reverse complement strand
AACGCCCTGCAGGAAACCAAGCGGTTCCTGCATGCCGTGAACGAAACCGCGCGGGACGTGAACGCATCGGCCTACATGGGCGACCTCATCGTGACCGCCTATTCCCCCCACAGCCGAAACCGGCGACTCGGCACGATGATCGGCCGCGGATACCGCGTTCGCGGCGCCATCATCGAGATGGACATGGTCGCCGAAGGGTATCCCGCCGCCAAGGGCATCCACGAGATCAACCAGAAGTTCGGCGTGCACATGCCCGTGGCCGAGTGCGTGTACCGCGTGTTGCACGACAACATCGCCCCCACCATCGAAATGCGGATCCTCGCGGACAACATCCATTGAGATTCTGTCCGGGGCCCGCAACGAATCCGTTTCCGAACTTGTTGGTCTGATGGTGCGCTTCCTGACGGCCCTCCTCCTCTTGACCACCGGCATTGCGTCGGCGCAGGTCCGCTATGTGCCCAATGAGGGCCAATGGCCGGACCATGTGATGCACCGCGCCGACGTTGCCGGAGGGGGCGTCCAGCTCGACCGGGGAGGGTGGACCTGTTGGCAATGGGCGCCGGAAACCGAGGCTGCCCAGGACCACCACGTTGGGGCCCGACGCGGCATCCACTGGAGCGCCACCTGGACCGACGCCGACCCGCTGGCCGACCTGAACTGGGTGCGGAGCGGCCTGGCCTCCGACCGGCAGCACTTCTACCTCTCCGACGACCCGGCCCACTGGGCGGAGCATGTGCAGGCCGCCGCCATGCTCCGGGCCGATGACATCTGGCCGGGCATCCGGTTGAGGTGGCGCGGGACCCGGCAAGGGCGGGCCGCCTTCGAGTTCACCGTCGAACCGGGCGCCGACCCCGACGACATCGGATGGCAATACCGGGGCATCCAGCCGTCCATCGGCCCCGACGGCGAGCTCCTGCTGCACCACGCCCTGCACGATGCCGCCGCCGGATTCTCGGCCGAATTGGCCGCCCCATTTGCCTTCCAATGGAACGAAAACGGCACCCTCGATGAGGTGTCCTGTGCCTACCGCGTCAAAGGCGAAGCGGTGCGCTTCACCATGGGGGAGTACGACGAAAGCCGGCCCCTCGTCATCGACCCGGAGATCACCTTCTCCACGTTTGCGGGCAGCACGGGAGACAACTTCGGCACGACCGCGAGCAACGGCCCAGGCGGCGCCCTCATCGGCGGCACGGTCACCTTCGCCCCCGGCTATCCCACCACCGCGGACGCCATCCAGACCGACATGGACGTCTTTGCCGACGGCATCAGCCACACCGCGGTCACCGTCTTCAATGCGGACGGCACGGGGCTCCTGTACAGCACCTACATCGGAGGCAGCCGGGCCGACATCCCGCACAGCCTGGCCTACAACGAGACCTGGGGACAAGTCGCCCTGCTGGGCACCACCGGGTCCAACGACTTCCCCACCACGGCGGGCAGCTTCCAGCCGGACTTCAACGTCGGCGGCGCCGTGACCATCTCCATCTACGGCAACGACGTCCAGCCCGCCGGACTGGATTGTTATCTCCTGACCCTCGACGGCGCCGACTACACCCTCAACGCGTCCACCTTCTTTGGAGGAACCGGCGCCGACGGACTCAACGAGAGCAGTCCCCTCCGGACCAACTTCGGCGACTTCTACCGCGGCCAGGTGGACATCGGACCGGAGGGCAGCATCTGGATCGCCACCACCACGACCTCGACGGACATTCCGCTGCCGGGCAGCCCCGCCCACGCCGGCGGCCAGGACGCCCTCGTCGCCGGCTTCAGCGCCGACCTCTCGACCCTGCTCAGTGGACGCACCTTCGGCGGCTTCTGGGACGATGCGGCCTACAGCATCGAGGTCGCGCCCGACAACAGTTTCGGGGGACTCGACAACCTCCAGGTGCTGGTCGGCGGCGGCACCCGGTCCGACGACCTGCCCCTGCCGCCAGGCTCCATCCAACCCGAACGGGCCGGGCTCACGGAAGGCTGGATTGTCCAGTTCAACGCCTCCCCCGGCGACCTGACCGCCCAGTTCGGCACCTACCACGGGCTCGAGGATTACGACCAGGTCTACTTCGTGCAACGCGACGGCAGCGGGCGCCCCTATGCCTACGGACAAGCCAAGACCGGCATGCCCGTCATCGGGGACGTTTACGCCAACCCCGGCAGCGGACAGTACATCACCTGCTTCCTGCCCGACATGAGCGACATCGAATGGCAAACGGTCGTCGGCACGGGCGCGGGCACCATCGACCTGAGCCCGACCGCTTTCCTCGTGAGCGATTGCGAACAGGTCTACATCAGCGGATGGGGTGGAGAAACCAATGCCACCGGCGGAACGGGCGAGGTCGCCGGCAGCACCACCTTCGGCCTGCCCACCACCGACAGCCCCTTCCAAGCGGGCACCGACGGAAGCGACTTCTACCTCGCCGTCCTGTCCCCCAATGCAGAGGACCTCGTCTACGCGACATTCTTCGGCGGCCCCTTCGCCAACGAGCACGTCGACGGCGGCTCCTCGCGGTTCGACCAGAACGGGACGGTCTACCAAGCCGTCTGCGCAGGCTGCGGTGGCATGAACGATTTCCCTTCGACGCCGGGCGCCTGGAGCCCCAACAACCCCTCGCCCAACTGCAACATGGGCGTCTTCAAATTCGAGCTCGGCAAGCTCAACGCCCAGATTGAGATCGATGGCCCGGACCAATTCTGCCAGGGCGAGAGCGTGCAGTTCGAGAACAGCACGGCGGGTCCCGCGGCCTTCACCTGGGACTTCGGCGACGCCAACTTCAGCAACGAGGTCGCCCCCTTGCACCTCTACGGACTCAACGGCGTCTTCGAGGTGGAGGTCATCGCGGAGGACACCACGGGATGCCTGGAACCCGACACGGCGTACGTCACCGTCACCATCGCCCCCAACGCCGACCCGCAGGTCCCCCCGGTGGACGCGCTGTGTCTCGGGGAATCCGTCCAACTCGACGGGTCGGGCAACGGCGAGCTCAGCTGGTTCCCCGCCACGGGCCTTTCGGCGGATGACATCCCCGACCCGGTCGCCGAACCCAACGCCACCATCACGTACACGCTGACCGACGTCACGTTGTGCGGCACCGAATCCACCGACGTCACCGTCGAGGTGGTGGACATGGTCACCGACATCAACGGCGACACCCAGATCTGCTTGGGAGACGGCGCTCCGCTGGCCGTCACCAGCCCCCAGCCCGAAGCCGCCGGTTGGGACTACGAGTGGCAACCCATCGATTGGCTCTCCGACCCGAGCGCCCCGGACCCGGTGGCCTCCCCGGTCGAAACCACCACGTATTCCGTCACGGTCACCACGCCGGAAGGGTGCGAACGGTTCCACGACGTGACGGTCTCGGTCGTGCCCGGTGCACCCGGAGACAGCCTCTACCCCACCGTCCCGCTCTGCATCGGACAGTCGGTCCAGCTTCAGGCCGCCGAGGGCAGCACCTGGGTGTGGTCGCCGACGACCGGCCTCAACAACCCCGCCAGCCAGACCCCCTTCGCCACGCCCCAGGAAACCACGACCTACACCGTCACCATCAGCAACCTCTGTGGTGAGGGCACCGATGAGGTCACCGTCGAACTCATCGTTCCGGAAGCCTTCGTCGAGCCCGGCGGATCGGTCTGCGCAGGGGAACCGTTCGCCGTGTCCGCTTCCGGCGGCGTCGCTTACCAATGGGTTCCCGGCGCCCTGACCACCAACCCGACCGCCGCCCAGACGACCGTGGTCACGGAAACGTCCCAGACCTTCACGGCCTACGTCACGAACGCCGACGGCTGCGTGGCCTCCGCCGAGGTGGACGTCCTGGTCTGGCCCAGGCCCACCGTCGAAGCCGGCCCCGACCAGCGGCAGGAATGGCTCGAACCGACCTTCCTTTACGGCTCCGTGGAGGGCAGCCCCATCGACTCCCTGTGGTGGAGCCCTTCGGAGCCGTTGTCCTGCGACGACTGCCTCATCCCGGAGGTGTGGCTGCAGGAGGACGGCGTCTTCACCCTGCACGTCATCGACACCAACGGATGCCGGTCCGCGGACGTCGTCGAAGTCGAGTTCATCTACCCCGTCTACGTGCCCTCCGCCTTCACACCCGACGGCGATGGCCTCAACGACGGATGGCGCCCGGAAAGCCAATGGCTCAACGGCACGGGCACCTATCTCCAAGGACTGCCCATTGCGACGCTCGTCCCCGGTTACCGGCTTGAGATCTGGGACCGTTGGGGACAATGCATCTGGGCCACAGAAGACCCCCGTGCCTACTGGACCGGCGGGGTCGGTGGGCCGGGTACGGCGGCCGGAACGGGCGGCATCGGCGCCGGCGGTCACCTCGTCATGCCCGGCGTCTACACGTGGGTGATGCACTACCCGACCAGCAAGGGCCGGGAGCGACAAACGGGCAAGGTGACGCTGGTGCGCTGAGCGGATTCAGCGCAGAATCAAATCCGTCGTGGCGATGCGTTCGCCCCCGTCCACAAGGTGCACGGTGTAGACCCCCTCGACGAACGGCTCGGCGGCCGTGAAGAAGATGCAGGCCTCCATGCGCTCGCCATTGTACTCCACGGAACGGGCCGCGGACGCGGGAACCCCACCGGCCATGGCCACCGGTGCACGGTCGCCCGGCGGCAACAGGCGGCCGTCCGGGTCGAGCACCTCGAGAAACAGCGTGCGGTCGCCCTTCTCGGCAATCCGGTTCTCCATCAGCGTGAAGCAGGTCTTGATCATCTCCGCGCGCTTGGCCCGGGACGTCTCCCGCTGCGCCCCATTGCTCGCCACCCGGATGGCCATGGGGCTGAGGTCCATCGCCTGCAGCACGCGGCCCGCCTCGATGATGCCTTCCATGTTCTCCTGACGACGCTGGAGGTCCGCATTGCGCTCCTCGATGTCACTGACCTGCTGGGCCATGGCGTCCCGCTCGGCCTGGAGGACGATGTTGGCCTGGTTGAGGCTGTCGATGGTGACCACATAGCCCTGCATGATCCGACGGAGCGTCTCGGCCTCCTTCTTGAGCTTGGACACGCTGTAGTTCCGGTCGCGCACCTTCTTGATCAGCCCCTCGATCTCGCTCCGCTGGGCGGACATCTCCGCCATCATCAGGCTGTTCTCCGTCTGGAGGGTGTCGTAGCTGAACCGCAGCTTCTGCAGGTCCAATTCGAGCACCTCGCGCTCCAGGTTGCCCTCGGCGATCTGCCCGGTCTGCGCCTCGATGGTGTCGCCCTGTTGGGACACCTGATAACCGAGATAGCCTGTCGCCAGGACGAGGACCGCAATGATGAGGAGGTAGACCGAGCGCTGTTCCATGTGTCGAAAGAACGATGAATTCCAGCCGCTTCGCATTTCCGCCGGCGACAATCCCCACAGGCCGTCGTGCGTTTCAGGCGCCAGGCAGAAGCGGGTAGAATGCGCTTTCCGTGTGGAGAATGCGGTGGCCATACCGGTTGCGGAGCACCGCCACCACGTCGAACCGGACCTCGAGGTTGCGCTCCGGGTGCCGGGCGAGAAAGGCGCGTGCCGCCCGGATGAGCCTCGCCTGCTGGGCGCGGGACACCATGCGGTGCCAGTCCGCCTGGACCGGTTCCGTCCGGGTCTTCACCTCGATGATGACGAGCCAGGGCCCATCCCGGGCAATGAGGTCCACCTCCAACTGTCCGATGCGCCAATTCCGGGCGAGGATTTCCCAGCCCTTGCGCACCACGTGATCCAAAGCCATCGCCTCGCCCCATCGCCCGAGGCCCTGCCGTTGTGTTTCCATGGCGCCAACCTGCAACCGTGCGCCCCTTTGCCGTGCTACTTTCGCGGCCGCATGTGTCAACGCCTGACTTCGCTTTGCCCCCGTCTCCGGATGCTCTGCGCCACCCTGGTCCTCCTCGGGGCGCAGCCGGTCCTGGCCCAACCCGGCAGCCAGGCCATGCAACGGGCCATCGGCTACGTCAAGGCGCCCAAGGCGGACGCCAAATGGTACGCGCACTGGGGGTATCACCGGGCCCAATATGGCAGCACCGACCTGCGGCTGGTGGGACCGGGCATCGATTTGACCCTCCACGACCTCCGGGCCACGGACATGCCGGCCCCCTTCGATCCGGCCGTCCATTTGAACCCCCTCGCCTTCACCATTCCCCAGTTCAATGCGCGCATCGGCCGGCGCATCCGCGGAGGAGACGTCGTGCCCGGTGCCACGTGGATCAGCCTCGGATGGGACCACCTGAAATACAAGGTGCCCCACACCGTCCACCTGGCGAGCGGCGTCATGGACAGCCTCACCTTCGACCAAAGCCCCTTCGATTGGGCGTGGCGGGACTTCAACTTCGAGCACTCCGACGGCATGAACTTCATCCGGGTCGCCGTCGAACGCGACCTCGAGTTCGGCCGGGCCGCCCGCACCCGGCAGACGTGGGACACCGCCAACCGCAAGTGGCGGTTCGGCCTCCAGGGCGCCACCAGCCTCGGCCTCGTGCTCTGCGCCACCGATGTCCGTTGGCAAGGGATCCGCACCAAGCACTATTGGCACATCAGCGGATGGGGAGCCAGCGCCAGTGCGGGCGCCTGGGTGCAATGCGGCCGGTTCCGGGCCCTCGCCCGACTCCAGGCCGGCTGGATCGACATCGGAAACAGCCGGTTCCTCGCCTCCAGCGACCTCAGCGGGGAAACCCCCGTCGTGGAAGGCATCGAGGGCGCCCTGCTCGACGCCAGCGAGGCCCGGCACGCCATGACCTTCCTCGAACGGGGGGTGACCCTGGCCTACCTCTTCGGTCAGAAAGGCGGCCCTTCGGCCGACGAACGCGTGCGCACCGCGCCCAGCCGCTGAACCGCAGACCCACAGGGTTCCCGCTCTCCGTATCTTCGCCCACCACCCCCACGATTCCATGTCTGACCGTCCCCGTTCCAGAAGGCCCCAGCGCACCGGACGTTCCGAAAATCCGAACCGACGCCGGCCGGATTCCGAGGGCGGCGAAAAGCGCGGTTTCGGTTCGCGCCGCAGCCTCTCCGACGCCGCTTCCGACGGCCCCCGGCCATCCCGCGGGCCGGGCCGGAAGGGGTCTGGACCGGGCAAGGGAGCCGGCAAGGAGCACCCCAAGGGCAAAGGCGGATACCGCCGGCCAGGTGGCCCCTCGGCCCGCCCGAAGCAACGGCCCATGCTCAAGGACGGAGACGCCCCGCTCCGCCTCAACAAGTTCATCGCCAACTCCGGCGTTTGCGTGCGCCGGGAAGCAGACTTGCTCATCACCGCCGGCGCCGTCACGGTCAATGGAAAGGTGGTCACGGAGCTCGGAACCAAGGTCCACCCGACCGACGAGGTCATCGTGGAGGGCCAGCGGATCAAGCCCGAAAAGAAGCATTACGTCGTCCTCAACAAGCCCAAGAACTTCCTGGGCACAGCAGGCGACAAGCAAGGCCGCAGGACCGTCATGGACCTGGTGAAGAACGCCACCCGCGAAATCCTCTACCCCGTTGACAAAATGGAGCGGATGGACACCGGCCTCCTGCTGTTCACCAACGACCCCGAAATGGCTGACCGGATGCGGGCACCCGGCACCAAATTCCGCCAGCTTTACCACGTGACGCTGCGCCAAAAGGTCAAGGCCGAACACCTCGCCGCCATGGTGGAGGGCGTCGAAACCGAGCGGGGCTACATCAAGGTCTCCACAGCCGAATTCATCGACGAGGCCAAGAAGCCCCGCGAACTCGGCGTGGAAATGCACTCAAACCGGCCCAAGGCACTATCCATGCTGCTCGAGCATTTCGGCTACACCGTCGAACGGCTCGACCGCACCGTGCTGGGCCCGCTGACCAAGAAGGACCTGCCTCGCGGCCACTGGCGTGCGCTGGACCGCGAAGAGTTGAACCTGCTCCGGATGAGCCTGTAATTGGAAGTGAACCCCTGCGCCGTGTCCGACAGCCTCGTCATCATCCCGACCTACAACGAAAAGGAGAACATCACCCGGATGCTCGACACCGTGATGGCGTTGACGCCGAAGCGCGGTGAAGCCTTCCACGTGCTGGTCGTCGACGACGGATCCCCGGATGGCACGGCCGACCTCGTCCGCGAGGCTCAAAGCCGCCATGAAGGCCGCATCCACCTCCTCGAACGCTCCGGCAAACTGGGCCTCGGCACCGCCTACATCGCCGGGTTCAAGTGGGGACTGGACCAAGGGTACGCGTACCTGTTCGAAATGGACGCGGACTTCAGCCACAACCCCAACGACCTCGAACGCCTGCGCGAAGCGTGCCTCGACGGCGCCGGTGTGGCGGTCGGATCGCGGTACTGCAAAGGCGGCGGCGTGTCGAATTGGCCCTGGCACCGCATCGCCATGAGCTATGGCGCATCGCTGTATGTCAACGTGGTCCTCGGCCTGGGCGTCAAGGATCCCACCGCCGGATTCAAGTGCTACCGGGCGGAGACACTGCGTACGATCCGGCTCGACCACATCCACTTCATCGGATACGCCTTCCAGATCGAGATGAAGTACAATGCCCGCAAGCTGGGCTTTGCCATCGCCGAGGTGCCCATCACCTTCGTCGACCGCGAATTGGGCACCTCCAAGATGAGCCTCAACATCTTCCGCGAAGCCTTCCTCGGCGTGCTCCAGATGCGGCGGTTCGACATCCAACCCGCCACCCCCGACGCATGACCCATCTGTTTGCCGGCGCCACCCTCGTCCACGAAGGCCGCGTCGAAACGGCCGACCTGCTCATCCAGGACGACCGCATCCTCGCTGTGGGACCCGACCTGAAGCGCAGTGCCGACCCCGCCACCGCCGAGGCCGCCACCGCCGCCACCCAGCACGACTGCACGGGGCTTCATCTGCTGCCCGGTCTCATTGATGACCAGGTCCACTTCCGCGAGCCAGGCCTCACCCACAAGGCGGAGATCGCCACCGAATCCCGCGCGGCCGTGGCCGGCGGCATCACCACGTTCATGGAGATGCCCAACACCGTCCCGCAGGCCCTGACCCAGGACCTCCTGCAGGACAAATACGACCGGGCGGCCGAGGTCAGCCCGGCGAACTACAGCTTCTTCATGGGCGCCTCCAACGGCAACCTCGACGAAGTGCTGAAGACCGACCCCAAGCGGGTCTGCGGCGTCAAGGTGTTCATGGGCAGCTCGACCGGCGACATGCTGGTCGACGATGCGGCTGTGCTCGAAGGCATCTTCAAGGAATGCCCGATGCTCATCGCGACGCATTGCGAGGATGAAGCCACCATCCGGGCCAACGCGGCAGCCGCCAAGGCCCAATTCGGCGACGACGTGCCCATCGGCCAACACCCCATCATCCGCAGTGCCGAAGCCTGTTACCGCAGCTCCTCCCGCGCGGTGGACCTCGCCACCCGCACCGGGGCACGCCTGCACGTCCTCCACATCTCGACGGCGCGGGAACTGGCCCTCTTCGACAGCGGCAAGCCGCTGTCCGAGAAGCGCGTGACCGCCGAGGCGTGCACCCACCACCTGTGGTTCACCGACGCCGACTACGCCGACCGGGGCACCCGCATCAAGTGGAATCCGGCCGTGAAGACCGCCGAGGACCGGGCCGCCATCCGCGCCGCCCTCAAGCCCGGTGGCGCCATCGACGTCCTCGCGACCGACCACGCCCCCCACACCGTTGCCGAAAAGGCCAACGGGTATTGGAAGGCCCCCTCCGGCGGCCCGCTCGTCCAACACGCCCTGGTCGCCCTCTACGAAGGCGTGGCCCAGGGATGGCTGGACCTGACCGACATCCCCCGCCTGACCGCGCACCGCGTGGCCGAGCTGTTCGACATCCCGGACCGCGGCTACCTGCGGCCGGGCTATGCGGCCGACTTCGTTCTCGTCGACCCGAACGCCCCGTGGACGGTGACCGAGTCCAGCATCCTCAGCAAATGCGGTTGGTCCCCCTTCACCGGCGACCGGTTCTCGGCGCGCATTGCCGGCACCTGGGTCAATGGGGTCCAAGTGTGGGACGGGGAGCGCGTCATCGAGCCCGCAGACGGCGTCAGCCACGCAGGCCGCAGACTGGAGTTCGCACGATGAACCGCACGCGCCTGACTGTCATCGCCCTCGTGGCATTCGGACTCGGCATCGGGCTCACCGGGTGCGACCCGCGTCACGCAGACGACGTCCCACCACAGCCTGACGGATTCATGGACCGCGAAGCCTTCATCGAAGTCCACGCCCAGCTCCAGCTGCTCGAGGCCGCGCACCGCCAACACATGCTCAAGGGCGACCGCGACAAGGCGCGCGCACGGTACCGGGCCAGCATCCTCAAGGAAGCCGGCGTGACCGATTCGGCCTTCACGGCCACCTACGATTGGTGGTACAGCCAGCCGGAGATCCTGCCTCCCCTCCTCGACGACGTACAGGCCCACCTCGACTCCCTGGCGCGGAACAGCCAGTGGAATTGATCAAAGGCCCTGCGCTGTGGCCTGCCGGATGACGTCCCGCACAGGGACGAAACGGAAATCGGGTAAGGCCGTCCGCAACTTGGACGTGTCATAGCGGTGCACCGACTGCGTATTGCGGGCAAGGTCCCGGGTCAATGCCGGCGGACGACCCGTCAGCCAACCGGCCAACCGGGCTGCACGCCAGGCCAACCCCAGCATCCATCCAGTAAGGGGCCGGGTCGGTCCCTCCACGCCGAGACCCTCTGCCGCCCACGTCATCACGTCGCGGTGCAACACGTCTTCCGCCGACACGACGAACCGCTCGCCGAGGATGCCCTCCCGGCCCTGGTCCACGGCGTCATCCAACGCCGCCACGGCGGCCACCACATCGGCCACGCCAACGTATCCGTTGCCCCCGATGGGAAAGAACCGGCCACCCTTGGCCGCCCGGCGATAGATGAGCCCGGAGCTCTCGGCATACCGGGCGTCGCCCAGGATGACCGTCGGGTTCACCGCGAAGGCTGCGAGTCCTTCGGCCACGCCCCGCCAGACCTCCATCTCCCCAGCATGCTTGCTCACGCCATAAGGCGAAGCGCCGGCACCTTCGGCCCAGTCCGAGCGCTCCGAAACGGGGAGCCGGTCTCCTGTCTCCGGATCCACAGAGGACCGACCGAGGGCGGCCACGGAGCTGATGTGGACGAACCGATGGATGCCCGACGCCAACGCGGCGTTGACCACATTGGCCGTACCGACGGCGTTGACGGCCTTGAGCTGGGCTTCGTCGCCAGGCCGGAAGCTCACCCGGCCGGCCGCATGGAACACGCGGTCACAGCCGTCCATGGCGTCCTCCAACGCCACGACATCAGAGAGATCCGCTTCCCGCCATTCAAGGCCGGACCAAGCGGCGGCAAACCCCTCGCCCAACCGTTCCCGGAGAAACGCCTCCACCCGGCCCACATCACTGCCCGCCCGGCGCAATGCCCCGGTCGGCCATCCCCGCTCGAGGCGGTATACCAAGCGCTCCATGCCGACGAGGCCGGTCGCACCGGTCACCAGTTCTTTGGACGGGCCATGGCCCGGAGTGGGTTCGGTCATCGCCGCCGAAGGTAACTTTCCCCTCCCAGCGCCGCCCAGTGGAAGCCACGCCGCACATCCAACGCATCCTCCAACGCCTTCCGGACAGCCCGGGGGTCTACCAGCACTATGATGCGGAGGGTACTCTGTTGTACATCGGCAAGGCCAAAAACCTGAAGAAGCGGGTGGCCAGTTACTTCGGCAAGAAGACCTACGAGAACGGCAAAACCCGGCTGCTCGTCCAGAAAATCGCCGACATCCGGTTCATCGTGGTGCCCACCGAGGTGGACGCGCTACTCCTCGAGAACAGCCTCATCAAGGAGCACCAACCGCGGTACAACATCGAGCTCAAGGACGACAAGACCTACCCGTCCATCGTCATCCGCAAGGAGCGGTTCCCCCGCGTCCATTCGACCCGGAACATCATCAAGAACGGCTCGGAATACTTCGGGCCTTACGCGTCAGCCAAGACCATGCACGCTGTGCTCGACATCGTGCGCAAACTGCACCCCATTCGGACCTGCAAATACGACCTGAGCCAAAAGAACATCGACGCGGGCAAATTCCGGACGTGCCTCGAGTACGACATGGGCAACTGCAAGGCTCCATGCGTCGGCAAGCAGAGCCAGGAGGATTACGACGAGGGCGTCGACGCCATCCGGACCATCCTCCGCGGCAACCTCAAAGACCTCATCCGGACCTATGACAAGGCAATGAAGGACGCCTCCGCCGCCTTCGCCTTCGAAGAGGCCGAAACGCACAAGCGCAAGAAGATGGCGCTGGAGAAGTTCCAGGCCAAGAGCAGCGTGGTCAACCCGAGCATCCACGACGTGGAGGTCTACAGCGTGGTGAGCGACCCGGCAGCCGGCTACGTCAACTTCATGAAGATCATGGACGGCGGCATCGTCCACGGCCAGACCATCGAGCTTCGGAAACGGCTCGACGAGACCGATCAGGAACTGCTGGAGTACGGCATCCTCGAGTTCCGCCGCCGTGCCCAATTGCACAGCAGCGAAATCTTCACGAGCATCCCCGTACGGCCCATCGTGGAGGATGTCAAATGGCACGTCCCCCAGCGCGGCGACAAGAAGCGGCTCATCGAGCTGTCCGAACGCAACGCCAAGTACACCATGCTCGACCGCCGCAAGCAGCAGGAGCAGGTGGACCCCGAAGCGGCCCAAAACCGCATCATGGAGACCCTGCAGAAGGACCTCCACCTCAAGGAGCTCCCCGTGCACATCGAGTGTTTCGACAACTCCAACATCCAAGGCACGCACCCCGCTTCGGCCTGCGTCGTGTTCAAGAAGGCCAAGCCTTCCAAGGCGGACTACCGGAAGTTCAACATCAAGACGGTCGAGGGGCCAGATGACTTTGCCTCCATGGCCGAGGTCGTCCACCGCCGGTACAAGCGCCTCGTGGACGAGGGCGAGCCCCTTCCCCAGCTCATCATCGTGGACGGAGGCAAGGGCCAATTGTCCAGTGCGGTCGGGGCCCTCGAAGGATTGGGGCTCATGGGCAAGGTGGCCATCATCGGCATCGCCAAGCGTTTGGAAGAGCTCTATTTCCCCGGGGACAGCATTCCGCTCCACCTCGACAAGCGGTCAGAATCGCTCAAGCTCATCCAACGCATGAGGGACGAAGCCCACCGCTTCTCCCTGTCCCACCACCGCAAGCGCCGGAGCGCCGCAGCCCTGCACAGCGCACTGGACGACATTCCTGGCGTGGGGCCCGCCACACGGCGCAAACTGATGGGCGAATTCGGTACGGTCGACGCCATCAAGACTGCAGAAGAAGACGCCTTGCTCAAGGTGGTCAACCTGCGGGTGGCCCAAGCCATCCGGTCCTGGGCGGCCGATCAGAAGGATTGATCAGTGGGGATTGGAGAACGCCGGGTTCTCCAAGAATGCCTCATCCGTCAGCGTGTGCAGGAAGGCAATCAAATCGGCCCGGTCCTGATCCGTCAGGCCGAGACCGTAGTCCACGTTGTACTGCATCATCGGGTCCAGCGTGCTGCTCGACACGGCACCGTGGTCGTAATGGTCGATCACCTCATCGATGTCGGCAAACCGGCCGTCGTGCATGTAGGGGGCGGAGACCATCACGTTGCGGAGAGAGGGCGTCTTGAATTTGCCCAGGTCTCCGTCCTCTCCGGTGACCCCCATGTAGCCGATGTCCGCCATGTCGGCGTCGGCATCGAGTCCATTGTTGCCGAATTGGTGGCTGGAGAAGTCAAGACCGCTGTGGCAGTGGGCGCAGTCCGCCCCGCTGGCTTCCGGGTTGAACGGATCGAATTCGTCAAAGAAGAGCACGCGTCCGCGTTCCTCGCTTTCGGTGAATTCCACCTCCCCGAGCAGCCACTGATCGTAGCGGCTCTGGTTGGACACCATCGTGAAAAGGAACTGCTCCAAGGCCCGGGCAATGTGGTCTTCTGAAATGGTCCCGGATTCGAAGGCCCGACGAAACTGGTCCACGTATTCCGGGTCCTCGGCCAGCTTGGCCATCACATCCTCAAGGCTCTCATCCATCTCGAGCGCATCCTCAATCGGATCGAGGACCTGATCGCGGAGCGAGGCTGCCCGGCCATCCCAGAAGAATCCATGACCGTGGGATTCCCCATGGTGGACGTGCCACGCCAGATTGGACAGCACCATGCTGTGCCGAGACCCCTCCTGGCCCGCAATGCCGACGCTGAAGACAGCGGGGTCGGAGAAATTGCGCGACTGCAGGTGGCAATCCGCACACGCCTGTGTGTTGTCTCCCGACAGCTTCTTTTCATGGAACAGCATTCGTCCGAGTTGGACCCCCGCTTCGGTCAAGGGGTTGTCCATCGGCAGGGCCGGCGGCGGGAAATGACCCACAGCCAACGCATACGGCGTGGGGTCGTATTCAGCGGGAAGCGGCTGGGGAGGCTCCGGCGTGCACCCGGCCCACATCAGGACCGTAGCCAAGCTGAAGGCCGTGGCGATGCGGCTGGGCATCATCCCTGAATCCAACGGCGGGTGGCGCGATCCGAGCTCGTCTGGATGGACAGGAGGAAGGCCCCCTGCTTCACGTCCCCAATGCGGAACCGTTGGGTTCCAGCCGAGACGCGCTCCGTCTGGAGAGGACGTCCGAGCACATCGAGCAAGACAACCTCCGCCTCCTCTTGAAGCGGCGCATCGAACCGAAGCTCCGCACCTCCCACCACAGGGACGAGCGCGAATCCAAGGCCGTGCTTTGCGGTTTCCACGCCGGCCGCTCCCGGCAGGCGGAAGACCTTGTCGGCGAGGTTGTTGCAGACGAGAATCGCTTCGCCGTCCTCCCCGTGGTTGATGAGACCACTGCCCACGGAGAGCAGGTTGTAGAACCCGAAGATGTCCGCCTCGACGTCCAGGATGAGCATGCCGTTTTCGATGGACGCGACGACCTCGGTCTCCCCAGGGAAATGGTTGTCGTCTCCGAGGGCATGGATCTCGTGTGTGATCACCCCGTTGATGCCGGCTCCGCCTTCCAAGGCGATGAACCGGTATCCCGCACTCCATCCCCAGTGCATGCTGGGCACCTGGGGCGCAAGAGGGTGGCCGGCCGGCCATGCGGCCGGATCGGCGTGGTTGTTGTCCGGGTCGATGCCCACGAAAAACTTCAGCGCCTCGACGTTCTCGACGCCCTCCACTTCTCCAAGCGCATGAATTTCATCCACGAACCCGTCCGCCAGCACATAAGCTCCCTCAATGGCGGTCTCTTGACCCCCGTCGTGGACCAGGGTGAACATGCTCATGTAGTACTCGAGACGGTCGATGTAGACCTCTTCCCCGAGGGGCGTGGTCCAAGGGCCTTCACTGTCAAATTCGGCCTGACCAGCTTTGTGGTCAATGCGAAGACCAACAGAAGTCTGGGCATGGAGTCCTCCGATAAGGACCAGCAGAAGGGAAAGGATTGCAAAACGCATGGCGTACAAGTCTCAGGTCTAATAAAGTTACAATTTTTCCCCGGCCTAGTTTTGCGCCATGGACGCGGAGCGCACGGAAATCGGAACTTTAGGAGAATTCGGACTCATCGCCGAACTGACCAAGGGCTTGGAATGCACCCAGGACAGCACCCAACTCGGTGTCGGCGATGACGCCGCCGTGCTCGCCCCGGCCGCCGGGCACCGCACGCTCGTGAGCACCGACCTGTTGTGCGAGGGCATCCACTTCGACCTGACCTATGCGCCACTCAAGCACCTGGGCTACAAGGCCGTGGTGGTCAACCTGAGCGACATCTGTGCCATGAACGGCACCCCCCGCCAAATCGTGGTCGGCCTCGGCCTGTCCAACCGGTTCAGCGTGGAGGCCGTCAAGGCGCTCTACGAAGGCGTCCGGCTCGCCTGCACCCAATACAAGGTGGACCTCGTCGGGGGCGACACCACCAGCTCGCGATCGGGATTGACCCTGTCCGTCACCGCCATCGGCGATGCCCCCGAAGACCGCGTGGTCACCCGGGGCGGCGCCAGCGCCGGTGATCTCCTCGTGGTCAGCGGTGAACTCGGCAGCGCCTACATGGGTCTGCAAATCCTCGAGCGGGAGAAGCTCGTCTTCAAGGAGGCGCCGGGCGCCCAGCCCGACCTCACCGGACACGAGGAACTCCTCGAACGCCAACTCAAGCCGGAGGCCCGCACCGACGTGGTCGAGGAACTGGCCAAGCTCGAGATCCTCCCGACGGCCATGATCGACATCTCGGATGGACTCGCCTCCGAAGCCCTCCACATCGCCGCCCAAAGCGGTTGCGGGGTCAAGCTTTACGAGGACAAGGTTCCCATGTCACAGAAGATGTACGACACGGCCCGGGAGTTCAACCTGGACCCCACCCTCTGCGCCCTCAGCGGCGGCGAGGATTACGAGCTGCTCTTCACCCTTCCCCAAGACCGGTTCGAAGACATCCGCAATCACCCCATGTTCTCCATCATCGGGCACTTGACCGAAGACACCGGAGAACGCACGCTGGTTACCCGCAATGGCATGGAAGCCGAGCTGAAGGCCCAAGGGTGGGATGGCCTGAAGTCCGACTCCTGACCCGGGCGTGTACGCCCACACACTTTCACCCTCGTTATTTAGAATGGGTCCACTTAGTGGGGTTACCTTTGCGCGCCATCCCCTTTCGGGGGGATTTTTTCAAGCCCACCGCACTGCATGATCACCGTTCACGAGAATGCCCGAGACCAGGTCCGCCGCCTGATGGCCGAGGAGGGATGCCCCGGGGGCAGCTTCGTCCGGGTCGGCGTCAAGGGAGGCGGCTGCAGCGGCCTCATGTATGAACTGACCTTCGACCACGAGGAGCAGGAAGGCGACCAGCGTTTCGAGGACAACGGGGTCACCGTCGTCGTGGACCGCAAGAGCTTCCTCTACCTCGTCGGCACCGAGCTCCAGTACTCCGGCGGCCTCAACGGAAAGGGCTTCGTGTTCCACAATCCCAACGCCAATCGAACCTGCGGCTGCGGCGAGAGTTTCTCCATCTGAACCCGGCGTCATCATGAGCAACGCAGCAGAAGAGAATCCCCTGTTGGACGAATTCACCCGCAAGGAGTATGAATTCGGTTTCACCACGGACATCGAGGCGGACAAGGCGCCTCCGGGATTGAACGAAGACATCATCCGGTTCATCAGCACCAAGAAGAACGAGCCCGACTGGATGCTCGAATGGCGGTTGGAGGCCTTCCGCGTCTGGCAACAGATGGAGGAACCGGAATGGGCCCACGTCGAGTACGAGAAGCCCGACTACCAGGCCATCAGCTACTACAGCGCCCCCAAGTCCAAGGCCCCACTCGGCTCCCTCGACGAGGTGGACCCCGAACTCCGGGCCACCATGGACAAACTGGGCATCTCCATGGAGGAGCAGAAGCGCCTGTCCGGCGTGGCGGTGGACTTCGTGATGGACAGCGTGTCCGTGGCCACGTCCTTCAAGGACAAGCTGGCCGAACTGGGCATCATCTTCTGCTCGATGAGCGAAGCCATCCAGGAGCACCCCGAGCTCGTCCGCCAGCACCTCGGCACCGTCATCCCGGTCAAGGACAACTTCTTCAGCGCCCTGAACTCCGCCGTCTTCACCGACGGCTCCTTCTGCTACATCCCCAAGGGCGTCAAGTGCCCGATGGAACTCTCCACGTACTTCCGCATCAACGAAGCGGGCACCGGACAGTTCGAGCGGACCCTCGTGGTGGCGGAAGAGGGCAGTTACGTCAGCTACCTCGAAGGCTGCACCGCCCCCCAACGCGATGAGAACCAGCTGCACGCCGCGTGCGTCGAGCTCATCGCCAAGGACGACGCCGAGATCAAGTACAGCACCGTCCAGAACTGGTACCCAGGCGATGCCGAGGGCAAGGGCGGCGTCTTCAACTTCGTGACCAAGCGCGGCATCTGCGAGACCCGCGCCAAGATCAGCTGGACCCAGGTCGAGACCGGCTCCGCCGTCACCTGGAAGTACCCGAGCTGCATCCTCAAAGGCGATGGCAGCGTCGGCGAATTCTACTCCGTGGCCGTGACCAACAACGCCCAACAGGCGGACACCGGCACCAAGATGATCCACCTCGGGGCCAACACGAACTCCACGATCATTTCCAAGGGCATCTCCGCAGGCCGCAGCCAGAACAGCTACCGCGGCCTCGTCCAGATGGGCCCCCGCGCCCGGAATGCCCGGAACTTCTCCCAGTGCGACTCCCTGCTCATGACCGACACGAGCGGCGCGCACACCTTCCCCTACATCGAGTCCAAGCACCCGACCGCCCAAGTGGAGCACGAAGCAACCACCTCACGGATTGGGGAAGACCAGATCTTCTACTGCCTCC
This sequence comes from Flavobacteriales bacterium, assembly GCA_049610565.1. Classification (GTDB taxonomy): domain Bacteria; phylum Bacteroidota; class Bacteroidia; order Flavobacteriales_D; family Sanyastnellaceae; genus UBA8752. The sequence continues at coordinate 9,155 of JBMYZR010000032.1, read as the reverse complement.
AGCGCGGCCTCACCGAGGAACAGGCCATCGGCCTGATCGTCAACGGCTACGCCAAGGAGGTCCTCAACAAGCTCCCGATGGAGTTCGCCGTCGAAGCGCGGAAGCTCCTGACCATTTCCCTCGAAGGCAGCGTTGGCTGACCCCCCACCATGCTCAAGATCGACAACCTCCACGCCCGCATTGGCGACACGGACATCCTCAAGGGACTGAGCCTCGAGCTCGGCGCCGGTGAGGTCCACGCCATCATGGGTCCGAACGGCTCCGGAAAAAGTACCCTCGCCAGCATTCTCGCCGGACGCGAGGAATACGAAGTGACCGAGGGGAGCATCACCTTCGACGGGGTCGACCTCCTCGAGCTCGACGCCACCGAACGCGCCGTCGCCGGCATCTTCCTAGCCTTCCAGTACCCGGTCGAGATTCCCGGGGTCTCCAACATCAACTTCCTGCGGACCGCCATCAACAGCATCCGCGAGCAACGTGAAGAAGAGCCCCTCTCCGGCAAGGACTTCCTGGCCAAGGTGAAAGAATGCGCCCAACTCGTGGAACTCGACGGCAAGCTGCGCGACCGCTCCGTCAACGAGGGCTTTAGCGGCGGCGAGAAGAAGCGCAACGAAATCTTCCAGATGGCCATGCTCGAGCCGAAGCTGGCCGTCCTCGACGAAACCGACAGCGGACTGGACATCGACGCCTTGCGCATCGTCTCCCAAGGCGTCAACGCCATGCGCGATGCGGGACGCAGCTTCCTCGTCATCACGCACTACCAGCGCCTCCTCGACCACATCGTGCCCGACCACGTCCACGTCCTCGCTGGCGGCCGGATTGTTCACAGTGGCGGCAAGGAGCTCGCCCTCGAACTCGAGGAGAAGGGCTACGACTGGATCGTCAGCGCCGAAGCCGAGCAAGCATGACCGAAGCGACCCTGACCCCGGCTGCGGCTCTGGTGGAGCGGGTCATCGAGGCCACGCGTTCCGCAGGCCAACTCGACGTGGCACCAGGCCGCAAGGCCACGGCACTCACCACCCTCGATCGCCTCGGCTACCCCACCACCCGCGACGAACGCTGGAAATACACCCGCGTTGCCCGGATCCAACAGCTCCCCTTGACACCGGCGCCCTTGGACGCTCACGCCGCCCCGGCTGTGCTCGATGGAATGGACGCCCACCGGCTCACCTTCGTCAACGGCCGGTTTGTCCGCGGAGAGCGGGTGGACGCTGGCGGTGCGTTCATCGCACCCCTGTCCGACGCCGCCGAATCCTGCCCGGAGCGCCTCACCGCCCTCGAATCCGACCACTTCGCCGACAACGAGTGGTTTGCCGCCCTGCAAGCCGCTGCGCCACAAGATGGCGGTGCCGTGCTCATTCCCGATGGCGTGACGTTGGACAAGCCCGTCCTCGTCCACCATCACCTCACGGCCGGCACCCACGCAGCCCAACCCCAGCACCTCATCGTCCTCGGCCGGGAAGCCAAGGCCGACGTCATCCTCTGGACCACGTGTGACCCCGAAGCCGAAGGCCTGTACAATGGGGCCATCGCCGCCGACCTCGGCGAACACGCCCACCTCAGCCTGGAGATCGTCCAGGACGAACACGGCGCCGCCCACCACATCGGGCACCACCAGTTCAAGCAGGCCGCATCCAGCAAGCTCGAGGTCCGGACCGCCACGGCCCGTGCCCATTGGCTCCGCAACGACCTGCACATCCAACAGGGCGGCCAATACGGCGACAGCACCTTCCACGGTTGCTACCTCCCCAGCGACCAGCAGTTCGTCGACCACCACACCCGCATCGACCACGCCATGCCCGATGGCCGGTCGGACGAGCTCTACAAGGGCCTCGCCTCCGGCTCTGCCACCGCCGTGTTCAACGGCAAGATCATGGTGCACCCCGATGCCCAGCGGATCGAGGCCTATCAGAGCAACGCCAACCTCATCCTCGGCGAAAAGGCGGCCATCAACGCCAAGCCCGAGCTCGAGATCTACGCCGACGACGTGCGGTGCAGCCATGGCTGCACGACCGGTCAGTTCGACTCCGAAGCCCTGTTCTACCTGCGCTCCAGGGGCATGACGGAGACTGCGGCCCGCAACCTCCTCGTGCGCGCCTTCCTCGCCGAAGTCCTCGACGGCTTCCGGCCGGAAATCCAGGCCCACGTCGAGTCCGTCTACGCCGAGCGCCTCGGCTGGAACTGATGGACCCCGTCCGCCTCGACCGGCTCCTCGTCGACCGCGGACTGGTCGCCAGTCGCCCCCGCGCTGAGCGCCTCATCACCGATCACGGCGTCCGCGTCGATGGCGTAGAAGTGCGCAAGGCCGGCAAGAAGGTCCGGCCCGACGCCACCCTCGACCTCCTCGGTGAAGACCTGCCCTGGGTGTCCCGCGGCGCCTTGAAGCTCGTCGCTGCCCTCGACCACTTCCAGCTCGACCCCACAGGCCGTGTGGTCCTCGATCTCGGCGCCTCCACCGGCGGCTTCACCGAGGTCTGCCTCGCACGCGGCGCCCGGTTCGTCCATGCGGTCGACGTCGGCACCGACCAGCTCGTCCCTGCCCTCCGCGACGACGACCGGGTGGCCGACCTCCAGCAGACGCACCTGAAGGACCTGCGCGTGGACCAACTCGACCCGCTCCCCGACACGGTGGTCATCGACCTGTCGTTCATCTCGCTGGACCACGTCTGGCCCCGCCTCCGCCATTGGCTGGCGCCTTCCGGTTGGGGTGTGGCCCTGATCAAGCCCCAATTCGAGGTCGGGCCCAAGCACCTTGGCCGCAACGGCATTGTCCGGGACCCCGTCATCCGCCGCAAGGCCCTCGAGGCCGCCATGGCCCAGGCCACCGGCGAAGGCTTCACCTGCAGCGACCCCATCGACTCCCCGATCGAGGGCGGAAGCGGCAACCGCGAATTCCTCCTCCACTTCACGTGGGGCAGCCCGGGCTGAACCTTTACTTCGCGAAGCGGTTCCCGATTGAAGATGGCCTCCAACACCCTGCCCGAACGCATTCGACGCGACTTTCCGATCCTGGACCGGACGGTCCATGGCAAGCCGTTGGTCTACCTGGACAATGCGGCCAGCGCGCAGAAGCCGCTTGCCGTCATCGAAGGACAGCGGGAGTACCTGGCGAACTACCACGCCAACATCCACCGCGGAGCCCATCACCTCGCCCAGCTCGCCACCGAAGCCTACGAAGGCACCCGGCGCAAAATCGCCGACCACATCGGCGCTGCGGACACGGCTGAGGTCCTGTTCACCGCCGGCTCCACCGACGCCATCAACCTCGTGGCCCAATCCTGGGGTCGGGCCAACCTGCAGGCCGGTGATGCCGTGCTGGTGACCCGGATGGAACACCACGCCAACATCGTGCCCTGGCA
>JBMYZR010000032.1:0-5696 GCA_049610565.1 Flavobacteriales bacterium | reverse complement strand
GCCGAACTCTGCGCCGCAGCACGGGACGCCGGTGCGGTCACCCTGATCGACGGATCGCAGGCCCTGCCCCACCTCGACATCAACGTCGCCGCCATCGGCTGCGATTTCTACGTGGCCACCGGCCACAAGGCATACGGGCCAACCGGCATCGGCTTCCTCTGGGGCAGGAAGGCCCTGCTCGACGCCATGCCCCCCTGGCGGGGTGGCGGTGAGATGATCCGCAGCGTCTCCTTCGACGGGACCACCTACAACGACCTTCCTCACAAGTTCGAAGCCGGAACCCCGCACATTTCAGGCGGCATTGCCCTCGGCATCGCCCTCGATTGGATGAACGGCATCGGCACGGACACCATCGCGGCCCACGAACGCGCGCTCGTCGACCACGCCCACGCCGCGCTCGGCACCTTGCCCGCCGTCCGCATCATCGGCACCGCACCGGAGAAGGTGGGCGTCGTCTCCCTCGTGGTGGACGGACTCCACCCCTATGACCTCGGCACGCTGCTCGACGGTCAGGGCATTGCCGTGCGGACCGGACACCATTGCACCGAGCCCCTCATGGCCCACCTCGGGCTGGATGCCGGCACCCTCCGAATGTCGTTTGCCGCCTACACGACCCGCGAAGAGGTCGACCGGGCCGTCATCGCCCTCGAACGCGCCATGCGCATGCTGAGCTGAACCATGTCTGCCGACCTCATCACCGCCCGCCAAGCCGACATCATCGACGAGTTTGCCCTCTTCGACGACTGGATGGACAAATACGAGCACCTCATCGAGCTCGGGAAGGACGTTCCGGCCATTGACCCGGCCCGAAAGACCGACGACCACCTGATCAAGGGGTGCCAGTCCAAGGTCTGGCTCGCCGCCGACCCCCAGGACGATGGCACGGTGCAGTTCACCGGCGACAGCGACGCCATCATCACCAAGGGCCTCGTGGGCCTCATGGTGCGCGTTCTCTCCGGAGCCGACGCCAAGGCCATCGCCGAAGCCGACCTCCACTTCCTCGACGCCATTGGCCTCCATCAGCACCTGTCGCCAACCCGCTCCAACGGACTGGCCAGCATGGTCAAGCAGATGAAACTCTACGGCGCTGCCCTCGCAGCACGCCAGGCTTAACTTCAACCCATGCCCTCGCAGAACGATGTCATCACGGTCCTCAAGACCATTTTCGATCCCGAAATCCCGGTCGACATCTATGAACTCGGCCTCATCTACGAAGTCAAGTTCAGCGACGCGGAAGGCGGCCAGAAGGTCGACATCCAGATGACCCTCACGTCGCCCAATTGCCCCGTGGCCGAAAGCATGCCCAATGACGTCAAGCAGAAGGTCGCCGCAATGGACGGGGTCGTCGAAGCGGAGGTCGAAATCGTCTTCGAGCCCGCCTGGACGCAGGACATGATGAGCGAAGAGGCCAAACTCGAACTCGGATTCCTGTGATCGACCACGTCCCCCACAGCGACACCTTCGACCCCGGCGCGGGACGGGGCCTCGCCATTCTCGGCTCCACCGGCTCCATCGGCACGCAGGCCCTCGACGTCGTGCGCGCCCAACCGGGACACTTCCGGGTGGAGGTGCTCACCGCCGGACGCAATGCGGACTTGCTGATCGAACAGGCGCTCGAATTCAAACCGAACGCCGTCGCGATCGCAGATGAGTCGCAAGGCCAAAAGGTCCGGGACGCCCTATGGGAGCACGACATCAAGGCCTACGCCGGCCAGGACGCCATCGCCCAACTGGTGGAGATGGACGGCATCGACATCGTGCTGACCGCCCTGGTGGGCTTCGCCGGACTGCGTCCCACGATGAACGCCATCGCCGCCGGCAAACACATCGCCCTCGCCAACAAGGAAACCCTCGTCGTGGCAGGAGACATCGTGATGGGCGCCGCCAAGGCGCAAGGCGTGGACATCCTGCCCGTCGACAGCGAACACAGCGCCATCTTCCAATGCTTGGCCGGGGAGTTCCACAACCCCATCGAAAAGCTCATCCTGACGGCCTCAGGCGGCCCGTTCCGGGGCCGGGACCGGGACAGCCTCGCCGGCGTCACCAAAGCGCAGGCGCTGAAGCACCCGAACTGGGACATGGGCGCCAAAATCACCATCGACTCGGCGTCCCTCATGAACAAGGGACTGGAAGTGATCGAGGCCCGCTGGCTGTTCGATGTGAAGGCCGCCGACATCGAGGTCGTCGTGCACCCGCAGAGCATCGTCCACAGCTGCGTGCAGTTCGAAGACGGCAGCATCAAGGCCCAACTCGGCCTCCCCGACATGAAGCTGCCCATCCAATACGCCCTGGGCTACCCCAAGCGACTGCAGAACGACTTCCCCCGCTTCTCCTTCGCCGACTACGCCAACCTCACCTTCGAGGCGCCGGACAAGGCCACCTTCCGCAACCTGCAGCTCGCCTACGACGCCCTCGACGCCGGAGGCAGCGCCCCGTGCATCCTCAACGCCGCCAACGAAGTGGCCGTGGCCGCCTTCCTGAAGGACGAAGTGGGCTTCCTCGAGATGAGCGACGTGCTCGACCACGCGCTCGCCACGGTTCCGCATGTGGCGAAACCGGACCTCGAGCAACTGTTCGATCTGGACCGCGCCGCCCGCGAGGCGGCTTCCGACCGCGTCAGACGGTCATGATGTCCGCCTCCTTCGCGGAGATGCGGTCATCCACCTGCTTGGTGAAGTCGTTGGTCAGCGTCTGAATGTTGGCCTCACCGGCCTTGATGGCGTCCTCGCTGGCGCCGTCATCCTTGGACGCCTTCACCGCATCGTTGGCGTCCTTGCGCGCGTTGCGGATGGACACCTTGGCGTTCTCACCGACCGCCTTGGCCTGCTTGGCCAGGTCGCGGCGACGCTCCTCGGTGAGGGCGGGCACGGAGATGATGAGCACCTCGCCGTTGTTCATCGGGTTGAGGCCGAGATTGGCGTTGGTGATGGCCATGGCGATGGGGTCGAGCATCGTCTTCTCGTACGCCTGGACGGTGAGCGTCCGCGGATCGGTCGTGGACACATTGCCCACCTGATTCAGGGGCGTCAACGCGCCGTAGTAGTCCACCTTCACGCTGTCCAGCATGCTGGGGTGCGCCTTGCCGGCACGGATCTTCCGGAGCTCGGTGTCGAGGCGGTCCATCGCCTTCTGCATGTCTTCTTTCGCCGAGTCGTAGGCGAGGTCGATCATTTCACTCATGGGTCAAACGGTCACGATGGTGCCCACTTCTTCCCCCTCCACGATGCGGAGGAGGTTGCCGGGCTGGTTGATGTCGAATACGATGATGGGCAACTTGTTCTCGTTGCACAGGGTGAAGGCGGTCATGTCCATGACCTTGAGGCCGCGCTTGAACACCTCGTCAAAGGACAGGCTGCTGAAGCGCTCTGCGTCCGGGTCCTTCTCCGGATCTGCGGTGTAGATGCCGTCGACGCGCGTCCCCTTGAGGATGACGTCCGCCTCGATCTCGATGGCGCGCAGCGACGCCGCGCTGTCGGTCGTGAAGAACGGGTTGCCGGTGCCGGCACCGAAGATGACCACACGGCCCTTCTCGAGGTGGCGCATGGCCCGCCGGCGAATGACGGGCTCGGCGATGGCCTTCATTTCGATGGCACTCTGCAACCGCGTGTCCACGCCGATGTGCTCCAGCGCACTCTGCAGGGCCATCGCGTTGATCATGGTGGCGAGCATGCCCATGTAGTCGCCCTGGGTCCGCTCCATTCCGCCCTCTGCGGCCTGAACGCCCCGGAAGATGTTGCCGCCACCGATCACGATGGCGCACTCGACGCCCGCCTTGACGAGCGCCTCCACTTCGCGGGCGTAGAGCGCAAGTTGCTGATTGTCAATGCCAAACTGCTTCTCGCCCATCAGGGATTCTCCGCTCAGCTTCAGGAGGACTCGCCGGTACTTCATCGCACAGCAAGATGCGACCAATCCACGCCCCGCCGCAAATGAAAACGGGCCCCCAGAATGGGAGCCCGTTCCAATGTCGGTTGACAGGCAGTGGATCAGTCGAGGCTCACGCGGCTGAATCCGGTGATGGCGCGATCGCCACCGGCAGCCTCCTTGACGTAGTCGGCCACGCTCTGCTTGTTGTTCTTGATGAAGGCCTGGTGCACGAGGGTCACCTCCTTGAACCACTTCTTGAGACGGCCCTTGGCGATGTTCGCCGCCATCTCCTCCGGCTTGCCCTCCTTGATGGCGAGTTCCTTGCCGATCTCCAGCTCCTTGTCGATGGCCGCCTGGTCGATCGTGCTCTCGTCGAGGGCGATCGGGGACATGGCCGCCGCCTGCATGGCGACGTCCTTGCCGACCTGGGCGTCCACGTCACCGTTGAAGGCCACGAGGGTGCTCAGGCGGTTGCCCGGGTGGATGTAGGCGACGACAGCGTCACCGGACACCTGCTCGTAGCGGCTCACCTCGATGCGCTCGCCGAGGCGGCCCATCTGGTTGGTGATCTCCTCTCCCACGGTCACACCGCTGGGGTGGGCACAACCGAGGAGGGCGTCCTTGTCAGCCGGGGCCTCAGCCACGGCGATGTCGAGGATGCTCTGGGCAAAGGACACGTAGTCGGCGTTCTTGGCCACGAAGTCGGTCTCGCAGTTGAGGGAGATGATGCAGCCACGGTTGCCTGCCTCGTTGGTGGAGGCGAGCACGGCACCTTCACCGATCTCGTTGTCACCGCGCTTGGCGGCAATTTTCTGGCCCTTCTTGCGAAGGATCTCGATGGCCTTTTCGAAGTCGCCTTCGGCTTCGACAAGGGCCTTCTTGCAATCCATCATGCCGGCTCCGGTCTGCTTGCGGAGCTTGTTGACGTCGGCAGCGGTAATGCTCATGGTCTTGGGATGTAGGGGGTTCGGGGTGTGCGCGAATCAAAGCGCACCGGTTGAATTCGTCGTTACGCTGAGGTCAAACCTGTGTTCAGGCCTCCTCTCCGTCCTTCTTGTCGTCAGCAGAAGCTTCCTCAGCGGCGGGAGCCTCCTCGGCGGAAGCGGCCTCAGCAGCTGGAGCCTCCTCGGCAGGAGCAGCCTCAGCGGCCGGGGCCTCCTCGGCAGGAGCAGCCTCAGCGGCCGGGGCCTCCACGGCGGGAGCGGCCTCCTTCTTGGGTGCGTCCTTCTCGGCACCGCGCTCGGCCAGGCCTTCCTTCACGGCCTCGGTGATCGCGTCGACCACGGCCTTGATGGACTTGCTGGCATCGTCGTTGGCGGGAATCGGGAAGTCCACCGGACGGGGATCGCTGTTGGTGTCCACCATGGCGATCACCGGAATGCCGAGCTTCTTGGCTTCGGCGAGGGCGATGTGCTCCTTCATCACGTCCACGATGAAAATCGCGGCCGGGATGCGGTTCATGTCGGAGATGGAACCCAGGTTCTTCTCGAGCTTGGCACGCTGGCGGCTGACCTGCAGGCGCTCACGCTTGGACATGGTCTTCAGCGTACCGTCGGCCTCCATCTTGTCGATCTGGGTCATCTTCCGGATGGCCTTGCGGATCGTCGCGAAGTTGGTGAGCATGCCACCGGACCAACGCTCGGTCACGTACGGCATGTTGACGGACTGGGCGGACTCGGTCACGATGTCCTTGGCCTGCTTCTTCGTGGCCACGTAGAGAATGCGCTTTCCACTCTTGGCGATCTGCTTGGCAGCGGCAGCGGCCTCGTCAACGAGGGCGACCGTCTTGTGCAGGTCAATGATGTGGATGCCCTTCTTCTCCGTGAAGA
>JBMYZR010000031.1:0-28338 GCA_049610565.1 Flavobacteriales bacterium | reverse complement strand
GAGACGTAGGTGAGGACGCCGGAGTTGTCGGCGTCGTTGCTGCCACCGTAGACGGCACGGTCGTTGTCGGAGGGGCTGCCTTCGACCTGGGCGGGACCACCGAAGTTGGTGGAGGCGTCACCGAGGATGATCACACCACCCCACTGGCCGCGGGTGTCATAGGCGACGGAACCGTCGAGCGGGTCGGCTTCGTACGTGAAGACGATGGGCGCTGCTTCCGTTCCATTGGCGAAAATCTGTCCGCCTTTGGCGACGATGAGGGCGGAGGCGTCCGCTCCGCTTCCCGCGGCACCCTTGATGACGGTGCCAGCTTCAATGGTCAGGACTTGTCCTGCGCTCACGAAGACGTAGCCGTTGAGGATGTAGGTGTTGTTGGCTGTCCAGGTGGTGCTGCCGGTGCTGCCGGAGACCTGGACCGTGTTCTGCGCCATGGCCCCGATGGTGAGGCTGAGCATGACAAGCAGAGAGAAAACTGTTCTCATGGTTTGGTGGATTGGTTGACGTGTTGGTGGAATTCTCCGAGCCAAAACTGTTCACCGCATTTAGCCAGACCGTTGAACGGATTTTATTGAAATGTGAAACACGCAGGGGCAATTCCCGGGCCTGTGTTAAGCCAGAATGGCCTGCGTTTCAGATAATGCACTGTGGGGTTAAGCCCGTGTGAAAACCGGGGGGTCACAAGGACTCGAGTTCGGGTTCAAATCCCTGTCAACCGGGAATCCAGAGGCATTGTAGTGTCCCCGCCAGGAGTGTCCACAACGTGGCACGTGATAATGTCTTCCAATGGGGCTCTGTTTTCAAGGTGACCACGACAGACCACAGCCAGAAGGGCAGCGGGGCCATCCACAGCCACATCGATGCATTCAGAGTGCCGAAGAACCCAATGCCCAGAGCATAGCCGATGGCGATGGTCGCAAGGAGGATGAGGCAGAGGGTGCGCACGGCGCCGGTCCCGCGCCTGACAGCAAAGGTGTTCTTTCCGGCTTCCCGGTCACCGGCCACATCGAGGGCGTCCTTGGCCAATTCCCGGACCAAGCCGATGCCAGAGGCGATGGTGCCATAGGCCGCCATGCCCAGCCAAAGGCTGAACCGTTCGTCTTGCCCTGTGAAAGGCGCTTCCAATGCGGCCAGCCAGACGGGCACCATCCCGAGCAATGCCGCGACAATGGTGTTGCCGAGGAGGGGGGTGGCCTTCCAGCGGGTGCTGTACCGCCACAGGGAAAAGGACACCAGGCCAGCGATGAGGATGGGCAGGACGCTGCGCAGCAACCAGCTGAGGTGAAGGGCGATGAGCAAACCCAGCGCGTTGACCGTTTGGTGGGCGATGATGAGGACGCGCCGTTTGATCGTTCTGCCCACGATCGCCCGATCCGGACGGTTGATTCGGTCCTCGTGGACATCGAAGTAGGCATTGATCCAGTTGCCGGACATCATCAACAGGACCACCACCAAGGTTCCTTCTGCGAAGTGGACCTTGGGCAGAAGGCCCACGCTTCCTTCAGGCTGCCACCGGGCCAACCACCCGAACTTGATGAGCACCAAGGTGGAGGCGGCAATGCCCAGGTTCAGTGGACGCGCCAGCCGGATGAGGCCGCGTAGGTTGCCGCGTTTGCTCGACAGGGAGGAACGGTCGGCGGCCATGGTCAGTCGAGGGAGGGGGCGTCGATGAGTTCGGTCTGTCCTTCCAGGGTGCGGGCGTAATTGAAGCCGCCGTGGATGGCGTGGGCGCCGGACCGGCCTTGGGTGTCCATCGCGAGGTAGCCGACCTGCAGGTCCGCGACGGGCATCCGGGCGGCGATGCGCCGCGTGGCCTCGAGGCAGGCCTCGGCCGGCGAGGCGCCCTGGCGCATGAGCTCCACCACGAGGAAGGAGCCCAGCGTCTTCATGACGGCTTCCCCGAGTCCGGTGGCCGTGCAGGCGCCGACCTCATTGTCCACGAACAGGCCCGCCCCGATGATGGGGCTGTCGCCCACGCGACCTCGCAGCTTGAAGGCCAGGCCGCTGGTGGTGCAAGCGCCGGCGAGGTTGCCGTCGAGGTCCTGGGCGAGCATGCCGATGGTGTCGTGGTTCTCGATGTTGATGATGGGTTTGTATTCCGCACTCTGCTTCCATTCTTCCCACGCTTTGCGGCTGTCTTCGGTGAGGAGGTCGCGTGTGGGGAACCCCTTGGCCAGCGCGAAATCCCGGGCTCCCTCTCCGGCGAGCAACACGTGTGGGGTCTCTTCCATCACGGCCCGCGCCACCCGGACCGGGTGCTCGATGTCCTCGAGGAAGCAGACGCCGCCGGCATCCCCGGCCGCATTCATCACGCAGGCGTCGAGGGTCACCTTGCCATCGCGGTCCGGCCGGCCGCCGAGGCCCACGCTGGATCCGGTGGGGTCGCTCTCCACCACGGCCGTTCCCTCCACGACGGCATCCAGTGCGGTGCCGCCCGCCTGCATCTGGCGCCAGCCCTCCTCGTTGGAGGCGATGCCGTGGTTCCACGTGGCCAGCATGTGGCCGCCGGTGAACCGGTCGCCCGATGTCAAGGGCCGGGAAACAGGCGAAGCAGCCGGGTCGGTTGCGCGCAGCAAACGGGCGGGGTCCACGCCGAGGACGGCGGCCATGGCGGCCGCCCGGCGCAGGAAGGTGCGTCTGGGGAGCATGGACCCAAGTTAAGTGCGCTTGGGCAGCAGCAGGAGCGGAAGGACCGCCAAATCCACCACCACGGCGAAGCACAGCGTCAACGACACGAGCAAACCGATGTGGAACGTGCCCTCGAAGCTGCTGAGCATGAGGGTGGCGAATCCGCCGCAGAGGATGATGGACGTGATGATGATGGCCTTGCCCGTGGCGAGGAAGGTCCGCCGCAGCGCCCAGATCGGCTGCCTGCCCTGCCGGAGCAGGATGCGGTATTTGGCCAGGAAGTGCAGGGTGTCGTCGACGGCGATGCCGAAGGCGATGGTGAAGATGATGGAGGTCGACACCTTCAGGTCGATGTCCAACGCACCCATGAATCCCGCGATGAACAGCAGCGGAAGCACGTTGGGCACAAGGGAGATCAGGGTCATGCGCAGGCTGCGGTACAGCAGACCGACAATGAGGGCCACGATGCCGAAGGCGATGAGGAGGCCGAGCACCATGTCGGAGGCGAGGAACCGGTTGTTGAGGTCAATGAGGTTGGCCGTGCCGGTGACCTCGACTGTGAAGGGCGGCGTCTCGAACGTGTTGTCGAGGTGCGCGTTGACCTTGTCGAGGAAGGCGGCGTTGCGGGCGGCGAGGACCTTGGCGCCGAGGTCGGCGGTCTTGGCGGTGATGCGGCCGAGCCCGAGGTCGTCCCGCACGGCGGCGCTCCATCCGGCCGCGGGGTCGTCCCCGTTGCTGCGGTCCAGCCGCTCGAGCCGGCCGAGCAGCCGCTGGAGCTCCGGGCCTTCCGGAACGCGGTCGGCGGAGGGACGGTTGCCGTTGAGCAGCCGGTTGGCGGTGCTGGCGATGGAGGCGGGCCCGAGGACACTTCCGGCGCCCACGTCTTCGGCGAGCCAGGTTTCCACGCTGTCCACGGCGGCCAGGACGCCCGGTTCGGCCATGACGTTGGTTCCCGGCTCAAACCGGAGCGCGAGCTCATAGGGCCGGACCCCGGAGAAGTCCTGCTCAAAGAAGTTGAACTCCTGCCTCAGCGGGTCGTCCTCGCGGAGGTCTTCGAGGAGGTAGTTGTTGACCTCGATGCCACTCAGCAGCCACAGGCTGGCCACGGTCAGCAGGCCGGTGCCGCCGAGGATCCACCGGCGGTGGCGCAGGATGCGGATGAACCACCGCGACAGCCACGGCGTCCACGGGGATGCGGAGGCGTCGTGGTTCGCGGCCACGTGCTGGAGCGGCGCGCGCGACCGCATCAGAACGGCGGGCAGCAGGCTGAACGCGAGGCCGAAGGCGATGAACACGCCCGCCGCGGTATACAGGCCGAACTCTCGGATCGGGCCGATGGCGGAGGACAGCAGGGTGAGGAAGCCGATGGCGGTGGTGAGCGACGTCAGGAAGGTCGCCAGCCCGACTTCCCGGAAGGCCTTGCGGAGGGCGGGGAAGGGGGCGAGGCCCGCCCGCAGCTCGTCGAGGTAGCGCGTGATGATGTGCACGACATCGCTCATGCCCACGACGAAGATGATGGTCGGCAGGACCACGGTCATGATGTCAATGCCCTTCCCGGTCACCTCCATGAACGCCAGCGTGCCGAGTCCGCTGAGAAGGATGACGGTCAACGGAATCACAATGCCCCACCAGGTGCGGAAGGCGAAATGCAGGAAGGTGATGAGCAGAATGAGCCCCAGCCCGACAAACAGGGCCACCTCGCGCTCCATGACGCTGACGTAGTGGACCTGGGCATGGGCCCGCCCGGCGCGGTGGAATTCGGCCTGAATGCCTCGTCCCTTTTGGTCTGCTTGCCAGGCGGCCAACACGGCGTCGGTTTCGGCCGCAATCCGGTCACAGCCCTCCTTGGACAGCATGGGGGTCTGCAGCACGGTCAGCGCGAGGCTGCGCCCGTCCTCGCTGAACAGTGTGCCCACCCACTGCGGGTCGCGCCAGATGGCGGCGCTGTCGGTGGCGTAATGTTCGGGTTGTTCCCAGCGGAGCAGGGGCCGTTGGAAGACCATGCCGAGCACGGGGTCCCGCACCGGGAGCGTCAAGTCCGTCGGGTCGATGACGCCGGTGACGCCTTCGACGGTGTCCAGCGCAGAGGCCAGATCCCGGGTCGCCTGCAGGAAATTGCGGTCAAACACCCCGTTCTCGCCCCGAAGGCCGACGAGGATGAAGTCGTTGTCGGTGCTGAATGCCTCCCGGAACTGCAGGTAAAACGCCGTCTCGGGCTGGCCTTCGGGAAAGAAGGCCTCGAAGTCGTAGTTGAAGCCGATCTGGGCCGCCCGCCAGCCGGCCACGGCAGTGAGGAGGCCGATGGCGATGAGGATCCAGCCGGATCGTTTGCGCCACACGTTCGCTTCGGCCGATGACGGGTCCACGGAACCGGTCGGAGAGGCAGAAGAGGGGGAGGCGGTGGGCTCGGACATGATGGGCGTCGGGCAAAGGAACACCGGGCGCCGCGTCCGGTTCAGCCCCCCAACAAAAAAGGCGACCCATTCAGGGCCGCCTTTTTCGTTGCGGTTTCCGGCCGAAGCCGGATCGGGATCACTTCTCCTCGCTGACCTCTTCGAAGTCGACGTCGGTGACCTCCTCGTCGGCCGTCCCGGACGCGTCGGCACCACCAGCGTCAGCGCCGGCACCGCCGGCCTCCTGGCTGGCCTTGTACATCTCCTCGCTCGCGGCGGAGAACGCCTGGTTCAGGCCTTCGATGCCGGCCTTGCAGCCGTCCACGTCCTGGGCGGCGTGGGCCTCCTTGAGCGTGGCGATGGCGGCCTCGATCGGCCCCTTCTTGTCTTCGGGCAGCTTGTCCCCGAATTCCTTCATCTGCTTCTCCGTCTGGAAGACGAGGCTGTCGGCCTGGTTGAGGACCTCCACCTTCTCCTTCGCCTCCTTGTCGGCGTCGGCGTTGGCGGCGGCCTCATCCTTCATGCGCTGGATCTCCTCATCGCTCAGGCCGCTGGAGGCCTCGATGCGGATGTTCTGTTCCTTGCCGGTGGCCTTGTCCTTGGCGCTCACGTTGATGATGCCGTTGGCGTCGATGTCAAAGGACACCTCGATCTGCGGCACACCGCGCGGGGCGGGCGGGATGTCGGACAGCTGGAAGCGGCCGATGGAGCGGTTGTCCGCGGCCATGGAGCGCTCGCCCTGGAGGACGTTGATGTCCACGCTCGGCTGGTTGTCGCTGGCGGTGGAGAACGTCTCGCTCTTCTTGGTCGGGATGGTCGTGTTGGCCTCGATCAGCTTGGTCATCACGCCGCCCATCGTCTCGATGCCGAGGGAGAGGGGGGTGACGTCCAGCAGGAGGACATCCTTGACGTCTCCGCTGAGGACTCCGCCCTGGATGGCGGCGCCGACGGCGACCACCTCGTCCGGGTTCACGCCCTTGGAGGGCTCCTTGCCGAAGAAGGCGGTCACGGCCTCCTGCACGGCAGGAATCCGGGTGGATCCGCCCACGAGGATGACCTCGTCGATGTCGCTGGTGTCCAGTCCGGCGGCCTTGAGGGCCGTCTGGCAGGGCTCGATGGTGCGCTTGACCAGCGCATCGGTCAGCTGCTCGAACTTGGAGCGGCTCATGGAGCGCACGAGGTGCTTCGGCACGCCGTCCACCGGCATGATGTAGGGGAGATTGATCTCCGTGCTGTTGGTGCTGCTGAGTTCAATCTTGGCCTTCTCGGCGGCCTCCTTGAGGCGCTGGAGGGCCATCGGATCCTTGCTCAGGTCGAGTCCGCCGTTCTCGGACTTGAACTCCTCCACCAGCCAGTCGATGATGGCCTGGTCGAAGTCGTCACCACCGAGGTGGGTGTCGCCGTCCGTGGACAGCACTTCGAAGACGCCGTCCCCGAGTTCGAGGATGCTCACGTCGTGCGTTCCGCCACCGAGGTCGAACACCACGATCTTCTGGTCGGTCGACTTCTTGTCGAGGCCGTAGGCGAGGGCCGCAGCCGTCGGCTCGTTGATGATGCGCTTCACCTCCAGACCGGCGATCTCCCCGGCCTCCTTGGTGGCCTGGCGCTGGCTGTCGTTGAAGTAGGCCGGAACCGTGACGACGGCGCCGGTCACCTCCGTTCCGAGGTAGTCCTCGGCGGTTTTCTTCATCTTCTGGAGGATCATGGCGCTGATCTCCTGCGGGCTGTAGTTCCGGTCGTCGATCTTGATCCGGGCCGTGCCGCCGTCGGCTTCCACCACGTCATAGGGGACGCGGCCGGCCTCGCTGCCGACCTCCTTGAACATCTGTCCCATGAAGCGCTTCACGGAGTAGATCGTCTTGGTGGGGTTGGTGATGGCCTGACGCTTGGCGGGGTCGCCCACCTTGCGCTCTCCATCCTGGACGAAGGCGACGATGGACGGGGTCGTCCGCTTGCCTTCACTGTTGTTGATGACCACAGGCTCGTTGCCTTCCATCACGGCGACACACGAGTTCGTGGTGCCGAGGTCAATGCCGATGATTTTGCTCATGTATGCAGGGTTGTTGTGTGCGTTGTCAATGTCCTTGGACGACGGGCTCAGGACAAATTGGGTGCCAACCGGAATTCGGCCTTGGCAGACTGACAGGATGTCGGTCAGGGGGTCTGCCATCTGCCATGCCCGTCAGGAAATGTGCAGAAGATGACAGGCCCGGACGGGCCGTGAGCGACCTTCGTGGCATGCACGCATCCGTCGACGACCGGGGGTTCCCCCTGACTTGGGAGGAACCGCCCCGCAGAATCGTGAGCCTCGTGCCCTCGTTGTCCGAAACGCTCGTCGACCTCGGGGCGGAAGACCAGGTGGTGGGGGTGACGCGGTTTTGCATTCACCCGGATCACCTGCGGAGGGAGAAGACCCGCGTGGGGGGCACCAAGGGGGTCAAGGTCGATGTGATCATGGACCTCCAGCCCGACTTGGTCATCGCCAACCTCGAGGAAAACGAGGCCCAGGACATCATGGCGCTGGAGATTGCCGGTGTGCCGTGCTGGGTGTGCGATGTGCGGACCGTCGAGCGGGCGTTCCAGCTGCTGTCCGAGCTGGGGGCGTTGGTCGGCAGGGCGGCGGAGGGCGAGGCGATGGAGGCGGCCGTGAGGCAGGCGTGGACGGAGGGCCGGGATCGACACCGCCCGGGCGCGGACCGCAAGGTGGCCTATGCGGTCTGGCGGAACCCGTGGATGTGGGCCGGCGAAGACGCCTACATCCAAGCCGTCCTTCGGTGGTGGGGCTGGGCGCCGTGGCCCGAAGAACGACGCTATCCGGAACGTCCGATGGACGACCTTGTGAAGGTGGGGGTCGAGGAGGTGTTGCTGCCGTCCGAGCCGTTTCCGTTCAAGGAGGAGCACCGCGAGGAATGCGCCGGCCTGCCGTCCCGCTTGGTGGACGGGGAGGCGTTCAGTTGGTACGGCAGCCGGATGCGACAGGTGCCCGACATGATGGCGGCCTGGACAGATTCCCGTCCGGATTGATTTGACCACTTTTGCACTCCAGTTCGCAGCCCGAAATCACCATGACCCAATCCTCCCTTCAATTCGCTGTTGTCGGCCTCGGCCACATCGGAAAGCGCCATGCCGAAATGATCCGCAGGCGGGAGGACTGCACGCTGGTGGCTGCGTGTGACATTCTTCCGCTCGAGGCGCTGGAGGCCGGTGACGATTTCGCCTTCTACGGCTCCATCGAGGCCATGTTGGCCGCCCATCCAGACCTGGATGTCGTGTGCATTTGCACCCCCAACGGCCTGCACGCCAGCCAGGCGCTCCAAGCGCTGGAGCAGGGTCACCACGTCATCATCGAGAAGCCGATGGCCCTCAACCGCAAGGATGGAGAGGCTGTGCTCCACAAGGCGCTCGAGGTCGGCAAGCAGGTCTTCTGTGTCATGCAGAACCGATACAGCCCGCCCAGTGTCTGGTTGAAGGACATGGTCGAATCCGGCCGGCTTGGCCGCATCCACATGGTGCAGGTCAATTGCTTCTGGAACCGGGATGACCGGTATTACGGCAAGATTCCCTGGAAGGGTACGCTCGACCTCGATGGGGGCACGCTCTTCACCCAGTTCAGCCATTTCGTGGACATCCTGTATTGGTTGTTCGGGGACATCTGCGGCATTCAGGCGCGGTTTGCGGATTTCACCCATGGCCACAACACCGATTTCGAGGATTCCGGCCTGGTCACCTTCGACTTCGTGGGGGACGGCATGGGGTCCCTTCAGTTCAGCACGGCCGTGGCCGAGACGAATTTCGAGAGCTCCTTGACCATCGTGGCCGAGAAGGGCACCATCAAGGTGGGCGGGCAATACATGAACGAGGTGGAGTACTGCCGGGTCATGGACTACGAGATGCCGGAGCTGCCGCCCTCCAATCCTGCCAACGACTACGGAGCGTACAAAGGCAGCGCCGCCAACCACGGACATGTCTTCGACAACGTGGTGGACACGTTGCATGGGCGTGGGCGCATCACCACGAATGCACTCGAAGGGCTCAAGGTGGTCGACATCATTGAGCGAATCTACGCCGCCGCAGATCGGGGCCTCAAGGCCTGATTCTCGGCGACAACAGTCAGAATTCGAACCCGATCAGGGTGGCGTCGTCGACTTTGGCGTTGGCCCCTTTCCAGACCAACAGCTCCTGCTGGATGGCCTTTTTCCTTTCCGACAGCGGGAGATGGGCGTGGTGGGTCAACAGGTCGGCAAAGCGCTTGCGGCCCAGTTTCCGGTTGCGGGTGCCTCCGAACTGGTCGCGGACGCCGTCCGTGCTGAGGTAGAACTGGTCTCCAGGCCGGATGTCGATCGTGATCTCCTCAAAGACCGGACAGCCTGCCTTCCCCGCGTGCAACGAGGGCAGTTCTATGCTCTGCCGCGTGCCGCGCACAATCTGACATTCGCCATCCCGGATGTGGTACAGGTCTTCTTTGGCGCCCGAAAACCGCA
This sequence comes from Flavobacteriales bacterium, assembly GCA_049610565.1. Lineage (GTDB taxonomy): Bacteria > Bacteroidota > Bacteroidia > Flavobacteriales_D > Sanyastnellaceae > UBA8752. The sequence goes on along the minus strand of JBMYZR010000031.1, from coordinate 18,839 downwards.
GGGTCCGGGCTTCCGGGTCCACCGTCACGATTCCCGCATCGAATCCGTGCATCTGAGGATCGGCGGACCGGGTTTTCATCCGTTCGCAAAAAGCGTCGTGAAACGACGTGAGGATGCGGCCTGGACTCAGGTCGGAGACGGCATCCATCGACTGCTGCAGCAGGTTGTGGCCCATGAGCGACACCATGGCGCCCGGGATGCCGTGGCCGGTGCTGTCCACCAGCGCGATGGAGGTCAGGTGTCCCGCGCTGTGGACGTGGAGGAAGTCTCCGCCCAGGATGTCCCTCGGCCGTTCGATCACGAAGGAGTTGGGCAAGGCGGACTTCAGGCGGGACCGTCCGGGCAGGGCCACTTCCAGGATGGCCTTCGCGCTGAGCACACTCTGGGTGATGTGCACGAGGTTTTCCCTGACCTGTTGAGCCAACCGCTGGCGTTGGTTGCCCTCGACCGTGAGCTTTTGGTTGGCAATGCGGATGTCCTCGGTCCGCTGGCGCACGTGGTCTTCCAGGCTGTGCACGTGTTCCCGGAGCTCCTGTTCGAGGCGGATGCGGTCCGAAATGTCCAGCAGGGTCACGAGAAGGGAGTCCTTCAGGTCGTTGGGGATGAAGATGTCCACGTTGAGGTGGCGGGTGGTTCCTCCCTGTTCGCGAACGACCCACTCGCTGGTCACCCGGTCACTCGTTTCGCCGAGCGTGAGCATGTCCCTCACGAACCGGTGACCCTGAAGCGGGGTCATGCGGTCGACGAATTCGATGCCGAGGGACACGGGCTCACGCAGGTCCAGGAGCCTGCGGGCTTCCGCGTTGTTGAGTTCCCATTCCACGGCACGAAGGAGGAACCGGGCCAAATCGACTTGACCCTGGGTGTCTTCCGGGAGGGGCGCTTCCTCGAGTTGGGCGATCGCATCGAGCAGGCGGGTGGTCTTGGCCGTAAGCATGCCGGCGCCAGCCGACTGGAAGGTGGCCTGCCAGCGTTCGGCTTCATGCCGGTCGAGCAGGTTCGGGGTGGAGCTGAATTGATCCGAGCCCGAGTTGTGACCGGAATCCGCAAAGGGCGAGGGGATGATCTCGTCAATTCGCTGCGCCATGAGGGCGGCGCTGCTGCTCTTCTCGTGGTAGCCGTCGGCTTTGAGCTGGAGCCAGGGTGTCTGGTCTTCTCTCGGGTCGAGCAAAACGAGGACGGGGCGGTCAAGGGGTCCCGAGGCCTTCAATCGGCGGTACGTCTCCATGCGCTGCAGGGTAGTGCCGTCGGTGCCGAGAACCCAGGCATCGACTTCGACGCCGTCCGTGGAACCGGCAACGACCACCCAGTCCAGAATCCGCCCACCGGACAGCACGTCGGGCCACTTGGCCCGAGCGGCCAAGGTACCGTGGACCAGACCGATGCGCAGGGCATGTGCGTTCAGCATGGGTTGGCGGTCAAGGGGGGCAATGGCCTGAGGGCGCATGACCTGAATGTGGGCATCGCTTTGCACATGGCCTGTCGGTCCGGATGGATGGACCCCGGTCGGATTCGTCCGAAGGCCCTGTCAGTCGCGGGGGTCAGTCCGTCTTGTGGACCGGGTCGCTGCCGCCGGGAGCCAGGTCGTGCAGCAGGATGTACTTGACCAGATCGGAGTTGCTCTTGAGGCGCATCTTCTCCAGAATCCGGCTGCGGTACGTGCTGACGGTCTTGATGCTCAGGCTCAACTGGTTGGCGATCTCCGTCATGGTCTTGCCTTCCCCGATGTAGAGCAGAACCTCGTATTCCCGGTCGGAGAGGCTCTTGTGGGGCAGCTCGTTGTCGTCCTTGGCCATCTCCTCGATCATGAGGCGGGTCAATTCGGCGCTGATGTACTGCTTGCCCTCCACGATGGTGCGCATGGCGTCTTCGAGGATCTGCGGCGCGCTGTCCTTGTGCAGGTAGCCGCGCGCTCCCGCCTTGATCATGCGGATGGCGAACTGGTCCTCAGGGTACATGCTGAGCGCCAGGACGGCGACGTGGGGGTACATCGACTGAATCTGCTTCAGCACCTCCAGTCCGCTGCGGCCGGGGAGGCTGATGTCGAGCAGGAGGATGTCCGGCGTCTGTTTGCGGAACAGGGGAAACAGGGCTTCTCCTGTGGCCACGTCATCGAGCACCTCGAAGTCTCCAAAGGATTCCACGATTTGCCGAAGGCCGGCGCGAACGATGTTGTGGTCGTCACAGAGAACGACGGTCTTTTTGTCCATGGTCGAAATTTACGTCTTTGCCGTCAGGGGGATGTCAATCACGATGGACGTGCCCCCTTCGGGTAGGCTGCTGACCGAAAAAGACCCACCGTGGTTGCGCACCCGTTCCCGCATGCCGACCATGCCCAGGCCGGTCGGTTGGATGTCGCCGGTGACGTTGGGCATGCCCTTGCCATTGTCTCCGAGTTCCAGCTGCAACAGCCCTTCTGGACAACGCAACCTCACATAGGCGAAGGTGGCTTCCGCATGGCGGGCGATGTTGGTCAATCCTTCCTGAACGATGCGGAAGACGTCTGTCCGAACCTCGTCCTGCAGGTCAGGAATTTCATCCATGTTCAGGCCGCAGAGGGTCTTTTCCCGTTTGTTGAAGTCCTGGACCAGCGTTTCCAACCCGGCGGACAGACCCACCTGGTCGAGCACCACCGGGCGGAGTGATTGGGCGATGTCCCGGACCTGCTGGATGACCTGCGTGTTGAGGTCAACGAGCTCCATCAGCTTGCTTCGGGTGGCCTCCGTATCGAGTTTGTCTTCGCCGAGTTGGCGGTCGATCCAGAACAGGCCCAACTTGATGGCCGTCAGTTCTTGACCGAGTTGATCGTGGATGTCCCGGGAGAGGCTTCTCTTTTCCTCGTCCCGCTCTCCTTCCACGTGACGGATGAGCGCGAGCAGCTCTCCATTGAGTCGCTCGGTTTCGCGTTCTGCGATGTGGCGAAGGGCGCGGTTGCGGTAGGCCTCGAGGACGTTGTCGAGGGAAAGGGGGAATTGGTCCAGGCGCTTTTTGGACAGGTAGTCCGCCGCCCCGCTTTTCATGTATTCCACCGCGACCTCTTCCTCGCCCGCGCCGGTGATGACGATGAACGGGGATTCGGGACTCAGGGAATTCCTGAGCAGCAGGGCCTCCCGTGCGCTCCCGTCCGGGAGGAGGTGGTCCGCACAGATGAGGTCGGGGGTCTGCGCCGTGAGTGCCGTCTCGAATTCGCGCAGGGTGGAGACCCTCCTTACGACCAGATTGCGGCGGCACCGTGCGGCGGCCCCCCTAAAGATGGTGGCGTCGATGTCGTTGTCCTCCAGATGCAGGAGGTCCAAGGGAGCCTCTGAATCCGGGCTCAGCAGCGGATGGTCCCGGTGATCGGGGAAGGCGGAGCCGCCTTGCAATTCCATCAGCCGATGATGGCGCTGTAGGTCACCATGAAGCTGCGGTCCCCTTCGAAGATGGGCAGGCCGCTTTCGAGCAGCTCAATCGCCTGGGTGCGGTTTCCGTCCGCGTCGAGTTGCTCCGCGGCGTTGATGATGCCGGTCTTCAGGAGGTTTTCCATGGACTCGGTCATCGGTTCTTCCCGGTAGTGCTCGATCTCCTCGCTGGCTGCAATGCGGCCGGTCATGCTGCCCATGAGCTCGATGGCGATGCCGAATTGTTCGGTGGCATCCCGCGTGGCCTTGCCGTAGTAGTTCGCGAGGCCGAGCATCACGTAGGCGGCGGGGTCACTCTCGTCGAGCTTGGTCAGGTAGCTGTAGAGGCTTTTGGCGCGGGTGTATTTCTCCGCGTCCATCTCGGTGTCGGCCTGGGCGATGGTCTCCTTCCGGAGTTCCTCGATGAACTCGAGCTGGTCCGGAACGTATTCGAGCTCCTTGTCCTTCTTGATGAACTTGGTGCAATATTTCAGGCTCTCCTTCAGGGCCTTGGGGTAATTGGCCTTGAGCTCCGGATCATCGCTCTGGTGAATCTTGAGGTAGGCACGCGCCATGTACCCATAGGGTTCAGGGTGCTTCTTGGTGCTTTCCTTCTCGGTGAAGCCAATGGCGCGGAAGAGGACGCGCTCGTATTTCTCGTCGACCAGATCTTCCAGCATCCGGCTGTACTTCGGGTCTTGGGCGTCGGCATCGGTCGGGGCGGCAAACAGGGCCACGGCCAACGCCAGCATGGAAAAGAGGTGCAGGTTTCCTTTCATGGAGGGAAAGGTAGGAACACGAAGGCGATTCGCGGGATTATTGCAGGGTGGAAGGTGAGCCAAAGCATGTCAACAATCGACCCGTTTCCGGGCCATCGGATTCCCATCGCGATGGCGGGGCCTTCTTTGCTTCGCGCGGTTGGACGCCGTTTCCATTCCAGCTCGAGACCTGGGCGCACTTTGCCCAAGGGGGCGATGGATTGGTGAATGCGCCGACGGGCAGCGGCAAGACGTACAGCTGTCTGGTGCCGGCTGTGGCCTCAGGCGGCAAGCCGGGAGGACTCCGCGTCCTGTGGATCACCCCCATCCGCGCTCTGGCCAAGGAAATCCTCGGCTCGGCCCAGCGGTTGCTGAATTTTCATCAATGCGGCTGGACGGTGGAGGTGCGCACCGGAGACACGCCGTCCGCGCAGAAGCAACGGCAGGACCGGCGGTTGCCCGAAGTGCTCATCACCACCCCGGAGAGCCTGCATGTGCTGCTCGCCAAGAAGGGGGCGGACAAGCGCTTTGGCGGGTTGACCGCCATCGTCGTGGACGAATGGCACGACCTCCTCGGCAACAAGCGTGGAGTTCAAATCGAACTCGCCGTGGCCCAATTGAAGGCGCTGGCGCCCTCGATGCGCGTGTGGGGCATCTCGGCCACCATTGGCAACCTTGAGGAAGCCAAGGAGGCGCTGGTGGGGGCGGACCGGCTGTCCGGTTCGCGCATCATCCGGTCCGACATCGAGAAACGGATTGCCGTGGACAGCCTCATGCCGGAGGCGTTCGAGAAGCTGCCGTGGTCGGGCCACCTCGGCGTGCAACTGCTCGATCAGGTGGTGGACATCATCCGGCGGCATTCCAGCACGTTGGTCTTCACCAACACGCGGTCCCAATCCGAGATCTGGTACCAGAAGATCCTCGCGGCCAACCCCGACCTCGCCGGCGCCATCGCGTTGCACCACGGCAGCATCAGCAAGGAACTGCGGTTCTGGGTGGAAGACGCGCTCTACGAGGGCAAGCTCAAGGCGGTGGTCTGCACCAGCTCGCTCGACCTCGGGGTGGATTTCCGGCCCGTGGAGGCCATCGTGCAGATCGGCGGGCCGAAGGGGGTGGCCCGTTTCGTGCAGCGCGCGGGCCGCAGCGGCCACCAGCCGGGCGCCGAGAGCAAGATCCACTTCCTGCCCACCTTCGGCTTGGAGCTGCTCGAGGCGGCAGCCCTGCGCAAGGCCGTCGAAACCGGGGAAATCGAGCCGCGGCGGCCCATGGTGCGGTCCTTCGACGTTCTCGTGCAGTTCTTGTGCACACTGGCGGTGGGCGACGGGTTCCGGCCCGAAGACCTGCGGGAGCGGGTGCTGACGACCCACGCCTTTGCCTCGATGGACGAGGACGAGTGGAACGATGTGCTGGCCATGGTCACCACCGGGGGCAGGGCGTTTGCCGCCTATGACGAATTCAACCGGGTGGAGAAGGGCGAGGATGGCGTCCACCGCATTGTCGACCGCCGGGCCGCGCGGCGTCACCGCATGTCCATCGGCACGATCGTGGGCGACACGATGATCGCGGTCAAGTGGCGGAGCGGCGGCCTGGTCGGCCATGTGGAGGAGTATTTCGTCAGCAGCCTGAATCCCGGCGATGTCTTCTGGTTCGGTGGCCGTTGCCTGGAACTCATTCGCTTCCGCAACCTCGAGGCCAAGGTCAAACCGGCCAAATCGCCGAAGGGCCGGATACCAACGTGGCAGGGCGGACGCCTCCCGTGGACGTCGATGGTGAGCCGCATCCTGCGGGAGACGCTGGACGATTACGCCCATGGGCGCAACCTCAGCCCGGAGCTCGAGCGCATCACGCCCATGTTGGAGCTGCAGGCCGAGCGCAGCCATCTGCCCGTCTCCGGTCAGGTCCTGATGGAGGTGATGGAAAGCCGGGAGGGGCACCACCTGTTCGTCTTTCCGATGGAGGGGCGAATGGTGCACGAAGGGGTGGCCGCCTTGATGGCCTACCGGATGAGCCTGCTCCAGCCCATGACGTTCTCGATGGCCTACAACGACTACGGGTTCGAGCTGCTGAGCGACCAGCCGATTCCCATCACGGAGGCCTTCGACAGCGACCTGTTCAGCACGGCCCACCTCATGGACGATCTGGAAGCAACCGTCAACGGGGCAGAGCTGGCCCGCCGGCAATTCCGGGACATCGCCGTCATCGCGGGCCTCGTGTTCCGCGGCTACCCGGGACAGCCCGTGAAGGACCGCCATCTGCAGGGGTCGAGCTCGTTGCTGTTTGACGTCCTGGCCGACCATGACCCGGTCAACCTGCTCTACCGGCAGGCGTTCGACGAGATGACGCACCACCAGATTGAATTTGACCGCCTGAGGGAGGTGTTGGATCGTCTGAATTCGGGCAAATGGATCATCACGCACCCGGAGCGGCCGACCCCGTTTTCGTTTCCCATCCTGGTCGATCGGTTGCGGGAGAAGCTGTCCAGCGAGCAGCTCGAGGCGCGGATCAAGCGCATGACCCGGGCTTCGGATTAGGGGGCCCCAAGACACTACCTTCGCGGCATGCAAGGATGGACAACCGGGCCGAAACGGCCGATGCGGTGGGGGTGGCTCGTGATGCTCCTTTGCCTCGGATGGCAGGGCGTCGCGATGGCCCAGGGCACGGTCAAGGGCTTTGTGCGGGCGGAGGAGGACGGTGCGCCCGTCCTGTTTGCCGCCGTGGTGCTGGAAGGCACCACGTTTGGCGTCTCCACCGACATCCAGGGGTATTACAGTCTGTCCAAAGTCCCGGCGGGCACGTACACGCTCGTGGTCTCCAGCGTTGAGTTCAAGCCCTTCCGCACCGAAGTGGTCGTGTTGGACGACCGCGTTGTGACGCGGAACATCACCTTGGAATCCGGGCTCATCGAGCTGGAAAGTGCCGTCATCTCCACGGAGCGGGGCGAGCAGCTGAACACCGTTCGCATGTCCGTGGAGTCCATCCAGCCGGCCGACATCAAGCGGATTCCCAGCCTGGGCGGCACGCCGGACCTCGTCCAGGTCCTGCAGACGCTGCCCGGTTTCGTCTCCACGGGAGACCAAGGGGGACAGCTCTACATCCGCGGTGGCTCTCCCGTGCAGAACAAGGTCCTGCTGGACGGCATGATCATCTACAACGCGTTCCACAGCATCGGCCTGTTCAGCGTGTTCGACACCGACATCATCTCCAATGCGGACATCTACACGGGCGGATTCAGCGGCCGTTACGGGGGGCGCATCAGCTCCATCATGGACATCAGCACGCGGGATGGCAGTTTGGCGGGCCTGTCTGGCCGCATTGGCGCCAGCCCCTTCGGCAGCAAGCTCCTGATTGAGGGTCCGCTTGGCAAGAAGAACGAGCGGGGAGGGGGCACCTCCTTCATTCTCAGCGGAAAGCGCAGCTACCTCGAGCAAAGCTCCAAGGTCCTGTACCGCTACATCGACGAGGAAGGACTGCCGTTCAACTTCACCGACCTCTACGGCAAGATCACCTTCGCCGGGGGTGCCGGAAGCCGGATGAGCCTCTTCGGTTTCTCCTTCAACGACGACGTCAGCTACCAGGCGCTCAGCAACCTCGACTGGAGCAACGTCGGAGGCGGTGGCCAGTTCATCGTGGTGCCCACCGGAAGCGCCGTGCTCATCAAGGGCAACTTCGCGAGTTCCCGGTACCGCATTGACCTCCGCGAGGAGGGACTGCCCGACCGCTACAGCCAGGTCAACGGCTTCAACTTCGGACTGAACTTCAAGTATGTCCTCGGCGATGACGAGGCCCGCTATGGCATCCAGGCCGTGGGCCTGCGGACCGATTTCCGGACGTTCAATGCGCTGGGCGTCTCCGTGGAGCAGGCCGAGAACACCACCGAGCTCGCGGGGTACTTCGACTACAAGCGCCAACGCGGTCCCTGGATCGTGAATCCGTCGCTGCGCATCCAGTACTACAGCTCCTTGGCCAAGTTCAGTCCGGAGCCCCGACTCGGCATCAAGTACAAGGCGTCCGAGCGGTTGCGCTTGAAGGCGGCCGGTGGCCTGTACAGCCAGAACCTGATTTCTGCCAACTCTGACCGGGATGTGGTCAACCTGTTCTATGGCTTCCTGAGCGGTCCGTCCAACCTGCAGGACCAGCTGATTGGTCCGGACGGTGAGGTCCAGGAAATCACGCACAGCCTGCAAACGGCGGCCCATGTGGTGGGTGGCTTCGAGTTCGACCTGACCGAACGCATCAACGTCAACGTGGAGGGTTACACCAAGTGGTTCACGCAGCTGACCAACCAGAACCGGAACAAGCTCTTCCCCGACACCTACGAATTCGCGGGTGTGCCCGAGAGCCAGCGCAAGGACTTCATCGTGGAGACCGGCCGCGCGGAGGGCGTTGATGTCGTGGTGAAGTACGAGGACAAGTACAACTACCTCTGGGTGGTCTACTCCCTCGGCAACGTGGACCGTTGGGACGGGTTCCGCTGGTATGACCCGGTGTTTGACCGCCGCCACAACATCAACCTGCTCGCCTCCCGGAAGGTGGGCAAGCAGCACAAGACGGAGGTGTCCGCGCGGTGGAACCTCGGCTCCGGCCTGCCGTTCACGCAGACGCAGGGCTATTTCCAGCCGATCGGCATTTCCGAGGGCATCGACGAGAACTACGTCAGCAGCAACCCCATCGATCTGGGCATTGTCTACGCCGACCTCAATGCGGGTCGCCTGCCGGTGTACCATCGCCTCGATCTGAGTGTGCGCCGGACGTTCAAGATTGGAGAGCACATCGAACTCGATGCCAACGCCTCCGTGACCAACGTCTACTCCCGCGCCAACATCTTCTACATCAACCGGGTGACGGGGGAGCGGGTGGACCAGCTGCCCTTTCTGCCGTCCATCGGCCTCGACATGAAGTTCTGAGGGCGCTCTGCCCTCAGGCGCAGGTCAGCCCATGAGGCTGCGCGCCTGTTCGCGGGCGGCGTCCCCGATTTCCGAACCGCTCAACATGGCGGCCAGCTCTTCGATGCGGCCATCCGCATCCAGCGGCGACAACCGGGTGATGACGCGGCCATCCTCTTCAGCCTTGGAGACCTTGAGGTGGTGGTCGGCTCGGCCGGCGACCTGGGGGAGGTGGGAGATGGTGATGACCTGGCTCCGGGAGGCGATCTCGGCCATGAGGTCGGCCATCCGTGCGGCCACATCTCCGCTGACGCCGGCGTCGATTTCGTCCAGGATCAGGGTGGGCACCGCAAGGTGACGCGACAGGGCGGCCTTGAGGGCGAGCATGACGCGGCTGCGTTCCCCGCCCGAGGCCACCTTTCCAAGGGGCTGGGCCGAGAGTCCGGCGTTGCCGGTGAACAGCAACCCCGGTCGGCACGGGCCTGCGGCTTCCGGCCGGTCAGGGGTGTCCCAGGAGACGGAGAGCTCGGCGTTGGGCATCTTCAGGTGGGCAAGGTGGTCGCCGAGGGCGTCACACATGGTGCAAGCCGCCTTGTCCCGGGCAGCTTGGAGCGCGGTGCCGATGCCGTCGAGGGTCTGCCGCCGTGAGTTGATTTCCTGCTGCCACTGCGCCAGCTTCCGGTCCCGGTTGCGGGCCGTGTCCAGGCGCTGCTCCATGGCGGCGAGGGCACCCGCGAGGTCGTCCAAGGTGCTGGCGCGGTGCTTGTCCAGCAGGCGGTTGATGCGGTCCTGGTCGGCTTCGGCCCGGGCGAGGGCCTGCGGATCGAGGTCAATGCCCTCGGCCTGCGATTCCGCTTCGCGCGCCAGGTCGTCGAGCTCGATGCGGGTGCTGCGCAGCCGGTCGAGCAGGGCCTGGCTGTCCGGGTGGACGGTGGCCATGCTTTCGAGTGCGCGCTCAGCGTCGTGGAGCCGGTCCAATGCGCCGCCGTCGGCGGACAGCACGGCATGGGCCTGCTGGAGGCCGGCTTGGATTTCCCGGGCGTTGGCCAAGGTCTCCAGCCGCGCGGGCAGGTTGCGCAGGCCCTCGTCGTCGAAGTCGATGCCGCTCAGCTCCTCGATCTGGTAGGCGAGGTAGTCGGCGTCGGCATCGGGCAGTTGGCCCTCAGCGAGGAGGGCGTCGTGCTCGCGGATCGCATCGGACCAGGCGGCATGGGCGGTCTTCCACCGAGCGGCTTCCTGTTGCGCTTCGGGGCTGAACGCGTCCACCGCATCGAGCAGGCCGTCGCGGGTCAACAGGCGCTGGCCGTCCTGCTGGCCGTGGAGGTCCACGAGCAGCGGGGCAAGTTCCTTGAGGAAGTGGAGCTTGACGGGTTCGTCATTGACGTAGGCGCGGGAGCGGCCGCCGGGCGCGATGCTCCGGCGCAGGATGCACGTGTCGCCTTCGTCCAGCGCGCCGAGCATCCGTTTGGCGGCCTCGGACGGGATGAACTCGGCTTCAACGATGCACTTGCCTTCCCGTGTGTCCACGCTTTCGGCTCGCGCCCCGAGGACGAGCCCGAGGGCGCCGAGCAGGATGGACTTGCCGCTGCCCGTTTCGCCGGTCAGGACGGTCCACCCGCGGTCCACATCCCATTCGATGTGGTCGATGAGGGCGTAGTTCCGGATGACGAGGCGGCGGAGCATCAGCTCAGGCCCTGGTCGTAAACGGGAATGTTGCCCGGGTCGATGAGCTTGAGGACCGGCAGCAGGCGGGCCCGTTCGCTCTCCGGGGCCACGCCGAACATCTTCACGATCTCGTCCTTCTTGGCCTGGAAGAAGGTCTGCAGGTTGTAGTTGGCGGGGCGGATGCGGTGCACGTTGCGGAGGGTGATGAGTGCATCGGACATCACCTGCCGGGCTGCGGCCGGGTCGTCGAAGGCCTTGTCCATTCCGATCCGGTGGTACTCGTAGTAGCAGCGGCGAAGCGGGCGGAAGGTCTGGCTGAGGATGTTGTCGATCAGGGCGTACCGGGACTGCTTGCCGTCGGCGGCGCTCCAGCCGGCGGGCGGGGAGGAGAGGCCCTGCGCATTGGTCACCACGGTCTGCGCCTGGGTGTACCAGTTCGTGCCGCCCTCGAGGGAGAAGGAGTCGTAGTCCATCGCCAGGATGAGGTAGGCGTAAAAGGCGAGGACGCTGGTGAGGTTGTCCCGGAACTGGTCGGGGCTGTACTGGAGCATCGTCCCCGGCGCGTAGGTGAAGTCGAAGTCGTTGTCATTGACCATCAGCAACGGCGCGTTGTAATTGCTGTTGTAGACCGGACGGCTGCTCTGCACCTGAATCGTGCCTTCGAAGTTGGTTTGGGACGTGGCCTTGTTGATGGTGATCTGCATCGTGCAGGTCACGCGCTCGGTGAGGATGAACTCGTCGGTGGTCCAGCGCCGGCCGTTCATGAACTCGGTGATGGCCGTTTCGAGTTGCTCGAAGACTGCGGTCTCGACGTTGTTGACGGTCGGGGCGATGACGCTGACCTGGCAGTCGAGTTCCTGCGCCTGCGCGGATTGCATGGCGGGGATGGCGAGCATCAGGAGGAGGCAGGTGCGGAGCCAGCCAGGGGTCGAGGGCGCGGTCAAGGGCGTCATGGGGTCAATCTGTTGGTGCCGTGGACACGGGCGGGCGCTGCCTGAGTCGGGTCTGGATGACCTCGGCCAGGTCGACGGCCACTGCGTCCTTGGACTTCAATTCAAAACTATCAATCCTGTCGGGTCCATGAACGAAGCGAACCCGGTTCGTCGTGTGTCCGAAGCCCGCGCCTTTGTCAGCGAGGGAATTCAGCACGACCAGGTCGCACCCCTTGCGCTCCCGTTTGCGGAGGGCGGCGTCGAGTCCGTCGTCGTGGGCGAGGGCAAATCCGATTTTCAGGCAGCCCGCGGGCGCGGCGGCGTTGAGGCCGGCCAGGATGTCGGGGTTTTCGGTGAGGGCGATGCCGTCGGGCAGCTCGCCCTTGGCGGCCTTGCCGTCGATGGGGGCAGCGGGGCGGACATCGGCCACGGCGGCGGTGCCGATGATGACATCGGGCGCATGGGCCTGCAGGGCGGCCTGTGCCGCCGCATTCATCTCGAGGGCCGTTTGGACGTCGTGTCGGCGGATGCCGGGGTGGTCCGTGTCGAGGTCAATGGGTCCGGCGATGAGGTCCACAGTCATACCGCGGCGGGCGAGCTCGAGGGCGATGGCCACGCCCTGCCGGCCGGAGGAGCGGTTGCCGAGGAAGCGGACGGCGTCGACCGGTTCGTGGGTCGGGCCCACCGTGATGAGGGCGTGGTGCCCGAGCAGGGGCGCCTGGGTCCGGAACCACGCGGTCAATTCCTCGCGGATGCGGACCGGATCTGCGAGGCGTCCTTTGCCCTCCAACCCGCTGGCGAGCTCGCCCTCCTCGGGTTCGATGACGTGGACCCCGCGCTCGCGCAATGCGTCGAGGTTGGCGGTGGTGGCCGGGTGGGTGAACATGTCGCGGTCCATGGCCGGCGCGACCACAACCGGGCATTTGGCGCTGAGCAGGACCGTCAGAAGGAGGCTGTCGCCGCGGCCTTCCACCATGCCGGCGAGGGTGTGTGCCGTGGCCGGCGCAACGAGGACGACATCGCCCCAGAGGCCGAGCTCAACGTGGTCCGTCCACGTGCCGGCGTCGCGGTCGTCGGTAAGCTCACTGTGGACCGGATGGCCGCTGAGCGTGCCGAGGGTGAGGGGCGTGATGAACTCCCGGGCGCCGGGCGTCATCACCACGCGGACCTGCGCACCGGCCTTGACCAGTTCGCGGACGAGAAATGCGGATTTGTAGGCGGCGATGCTCCCGGTGACACCGAGGACGACCCTTCGGCCCTTCAACATCGCCATGGGCGAAATTAGTCGCGGTTGAACCGGCGGTTGCGGCGCTCCTCGCGCTCCCGGCGGATTTCCTCCAGGCGGGCGGCTTCAGCGGCGAGCTCCTCCTCGGTGGGCATGCGGAAGTACACCTTGTCCTCCTCGAGCTCCTTGATGGCGATGCTGTGGGGCTTCGGCTGGCGCTCGTAGTGCTTGGAAATCTCGATCTGCTCCCGGTTCTCGAACACCTCCTCGAGGCTGTCGGTGACCGTGGTGAACTCCTCCAGCTTGCTGTTCAGCTCCTCCTTGATCTCCTGGCCGAGCTGCGTGCTCCGCTTGGAGATGACGACGATGGCCTCGAAGAGGTTGCCGTGGACCTGCTGGTCGATGGCGTGCGTGTCGCGGGTGACCGTGTTGCGGGCTGCCTGGAGGTTCTTGTTGGCGTTCATGGGCGCGTGTGCTCGTGTTCAGATGTCCGATTCCTTCGTGGCGCGCTCGAGGCCTTGACGGCTCTTCCGGTGGAATTGCTCCGCCTCTTTGAGCCACGCACTTTCGGGAAAGCGGGCCGCAAAGGTAAAGTAGGATTCAATGGCATCGGCATACCGCTCCGCCTGCCGGCGTTCCGTACTCCGTTCGGCGTAAAGGAATTGCGATTTCAGGATGAGGAACTGGGCCTCCTCGCTGTATTGGCTGACCGGCCAGTCGTCCATGAAGTGGTTCAACGCCTTGGAGGCGCTCTGGTATTTGCCCGTGGTGTAGTACAGCTTGGCGCCCTGCCAGGCCTTCGTCTCGAGTTTGCCCCGGAGGAGCGTGATCATCGCGTTGCAGGTGTCCCGCTTGTCGGATTGCGGGTGACGGTCCAGAAACAGTTGGAGGTCGTCCATTGCGGTGCGGGTGTCGCTCTGGTCGAGGTTGGCCTCCGGGGACAACCGGTAGCTGCAGAGCGCCGCCTGGTACTCGGCCTCCTCGGAGCGGTCGGAGGTCGGGAAGGTCTTGGCGAAATTCCGCATGGTGTAGCGGGCCATGTACCAGTCCTCGATGCAGAGGTTGGCTTCGGCGTACATGTAGTACACGTCCTCCATGCGTTGCGTGCCGCGGAACAGGCCAATGAGTTCCTGCAGCAGGGGCAGGGCCTGCATGCAACGGTCGTCGGCGAAGTATTCCTGGGCGCGGGTCCACTTGAGCTCCGGGTCGGTGCTCTTCAGCACCTTCTGGTAGTCGCCGCATCCGGGGGCGAGCGCGAGCAGGCACAAGCAGACCGGGACGAGAAGGAGGGCAGGACGAATGGAGCGCGGGGCGGACATCGCGGCGAAAATAGCGGGAGGTGAAGGACTCCACGGGGCGTTTTGCACCGCGAAGTGCCAACACTTGTTGCACAATCGGATGGGATCAAGAATGCTTGCAATACCTTCGCCCCTTCGATTTCTCAACGGAACACCTACGTTTTGGACATTTTCGATCGCATCCGCAACAACCGCGGACCCCTTGGCCAACACGCCAAAGAGACCCATGGATACTTCACGTTCCCCAAGCTTGAGGGGGACATCTCCAACCGCATGACCTTCAGAGGAAAGGAGGTCCTGGTCTGGAGCATCAACAACTACCTCGGCCTCGCCAACCACCCGGAGGTCCGGGCGGTGGACGCGGAAGCCGCCAAGGAGTGGGGCATGGGCTACCCGATGGGCGCCCGCATCATGAGCGGCCAGACGGCCCTGCACGAGAAGCTCGAGCAGAACCTCGCCGAGTTTATGCAGAAGGAGGACGCCTTCCTCCTCAACTACGGTTACCAGGGCTGCCAGAGTGCCATCGAGGCGCTCGTCAGCCGCCACGACGTCATCGTCTATGACAGCGAGAGCCACGCCTGCATGATCGACGGCGTCCGGCTTCACCAGGGCAAGCGTTTCGTGTTCAACCACAACGACATGGAGAGCTTCGTCAAGCAGCTCGACCGGGCCCGCACCCTCACCGAGCAGACCGGTGGCGGCATCCTCGTGGTGACCGAGGGCGTCTTCGGCATGGCCGGGGACCAGGGCAAGCTCGCGGAGATCGTCAAGTACAAGAAGGAATACGGCTTCCGCCTCTTCGTCGACGACGCCCACGGCTTCGGCACGGTGGGAGAGAACGGACGCGGCGCCGGCGACGAGCAGGGCTGCCACGACGAGATCGACGTGTACTTCGGCACGTTCGCCAAGGCCATGGCCACCATCGGTGCCTTCGTGGCCGGACCCCAGGACGTGATCGATTACCTCCGCTACAACATGCGGAGCCAGACGTTTGCCAAGTCCCTGCCCATGCCGCTCGTGGTCGGTGCGCTCAAGCGCCTCGAGATGATGGCCACGCAGCCGGAGCACAAGGAGAACCTGTGGAAGGTGGCCAGCGCGCTGCAGAAGGGCCTCCGCGAAGCCGGTTTCGACATCGGGGACACCAACAGCTGTGTCACGCCGGTCTTCCTCAAGGGCGGACTCGGTGAGGCGACCAACCTCACCTTCGACCTCCGCGAGAACCACGGCATCTTCTGTTCCATCGTGGTGTACCCGGTGGTGCCGAAGGACGTGATCATGCTCCGCCTCATTCCGACGGCGGTGCACACGCTGGAGGATGTCCAGTACACCATCGACACCTTCAAGAAGGTCCAGGAGCGCCTGCAGGCCGGCGAGTACGTCGGCGAGGGCATCACCGACTGGGCCTGATCGCGCGTGGCCGTCCGTTGCTTCCTCGACCTGAGCTACGACGGAACGGCCTATCACGGTTGGCAGCGCCAGCCGGCTTCCATTTCAGTCCAGCAGGTGCTGGAAGAGAAGCTCTCGAGCCTCCTCGGCCGGGAGACGGCGGTCATCGGCTGTGGCCGCACCGACACGGGCGTGCACGCGTCCGCCTTCTACGCCCACTTTGAATGGCCGGGTGAATTCGGCCCCCGATTCGCCGATTGGGAGCAGGGGTGCTGGAAGCTCAACGGCATGCTGCCCCCGGACATCGGGGTCCGCCGGATCTTCGAGGTGGGCGAGACCGACCACGCCCGCTTCAGCGCGGCCGAGCGGGCCTACACGTACTGGGTCCACACCGGCAAGGACCCCTTCCTCGAGGGACGGAGTGCGCGGGTGTACGAAGACCTCGACCTCGAGGCGATGAATGCCGCCGCTGCCATGCTGGTGTTCCACGGTGAATTCGACGCCTTCCAGAAGACGGGGGGCGGGCAGAAGACGACGATTTGCGACGTGCGCCATGCCCAGTGGACGCGCACCGAACCCCACCGCCTTCGGTTCGACATCACGGCGGACCGCTTCCTGCGCAACATGGTCCGCGCCATCGTCGGGACGCTGATCGACATCGGCAAGGGCCGCATGGCGCCCGAGGCCATGGCGGAGGTCATCGCCTCCAAGGACCGCAGCCGCGCGGGGACCTCGGCACCGGCGTGCGGCCTGTACCTTTCGCGGGTCGATTACCCCTTCCTCGCGTGAGCGCCCCGGAAACCACAGGCACGATCTTCGATGGCAAGGTCCTGCGCCGCATCCTCAACCAGGTGGCCCCGTACCGCAGCCGGTTCCTGTGGACGGGCGTCCTCGTGGTCCTGCTCGCCGGCCTGAGCTGGGTCCGCCCGTATCTGATCCGCGTCGCACTGGACGACCACATCGCCGTGGGGGACGGGCCGGGATTGCTGCGGATCTTCCTGATGGTCGTCGGCCTCATCGTGGTCGAGGCCCTGCTCCAATTCTGGCAAACGTATTGGGCCAACTGGGTGGCCCAGAGCGTCACGCTCGACCTCCGGGCGACCCTGTTCCAGCACGTGTCCCGCTTCCGGTTGAAGTACTTCGACGGAACGCCCGTCGGCCAGCTCGTCACCCGCCACATCAGCGACATCGACGGCATCGCGGACGTCTTCTCCAACGGCCTGCTCAACGCGGTGGGCGACCTCCTGCGCCTCGCCGTGGTCATCGGGGCGATGCTCTGGATTGACCCGTTCCTGACGGTCGTCGTCCTGCTGCCCATCCCGGTGCTGCTCGTGGCCACGCGCATTTTCCAGAAGGCGATCAAGAAGGCCTTCGTCAGCGTCCGCAACGAGGTATCCCGCATCAACGTCTTCGTCCAGGAGCACGTGACGGGGATGAACATCATCCAGGCCTTCGGCCGCGAGGCGGCGGAACGCGAGAAGTTCGCGGTGCACAATGCGGCACACCGCGCGGCCAACATCCGCTCCATCTGGGCCTTCTCGATCTTCTTTCCGGTGGTCGAAATGCTGTCGGCCACCAGCGTCGCCTTGCTGCTGTGGCTCGGCGTGGAGGGGGTGGCCGGAGGGGACCTGACCCTCGGCGTCGTCCTCCAGTTCATCCTGTACGTCTTCATGCTGTACCGCCCGATCCGCCAGCTCGCGGACCGGTTCAACGTGCTGCAGATGGGCATTGTCAACGCCAACCGGGTGTTCCACCTGCTCGACCTGGACGAGCGCATGCCCGAACCGACCCCGGCTTCGGGAGCGGCGGACCAGGCGCCCCTGCAGGGGCACATCGTGTTTGAGGATGTGTGGTTTGCGTATACCGACGAGGATTGGGTGCTGAAGGGGGTGAGCTTCGAGGTCAAAGCCGGAGAACGCGTCGCCTTCGTGGGCGCCACCGGGGCCGGCAAATCCAGCATCATCAACCTCCTCAGCCGCCTCTACGAATTCCAGAAGGGCCGCATCACGATTGACGGGGAGGACATCCGCACCATCCCGCTCGACCGACTCCGGTCCTCCATCGGGGTGGTCCTTCAGGACGTGTTCTTGTTCACCGGCTCCCTCGAGGACAACATCACGCTCTACGACCCCAACATCCCCCGCGAGCGGGTGCAGGAGGCCGTCGACGCGGTGGGCGTCCGGGGCCTCGTGCACCAACTGCCGGGCGGCTTGGCCTATGACGTGAAGGAGCGGGGCGTGATGCTCAGCACGGGCCAGCGCCAGCTCATCGCGTTCGTCCGGGCCTACGCCCAACAGCCGGGCATCCTCATCCTCGACGAGGCCACGAGCAGCATCGACCCCGAAAGCGAGCAGCTCATCCAAGCGGCCACGGAGCGCCTCACGGAGGGGCGCACCAGCGTCCTCGTGGCGCACCGCCTCTCCACGATCCGCGACGCCGACTGCATCCTGTGTCTCGACGCGGGAGAGGTCGTGGAGCAGGGCACCCACGACGAGCTGATCGCGGCCCGCGGTGCCTACCATCGTCTGTTCGAGCTCCAATTCGACGCCTGATCACGCCCTGTCGAGGCCATCCCCGCCTTCCCAATGTGTAATCTCCGATAATATCGCCAGGACTCCATTACGGGTCGCTGTAATCACGTCGGAATCCGCGCGCAACTGCCTAATTTCCAAGGCCCTTATCGCTTGTTGAACCGTGTTCTGTCTTGCACCCCTCCGTGTACGGGGCCTGTTGGCCCTGCTCGCCCTTTTGGGTGCATTCGCCGTTCCCCGCGCCTCCGCCCAATTGTCGTTTCCAGTTTCTGAGGACTTCTCTGACGGAACGGATGACATCGGAACCATTGGAAGCTACTGGTCAATCTCTGCTGGGGAGTTGCGGTCCGGTGATACCGGTAATAACAATACGGCCTTGTGGACCATAGATCCAATTTCAGTTCCCGGAGCAGGAACTGTTGCGTTAAACGCATCGTTGGACCTTACGGTAACCAGTGGAGGCGGTGGAGCAAATACCAACGTACAGCTTCAGAAGTCTGAAAATGGTGGAGTTTGGTCAATAGTCTACACATACAGCTCGACCTCTGGCACAGATGTATTCCCGGGATACAGTGCATCAATTCCTGCTGGAACGGTTCAATTCCGTTGGTTGGCAAGCACCAAAAAGCGCAGTGCCAATTTGGACGACATCTCAATCACGTTTGTGCCGGATGTCGTCGTCAATGGTTGCACCGATCCTATGGCGTGCAACTACAATTCCTCTGCGACGAGTGATGATGGCACCTGCACATATGCCAACGGCTGTGACTTTTGCTCAGGT
>JBMYZR010000030.1:0-29267 GCA_049610565.1 Flavobacteriales bacterium | reverse complement strand
ACACGTTGCCTGCGACGCGGGTCCGGCCCATCTCGCGCTCGATGTCGAGCAGGGCCTGCATGGTGCCCTCGGGGTTGTCCGCCCAGGCGGGGTCCAGTTCCACTTCGACCACGCGGTTCAGGAAGTCGGGCGTTCCGGGGGCCATGCCCACGGCAGCAGTCTCGTAGGTGGGGGAGACCCGGAGGACGCGGCCGAGGCGGCCGAGTTCGGCATCGGCCTGGTCGAGGTGGTCAATGCGGGTTCCGAGGTTGGATCCGGTGGCGATGTGGACAATCACGGCAGCAAAGGTCGGGCGCGGAATCCGGGCCACCGACCTGTGGGAATCGTCCGGTCCTTTGCAAATCTTGGTACTTTGTTTTGCATAGTAGTTGGCCAAGGACATAAGTTTGTGCTCTCATGACTCAAGCAGCATCGAAATCCACAGCGCAAATGCGCAAGGGCGTCCTCGAGCTCTGCATCCTCCGCATCCTGCGGAAGGGGGAGGCCTACACCTCCGACATCGTGGATGCGCTCAAGGCGGTCGACCTGCTCGTGGTGGAGGGAACGATCTATCCCCTGTTGACCCGCATGAAGAACGCCGGCACGTTGACGTACCGCTGGGCGGAGAGTTCATCCGGTCCCCCTCGCAAATACTACGACCTCACCCCAGAGGGCGAGGCCCTGCTCGCTGAACTCGAGGCGGCATGGGACCAGTTCGTCGCCTCGGTCAATTCCCTTGATTCCAACACTTCAACCCCCCGCACATCATGATGGAGACCCGCAGCATATCCCTGGGCAACCTGCTCTTTCAAATGGAGCTCCCCGCCTTTGAGCGGCTTGGAGCCTACCTCGACGCCCTCCGGCGTGCCCTCCGCGGTTCGGACGGAGCCGAAGACATCGTGAAGGAGGTCGAGTACCGCATGGCGGAGCTCTTTCAGGACGCCTTGGCCGGTGCATCCCGGGCCCTCCAGCTCGAGGATGTCGAACGCGTCTGTGCCCAACTCGGAGATCCTTCCGATTTCCGCGAAGCAGCGGACACCGAAGGGGCGGATCCCGGTCGCCGGAGTGCGGGCGGCGAGGGCCGTCAGCGTGAGCGCAGGCGCTGGTACCGCGATCCCGATGAGCGGGTGCTCGCGGGCGTGGCGTCTGGCATCGCCTACCGGTTCGGGGTGGACCCCATTGTCATCCGGGCCCTCTTCATCGCCCTCGTGGTGTTCACCGGAACGGGCTTTCTCTTTTATCTCATCCTCGCGGCCATCATGCCCGTGGCGAAGACGGCGAGCGATCGCCTTGCCATGAAGGGCGACCCGGTCACGCTGGAGTCCATCATCGACAGCATGGAGGCTCAAATCCGGGCCCGCCGGAGCGGACAGGCCGATCGCCCCTGGGCCCAGCGCTGGCGGAACTTCGTTTCCCAGACCCTCCCGGAAGCCCTGCAGGCCCTCGGTAAGGGGCTGCTCTGGACCCTGCTCGCCATCGCCATTTTGTCGGTGCTCGTCCTCGGCGCGTTCATTCTGTCCACGGCCGTCGGCTTCAACGGCCTGTTTTGACCGCATTCCCACCATTCGACCCTTTCATTTTTCTCACCTTTGACCCCGCATTTCGCGATCCACAACACCACCATGAACTTCGGTAAGCAATTCCTGGCGAGCCTCCTCGGCTCCACCGTCGCGCTCCTCGCAGCCGGCACCCTCCTCATCTTCATTTTCGTCGGCGCCCTCGTGGGCGGCCTCAGCGCTGCCTTTGCAGAGGAGGGCACAGACATCGAGTCCGAATTCGACTTCGGCGTGGACATTGAGGAGGGCTCCGTCCTCCACCTCACCTTCGACGCGCCCTTTGTGGAGCGCGGCATGGAGGTGCCGTCCTTCTCCTTCAGCTTCGGCGGGGTGGACGCTGAATCCCAGACCGGCCTCAACCACTTCCTCGCGGACATGGAGCGCGCGGCACAGGATGACCGCATTGAGGGCATCCTCATCCAAGCCGACATGGTCATGGGCTACCCGTCCATGCTCGGCGAGGTGCGCGATGCCCTCGTCGGCTTCAAGGAGTCGGGCAAATGGATCGTCGCATGGAGCGAGGTCTATACCCAGGGCGCCTACTGGATCAGCACGGTCGCCGATGAGGTGTACCTGCACCCGGAAGGCGGCATCGACATGCGCGGAATGGGCATGGAAACGATGTTCTACAAGCGCATGCTCGAGGACGTGGGCATCGAGATGACCATCGTTCGTGGACCGGACAACAAGTACAAGAGCGCGGTTGAGCCCTTCTTCCGGGAGAGCCTGTCCGAGGCCAATCGGGAGCAGAACATGGCCCTCCTCGAGGACTTCTGGGCTCGCATGGGCGGAGACATCGCCACGGCCCGCGACAAGTCCATCGCCGAGCTCGACGGCGAGATCAACGCGCTCGCCATGCGCACCACGCAGGACTTCCTCGACCTCGGCTATGTCGATGGCCTGCTGTACGAGGATGAGCTGCACGCCATGCTCCTCGACAAGGGGGCCGCGGAGGATGAGGACGAAGAGAGCCACGCCCAGTTCGTGAGCCTCAAGCAATACCACAACCCCGACTTCTTCGAGGACTTCATCACGACCCTGCAGGAAGAGATGGAAGGCGGCAACGACGAGGAGGACGAGGATGAGGACGCCGATGAGAACGGAGACGAGGCCGAGTCCAATGCCGTGGCGGTGGTCTTCGCCGTCGGCGCCATCGAGAGTGGCCAGGGGGACGATGCCACCATCGGATCGGACCGGATTGCCGGTGCCCTTCGGGAGGCACGCCTCGACCCGGAGGTCGGCGCCGTGGTGCTCCGCGTGAATTCTCCCGGGGGCAGCGCCCTCGCCAGCGATGTCATCTGGCGGGAGACCGTCCTGCTGAAAGAGGCCGGCAAGCCCGTCGTGGCCTCGATGAGCGATCTGGCCGCCAGCGGGGGGTACTACATCAGCTGCGCCGCCGACCACATCCTCGCCCAGCCCAACACGATCACCGGCAGCATCGGCGTCTTCGGTGTCCTGCCCTCCTTTGGCAAGCTGGCCAAAGAGCGCATCGGACTGGATTTCGATGGCGTCAAGATCCACGAACACGCCGATGCCCTCAATGGCCACACGCCGGTTCAAGGCGAGGCCCTGGCGGCCATCAACGAGGGGGTGACCGAGGTCTATGATGCGTTCATCGCCCGCGTGGCGGAGGGCCGCGGCATGACCGTCGAGGGCGTCAATGAGGTCGCCCGGGGCCGGGTCTGGACCGGACAGGACGCCATGGACATCGGCCTGGTGGACGGCATGGGCAACCTGCAGGACGCGGTCGCCATCGCGGCGGACCTCGCCGGCATCAGCGGGCCCGAGCTGGTGGAGCTGCCCGAGGCAGTGGACCCGTTCGAGCAGTTCATCGAGGACTTCGCCGGGGTGCAGGCCGCGGTGGCCATTGCGGAAGCCGCCGGCCTCGACGGCGACCTGGTGGCTCCGCTCCTTGAAGTGGAGGCGCTGGTGAACGCTGCCCCCCAGGACCGCATCCAGGCGCGCATGCCCTACACCATCCGGCTCTACTGATGGGGGAGGGGCACCGCGCCACCTCCATGGACGCGTTGGGGCGGCTGACCCCGGAGGCCTTTTCGGCCGCCGGGAAGCTGCCCCTTCGCTTTGTCCTGGACAACCTGCGGAGCGGCCTCAACGTGGGCTCCGTCTTCCGCACGGCCGACGCCTTCCGGTTGGAGGGCATCGACCTCTGCGGCTACACGGCCCGCCCGCCGCACCGCGACATCCTCAAGACGGCCCTCGGGGCCACCGACCACGTCGCGTGGCACGGCCATGAGGACACGGTCACCGCCATCCGCAGTCTCCAGGGGGAAGGGGTGCAGGTCTTCGCTCTCGAGCAGGCCTCGGCCTCCACCGCGTTGGATCAATGGGCACCCGCCCTCGGCGAGCGATGGGCGGTGGTGCTGGGCAACGAGGTCCGCGGATGCTCAGAGGAGGTCCTGAACGCCGTGGACGGCGTGCTGGAGATTCCGCAGTTTGGGGTCAAGCACAGCCTCAACGTGTCCGTGGCGGCGGGCATGGTCTGCTGGCAGGCCTTCCGCTCGATGGGCGCGCCGCGGGGAGGCTGAATCCATTCCAAGGCTGGCTTGGCCGTCCGGCCCATTTGACGCCGCGATGGCCCATGAAAAAGCCCCGGTCCGCAGAAGCGGCCGGGGCTTTCTTGAATGCAGTCTTTTGCGCGATCAGTCGAGGTCGCGGAACTCGAGGTCGGCGCTGGCCTTGCCGGACAGTCCGGCGTCCTTCTCGACAGCGAGGTCGCGGTGGCGCTTGGCCTCGGCGTCGTTGCCGACGTGGGCGTAGCAGATGGCCATCACGTAGTGGGCCACGGCGCTGTCGTCACCGGCGTTGTCGAGGATGGTCTTGGCGCCGTTGGCGTCTCCGTTGAGGAGCTTGGCCAAGGCGGCGTTGACCGTGTTCTCCCCGCTGAAGTTGGAGATGGCCTGGCTGTAGTTGCCCTCCTGGATGGCCAGGATGCCCTTGTTGTACTTGACGGCGTCACCGGCTCCGGAAGCGCTGCCGAGGAAGCGCTTGGCGTCGGAGAGGTTGCCTTTCATGCGGGCCACGGCGCCGAGGTTGTTGTTGATGACCGGGCTGTCCCCGCGCTCGTCGGCCGCCATGAAGCGGTCGGCGGCTTGGTTGAGCTTGCCCATGTCCATCAGGACCACGCCCTCGTTGTTGGGTCCGCGCCAGTCGTCGGCGTGGACACGGCTGGCGGCCTGGTAGACCTTCAGCTTGTCGTCGTTGCTCTCGAACAGGGTGGCGGCGTAGAGCACCTCCTCCACGGTCAGGGTGTCGGGGTTGCTCATGGCGAGCGCCATCAGCTCCTCGTCGGTGTAGCCCTCGATGTCGTAGCGCACGGTGATCATGGAGCGGCGCAGGGCTGGCAGGATCTCCTTCTCGATCTCCTTGTAGGTCTTGGCGATGTTCTTGATCTCCTCCTCGCGGCGGTTCTTGTCGCTGTACATGGAGAGCACGCGCAGGATGAGGTCCTTGTCCTCGATCTCGGAGGCGCGCATGAGGGTCTGGAAACCTTCCCAGTCCTCTCCCTTGGGGTTGTTGCCATAGAAGCCCTCCTCGACCTCGATCTTCTCGCGGCGAAGCATCTTGGCGATGGCGGCATTGGCGCTCTCGGCGCGCTCCATGGCGAGGTCCTCGTTGAGGCTGATCTCACCCTCCGGAGAGGCGTAGGCGCTCACGCTGGTGCCCTTCAGCATCACGCTGTCGTGGTCCGCGGCGAATCCGAAGAAGTCCTTCAGGGCGACGATGTCGTCGTCCCGGAGCTCGGCGGAGCGGACGTTGGAGCGGTTGTAGGCGTAGTGGATTTCGGCTTCCTCGGTATAGGAGACCACGCGTTGGAAGGCGTCCTTGCCGATGACGAAACGGTCGTCGGAGCGGACCCAGTTCTGCGTGGTGATCACGCCGTCACCGAGCACGACCGGGGCGAAATCCATGGACTTGCTGCCCATCGTGCCGCTGATGCGGAGCTCGAGGCGGGCACCGTCCTCCATGCCTTCCTGGTAGGCCACCTTGGCGGTGTAGTCAAAGGACTTGGCGGACTTGAACGGCACCACGGTGTAGTTGCCGGCAGCGTCCTCACCCTGGAAACCCTGCACCTCGAAAGCGGCCTCGCCACCGTCCCACACGAGGACCGGGGTGGCTTCGATGATGGCCTTCTTGGCGAAGTACTTCTCGGGGAAGGTGCCGGAGAGGTTCAGCTGGACCTCATCGCCGCGCAGGACGAGGGGTTCGGGGTCCATCTTGATGTTGAGCTCCTCGATGGCCTTTTCCATCTTCCCCAGTCCGCCACATCCGGGCAGGGTGAGGAGGAGGGCAAAGGCGGGGAGCAGAAACGCCAGGGGCTGGCGGATGATGTACTGCATGGTCGTGAATCGAATTCGTGAGCAAATTTAATGCGTCCGGGGACGCCAATCAGGCTTGGACGACCCCCATTGCGGAGAACTTTCGAATGCGGGCGTCGATGCGCTTGTCCGGGTTCTGGACACGGAGCTTGCGCAGGTGCTTGAGGATGTCGGTCTTGACCGCGGCAAATGCGGCTTCCCGGTCGTTGTGTGCACCCCCGAGTGGCTCGGGGATGATGCCGTCGATGAGTTTGTGGCCGAGCATGTCGTCGGCGGTGAGCTTCAGGGCCTCGGCGGCTTCCACCTTGTGGTCCCAGGAGCGCCAGAGGATGCTGGAGCAGGACTCCGGGGAAATCACGGAGTACCATGTGTGCTCCATCATGAGGACGCGGTCTCCAATGCCGATGCCGAGTGCACCGCCGGAGGCCCCCTCGCCGATGATGACGCAGATGACCGGGACGCGGAGCTGCATCATTTCCATGATGTTCCGGGCGATGGCCTCGCCTTGTCCGCGCTCTTCCGCCTCCAGCCCCGGGTAGGCACCCGGTGTGTCGATGAGGCAGACCACCGGACGGTTGAATTTCTCTGCCAACTTCATCAGCCTCAGTGCCTTGCGGTAGCCTTCGGGGTTGGCCATGCCGAAGTTGCGGTACTGGCGGAGCTTGGTGTTGGCGCCCTTCTGCTGGCCGACGAACATCACGGGCAGGTCGTCGATCATGCCGAGACCGCCCACCATGGCCTTGTCGTCCTTGCAGTTGCGGTCCCCGTGGAGTTCGAGGAACCGACCGTCGGTGAGGGCGGCGATGTGGTCGAGGGTGTAGGGACGGTCGGGGTGGCGGGAGACCTGCACGCGCTGCCAGGGGCTGAGGTTGGCGTAGATCTCCTGGCTGACTTCGGCGATCTTCTTCTCGAGGTCGTCGACCGTGCTCTGCATGTCGACCTGGCCTTGGCCGTCGATGTCCTGCGCCTGCTCAAGCTGCTCCCTGAGCAACCGGATGGGCTCTTCGAAATCGAGGTAGTTCATGGGCATTCCGTGTCTGGAGTGTCGGATGAAGGGGCAAACGTACTGCGGGACAGCAGGAATTCCGCCGCCAACCCTTGCGGATTCTCAACCTCGGGCCTTGAGTTCCCCCACCATGGCACGCACCGCTCGGCCGCGATGGCTGATGGCGTTCTTGGCGGCGGCGTCCATCTCGGCGAACGTGATGTCCCCGCCCTCCGGGACGAACACCGGGTCGTAGCCGAAGCCTTTGGCACCGCTGCGTTCGGCCGCGATGGTCCCATTGCAGATGCCCTCGAAGGTGAGGGTTCCCTCGTTGGTGGTCAGGGCGATGACCGTCCTGAACCGCGCCGAGCGGTCTTCCGCACCGGAGAGCGCATCGAGCAGCTTGGCCATGTTGGCGTCGGCATCCTTGGCTTCTCCGGCGTACCGGGCCGTGTGGACCCCGGGCGCGCCACCGAGGTGGCTGACCTCGAGGCCTGTGTCGTCGGCGAAGCAGTGGACGCCGTAGTGGTCGAGGACGTACTCCGCCTTCTGGATGGCGTTGCCGGGGATGGTGGGCGCGGTTTCCGGGATGTCCTCCGTGCAGCCGATGGCGTCGAGTCCGACGATGTCGTAGTGGTCGGACAGCATCTGGGCGATCTCGAGGACCTTGCCGGGGTTGCGTGTGGCGAAAACGAGGCGGGGCCTGGGCATGGCGCGAAGGTCGTCAGGATCAACGCCGGCGCACCTTGCCGGTGGCGGTTTCTTCCAACTTTGGTTGCCACTCCACCGCCCGCGGTCGGTCCGCATGGGGGTGTCCCGTGGCGAGCGCGTCGAGCAACCGGTCGGTCAGGGTGGGGTCTACTTCTCCTTCGACCACGAGCGTCACCCGCATGCCCGTCAGGGGGTCGGGGCGTCCGGCCAAGTACCAGCGTCGCGTGCTGATCAGCGGGGCCACAATGGGCTCCAGCGTGCGCTCAAGGCGGTCCGGGTGGACCTTGAGTCCACCGGTGTTGATGACGTCGTCGAGCCGGCCGAGCCAGACGAAGCCGTCCTGTCCGGACAGCGTATCCCGCCGTGGTTCGACCGCATCCCGCGTGAGGAGGTGGTCCACTCCCCGGTCGGGCGCGTTGAGCCGCAGCGCGCCGTCCGGGTCGCAGGACCAGGCCACGCCGGGCAGCGGGAGGAAGACATCGCGACCGAGCGGCCGGGTGGCGATGTGGGTCAGCGTTTCGGTCATGCCGAACCCGAGGTGGAGCGCGCAATGCTGGGCACGGCCTGCCTCGAGCAATTCCGCTTCCAAGGCGGGGCTCACCGGTCCCCCACCGAGGAGGAGGAGCCGGAAGGCGGCCAACTGGCCGGACCGCGCCAGGTGGGCGGCCTGCTGAGGGGTGGCCACGGCGAAATCATACCGCTGGCCTTCCGGAGCCGGAGTGACCGTGGGGGCCGAGGCGGGACGGTCCTGCGTCAGGGCCCAACCGAGGATGCGGGTCCGCCACACCATCATGCGCCCGCCGATTCCGGTGGCCGGAAGGGCAGACCAGACGTGGACGGGCCGTCCATCGGGGTGGGACAGGCCGAAATGCTCGGCCGTGGCCCGGGCGGAGGCCACGACGGCCTGCGGGTCAAAGGAAAACCGCTTCGGGGCGCCGGTGCTGCCCGAACTGACCCCCTCGGCGCGGCCAGCCTGCCACGCGGCATCCGCCTCCGTGAAGGGCTGTGCCCAATCGGGAGGCGCTACCGCGTCGGCGGCATCGGACAACCGCCAGGCATCGCTCATGTGAGGAGATCGCTGAGGTCCCAGGTGCGCAAGGTGCCGTTGGCCTGGGCCTCCGGCCGGTCGATGCGAAGCGTGCCGTCGGCCACCACGAGCGGGGAAGGAATGTTGTTGGTGAAGAGGCTGCCGGTTCCCAGCCCTTGCGGCATGGGCGCCTCCTCCTCGGCAATCGCATCGGCGGCCCATTGCGCGATGGCGTTGAGCCCGATGTTGCTCTCCAGCGCGCTGGTCGCCCACCATTTGGCCCCCACCTCGTCGGCGAGGTCAATCCAATGATTGGCCTCCACGAGCCCCCCGATCAGGCTGGGCTTCAGGATGATGTAGTCCGGCTTGGTGAGGTGCAGCAGGTTCCGCCGCAGGTCCGTGTCGTGGACGCCGATGAGTTCCTCGTCCAGGGCAATCGGGATGTCCGAGCCAATGCAGATGGCCTGCATCTTCTTCCATTGCCCGGGCCGGATGGGCTGTTCCATGCTGTGGATGTCAAAGCGGGCGAGCCGCTCGAGTTTGCCGAACGTCACGGAGATGTCCTCGTCGTCGAGGCCCCCATTGGCATCCAGCCGCAAGGTGACGTCGCCGGCTGGCGCGATGGCGCGGATGGCTTCCAGGCACTCCAGTTCCCGTTCAAAGTCCAAGGCGCCCACCTTCATCTTGAGGGTGTCGAACCCCCGCTCGAGCAGGGATTCGGCCTGCGCGACCATGTCCGCCACGTCCCCCATCCAGATGAGGCCGTTGATCGGGACCGGACGACCCTGCGTGAACGGGCCTTCGAAGAGGGTCCGGTCGCCTTGATTGAGCAGGTCGATGAGGGCCGTTTCCGCCGCGAACCGGACGGCCGGATATTGCAGGCTCATCGACTTCGGGTCGAGGGTGCCGGAGGCGGCGAGCTTCTTGAGCTCCATGCGGGCCCGGGGAGCGCGCTCCGGAGACAGTCCCGGAATCAGGCTGCATTCCCCAATCCCGATGCGCCCGTCCTCCTCGAGGTCCCGGGCGATCAAATAGAAGCTCGGCTTTTCGTTCAGCACACCCCGGGACGTGCCGGCGGGTTGCTTGAACTGGAGCGCGCGCTCCACGATGCGGATGTCGAGGCCTGTCATGCGGTGGCGCTGAGGAAGAGGAACAGGGAAATGGCGAAGGTGCTCAGGGCGATTTTCTTCAGCTCGCCATCGAGCTCGGCGGGGTTCTCCGTCCGGAACACCAAGGAGAGGTGTCGGACGTGAACGAGGCCGAAGAGCCCGTACCAGAGGTGGCCCCGCCATGGGCCGCCTCCGTCCATCACCCAAAAGGCGAGCAGGGCCACCCAGGCCCCGATGATCAGGGCGGCGTGGTACACCTTTCCCCGGGCAAACCCCATCCGCACCACGAGGGTCTGCTTGCCCGTGGCGGCATCGGACAAGTGGTCGCGGAGGTTGTTGAGGTTCAGGACGCTCACGCTGAGGAGGCCAATGGTGGCGGACGGCAAGAGCCAGAGGGGCTCGAAGTCGCCCGTGATCAAGGCGGCTGTGCCCGCCACGCCGGCAAAGCCGAAGAACATGAGCACGCTGATGTCGCCGAGGCCACTGTAGCCATAAGGCCGCTTGCCGGCGGTGTAGGTGTAGGCGGCGGCAATGGAGGCCAGACCCGCGCCCACCCACTTCAGGAGCGTGATCCACGCATCGCCGACAGCATGGAGGACGGTGGCCGCACCGGTGGCGAAGGCCAATCCGGCGGTGACCAGCACGGCCCGCTTCATCTGCGCGGCCGTGATGCGGCCCGAAGCGACGGCACGGTCCGCCCGTTCGCTGCCTTCCGCCCGGTCGGCTCCGTTCTCAAAGTCGCCGAGGTCGTTGGCAAAATTGGCCAGCACCTGCAGCAGGAAGACCGTCACCAGACAGCCGGTGAAGAGCGGGATGAACCGGACGAAGCCCACATTTCCAGTCGCCCCCGCCAAGGCCCCGCCCGTCAGCACACAGGCGCTGGCGAGGGGCAGGGTGCGCAGGCGAGCCGCCTGGATGAAGTCCCGAACCATGTGGCCCTCAGGGGAACTTGGGGTACTTCTGGAAGTCGGGGTCGCGCTTCTCAAGGAAGGCGTTCTTGCCCTCCTGCGCCTCTTCCATCAGGTAGTACATCAGGGTGGCGTCTCCCGCGAATTCCATCATGCCGGCCTGTCCGTCGAGCTCGGCGTTGAGGGCGCGCTTGAGCATCCGGATGGCGAGCGGCGACCGCTTCATGATGGTCTTGCACCATTGCACGTAGGTGTCCTCCAGCTTTTCCAGCGGGACGACCGTGTTGACCATGCCCATGGCCTCGGCCTCCTTGGCGGAGTACTGTTCGCAGAGGAACCAGATCTCGCGGGCCTTTTTCTGGCCTACGTGGCGGGCGAGGTAGCTGGACCCGAAGCCGGCATCGAAGCTGCCCACCTTGGGGCCGGTCTGGCCGAAGATGGCGTTCTCCGAGGCAATCGTGAGGTCGCACACCACGTGCAGGACGTGGCCGCCTCCGATGGCGTAGCCGTTGACGGCCGCGATGACCGGCTTGGGCAGGGAGCGCATCTTGCGGTGGAGGTCCAGCACGTTGAGCCGCGGCACGCCGTCGCCGCCGATGTAGCCACCGACGCCTTTGACGTTCTGGTCCCCGCCGCTGCAGAAGGCCTTGTCTCCGGCCCCCGTCAGCACGACCACGCCGATGTCCTGGCGCTCGCGGCAGATCTCCATCGCGTCGAGCATCTCCATGTTGGTCTCCGGCCGGAAGGCGTTGTAGACCTGTTGGCGATCAATGGTGATGCGGGCGATGCCCTCAAAGAATTCGAAGTGGATGTCCTCGTAGGCCTTGATGACCTCCCAGTTGCGCGTGTTGCTCATGATGTCGTCTGCTGATGGAATGACAAAGCGCCGGCGCCGGGGTTCACCGCCGCACCGGGCAATTCATCAGCGGCGGCAAACTTACGCGCTGACCGCCTCCATGTAGGCCCGATGGGCTTCTGCACTCGCCTCGGGGGGTGTGGCAATCTCGAGGACCCGTGGAACATCCGACGGAGACCACCAATCGGCGAGAGCCTCCCGCAGTGCATCGAGACTGGTTACCCGCTGGTGTTCGAGGCCGTGCAGGTCGCAGACGCTGCGCAATTCGAGGCCGTGGCGCATTTCGAAGTGGGACTCGAGCAGGCCGGTCCTCTGCGGACCGTCGAGCCACCGGAAGACCCCACCACCGCCATTGTGGATGACGGCCACCCGCAGTTCGGCGGGCAACGGGTGGACGTGGAAGGCGTTGGCGTCGTAGAGGAAGCCGAGGTCGCCCGTGATCAAGGTGGTGCGGTGCCCTGCGAGGGCCGCTCCCACGGCCGTCGAGGTGCAGCCGTCGATGCCGGCCACGCCGCGGTTCGACCAAGGCGGGGTCCGGTCCGGCCGGTGGAACAGCTGGGCGTAGCGGACCGGGGTGGAATTGGCGAGGTGCACATCCCAGTCGCCGGGCATCGCCTGGTGAAGCGCGGCGTGGACCTGGAGGTCGCTCCACGGGGCGGCCTTGACCGCAGGGCCGTGGGCCGCGTCGGCCTTGGCGTCGAGGTGGCGCCACCGCCATTGCCAGGCCTTGACCGGGTCGGAGGGGGGCTGCTTGGCCAGCCGGTCGGAGAGGGCATACAGCGCGTCGGGAACCGGCATGGCCACACCCAGGGGGGCACTCCCGAACGCGGTCGGAAACCGTCCGCCGGCCTCGATGTGGATGTGGTCCACGGCGGCCTTGCGCAGCTGTTGGCGCAGGGATTTGCTGAGCAATGGGGCCCCGAAGCCGATCACGAGGTCGGGCTTCATGTCCTCCCACGGGATGCCTGATGCGGTCCAGCGGCGCATCCAACGGTCCACCGCCACGATGGTCTGGTTCACTGCGCCCATGCCGCTGGTGGAATCGGCCGCGACCACGGCGGACCGGGTCCATCCTTCCAGCCGGGCGGCATCGAGGGGCAGGGGTTGGGTGCCGCAGAGGAGCAGGATGCGCGCCTGGTTGGACAGCGCCTGTTCGAGGCGGTCCAGCACCGGCTGCGGAAGGGCGGAAGCGGCCCCGTCGGCCGCGGCCGAATCCGATGCGCCCAAACCAGGAGTTTGGGCATCAGGCCGTTCGGACGCGGCGGGATACAGGGGCTCGTCGAACGGGCAGTTGATGTGGATGGGTCCGGCGGTGAGCGCGGTGCGCATCCGGTCCAGCATGCCGTCTTCGTCCGCGCCTGTCCAGGTGAAGGAGGCCCTCACGTGGAGGTCGTGCAGGCGGTTCTGTTCGAGCGTCTGGCTTTCCCATTGTTCGGCAGCGCCAGCGGGCCGGTCGGCGGTCAGGCTGATGAGGGGCAGGCCCACCCGGTCTGCCTCCGCGAGGGCCGGGCCGTGGTTGATGGCGGCGGTTCCGCTCGTGCAACAGACCGCCACAGGGCGTCCCAGCGCCAATGCCATGCCGAGCGCGTGGTGGGCGGCGGCGCGTTCGTCCAGCGACACCACGTGGTGGACGCCCGCATCGCGGAAAGCCTGCATCAAGGGGGCGTTACGCGATCCCGGGCTGACGACGGCACCGGCCAGTCCTTGCTGGAGAAGTCCGGAGACGAGCCGCCGTGCGGCGAGGAGGGCACCGCCCGTGTCGTTCATTCGGACCAGTGCGCAATCGGATCAATCAGGGAGCGCAGTTTGCTGCGGGTCTCCCTCCATTCCGCGTCGGGGTCGGATCCGGCCGTGATGCCACCACCGGCAAAGGCGGTGATGATGTCGTTTTCGAGGCGGGCGCAGCGGAGGTTGACGAAGTATTGAACCCGATGCCCTTCCTCCAGACCCACCCATCCGGTGTAGTAGGCCCGGTCGTGACCCTCGTGCCGGGAAATGAAGTCGAGCGCCATGTCCCGGGGGGTGCCACCCACGGCTGGGGTCGGGTGCAGGGCGGCCATGACGTCCTCCAGTCGGCCGGTGGCCGAGAAGTCCACGAACGTGCGCAGGTGCTCCAGCGGACCGTATTGCACGGTCTGCCGTTCGCCGAGTTGGATGTCCTCGCACTGGACCGACTTCAACGCGGCCACGACGGCATCCGTGACCAGCTGTTGCTCGTGCTGCTCCTTGTCCGTCCACGGCTCGGCACCGCCCGCTCCCTGGGCGACCCGCGTGCCCGCCAGGCACGCTGTTCGGAACCGGGGGCGCGTGCCCTCCACGAGGGGCTCGGGCGAGGAGCCGAACCACGTGCCCACCGCTTCGTGGTGGAGCAGCCAGCTGAAGCTGTCGGGGTGGGCGAGGGCCTGTTGTCTCACGATGGTGTCCAGTTCGAGCCCATCAATCTGGACGCTCAATCGGCTGGAGAGGACCACCTTTTCGAGGGTGCTGCTGTGGATGGCCTCCAAAGCGAGTCCGATGCGGTCCACATGGTCCTGCCGTGCCGTGCCTTCCACGGTGGTGGCCTCGCGTTTCAAGGCAGGGCCTTCCGCGTTGTCGATGGGTCCCAGCGATTCGAGGTGGCCCTCTACGATCAGGTCTGCATGGTGGTTGGCCCCTTCCCACGGGTGCATCCGAAAGCGCACGGGACCGCCTGTGCGGGGGACCAGCCGCTCCAACACGGCGGTGCCGGGTCGGTGGAACAGGACGAGCGGCCCTTCGGCCATGGCGCTGTGGACACTGGTCATGGCCTCAGCTTGTCGGGTTGGGGAACCAGCATCACGGTGAGCCGGCTCGTGCAGACGGCCCGGCCTTCTTCGTCCTCGATGTCGATGTGCCACACGTGAAGCCGTCCGCCTTCGTGGTGAAGCCGGGCGGTGCCGGTGACCCAGCCGGACTGGACGCCGCGGAGGTGATTGGCGTTGACCTCGATGCCCACGGCGCCTTTGCCGCGGGGCGCTGCGATGAAATGGCTGCCCACCGAGCCCAAGGTCTCAGCCAGCACCACGCTGGCTCCGCCGTGCAACAGGCCGTACGGTTGGTGCGTCCGGGCGTCCACAGGCAACCGGCCAACGACATGTCCGTGCGTGACCTCCAGGATCTCCAAGCCCAAGGCATCGCTGATGGTCCCGGCACCCAAGGCGCGGAGTTCCTCCTGACTGATGCCCTTGGAAAGGGGATTCTCCTCTTTCATCACGACAAATTTAACCGCTGGGAACCCCGTCTGTTCGCCCGGTCCACTATGGGATTCGAAGAAGATTCACGGTGGGGCGAAATTTTTTTTCGTTTTCGAGGCAACGATTGGAAACGTGTCCGTCATACACGTGGATGCAGCTTCATGGCTGTATCGGTTTCAATATCCTTGCAGGTTTCGGAGGGGGCAGAAATGCCCCCTTCATTCTTTTCAGCCCAATGCCACATGAAGCAGGCGTTTGGTGTCGAAAAACGGATCCTGCAGCAGCGTCCCCAGATCCCAAGAGACGATGGGCTCCTGCACCGGCGCCAACTCCTCTTCGAGGTCTCCCCCCTTCAAGTACAACACGCCGTTCTGCAACCCGTGGCGATGCTCCACCCCCACGAGCGGCCGCACCCAGTCCAGGAAGGCGGGCATGCGGGTGACGGCGCGGCTGATCACGAAGTCGTACGGATCGCGGTCCGTCAGGCTCTCCGCCCGGGCCCACGTGCCGTCGACGTTGCCCAGGCCGAGGGCGTCCGACACGGCGTTCACGACCTTGATCTTCTTTCCGATGGAGTCGCACAATGTGAAGTGCGCCTCGGGAAAGACAATGGCGAGGGGAATGCCGGGAAAGCCCCCTCCGGTGCCCACGTCGAGGATGCGTGCGCCGGATTCCGGGCGCAGCACCCGGGCGATGGCCAGGCTGTGCAGCACGTGCCGGGTGAAGAACTGGTCGATGTCCTTGCGGGAAATGACGTTGATGCGGGCGTTCCACTCCCGGTACAGCGGGCCGAGCGCGGCGAGTTGATCGCGCTGGCCGTCATCGAGGACCGGCAACGGGGTGCCGAAGTCGGTGGAGTCGGCGGCCAAGGCGTCCAGCGCGGACTGAACGGCGCTGCGGTCCTGCTCGGTGGGGGCCACGGTCAAAAGTGCTCCCGGTCGATTTCGAGGACGCCGGCGAGGATGTCACGGGCGCGGAACAGCTGGGCCTTGACCGTGCCAAGGGGCAGGTCGAGCTCCTTGGAAATCTCGTCGTAGCTGTACTCCTCGAAGTACCGGAGCTCCACCAGGCGGCGGTAGCGCGGCTTGAGCTGGGCCACCACCTCGCGCATGCGGTTGACGCGCTGCTGCTTCTCGAGGGTCTGGCCGGGATCGAGGCCGTCGTCCGCCACCTGGATTTCCATGGTGTCGCCCTCTGCGTCGGTGAAGCCCTTGTCCAAGCTCAGCGCCTTGATGCGCTTTTTCCGGATGAAGTCGATGGCCCCGTTCGAGGCAATCTTGAAGAGCCAGGTAGAGAAGGCGAACTGCGGGCTGTACTGCTTGAGCCGGCGGAAGGCCTTGCCGAAGGTCTCGATCATCAGGTCCTCGGCGTCGTCGCCGTCGTGGACCATCTTGAGGAGCATGTAGTAAATGGGCTCCCGGTACCGCTCCATCAATTCGGCGAAGGCCCCCTGGTCGTGGGAGTCCAAAGCCCGGCGGATCAGGCCATAGTCGTACTTGGCCTTGTCGGAGAGGTGGTCGATCACGACCGGTTTGTCGGTGCCCGCTGCGTCCATGTCGGCGATGAGGTGAAGTTCGACAGGGTGGCCAGACCGAGGAGCCCCCAACGCACGGGGCCGAGCCACAAGGCGCGGATGCCGGCGAAACGGGGTTGGTGAAGGTCCCTGGCGAACGACGACAAGGTAGCGGCGCGCACGGTCAATGCCATCCCTGCCGCCACGGCCGGTATCCAACCCCCACTGTGCAAAAGGCCGCCTGACCCGGCCAGTGCGGCGGCGGCCACGGCCTGGTCGAGCGCGGCATCGGCGAGAAGCCGCCGCCGGTGACGCCAGCCGTAGCGCGGCGCTGTGGTCAGGTGCCTCCGTTTCCGCCGCAGTCCATCCGCCAGCGACAGCGCCGGCCGGGTGGGACAGGTGGCCTCGAGGGGGACGGCCAAGGGGGTACAGGTGGCGCCCGACTGGATGGCGTCCTGCACGAACAGGTCGTCATCGCCGCTGGCCAGGTCGGCATGGCCCCCGAAGCCGCCCAGCCGGAGCCAGTCCGATTTGCGGTACGCGAGGTTGCGGCCGACGCCCATGTAGGGCCGTCCGTCGGCCGCTTCGCTGCCGTATTGCCAGGCGATCCGAAGGGCGTCGAAGGCCAGCACGGCCGGGCCTCCGGCGGGCAGGCTGAAGCCGAGCAGGATCCGGGGCGGGGCACCCGGCTGGCCGAGACCCGCCGCCATGGTGGCGGCCCAATCCGGACCGGGGAGGCAGTCGGCGTCGGTGAGGATGAGCCGATCGTGGTCGGCGGCCCGGATGCCCGCGGCCAGTGCGGCCTTCTTGCCGGCGGTCTGCTTGTCGTGGTGGACCACCGTCAGCCCCTGTCCGTGGGCCGCCAAGCGGTCTTCCAGCCAGGCGCGGGTGCCGTCGGTCGAGCCGTCATTGACGACCACCCATTGGACCTGCCAGCCCTCGGGAAACCGCTGGCCCCGCCAGAGCGGCCAGATCGACCGCAGGGCGTCGAGGTCGTTGTGGGTGCAGAGGACGAGCGTCGCGGACCGGTCCTCTGCGGGCCCGTCATCGTGAGCGGCGACCGGCCGGCGGCGCCACGCGACACCGAGCTGCAGGTCCCACACCATGCGCAGGAGGGCCGGCACGCTGGCCAGCAGTCCGGGAATCCAGTCCGTCGAGGGGCTCACTGGGGGTAAACGTACTCCAGCGGGGTGTCCCAGCCACCGAGGAGCAGCACGATGCGGCCTCGTGCGGGGTCGCGGTGCGGAATCAGGTCGAACGCCTCATCCCGGGTGATCAGGGCACGGCCGGGGTCTCCCTGGCCTTCGTGTTCGATGCGCAACCGCTGCTGCCGGGGCAGGGATTTGGTCGCGGCCCCATCGGCGACGAGGCGGAAGGTGTGGTCGCGGAATCCGCCTCCGTACTGGACGGTGACCCGCAGGGAGTCCCCGTCCACCATGGCTTCCGCGATGGAGAAGGGGTGGTTCCAATCCCCCTCCGTGGCCCGTTTGGGGCCAGAGCAGGCCGCCATGGCCAGGAGCGAAAAGGGGAGAAGGAAGAGGAGAACCGAACGCATCTGTGTCCTCAACGCAACAGGACGCGTTCCACGTGTACGCCGGTCTCGGTTTCCACGCGGAGGAGGGTCCAGCCCCGGGGCCAGCCGGAGACGTCGAGGCTTCCGTCGCCGTTGAGTCGAACCGCGTCGGACACCGGGCGCCCCAGGAGGTCGATCGGGGTCACGGTGGATCCCGCGGGCACGCCGGAGACCACGAGGCGGCCGGTTGCCGGATTGGGCATCACCTCGACCTGAGCGCCGAGGAGGTCCTCCACGGACATGTCCTGCGTGCAGAATTGCTCGAGGTCGGAGTCGGTGAATTCGCCGCCGGTGTAGATGACGTCGCCCTGCGGGTCGTAGACGGTGAAGCTGCCTTCACCGAACTGGCAACACATGCCGTCTCCGTAGCTGTCGTCGACCTGGAGGATGTAGCACCCCTCCTCGAGACAGAGCGGCACGGTGATCACCTCGCCCTCCTGGCCGTCCTCGTAGGGGCCGCCGGAGTAGACGACGTTGCCGAGCCGCCGGATTTCCCACGTGGTCTCGCTGCCGTATTCATCGAGGACCAGCTCGAAGGAGAAGTTGAACGTGTCCTCCACGAAGGCGGTGAACTCCACCACGGCAGCATCGTTGAAGTCGTTCTCGTCCTGCGCGCCATTGACGGAGAGCACCGTGACCTCCACCTCGGTGGTGCCGTCCTCGGCCTGAATGGGGGGCAGCGCAAGCGTGGTGTTGTCGTACTGGGCCAGGTTTCCGTTCCAGTTCACGGTCTGCTGCGGGCCGCCGTTGACGGTGTAGCCGATGGTGGCCGAGGTGAGTGGGTCCGTTCCGAAGTTGTTGAGGGTCAGTTCAATGACGACTTCGCCGCCGCCACACAGCACGCCTTCGGGTGCATTGGCCACGCCCAGCCCCATGTCGAGGGCGAAGGAGGTGACACACCCTTCGCTCGGGTAGCCGTCCAGTACCTCGATGCCGAGGCCGAGGGGGTCGAGGTGCTCGGTGATGCCGTTGTTGAAGCTGACGCCCATCCGGCCGTAGAAGTCGTACTGGCCGTTGTTCTGGTTGCCGCTGCACGCCGCGGCTCCACCATAGAGTTGGCCGATGACGCGGTGGTTGTGGTCAAACAGGGGGGCACCCGAGGAGCCGGGCTCGGTCACGCCATCTTCCCAGGCGTCAATCCACCAGACGGCGGCCCCGCTCGCGTTGTCATGGTCCGGCGCGTCCTCCTCGAAGCAGATCTTCTTCAGGTCACCGCTGGGGTGGTGGATGCTGGTCGCGTTCTGTACCGTCTCTGCGTCGGTGCCGTCCCAACCCGCGTAGAACACGTCGTAGCTGGCCGGTGGGGTCTCGTCAAGCAGGAGCAGGCCGAAGTCGGAGGCCGCGCTGCTGACGAGCAGGTCGGCCCCGCTGACGGTCTGGTTGGTCGGGCCGGTGTTGCCCGTGCACCCTTCCGTTTCGTGGTTGAAGAGGAAGGTCCAGTTGGCCACGCTGCCGCCCAGGCAGTGGTTGGCGGTCAGGAACAGCGGGGTGCCGTCCTGTGCAGTGTTGTTGACGAGGGCCCCGGTGCAGATGGAGAATCCACCTTGGAGAATGAGGGCCACGGAGCGCTTCTCGCATTGCCAGGTGGCGCCTTCCGGACAGTTCACGTTGATGTTGCAATCGCCGCTGTTGCCGTAGGGACCGCGCTGCTCTCCGAGCGCCTCGGCGACGAGGGCCGCCTTGCCGGCGATGTCCCGGTAGGCGTGGACCACCTGGTCAATGCGGATGGCGACGGCATCCTCCAGGCCCAGGGGGACCTGCACCTCTACGACCACGGCATCCCCGGCGACGAGGCCGGTCGCGAGTCCGCCCCAGTCCTTCATGTTGCGGTGGTCGAACCCGCCGATGTACTCGATGCGATCGGCATTCCAGATGAACATCCGTCCCCCTTTCGGCACGGCGAATTCGGCAAACCGAAGGCTCATCGCGAGGGCGCCCTCAGCCTGGATCTGCGTGCGCCAGACCGCGGTGCCGTTGATCTCGAGCCACTGTCCGTCGGCCAGCCCGAGGTCGACGTCAAACTCCTCGCCGAACCGCCACGGGGCGCTCTTCACGAGGTCCGTCACGGCGTCGGCCGCGCGCAGGGCGTCGAGGTCGATGCCGGGCATGCGGTGCACGGGCCAGGCCGGGTTGCCCATGTTGGTTCCCGGCGTCGTCCAGAGCGGTTCGCCACCGTGGGGAACCTGGGCCAGGAGGGAGAGAGGGAGGAGGAGGAGGGCCATCAGGCCCACGGTGAAGCGGCGTTGGAGGGTCATCGATTTCGGGTTGCAGGCAGGGGAAGGACGCAGTTCGCTCCCCATGGGTTGCAAGGTGGGAAAGGAAGTGCGATTTCAGGCAGGCCAGTCCTTGACTGCGTCCTGCAGGGCGAAGAGCTCGTCCCGCATGCGGGCGGCATCCATGAAAGCCAACTCCTTGGCGGCCCGCTCCATTTCCCGTTTGGTCCGGGCCATGAGTTTGTCCATGGCCTTGCGGTCCTGGGCCGCGATGTAGCCGGCG
This sequence comes from Flavobacteriales bacterium, assembly GCA_049610565.1. Lineage (GTDB taxonomy): Bacteria > Bacteroidota > Bacteroidia > Flavobacteriales_D > Sanyastnellaceae > UBA8752. The sequence continues at coordinate 9,005 of JBMYZR010000030.1, read as the reverse complement.
ACAACGGGGTCCGCCAGGATGCCGTCTCCCGTTGGGGTGGGCTCGGCCGCCATGGGCGATGGGCGGTCCTCGATGAGCTCGCTCTGCTCGAACACGGTTTTCTTGGTCCGCTTCACTTGCACGGGCACGAGGCCATGCTCGGCGTTGTAGGCCTCCTGTTTCTCCCGGCGCCGCGCCGTTTCCTCGATGGTCTGGGCCATCGAGTCGGTGATCTTGTCCGCGTACATCAGCACGCGCCCGTTCACGTTCCGCGCGGCCCGACCGGCGGTCTGCGTCAGGGAGCGGTTGGACCGCAGGAAGCCCTCCTTGTCCGCGTCCATGACCGCCACGAGCGAGACCTCGGGCAGGTCGAGGCCCTCGCGGAGCAGGTTGACCCCCACCAACACGTCGATGACGCCTTCTCGGAGGTTGCGGATGATTTCGATCCGGTCCAGCGTCTTGACCTCGCTGTGGATGTAGGAGCAGGAAATGCGCAGGCGGTCGAGATAGCGGGAGAGCTCCTCGGCCATCCGCTTGGTCAGGGTGGTCACCAGGACCCGGTCGCCCGCGTCGATGGTCGCCCGGATCTCGCCGATGAGGTCGTCCACCTGGTTCTTGCAGGGGCGCACTTCAATGGGCGGGTCGAGCAGGCCGGTGGGCCGGATGAGCTGCTCCACCACCACGCCCTCGCTCTTCTCGAGTTCGTAGTCGGCCGGGGTGGCGCTGACGTAGATCGTCTGCCGGATCATGCCCTCGAACTCGTCGTCCTTGAGCGGTCGGTTGTCGAGGGCGGAGGGCAGCCGGAAGCCGTGCTCCACGAGGGACACCTTGCGGGACCGGTCGCCGCCGTACATCGCGCCCACCTGGGGCACCGTCACGTGGCTCTCGTCGACCACCAGGAGAAAGTCGTCCGCGAAATAGTCGAGCAGGCAAAACGGCCGCTGTCCGGGCTGGCGCCGGTCGAAGTAGCGGCTGTAGTTCTCGATGCCGCTGCAGAACCCCAGCTCCCGCATCATCTCGAGGTCGTGCGTGGTGCGCTCCTCGAGGCGCTTCCCTTCGATGAACCGGCCCTGCTCGTTGAACCACTGGACCTGCTTCACCATGTCCTGCTGGATCTCCCAGATGCACTGCTGCAGGGTGTCCTTGCCGGTGACGAACAGGTTGGCCGGGTAGATGCGCAGAGACTCGAAGGTGTGAAAGACGGTCCCGTGCTCGGGGTCAATCGTCTCGATCCGCTCGATTTCATTGCCCCAGAAATGGAGGCGCACCGCGTGGTCCGCATAGGCGAGGAACACGTCGACCACGTCGCCATTGACGCGGAAGGAGCCGCGGCTGAAGTCGCCGCGGGTGCGGTGATAGAGGCTCTCCACCAGGCGATGGAGGATGGCGTTGCGGCTGACCACCTGGCCGACCTTGACCTCGATGACGCTCTTGTGGAATTCCACCGGGTTGCCGATTCCGTAGATGCAGCTGATGGACGCCACGACGATGACATCCCGGCGGCCGCTCAGCAGGGCAGAGGTGGCCGAGAGCCGGAGCTTCTCGATCTCCTCGTTGATGGCGAGGTCCTTCTCGATGTAGGTGCCGCTGGACGGGATGTACGCCTCGGGCTGGTAGTAGTCGTAGTAGCTGACGAAGTACTCGACGAGGTTGTCCGGGAAGAACTCCTTGAACTCGCTGTACAGCTGCGAGGCCAGGGTCTTGTTGTGGCTGAGGACCAGCGTCGGCCGCTGGGTCCGTTCGATGACGTTGGCGATGGAAAACGTCTTGCCGGACCCCGTCACCCCGAGGAGGGTCTGGTGGGCCGCACCGGATTCCACACCGTCCACCAACTGGCGGATGGCCTCGGGCTGGTCCCCCGTGGGCTTGAATTCACTGTGGAGCTTGAACGTCGACATCGCAGAAGGATCCGGGCACAAAAAAAGGGGGCGGCGCCCCCTTTTCCATGTCATGCCCCGCTGAGGGGGATGAAGTCTTATTCGGCCACGACCTCGAAGGTCACTTCGGCGTAGACCTCCTTGTGGAGCTTCACCTTGGCGGTGTAGCTGCCGAGGTCGCGAATGGCGTCGCTTCCGAGGTCGATGTTCTTCCGCTCCACCACGTGTCCGGCGCCGGCGAGGGCTTCGGCCACCTGGATGTTGTTGACGGAACCGAAGATCTTGCCGCTCTCGCCGGCCTTGGCGCCGATCTTCACGGTCAAGCCGTTCATCTTCTCGGCGAGGGCCTGCGCATCCTCAAGGGCCTTGCGGGCCTTGTGGGACTGCTGGCGGATGGTCTCAGCGACCACCTTCCGAGCGCTGTCGGTGGCGGCGATGGCGAAACCTTGGGGAATCAGGTAGTTGCGGGCGTAACCGGTCTTGACGGTCACGATGTCGTTCTTGGCGCCCAGGCGCTCGACGTCCTGCTTGAGAATCACGTCCATGTCTCAGGGTCTTGGGCCAATCAGCGGAGCTGGTCAGCGAGGTAGGGGAGCAGAGCCAGGTGGCGGGCCTTCTTGATGGCCTTGCCCACGCGGCGCTGGTACTTGAGGCTCGTTCCGGTGAGGCGGCGCGGCAGAATCTTGCCCTGCTCGTTCACCAACATCAGGAGGAAGTCGGCATCCTTATAATCGATGTACTTGAAGCCCTTCTCGCGGAAACGGCAGTAGCGCTCGCTCTTCGTGTCGATGGCGATCGGGTTCAGGTAACGCACGTTCTTGTTGTCAGCCATATCAGTGGACTTTGGGGCGTTCAGGCTTGGGCTTCAGCGCCGGTTTGCTTGGGCTTCTCGCGGCGATCGGACTCGCGGTCCCGGCGGCTTTCGGCAAACTCGATGTGATTCTTGTCCATCTTGGTGGTCAAGAACCGGATGATGCGCTCATCACGACGGAACTCCGTCTCGAAGGGCAGGATGGTGGACGGCTCAGCATCGAATTCCACGAGGTAGTAGAAGCCGGTCGACTTCTTCTGAATCGGGTAGGCAAGCTTTCGCATGCCCCAATTCTCCTCATGGGTGATGTTGGCTCCTTTGTCTTTCAGGAGGTCCTTGAACTTCTTGACCACCTCCTTCGTCTGCTCGTCAGAGAGGACGGGGGTGATGATGAAGACGGTTTCGTATCGATTCCGGAACATATGCTTTGCGCAAAAGGGGGCGCAAATCTACGCCAAACGAGGTCGGTGCGCAAGGGAGGTGCCCTTCATTCTCCCACATCGGCGCGACAACGGCAAAATGTGGGCGCCCTGTGCAAAATTGAATCGCCCGGAATTCGGCGGCAATCCGCACCTTTGGGTCATGGCCGAAGGGAGCAATTTTCTCGTCTCAGCACGCAAATATCGTCCGACCACGTGGGACACGGTGGTGGGCCAGAAGTCCATCACGGACACCCTGCGTCACAGCATCGAGTCGGGGCAAATCGCCCAAGCCTATCTCTTTTGTGGGCCCCGTGGTGTAGGCAAGACCACCTGCGCGCGGATTTTCGCCAACGCCATCAACGGATTCACCACCGAGCAGGCCGAGCGCAGCTTCAATGTCTTCGAACTGGACGCGGCCTCCAACAACGGCGTCGAGCACATCCGGAGCATCATCGACCAGGTGCGCATCCCGCCTCAGGACGGACGATATAAGGTCTACGTGATTGACGAGGTCCACATGCTGTCCAAGGACGCCTTCAACGCGTTCCTCAAGACGCTCGAAGAGCCGCCGAAGCACGCTGTGTTCATCCTCGCCACGACGGAGAAGCACAAGATTCTCCCGACCATCCTGAGCCGCTGTCAGATCTACGATTTCCGGCGCATCACCACCCGGGACATCGCGGACCACCTCGCACACGTCGCCGAGCAGGAGGGCGTGACCACCGAGCCGGAAGCACTCAATGTGATTGCCCAGCGGGCAGACGGCGCCATGCGGGATGCCTTGAGCATCTTCGACCAGATGGTGGCCTCGAGCCAGGAAGGCGTCACCTACGCCGCGGTCACCCGCCACCTCAATGTGCTCGGCCACGATGTTTACTTCAATGTGGTCGACGCCGCGCTGGAGGGCCGGATTGGGGACATGCTCCTCCAGCTGGAGGAGGTCGTGGCCGCCGGCTTCGATGCGCACCATTTCGTCACCGGATTGGGTCAACACCTGAGGAACCTGCTCGTCTGCAAGGACGAAGCGACCCTGTCCTTGATGGAGGCGGGCGCCACCGTAGCCGACCGGTTCGGCGAACAGGCGCGCCGTTGTGGCCTTCATTTCCTCGTGGGCGCCATTGGGCATGCCAACGAGGCCGACCAGCAATACCGCCTCTCGCGGCATCCACGATTGCTGGTTGAACTGATGCTGATGCGCATCGGCTCCCTCGAAGCGGTTACCGCGGAGGGAGCAAAAAAAAAATGAGCTGATTCCCATCACCGGATGGGGCGTTGACGCTGCGGTTCGGGAACCGGTCAAGGTCGCGGTTGACCCCGTGACCCCAACTTCTGTTGAGCCCGTTCAGTCTTCTGTCGAATCCGCACCGGTTGTTCCTGTGCCTGAGCCTCCGGCTCCGGAACCTGTCGTGTCTGTTGCGCCTGAAGAAGCTCAACCCGTGCCGCCTCATGCGGAGCCGGAGCCGGCCGGCATGCCCGCCACGAAGGCCGTCGAGGAGGAGGCTGTACAGGACGCCTCGGCGGGTGAGGCGGACATCGATGCGGACCTCGCCATCGTGCTGGGCAAGCCCAAGAAGACCATCAAGCCGACCGGGAGCCTCGCGGGATTGGCGGCGGGCCGCAGCATGCTCATTTCCCTCGAGGAAGAGGGGCAGGAGTCCGGGGGGGAGCTCTCGGACACCTCGGAGCTCAAAGCCGACTACGACGCCGATCGGGTCAAGCAGGCTTGGGCCAGGTTGGCGCAGGACCTGCGGGAGAAGAACAAAGTGGGGTTGGCTGCCACGCTCGCCAATGGAGACTTCCGGTTCGAGGATCCGACCATCCGGTTCACCGTGGCCAATGACGTCCAGTTCGAGGAGATGAAGGAGTGCTCCACGGAGCTGTTGCACTTCATCCGGACCGAGGTGGGGAATGGGACCATTGCCCTGGATGTTCAAGTGTCCGAAGTGGAGGCGCCGGCGGAATTCCTGACCCCCAAGGACCGCTACATGAATTGGGCGGCGGAACACCCGCCATTGGAGGTGCTCCGGAAGCGACTCGACCTCGATCTGGGCTGAGGGAACTTCGCGGCGCCTCGCGGTGTTTCCTTTGTTCAGTTGAACGACACCATGCCCAAAATCGACGCCCGAAGTCTGATTTCAGCCTTCTCATTCCTCTTCATTGTCATTTCGTCTCAGGCCCAAACCGCGTCCGTCAAGGGGGTGGTGACCGACGAAGTGACGGGGGAGACCCTGCCCTTCGTGTCCGTCGTCGTCCAAGGGGCGGTCACCGGGACCTCCACGGATTTTGAGGGGGCCTTCGAGCTGTCCGGATTGCAGCCGGGGCTGGTCAATTTGTCCTTCAGCTCGGTGGGGTACAAGACGGCGACCCGGCTGGAAGTGGAGATTACCCCGGCGCGCCCAGCGTTTCTGACGGTGGTTCTCGAGCCGTTGACGGTGACTGTCGAGGCGGCGGAAGTGGTGGCGGCCACCGCCAAGGGGGAAGAGGAGGCGCCCGTTTCCTTGCGTCGCATCGGGACCAACGAGATCAAGCGCAATCCTGGCGGTGGTCGAGACATCAGCAAGGCCATCCGCAGCCTGCCGGGCGTGGCGGCCATCCCGAGCTTCCGCAACGACATCGTGATCCGCGGGGGCGCGCCCAACGAGAACCGCTTCTACATCGACGGCATCGAGATCCCCAACATCAACCACTTCCAGACCCAGGGGGCGAGTGGTGGGCCGGTCGGCATGATCAACGTGGACCTCGTGGAGGAGGTCGAGTTCTATTCCGGGGCCTTTCCCGCCACCCGGGGCAATGCGTTGTCCAGTGTCATGGAGTTCGGCTTCAAGACCGCCCGGACCGACGAGTGGACGTCCAATGCCGTGGTGGGCACGAGCGACCTCGGCCTGACCTTCGAGGGCCCCACAGGGGAGAACAGTTCCCTCATCTTGAGCGCGCGGCGCAGTTATCTCCAGTTCCTCTTTGAGGTCCTCGGTCTGCCTTTCCTGCCCATCTACAATGACGTCCAGTTCAAGTGGGTCCATCAGGCGTCGCCCAACGAGCGGTTGACGGTGCTCGGCATCGGTGCCTACGACGATTTCCAGCTCAACCTCGCCGCCGCTGAGGACACCTCCGCCGAAGACTACCTCGACCAGGTGGCCATCCTCGACGCGCTCCAGGTGAACCGGCAGTGGAACTATGCGCTGGGCGTCAAGTACGACAAGTTCACCGAGGATGGGCGCTGGACGTGGGTGGCGAGCCGCAACATGTTGAGCAACCGCGCCTACAAGCATATCGACAACGACGATGCCTTGCCGTTGACCCTCGACTACCTCTCGCGGGAGATGGAGAACAAGCTGCGCCTTGAGCGCCGCCGGTATGGGGACTCCGGGCTGAAGGTGACCTGGGGTGCTCAATACGAGTTTGCCCGCTTCACCAATGACACGTACAGCCAGCGCTACCTCTTCCTTCAGGACACCCTGGTGACGGTGGACTTCGAGAGCGCCTTCGATCTTCACAAATACGGAGCCTTCCTTCAGGCATCGAAGCCGGTCGCGGATGGGCGCATCACCCTGAGCGGGGGGCTGCGGGTCGATGGCAACGAGGTCAATGCGGCCATGGCCAATCCGCTCCGTCAATTGAGCCCGCGTGTGGCGATGCGGTGGAGCGTGGCGCCAAAGCTCAGCCTCAATGCCAACCTCGGCCGGTATTACCAACTGCCGAGTTATCTGATTCTGGGATATGTCGAAGGCGGTCAGCGCATCAACCAACCGGACGCCCGTTACCTGCGCTGCGATCAAGCGGTGCTGGGGCTACGCTATGATTGGGCCGAAAAGAACACCACGCTGGGACTGGAAGGCTTCGCCAAAGGCTACGACGGGGCGCCGGTCAGCTTGACGACGGGAATCGCCCTCGCCAACCTCGGCGCGGACTTTGGTGTCGTCGGCAATGAAGCCGTGCGGTTTGACGGAGTGGGGCGCGCCTATGGCGTGGAGTTCCTCGCCCAGCGACGTCTCTATCAAGGTGTCTACGGCTTGCTCGCTTATACCTATGTCCGAAGTGAATACGAATTCAATGGGGACTTCACCCCGAGCGCTTGGGACAGCCGGCACATCGTGTCCATGACCGGGGGCGCCAAACTCAAGCGGGATTGGGAGATCGGCGTGCGCTGGCTGTACAGCGGGGGGTTGCCCTTCACGCCCTACGACCTCGAGGTCTCGCTGGATCGGGAGTACTGGGACATCAACAACGTGCCCCAATTGGACTACGCGCGTCTCAATGCGGGTCGCAATGCGGCCTTCAGTCAGCTGGACTTGCGCATCGACAAGAAGTGGTTCTTCGAGAATTGGAGCCTGGACGTGTTCATGGACGTTCAGAACGTCTTCGGTCAGGTGGCGGATGCGCCGGACGCATTGGACGTGGTTCGGGATCCGCTCAACGGGACACCCATCCCGGATCCGGCCAACCCCGGGCGCTACCAGGCGAGATACATCGGGCTCACGGCGGGATCAGCCATTCCAGCCATCGGTTTGATTGTCGAACTTTGACGGGTGCGCATCGACAAGTTCCTCTGGGCCGTCCGCCTCTTCAAAACCCGCTCGCTGGCCACTGCTGCCGTGCGGGAGGGGAAGGTCGAAGTCGGGGCGGAGAGCGTGAAGGCGTCGAGGGAGGTGAAGCCCGGAGATCGGGTGTCGGTCCGCCGAGGGCCCATCACGTATGAAGTGGAGGTGTTGGCCTTGCCGAAGAGCAGGATGGGGCCGAGGCTCGTCGAGGATTATATTAAAGACGTCACGCCGGAAGAGGAGCTGAATAAGCTGGAAATGATACGGTTGGAGCGTCAAATGGCCCCGCCGATGAAGGGGAGGCCGACAAAGCGGAATCGGAGAGAATGGAAGAAATGGATGGAATGAATGATGGGGAATATCAGGTTCGTCGGGTATTACCTGAGGACACATGGGCGTTGAGGGCGGCGGTTCTGTGGCCTGAAAAACAGCCGGATGCCACCTGTGCATTGCCTGTGGATGGCGCGGAAGGCGTGTTTCATCTGGGGGTCATCCATCAGGGGTGTGTGGTGGGCATTGGGACCTTCATGCCCCAAAATCACCGGGTTTTGCCGCATTCCATTGGGCATCGGCTGCGCGCCATGGCGACGCATCCAGGGCACCGCGGTCAGGGAGTGGGGCGCATGTTGATCCGGCATGCTGAGGCGGAACTTCGCGCGTCGGATTTCGGGGGGATTTGGGCAGATGCCCGGAAGGTGGCATTGGGCTTCTATGCCAGCCTCGGATGGGACGTCATCGGGCCGTTTTACGAGGTCCCAAATCGAGGTCCGCACAGGCTCGTGTGCACCCGTTTTGACGCTTAGATAAAACACTGGTCGATTAAATATGAGTATTTAAAATATTATACTCGTATAATCTCCTTTGTAGCCGTGTTGTTTTGGTGCCTAACCTATTGTTTAACAACAGGTTGAGCGTCTGCAAAGCCGTGAAATTTTCGGATGTAATAATTTCAGATTGGCGAGTTTGCTTCTCACTTTCCGAGAGCCAAAAGTATCGCCATGTCTTACCAGAAGTCTGTTGCGCTTCTCAGCTGCTGCCTGTTGTTCTCGATGTCCTTCGTGAACCTTGCCCTGGCCAGTGTCACTGGAACCCCCTCCGGAGCTGCCTCCGATGGTCCCAGCATGACCCTGGAATCCACCGGATCCGATTCCGGAGCTGAGCTCAATCCAGCCCTGTTCTCCGCCCTTCCCCCTGACACGGAAGGCCCCACCCTCACCATCACCGCGCCGAGTGATGTCAACCTGACCGGTTGCTGGTCGGATTTCACGTACTCCATTGCGGCGATGGGCAAGCCGAGCTACACTGCCTATGACGAGTGTGGAACGGCCACGGTGACCGAGACCGTCAACGACACCTATGTGTATTGCTCGCTGCCGGA
>JBMYZR010000029.1:0-29395 GCA_049610565.1 Flavobacteriales bacterium | reverse complement strand
GAATTGATGCCCGCCATCGAATTGGAGGAAGCCCTGAAGGGCGTGTCCACCGCGGAAGGGGTGGGCCCCTGGCTCGGTCTCGCCCATTGTCCGGTTCCCGAACACCCCGATTGGCGTCGCCGGTCGATCACGGAGGCCTTGCCCCGTCAGCGGGATGCCCTCATCGCCATCGGCCCTGAGGGCGATTTCGACCCGGAGGAAATCCAGCATTTCGCCGCGGCCGGCTTCACGCCCGTCACCTTTGGCGAGCATCGCCTTCGCACGGAGACCGCAGCGCTGTATGCCGTCCAGGCTTTCCACATCCTCAACGCACCATGAAGTTCATCCGCAACCTGATTCTCCTTCTCCTCCTTGCCGGAGGCGCGCTGTTTGTGACCAATCCCGACCACGAGGCCTTCAGCGCCTTCCTCGCCGAATACGTCCAGCAGGAGCTGGCGGACGATGCGCCCGGGGAATCGGAAATCGGCAAGGCGTTCCGGAAGGGACTGGGACAAATCGCCGGCGCGGCGGGCACCCAGCTCGCCCAGCGGCAGGACCTGACGGTCGCCTCGGTCTACACCATCGACATCGCAGGCAGGACCCACGTGTTCGTGGGGATGGCCGGTCAGTTCTTCCCGATCAAGGATTCCTGACCGTCAGGCGTCTTCGGAGGCCGGCGGCTCCGGCGCCTTGGGCATCGGCATCCAGTGCGTGACCGCCTCGAAGTATTGGTTGGAGGCCCCTTCGCCGCTCCAGAAATGCCGGCCGTGGGCGTCGGCCTTGTCCGGCTGGGCTGCGAAGAAGTTCTCCATGAAACGCAGGACCAGGACGTCGCGAAGTTCGAACCGCGCCTTGCCCGGCAACAGGACCTCATTGCCCGGCACCACGCCCAGCACCCGCTGGCCGTTCTCGGGCAGGCGGTCCGAACAGGAAATCCAGCGGTCCTTCGTCATGGGTCAATGTCCTTTGAACGCCGGCTTCCGCTTTTCGAGGAAGGCGGCCACGCCCTCGGCGTAATCCTCTGTACGTGAGGCTTCTGCCTGGAGTTTCATCTCGGTGTCGAGTTGCGCATCGAGGTCCTGCTCGAAACCGGCGTTGAAGGCGGCCTTGGTCAAGGCGAGTCCCTGGGTGGGCATGGCGGCAAGGTGGTGGGCCAGGGCCTGCACCTCCTCCGTGAAGTTGGCGTCGGGAATCGCCCGGTGGATCATGCCCATCGCGGCGGCGTCCGGGGCGCCCACCGGGGTGCCGAGGTAGGCGAGGGCCGTGGCGCGCTGCAGGCCGATGAGCTTGGGCAGCATCCAGGTCCCGCCGCTGTCGGGGATCAGGCCGATCTTGGAGAAGGCCTGGATGAACCGCGCGCTTTCGGTGGCCACGCAGAGGTCCGCGGCGAGCGCGATGTTGGCCCCGGCCCCGGCCGCGACGCCGTTGACCGCGGCGATGACCGGCTTGGCCAGCGCCCGGATCTTCCGGACCGTCGTGTTGTAGGTGCCGTGGACAATGTCCTCGAGCGGAGGCGCGTCATCGGCCGTCACCTCCTTGAGGTCCTGGCCCGCGCAGAAGGCCTTGCCCTCGCCGGTCAGCACGACACAGCGGATGCTGTCGTCCCCGGCTGCCTCGTCCAGACCTGCCTGCAGGGCAGCGGCCATCGGGCGTGTGAAGCTGTTGAAGGCAGCGGGGCGGTTCAGGGTCAAGGTCAAGACCCCGCCCTCCCGGGAGGTCAGGATGGTGTCGTCGTTCATCGCAGCAGAAAGGTCGGGCCTCAGTGGCGCACCACCAACCGTTCGATGGCCACGCCATCCGCGTGCCGGACCTCCACGAGGTACGTGCCGTTGGCGAGGCCGCCCACGTAGACCGGTGCCGACGCCGACGCAAGGGTCGGTGCCATCACCTCGCGGCCTGTGGCGTCCCTCAACACGATGGACCGCACGGACCATTCGGCCGGCAGTGCCAACTGGACGGCGTCCCGTGCCGGATTGGGCTGGATGGCGAACCGGGTCGCCAGCTGCTCGCCCACCTGGCTGACGCCGAGGGTGTCACAGAACACCTCCACACAGCCGGCGGCATCGGTGACCTCCACGCAATACGCGCCGTCAGGCAGTCCGCCCCATGCAATGGACAGGTTGCCCGTTCCCCCTTCAATGCCCGTGGGCTGGAGGGCGCCGTCGAGCAGTTCGAATTGATACGGAGCGATTCCACCGGTCACTTCGCAGGAGAGGAAGCCGGTCTCGTTGTCCGTGGCGGTCACGCCCACCATGGCGGAGCACAGGCTGTCGGACGGGATGGAGCAAGGGTCGAAGTTGCAGGCGGCAGGGTCGCCGCAGCCGGCATCGAAACCGGACACCGGGGCCATGTAGCCGTTGAACTGGGGCCAGACCCAGCCGGACCCATCAAAGGTGGAGGGGCCGCCGACACCGATCTCGGTGTTGAAGACCGTCATGATGTCCCCGCAGACGGACAGGACCTGCGCGTTGAGTTCGTTCAGGGCATCCGTCTGACCGGCCGCGACGAGGATGGCTTCGACCTCCGGGGAGATGTCCCAGGCATAGCCGGCGAAGTCGCCCGTGGCCGGGGTGATGCCGATGATCAGGTCGTCGTACACGGCATACCCGTCGGCACAGGCCTCGTCGACCAATCCGAGGAACAGGGGGCCGAGGGTGCCATCGGGCGCGTTGGCATCGACGTAATCGCAGTCGCCTTCCTCGCCATAGTTGCAGGCCAGCAGGTCCTCGCACAGGGCGGCCGCGCAGACCTCCAGCGGAGTGGGGTTGATCTCGATGACCTCGCCGGACGACAGGTCCTGCCCGTCAAAGGCCGGGAAGTCCGCCGGGTAGCGGTCGGCCCGGAAGGTGAGGTTGTTGTTGAGTTGGAGTTCGGTGCCCTGTTCGACCGGGGCGCCCGCCAGCAGCGGCGTCCGGTATTGCCAGGCGAGGTCTCCCGCCTCGGTGAGCTCGAACAGCTCGCCGGTGCGGCCGCTGCAGATGAGGCTTCCGCCATTGCCGAGGCGCTGGTAGGAGCTGAGTCCCGAGCTGTTGAGGCCGGGTTGGGTGTAGGTCCATTCGAAGTCCTCCGGGCCCCACCGGCCGTTGTCGAAATCGAATTCATACACCGATCCGCCGGGCTCCGGGTACTCATCGAAGAGGGGGGACAGGGTCGCAACCTCGCTGTGCGTGCCGGTCGTGTCGACATTGGGCACGCGGTTGTTGAAGAGGAAGAACTTGGTGAAGTCGGGGTTGCCCGGATTGACGCCGAGACCATTGCCCCAGTGGATGTCGTGCTGGTAGAACAGGCGCTGGTGCGTGCTGTCCCCGCGGTCATAGGCCGCCGGATTGCCCCAGCGGTAGATGATGTCCCCGTCGAAGAATCCACCGTGCCAGATGACCCAGATTTCGTTGAAGGTCGGGACGCTCATGACGATCTGGTTGACGTCGGTGTAGGGCCAATAGTCGACGGCGTTCATGTGGAGCCAGTCGGCGGGCTGGTTGCTGAGCGAGCCGTAGTTGAGGTCGATGCGGCTCTGGTTGTCGGCCACGACGCCGAAGTTGGCCTTGGTGCTGTCGAAGTCCTGGACGAGGTGGTCCCAGGCGCGCCATTCCCAGACGATGTCCGCGCCGCCCATGCCGTCGGGCTGAAGCTCGATGAGCTTGTCACTCCACAGCTCGCCGCCGGTGAGCAGGGACGGGTCGCGGCCATTCTCGATGCACTCGAGGCTGTCGAGGACCTCCCAGCAGATGGCGATGACGTTGCCACTCGGCGTGACGGTGAAATCGTGGTGCAACCGCAGGCTGTCGTTGTTGGCGCTGAAGCTCCACAGGACGTCGTTGTCCCAGGTGCGGCGCTCGATCGTCGCGCCACCGCCGCCGGCCCAGATGGGGTCGTCGCCGACGGAGGCCGGCCGGGAGGTCATGATGATGTCCCCGTTTTCCTGCAGGTAGGCGGTGTTGCCGGGGCGCCGGTCCTCGGCCACGGTCCAGTCGTGGACGACCTCGCCGCAAGCGTTCAGCAGCATCGCCCGGTTCTGGTTGTGCGGGTAGATCATCGTGTACCCTTCCGTGTAGAGGTCGGGATCGTAAGCAATGGTGCCGACGGTGTTCTGTGCGGGCAGGGAGCCCGCCAGGAGGAGGGCAAAAAGCAGGGAAAGCAGGCGTGGGGTCATGGTCGTTGTGGAATGCGGGAGCAAGGTCGTCAGTGTTGAATGAGAATCCTACGGGTGCCCCATGTACGGCCCGTGGCATCGGACAGGGACAGGTGGTACACCCCGGCAGGAAGGGGGGCGACCTCGATCGTGTGCCGTCTCCTGACCTCAGCAGGAGGCAGGACGGGCCGTCCGGTTACATCGAGGAGGGTCCAGGTCAAGGGCCGGGCAGCGGTCACATGGAGGAGGTCGGCAACGGGATTCGGGCCGATGCGCAGGACCAGGTCAGCCTCGCTCACCGCTTGGGTGGTGGTGTCCACCGCGGCTGGGTAGAGCTGACAATCGAAGGGGAGGGGGTTCGATTCGACCGGGTCGCCCGGGGTCATGTCCCGCCCATCGAACGCGGGGTGGTCGGGCGCATACCGGTACGCGCGGAAGGTGCTGTTGCCAAACGGGTTGTTGCCCTGGACGATGGCGCCGAACTGGTTGTAGGCCGTGACGTACTCCCAGACCGTCTCGCCTGCCGACGTGACCTCGAAGAGGTGGCCGGAGTTGCCTTCGCAGATGAGCGTGTTGCCGTTGGGGAGCCGCTGGGCGCCGCTGATGTTGGGACTGAAGAAATCCGGGTCCAGCGTTTCGGGGTAGGTCCAATCCGGCGCGTCGGGACCGAAGGGGGCATCGTCGGCCAGGAGATAGCTGCCGTCGGGCTGCAGGGGAAGGGTGAGCTCCTCCACGGTGCTCATCGGGCCATCGGGCCGGTTGTTGCCGTTGTTGTAGAGGAGGACCGTGGCCGACGGGTCGCTCCCGTTGGACGTGGGCCCCTCCTCGAACAGCCAATGCGGATCGTGCTGGGAAAAGAGGGCGCGGTCTGCATCCAGTCCCCGCCCATAGGCTTCCGGGTTGCCCCACCGGTAGAGGAGGTCGCCGGCTTCCCCGGCCGCCTCTTGGGAGGTCGTGCCGTGGTCGAGGATGTAGAACTCGTTCCAGTTCCTCGAGTTGAGGATGATCTGGTCGAGCCCGGGGTGGTAGGCCAGGGCATTGCAGTGGAACCAGTCCCCGCCGGTGCCCGATCCCGGCCCGCCGATTCCGCCGCCGCCACTGACGTCGGCGTAGTTCACGTTGAACCGGCCGGGGTGGTCAGAGGGGCTTCCGTAGTTCGGCAGGTCGGGGTTGGCGTTCTGGATGAGGTGGTCCCAGGCGTGCCATTCCCAGACGACCTCCCCGCCGCTGTCGCCCTCCGGCACCACCTCGATGATCATCGGGGGCCAGAGGGGACCGGCGTCCAGGCGCCCCGCTGCGGCGGCCTCTTCGGGGGAGCGGTACTCCCACGCCATGATGAGCAGGTGGCCATTGGGCATCCACGCCATGTCGTGGTGGTGGTGGGCCGTGTCGTTGGCGAGGGTGTAGCTCCAGATGAGGTCGCCGTCCCAGGTGAACCGCTCGATGCGACCGCCCATTCCGCCGCCGGTGAAGACCGTGCTCGATTGCCGCGCCGTGCGCAGCAGCGAGCCGTCATCGAGGAGGTAGGCGGACTCGCCCGCCCGGAATTCGCTGTCCCATTGGTTGACGATGCGCCCGCAGTTGTCGATGAGGTGGGTCCGCGTGGCGCCGGTGGGGGCCACGAGCGTGTAGCCGTCGAAGGCGTCGGCCGTATTGGACCACAAGCCGACCGTCTGGGCCGTGAATCCGGTGCCGGACACGAGGAGGAGGAACAGGAGCAGAATGCGAATCACCGCACAAAGGACGCACGCACGCCGAAAAGGTTGGACGCGCCGCGCCCGCAGTCGGGCGTTATTTTGCACACCCAATGGCGGTGGAGATCAAGAACAAGAAGGCGGCGTTCAGTTACTTCCTGACCGACGCGTACACGGCGGGCATCCAGTTGCAGGGCACCGAGATCAAGAGCATCCGGGCCGGCAAGGCGAGCATCGTCGAGGCCTACTGTCGGTTCCAGGGCGACGAGTTCTTCATCTTCAACATGCACATTGAGCCTTACGACCATGCGGGATACGTGACCCACGAGCCGCGCCGGATCCGCAAGCTGCTCCTGAAGCGGACGGAGTTGACCAAGCTCCAGCGCAAATTGAGGGATGTGGGCGTCACCGTGGTGCCCACCCGTCTGTTCATCTCCGAGAGTGGGTACGCCAAGCTGGACGTGTCCGTGGCCAAGGGCAAGAAGCTCGTGGACAAGCGGAACACCATCAAGGACCGCGATCAGGCGCGGGACATCGAGCGGGGACGCTGAGGGAAATCAGATGGACAGACCGCCCACGGTCTGCAGTTGCATCCGGTATTGCTCCTGGAAGGAGGTCCAGTCCCAGATGAAATTCTGGAGCAGCTCCTCCATCTGCATGAGGAACCGGGGGTTGGGCACGTTGAGCGAACGGAAGTACTCCTCCTGGTGGGCGTTGAGCCCGTAGACGAGGTAGACCCCGCGCGCCATGGCACTCAGGGTCTTCTTGGACGGCCGGTTGAAGCGGACCATGTCGTCGCGGACCTTGTCGATGCGGGACGCAATCTGGTCACTGGGCAGGCCGAGCTCCTTGGACAGTTCCGCGAGGATGGCCTGGATCAGGTGATGCTCCGAACCCCCTTCGAAATACTGGGGGATGAATTCAAGGTTGCCGGCGAGGACCACCAGCAGGAAGGGGGCCGCGTCGCCTTCCTCCACGTCAGGGGCCGTCTCGAAGTGCGGGGACTCCCGGATGAGACCGGCCACATCGGGCCAGGTGTCCTCCACGCTGTCCAGGGTGGCGTGCACGAAGAGCCGCGCGACCTCGTCGCACTTCAATTTCTTTTTGCCCCAGTTAAACAGCATGAATCAGGTTCGCGCCAAAATTATTCCCGACTTGAGGGGGCCTCGGAGGGGTGTCCGGTGCCGTGTCCACACGTTTATCAACATCTTTGCGCGCCATGAGCCAAGCCCCCTTTGGAACCCGCCTGTATCGCAGCCTGATTCGGCCCCTCGCCTTTGCGATGGACCCGGAGCGGGCGCATTACCGCACGATGGCCCTCTTCGGATTCGGCCTCGCCCTGCCGGGAGTGGGCTCTGCTCTGCGGCGGTCCCTGGCGTCGGGGGCGGAACCGGGCGATGCCGTTCAGGTGGCCGGGCTGACCTTCCCCCACCGGGTCGGGCTGGCCGCCGGGTTTGACAAGGATGGCCGCTGGCTGCATGCGCTCCAGGCGATGGGCTTTGCCTTTGTGGAGGTCGGAACCGTGACGCCGAAGCCGCAGCCGGGCAACCCGAAGCCCCGCCTCTTCCGCCTCAAGGCCGACCGGGGGCTGATCAACCGCATGGGCTTCAACAACGGAGGGCTCGAACAGCTCGTGGAACGCCTCAAGCAGCGCCCCGAGGGGCTGATCATCGGCGGCAACATCGGCCGCAACAAGGTGACGCCCAACGAACAGGCAGCCGACGACTACCACGCGTGTTTCGTGGCGCTCCACCCACACGTCGACTACTTCGCCGTCAATGTGAGTTCGCCCAACACGCCGGGCTTGCGCGAGCTGCAGGACCGCGCGCCGCTGACCGCATTGCTCCAGCGGCTGCAGGAGCACAACCGGGCGCAGGACATCCAGCGGCCTGTGTTCCTCAAGATCGCCCCGGACCTCACGGACGCCCAATTGGACGACATCGTGGCGCTCGTGGCCGACACGGGGATTGACGGGGTCATTGCCACCAACACGACCATTTCTAGGGAGGGGCTTCGCACGCCCGTTTCAGAAGTCGAGGCCATCGGGGCCGGGGGGCTGAGCGGCGCCCCGGTTCGCAGGCGCAGCACGGAGGTCGTGCGGTACCTGCGGGAGCGGGGAGACTTCGCCATCATCGGGGTCGGCGGCATCGAGGACGGTCCGTCTGCCCGCGAAAAGGCCGAGGCCGGCGCTGACCTCGTTCAGGTGTACAGCGGCATGGTCTACACCGGCCCGGGCATCGTCCGCGATTGCCTGTCGGGCCTGCGCTGAATCGCCCGGCCGCTTGCGCGGCGCCTCACCAGTCGAAGTCGGACCGCAACCCGGCCCGCTCCAGCCGGACGCCCTTTTCGGTGCGGTGGACGGTGGCCGCCTCGTGGTGCGCGTCGTGTTCGAAGAGGAGGGTCCACTGCTCGCGCTCGGCGCACGTCAGGATGCGCTCCTTCTCGCTCACGGTCAACAGGGGACGGGTGTCGTAGCCCATCACCCACGCGACGGGAATGTGCGTGGTCGCCGGCAACAGGTCGGCGGTGAACAGGGCCTTACGGTCGCCCCGCTTGAGGAGCGGCAGCATCTGGCTTTCGGTGTGGCCGTCCACGAACAGGACGTCGAGGTCGGGAAACCCGTCGATGGGCTGGCGGGTGTCGGTCGTGCCCTCGGCGCGGGGGATGAACTTCAACTGGCCCGAGGCCTCGATGGGGTGGATGTTCTCCTTCAGAAAGCTCGCCTTCTCCCGGGGGTTGGGGTCGTTGGCCCAGGCCCAATGGCGCTCGGTGCTCCAGAACGTGGCGTTGGCAAAGGCCGGCTCGAACCGCTCCGGGTCGTCCTGCCGGCGGTGGATGGCGCCGCCACAGTGGTCGAAGTGGAGGTGGGTCAGGAAGACGTCGGTGATGTCGTTGCGGTGGAAGCCGAGGGCATCGAGCTGGGCATCCAGGTCCTCGGGGCGGGGGGCATAATGGCCGAAGAACTTCTCGCCCTGCTTGTCGCCCATGCCGCAATCGACGAGCATCAGGCGGTCGCCCTCCTCGATCAGCAGGGAGCGCAGTCCCCAATCGCAGCGGTTCCGCTCGTCGGTGGGGTGGTTTTTCGTCCAGAGGGGCTTCGGGACCACGCCGAACATGGCGCCGCCGTCGAGCTTGAACAGACCGTGGGAGACCGTGTGGATCGTCATGGCCGAAAGGTACGGGCCGCCCGCGGCGCGCGGCGTATTTTCGCCCTTTGAACGGTTCGCCTTCGATGTCCGATTCCGCCCCCCTGCACGCCGTCAGCCCCGTTGACGGGCGCTACCGCCGCCACACCGCTCCGCTCTCGCCCTATTTCTCCGAGGCGGGCCTCATCCAGTACCGCGTCCGCGTCGAGGTGGAGTACCTCATTGCCCTGCACGCCGTCGGCCTGCCCCAATTGCCGGCCCTCACCGAGGCGCAGGTGGAGGGCCTCCGCCGGATCTATGTCGACTTCGGTGCCGAGGACGCCCAGGCCGTCAAGGACATCGAGAAGACGACCAACCACGACGTCAAGGCGGTGGAGTACTTCATCAAGGACAAGCTCGAACCGCTGGGCCTTCAGGACCGCGCGGAGTTCGTCCATTTCGGTCTGACCTCCCAGGACGTCAACAACACCGCCATTCCGCTGTCCATGGCCGAAGCCACGGCGGATGTGTTGCTCCCGGCCCTGCAGGCCGTGCGGGACGATCTCGCCGCCCTCGCAGAGGAGTGGGTGGACGTTCCGATGCTGGCGCGCACCCACGGCCAGCCCGCCAGCCCGGTGACGCTGGGCAAGGAGTTCGCCGTCTTCGTGGAGCGGCTGGACCACGCCATCGCCCAGTTCGAGGCGGTGCCCTTCGCGGCCAAGTTCGGGGGCGCGACCGGGGGCTTCAACGCCCACCACGTCGCCTATCCCGACACCGATTGGCACGGATTCGCGGAGCGGTTCGTGGCCGACGAGCTCGGCCTGCACCGCAGCCATCCGACCACGCAGATCGAGCATTACGATTACCTCGCTGCCTGGTGCGACGCCCTGCAGCGCATCCACACCATCCTGATCGACCTCGACCGGGACGTCTGGCATTACATCAGCCTCGATTACTTCAAGCAGAAGGTGGTCGCGGGCGAAGTGGGGTCCTCGGCCATGCCCCACAAGGTCAACCCCATCGACTTCGAGAACAGCGAGGGCAACCTCGGCGTCGCCAATGCCCTGCTCGGCCATCTGGCGCGCAAGCTGCCCATCAGCCGCCTGCAGCGGGACCTGACCGACAGCACGGTGCTGCGGAATGTTGGTGTGCCCGTCGGCCACAGCCTCATTGCCCTCAACGCCCTGCGCAAGGGGCTCGGGAAGCTCGTCCTCAATGAGGCGCGCCTCCACGCCGACCTCGAGGCCCAATGGGCGGTGGTCGCAGAAGCCATCCAGACTGTCCTGCGCCGCGAAGGCGTCGAGAAGCCCTATGAGCTCCTCAAGGCGCTGACCCGCGGCAAGGCCGGCATCGACGCCGCGTCCATCGCCAACTTCATCGCCGGCCTGCCGGTGTCCGACGCCATCAAGGCCGAGCTCGGCGCCATCACCCCGCACAACTACGTCGGCACGCAGGGCGCATGAGGCGGTTCGGGGACCTCTTCCAGCTCGTCCTCCGCTACCGCCTGAACCTGGCGGGCAACATCGTCTTCAACGCGTTGGGATCGGTGCTGTCCCTGTTCACGTTCCTCGCCATCGTGCCCTTCCTGCGCATCCTCTTTCGGACGGATGGCGGTGCCGACCCTGCCAATGCCACGCCCACTGGGGATGGGGCGGAGGCGCTGTTTGCCCGGTTGGCCGATGGCCTCGATGCGGTTGTGGTCGAGCATGGGGCGGAGCAGGCCCTCCTCTGGATGTGCGGGGCCATCGCCGTTCTGGCCCTGGTCAAGAACCTCGTCACCTACCTGTCCTTCTACAGCCTCGCCACCATCCGGACCGGGGTGGCCCGCGACCTCCGCGAGCAGCTCTTCGACCGCGTGCTGGCCTTGCCGGTCGGGTACTTCAACGAGCAGCGGAAGGGGGATTTGATCAGCCGCATGACCAACGACCTGATGGAGGTCGAATTCAGCGTCATCGGCACCCTCGAGGTCCTGTTCAAGGCGCCGATCATGATCCTGCTCTCGCTGGTGACGCTGTTTGCCATCAGCTGGGAGCTGACGCTGTTTGCCCTCGTCTTCATGCCGGTCTCCGGCTTCATCATCTCGCGGATCGCCACGGCCCTGCGCGGTGCGGCCGGTCGGGGCAAGGAGCGGCTCGGCGACCTGATCAGCCGGCTCGAGGAAACGCTCGGGGCGATGGTCGTGGTCAAGGCGTACGACGCGGCCCCGCGGTTCCGTGCCCGGTTCTCCGAGCACAACGAGGGCTACTTCCGGCTGATGCGCAAGCTGTACAAGCGCGAATACCTCAGCTCGCCGGTGAGCGAGTTCGTCTCGATGACGGTCATCGCCATCCTGCTGGCGGTCGGCGGCCGCATCGTCTTGCGGGGCGATGGGCTGGAAGGGGAGCTGTTCATCGGCTACCTCGTGGTGTTCTCCCAGATCATTCCGCCTGCCCGGTCCCTGAGCGACGCCATCTTCAAGGTGCAGAAGGGCGCCGCCTCGCTGGACCGCCTCGATGAGGTGCTGCGCGCGGAGCTCGAGCTCGAGGAGCCGGAACAGCCGCGCGCATTCCGGTTCGAGGAGGGCATCCACTTCCGGGACGTGACCTTCGGCTATGCTGGGGCGTCCTCGCCAGCCCTTGATGCGTTCTCGCTGGAGGTGGCCAAGGGCGAAACGGTGGCCCTGGTCGGGGCGTCCGGCAGCGGCAAGACCACGGTGGCGCGGCTGTTGCTCCGGCTCTACGACCCCGCTTCGGGGAGCGTCGAGGTGGACGGGGTGGACGTGCGTCACCTGTCCAGCGGCGACCTCCGGCGCCACATCGGATTCGTGACGCAGGATCCGCTCCTGTTCCACGATTCGGTGGAGGCCAACATCGCGCTGTTCGACCCGGCGCCCGATGCGGTGCGCATCCGGCAGGTGGCCGACATCGCCAACGCGACCCCCTTCATCGACGCCCTGCCCGAAGGATTGGCGACGCCCATCGGCGACGGCGGTGGTCGGCTGTCGGGGGGACAGCGCCAACGGCTGGCCATCGCCCGGGCCCTCTACCACGACCCGCCGATCCTCGTCCTCGACGAAGCGACCAGCGCCCTCGATGCCGAGGGGGAGCGGCTCGTGCAGGAGGCCATCGAGCGCATCATGGAGGGCCGGACCGCCGTGGTCATCGCGCACCGCTTGTCCACCGTCCGGCGGGCCGACCGCATCGTGGTCCTGTCCGAAGGGCGGATCGTGGAGTCCGGCACCCATGCGGAGCTCATGGAGCGCGAAGGGGCCTACCACGGCATGGTGACGCTCCAGCAGATCGGAGGGTGATTCAGGTTGCCCCCACGCCGGAGGCTCCCTGCTAATTTTGCAGGGTGACGCGTCCCCGGTCCTTCCTGTCCAGCATTCTCGCCAACCGCTGCCCCGCCTGTCGGGAAGCGCGCCTGTTCACCGTGCGCAATGCCTACCTGCCGAAGACCATGAACACCATGCCCAAGGCCTGCCCGAACTGTGGGGCGGACTTTGAAAGGGAGCCGGGGTTCTATTTCGGGGCCGCGTACGTGAGCTACGCCTTGACGGTGGCGCTGTGGGTGGCGGTCCTCGTGGCGCTGTACACGTTCGGGGCGCTGGGGTGGATCACCTTCACGGGGTTCCTCGACCAGCCGGAGGTCTTCCTGTTGTCCGGCATCGGGACCTTGATTGCCCTGTTGCCGCTCGTCCAGCGGTTGAGCCGGTCCATCTGGATTCATCTGTTCCTGCGCTACGGGGAGCGCGGTGATGCTCAGGGCAAGGGGTCAAACTGACCCGGTTCTGCACCAAAGACGAAAAGTCTGAAAATGGAAAGGGTCCTCGCGTTCGAGGACCCCTTCGTTTCACCAAATCGCCTGTTCCCTTGCGGGAGCGGCTGTAACCAAAACCGTTTCCCTATACCGGAGGCGGTCCCTTCGGGTTACAGTCCAGAGAAAAAAAAAACGGAGAAAAATTTTCAACCCATTGATTTAGAGGGGGTTGGTTGCGAAAAAAAAATCGAGAAAACCGCGTCGGTGTGTTCTCCGGCCACAGGCGGGAGCGGGGGGTGCGGGCCTCATGGCGGTCGTATCTTGCGCTTATGGTTGAGGCGCAGCCCATCATCTGGATCACCGGGCAGCCCGGAGCGGGCAAGTCCACCTTGGGAAGGGCCCTCCGCGATGACCTCAAGGCCAAGGGGCATCCCGTGTTCCTGATTGATGGAGATGACCTCCGGTCGTTGACCGCCAATGCGGACTACAGCCCGGCCGGTCGGGAGGCCAACATTCGCCGCGCGCAGGACATCGCACTCTACCTCAGCCGACAGGGCCAGGTGGCCATCGTGGCCGTGGTCGCACCGTTCCTGTGGCTCCGCGAGGAATTCAAGAAGCGGGCTCCCGTGAAGGAAGTCTACGTGCACACCTCCGAGGTGCGCGGCCGGGAGCATTTCCATTCGGACGAATACGGGGCTCCGGAGTCGGATTACCTCGACCTCGACACCACGGACATTTCGGTAGACGAAGGGGTCGCGGCAGTGCGGGCTTTTGCCGACCTTTGAATTTCACAGAAGGCAAGTAGGAAATCATGGACGCCATTCAGAGCCGCCGCCGACACCTGGCCAAGACCATCACCTGGCGTCTGATCGGCACGGTCGACACCGTCCTCATCGGATGGGTCGTCACCGGTGACCCGTGGATCGGGGTGCAGGTGGGCGGCGTGGAAATGGTCACCAAGATGATCCTGTACTACTTCCACGAGCGGGCCTGGTTCCGCTACGGCAAGCTGGGCCGGGAAAACAACGAATCATGAGCGATTACAACCTGAGTCACCTCGACGAGCTCGAGGCGGAAGGCATCTACGTACTCCGTGAAGTGGCGGCCCAGTTCGAGCGGCCGGCCATTCTGTTCAGCGGGGGCAAGGACAGCATCTGCGTGACGCACCTGGCCCGCAAGGCCTTCGCGCCCGCCCGCATTCCCATGCCGCTGGTCCACATCGACACCGGCCACAATTTCCCCGAGACCATGCAGTTCCGGGATGACCTGGTCAAGGAGCTCGGCGTCCAGCTCATCGTCGGCAGCGTCCAGGACCTGATCGACCGCGGAGAGGTGACCGAGGAGAGTGGCTTCAACGCGTCCCGCAACCGCATCCAGACGCCCACGCTCATCAACACGATCGAGCAGCACCAGTTCGACGCGTGCTGTGGCGGGGCCCGACGGGACGAGGAGAAGGCCCGCGCCAAGGAGCGCTTCTTCAGCCATCGGGACGACTTCAGCCAGTGGGACCCCAAGAACCAGCGCCCGGAGCTGTGGGACCTCTACAACGGCAAGCACCAGCCTGGCGAGCATTTCCGGGTCTTCCCGCTCAACAACTGGACGGAGCTCGACATCTGGAACTACATCCTCCGCGAGAACATCGCCATTCCGAGCCTCTACTTCGCCCACGAGCGCGAGGTGGTCCGCCGCAACGGCCAGATCCTGGCCTACAGCGAATACCTGAACCTCCGGCCCGACGAGAAGCCGGAGACGCTGCAGGTCCGCTTCCGGACGCTGGGCGATCTGACCATCACGGGCGCTGTGGAGAGCGATGCCGATACGCTCGAGAAAATCATCGGCGAGGTGGCCGCAGCCCGCAAGACGGAGCGCGGTGGCCGCATGGACGACAAGCGCAGCCAGTCGGCCATGGAGGACCGCAAGAAGGAAGGCTACTTCTGAGGACGGAGAAAAGAACGACACCATGGCACAAGGACTCCTTCGCTTCATCACGGCAGGCAGCGTTGACGACGGCAAGAGCACGTTGATCGGTCGCCTGCTGTACGACAGCAAGACCATTTTCGAGGACCAGCTCGAGAGCATCGAGCAGGCCTCCACCCAGCGCGGCACTGATGGCGCCGACCTCTCCCTCTTGACCGATGGCCTCCGCGCAGAGCGGGAACAGGGCATCACCATCGATGTGGCCTACCGGTACTTCGCCACGCCGCTGCGGAAATTCATCATCGCCGACGCGCCCGGCCACATCCAGTACACCCGGAACATGGTCACGGGCGCCTCCACGGCCGACCTCGCCATCATCCTCGTCGACGCGCGGGCCGGCTTGCTCGAGCAGACGCACCGCCACAGTTTCATCACGCATCTCCTCGGCATCAAGCACATGGTGGTCTGCGTCAACAAGATGGATCTCGTGGACTGGAGCCAGGAGCGTTACGACGAGATCGTGGACGCCTTCCGCAGCTTCTCCAGCCGGCTCGACATCCCGGACATCAAGTTCATCCCGATCAGCGCCCTGCAGGGGGACAATGTGGTCGACCGGTCCGAGCACATGGCCTGGTATGAGGGGCCGACCCTTCTGCACCACCTGGAGCACGTGCACGTGGCCGCCGACCGCAACCTGCAGGATTGCCGCTTCCCGGTCCAGTACGTCATCCGTCCCCAGACCGACGCCGACCGCGACTTCCGCGGCTATGCCGGCCGCGTGGCCGGGGGCGTTTTCAAGGTGGGCGACGAGGTGGTCGCCCTGCCGAGCGGCTTGAGCAGTACGGTGACCTCCATCGCCATCGGCGACAAGCAGGTCGAGAAGGCCTTCCCGCCGCAGAGCGTGGTGATGACCCTCGCCAACGACATCGACCTCAGCCGCGGCGACATGCTCGTCCGCGAAAACAACCAGCCCGCCAGCATGCAGGATTTCGACGCCCGCATTTGCTGGCTGTCCGAGCAGCCCATGCGGCCCGGCACCCGGTTCGAGCTCCGCCACACCTCCCGCGAGGCCAAGGCCGTCGTCAAGGAGGTCGTCTACAAGCTCGACATCAACACGCTCCACCGCATCGAGGACGACATCGAGATCGGCATGAACGACATCGCCCGGGTCCGCATCCGCACGGCCTCGCCGATGCTGGTCGACGACTACCGCCGCAACCGCACGACGGGTTCGTTCATCCTCGTCGACCCCGGCACGCGCCTCACGGTCGCCGCCGGCGTCATTTACTCCTGACCGTGTCCCCGCTTCGGCGGGGGCAAAAGAAAACCGCCCCTCGAATGAGGAGCGGTTTGCAAGTACCCAGAACTGGACTCGAACCAGCACGCCCGAAGGCACAGCCGCCTGAAGACTGCGCGTCTACCAATTTCGCCACCTGGGTGTGACATCCGGACTTCACCGGAAGGGGCGCCAAAATTAGCGCATTCGAATCGATTGGACCAAACCCTCAGAGGGTGGAGGGACAGACCCAGTCGCTGACCGGGACATCGGTCTCCTTGATGGCCTCGAAACCGCCTTGGACGTCGATGCCGTTGTGGTATCCACGGGCCTTGAGGATGCTGCCTGCGATGAGGGAGCGATAGCCGGTCTGGCAGTGCAGGTAGAAGGGGGTGTCCTTCGGAAGTTCAGCGAGGTGGCCGTTGAGGGCGGCCAGCGGCATGGACTGCGCGTCGAGCACGTGCTCCGAGGCGAATTCACCCGGCTTGCGGACATCGATCACCTTGACGTCACCGGCCTTGGCGAGGTCGGCGAACGCGTCGGCGGTCACCGAGGTGATGCGGTCCACCTCCTTGCCGGCGGCTTGCCAGGCGGTCACGCCACCATCGAGGCAGCCGAGGACGTTGTCGAAGCCGACGCGGGAGAGGCGGGTGACCGCTTCGTCCACCGTGCCGTCCTCGCAGACGAGCAGGATGGGCTGCTGGACGTCCACAATCATGGTGCCGACCCACGGGGCGAAGTTGCCGTCGAGCCCGATGAAGGTGCTGCGGGGAACGTGGGCCTCGTGGAAGGCGTCCTTGCCGCGGACATCCAACACCACGGCGCCGGTTTCGTTGGCCGCCGCCTCGAACGCGTCGGGGGAGAGGGCGCGGGTGCCCTGGGCGAGCACGTCGTCGATGGGGGCGTATCCCTCCTTGTTCATCTTGACATTGAGCGGGAAGTAAGCCGGGGGCGGCAGGAGGCCATCGGTGACTTCGGCCACGAACTCGTCCTTGGTCATGTCGGCGCGCAGGGCATAGTTGGTCGCCTTCTGGTCGCCAACGGAGCCGACGGTCTCGCTGCTCATGTTCTTTCCGCAGGCCGAACCTGCACCGTGCCCCGGGTAGACGATGACGTCGTCGGGCAGGGTCATGATCTTCTCGCGAAGGCTGTCATACAGGATGCCGGCCAAGTCTTCCTGCGTCATGTCCGCGCCCTTCTGGGCGAGGTCCGGACGGCCGACGTCGCCGAGGAACAGCGTGTCGCCCGTGAAGATGGCGTGCGGCTTGCCCTCCTTGTCGCGGAGCAGGTAGGTCGTGGATTCCATCGTGTGGCCCGGGGTGTGCAGGACCTCGATGGTCACCTTGCCCACCTGGAACACCTCACCGTCGGTGGCGATGTGGGCGTCGAAGGTGGGGTTGGCGTTGGGGCCAAACACGATGGGGGCGCCCGTCTTCTCCGACAGGGTCACGTGCCCGGAAACGAAGTCGGCGTGGAAGTGCGTCTCGAAGATGTACTTGATCTTCTTGCCACCGGCTTCCGCGCGATCGAGGTAGGGCTGGACCTCGCGCAGCGGGTCGATCACGACGGCCTCATCACAGCACTCGATGTAGTAGGCGCCTTGGGCGAGGCAGCCGGTGTAGATCTGTTCGACTTTCATGGGGTGCAAAGTTCGGGGGATTCGCAACGGGAAACGTTGCGGCTATGAATTGTTGGAATTGAACGTCTGGGTGGCAATCCGCGGCCGGATCTCCTCGATGCCGAGGGCGGCGGGGATGCCGGTGTGGAAATGGTCCCGGCCGATGCGTTCCATCAGCCCGGCCCGCTCAAGGACGTCCCGCACGGGACCGATCGCGCCGGCCACCTTCAGGGAGATGCTGTCGGCTTCAAGCGCATCGAGCAGGGCCGTCAGCATGTCCGTGCCGGTGGCATCGAGGTAGGGAATGGACTCCGCGCTGAGGACGACGGTCCGGATGGGGTCGCCTTCTTCCTTGCGGATGGCCAACCGGGAGAGGATGAATCCTTTGAAGTGCCCTTGGCTGGCGTAGTTCAGGGGGCCATCATACCGGACGAGGAGGATGCCCGGTGTTTTGGTGGCTTCAGGAAAGCGGTTGAGGTTGCGGTAGACGCCATTGATTTCACCGAGTTCGGCGGTGTGGGGACGGGTGGTCCTGAACAAGGTGAGGGTGAGGCCCAGCACCACCCCGGAGGCGATGCCGAGGACCATGCCGCCAAAAGCGGTCAAGCCGAAGGTCAACAGAAGAAGGACGGCCTCGTCCCGGTGGGTCCTCCAAAGCCGGCGGAGTGTGGCCAGATCGACGAGCCCGGCCACGGCCACGGTGATGATGGCCCCGAGCGCCGCCGTGGGCAGGTGCTGGAAGACCGGAGTCAGAAAGGTGAGGGCGAGCGCCACGATTCCGGCGGCGATGAGGCTGCTCATGCCCGAGACGGCACCGGCGCGTTCATTGACGGCGGTGCGGGAAAAGCCGCCGGTCACGGGATAGGCCCCGAACAAGGAGCCGATGGCGTTGGCGCTGCCGAGGGCCCGGAGTTCCTGGTTGGCGTCGATTTCGTGGTCCCCGCGCTTTTGGGCCACGGCCTGCGCCACGCTGTACGCCTCCATGAAGGCCACGAGGGCAAGGGTGGCGGCGAGGGGGAAGAGCATCTGCAGGTCACCCAGGGTCCAGCCGGGAACGTGGAATCCAGGCAATCCTGCAGGGATGGCGCCCACGGTCCGGATGCCCCATGTGCCCCAAGGCCATGCGGCGCCGCTGGCGAGGGCCAGCACGACGAGCACGAGGGAGCCGGGCACGCGCGGGACCACTTTCCTCAGACCGATGAGCAGGGCGACGGACACCGCGCCCAGAAGGAAGGTGGGCACATGGAATTGGGCCAGGCCATCGAGGGTGCCGCCAACCAATTGGTGAAGCTGGGAAGAGCGGAGCAGGGCGATGCCCGTGAGGTGGGGCAGTTGATTGAGGCCGATGATGAGGGCCGCAGCACTGGTGAACCCGCTGATGACGGGTTTGGAGATGAAGTGGGCGAGGAAGCCGAGGCGGAAGGTGCCCAGGAGCAGTTGAAGCCCGCCCATCATGAGGGCGAGGAGCAGGGCCAGTTCGATGTAGCGGTCCGAGCCGGCCACCGCCACCGTCCCCAAACCTGCAGCGACGAGCAGGGAGTCCATGGCTACCGGCCCCACAGCCAATTGACGGGAGGTTCCCATCAGGGCATACACCACCTGGGGGATGAGGGCGGCATAGAGGCCGTAGACCACGGGCAGTCCGGCAATCATGGCGTAGGCCATGCCCTGCGGGACCAGCATCACGCCCACGGTCAGGCCGGCAGGAAGGTCCTTGAGCCAATCGTGGCGGCCATATTGGGGCATCCAGTGGAGGGCGGGAAACCAACGTCTCACGAGGGCAAAGTAAGGGAGCGGGCGTGGCTCGCGGCGTAACCCAGGTTGCCGGTTCGGATCAGAAATCGAGCACCTCAATCCGATTGCGGTGGAGGGAAATTTTGCCCTCCTTCTCGAGTTGCTTGAGAATGCGGGAGACCACAACACGAGAGGTGTGCAGATCGGCTGCAATCTCCGCGTGGGTCGTGGCGAGGGTGGTCGTGCCGTTGACCTTGACCCGGTCGTCCAGGTATTTGGCCGTTCGGTCATGCAGGTCGAGGAAGGCCAGGCTGTCCATCGCTTCGACCAGTTCCTTGAGGCGGGTGTTGAAGCTCTCGAAGACGAACTGGCGGAAATCCGTGTGCACCCCCGTCCATTCGATGACTTTGTCCAGCGGCATGATGACGAAGCGGCTGTCCTGTTCGGCCACAGCCCGGATGTCGCTTTGGGTCTGGCCGAAGAAGCTGCCGAGGGTCATGGCGCAACTGTCGCCCTGCTCGAGGAAGTACAGGAGCATTTCATCTCCCGCGTCATCGACCCGCAGGATCTTGATGGCGCCTGAGATGAGCAGGGGCATGCCCGGAATCGGATCACCGATGTCCATGATGAGGTCGCCCTTGGCGGCAGAGACGAAGCGTCCTTCCCCGGCAATGGCGTCGAGCAGGTCCTCATTGAGGACCATCCCATAGGCGTTCTTGAGTTCCTGGACCATGGCGTCAAGTTACCGCGAACCCCCTCCTTCCGAAGGCCGGCGGCGGTTCTTGTTGCGGCGGCGATTGCCGTTGCCCTGACCGCCCGGTCCACCTTGACCTTTGGGTCCGCCTTGGCCGCCTTGTGCGCGTCCCCGCTTTCCCTGGCCGCCGTGTCCCTTGCGGTTGCGGCCCGTCTTGTTCTTGCCCGGACCCTGTCCGCCGGGGCGCCCTCCGCCGGAGTGGCCGGAGTCGAGGGGAATGGGCGGCAGCGGATTGTGGTAGTCCTGATCCGTGTCGAGCGGCACCTCCTTGCGGATGAGGCGCTGGATGTCGCGGAGATAGGTGCGCTCGTCCTCCTCGTTGCAGAAGGAGATGGCGATGCCCTCTGCGCCGGCCCGGCCCGTGCGGCCGATGCGGTGCACATAGGTCTCCGGAATGTTCGGGATCTCGAAGTTGATGACGTGGCTGAGCTCGTCCACGTCAATCCCGCGGGCGGCGATGTCCGTGGCCACGAGCACGCCGAGGTCGCCGCGCTTGAAAGCCTTCATCGCCTTCTCCCGCTGGGGTTGGCTCTTGTTGCCGTGTATGGCCTCGCTGCGCACGCCCTGTTTGCGGAGGTGCCGGACGAGTTTGTCCGCGCCGTACTTGGTGCGGGTGAAGACCAACGCGCTGGTCACATCCGGCGCGGTCAGCACATCGACCAGCAGGTGTTTCTTCTCGGCCTGGCGCACGAAGTAGACCTTCTGTTCGACCGTTTCCGCCGCGCTGCTCCGGCGCTCGACCTCGACGGTCACCGGGTCCAGCAGGATGGTGTCGGCCAGTTCCTGGATGTTCTGCGGCATGGTGGCCGAGAAGAACAGGGACTGTCGCTGCTGGGGCAGGAGCTTGATGACTTTGCGGATGTCGTGGATGAAGCCCATGTCGAGCATGGTGTCCGCCTCGTCGAGCACGAAGTACTCGAGGTGGTCCAATCGGATGTAGCCCTGGTCGATGAGGTCGAGTAGACGGCCGGGGGTGGCCACGACGATGTCGACGCCCCGCAGGAGCGCTGCGACCTGCTTGCCCTGTTTGACCCCGCCGAAGATGACCGTGTGGTTGACGTTCAGGTGGGGGCTGTAGTCCCGGATGCTGTCGCCAATCTGGGCGGAGAGTTCGCGGGTGGGGCTGAGGATGAGGGCGCGGATCACGCGGCGCTTGTCCCGGCGGGGCTGCTGGGCGAGCCGGTGCAGCATGGGCAGGGAGAAGGCGGCTGTCTTGCCGGTGCCGGTTTGGGCGACGCCGAGCACATCGCGTCCGTCGAGGACGTAGGGGATGGCTTGGGCTTGAATGGGGGTGGGGGTCTCGTACCCGAGGGGGGTGAGGGCCCGCATGATGGGTTCGCTCAATCCGAGCGAATGGAAATCAGACAAAGGGAAATGGATTCTGGGTGGCGATGCCGACCCTTGCGCGTTCGCAGGTCCACCGCCGATTCAGGACAAAGGTAGCGCCCGCAACCGCTAGCGCGTGGGGCGTTTTGCCAGCGGTTGTCAAGAGGGGGCGGGGGATTCAGTCCATCTTCTCCCCGTGCTGGCTTTCGTCGAGGCCAAGGGTCTCCTGCCATCCGGTCACGCGGAGCGGAATGGCCCGGTCTACCAGCTTGAAGAGGAGGAGGCTCGCCCCGAAGGTGAAGACGGCCACGCCCACCAGCGCGATCATGTGCCACATGAAGGTGTCGGTCTGGCCCGAGGTCAGTCCCACATCGGCGGCAAACACGCCGGTCAGGACCATGCCGACCATGCCCCCCACGCCGTGGGAAGGGAAGACATCCAACGTGTCGTCCAGCCCGCTCTTGGACTGCTTGGCGATGGCCCAGTTCGAGACGAGGGCGGCGATGAAGCCGATGGCCACGCTTTCCTGGATCGTCACGAATCCTGCCGCGGGCGTGATGGCCACGAGGCCGACGATGGCCCCGATGCAGGCGCCCACCGCATTCATCTTCCGTCCGCGGAAGCGCTCGTAGAACATCCAGGTGATCATGCCCGCAGCCGAGGCGAAGTGGGTGTTGGCCAAGGCGAGGACGGCGTCGTCGTTGGCACCCAGTGCCGAGCCCGCATTGAACCCGAACCACCCGAACCACAAGAGGCCCGTCCCGAGGATGATGAACGGGATGTTGGCGTGCTCGAGGCGGTGGATGTTGCGAGGGCCGAGGTGGACGGCACCGGCCAGGGCGGCAAAGCCGGCGGACATGTGGACCACGGTTCCCCCGGCGAAGTCGAGGACGCCGAGGTTCATCAGCAGCCCGTCAGGGTGCCACGTCATGTGAGCGAGCGGCGCATAGATGAACAGGGTGAAGAGGACCATGAACAGGATGTAGCTCCTGAACCGGATCCGGCCCGCCATGCTGCCCGTGAAGAGGGCAGGGGTGATGATGGCGAATTTGAGTTGGAACAGAGCGAAAAGAAGGAAGGGAAGGCCTCCGCCAATCTCCGGATGGGGTGCGGCCCCGACGTTTCGGAAGTTGAGGAAGGTCAGGGGGTTGCCAATGATGCCGCCGAGGCTGTCCCCGAAGCAGAGGCTGAATCCGACGACGACCCACACCACGCTGATCACGCCGAGGGCGACGAAGCTCTGCAGCATGGTGGAGATGACGTTCTTGCGGTCGACCATGCCCCCGTAGAAGAAGGCGAGGCCGGGGGTCATCAGCAGGACGAAGGCACTGGCGACGATCATCCACGCGATGTCACCGGGGTTGGCCTTGGCCACCTCTTGGAGCGGGGCGGCGGTGTCCGTGAGGGCGCCGCCCATCAGGGCGAACAGGGTCAACAGGGAGAGTGCGATGAAGTTGAGCTTCTTGCCCATCGTGCGGAAGGTTTGGCGGTTTGGCGGTTTGGTGGGGCCAAATGTACGCGGTCGCTGCGGGAAAGCGCCGGTCTAATGGATTGATTGTGAGCAAGTTAATCGTGTACTTTTGACACGATGACGGCGGAGGTGGGCGCGCGCGGTGGGAAGCGGGCGGCCCTTCAGACCGCCGGGAATGCAAAGAGCCGCGGAAGTCCGCGGCTCTTTCGTTTGTGCTGGTGCCCAGGGCGGGACTCGAACCCGCACGCCCTAATGGACACATGGCCCTCAACCATGCCTGTCTACCAATTTCAGCACCTGGGCTGGTGACCCCCCTGGGGCTCGAACCCAGGACCCTCTCATTAAAAGTGAGATGCTCTAACCAACTGAGCTAGGGGGTCTCCAGATCCTCCATGGGCCCCGTTGGGTCCTCCGGAAGGGGGCGCAAAGATAAAGGGGATTTCGACCCGGCAAACTTCCCGGCGAATTTCCTCACCCGATCCCCCTCATTTTGCAATGGGCATGCGCTGGAACTCCACGCTGGGGTCGAAGAATTTGCGGAGGGTGTGGTAGGTCCGGGTCCGCTCCGTGCCGAGGTTTTCGGCAATGCGGATCATCTTCGGATTGAAGTCGCCGATCCAGGTGAGGGTGGTCGTTGTGTAGCGGCCCTTCGCCTGGATCTGCTTGCCGGCGATGTCAATCAGGTAGCCATCGATGCCCTGGCCGTGATAGTCCCGGTCAATCCCGAAGACGAGGCCGACCATGATGTCGGAGGCGCCCCGCCATTTGTGGTAGAGGAACTTCAGTTTGCCGATGGCATTGAGGTTGCCATTCACATGCCGGAAAATCTGGTTGAGCTCCGGGATGTTGACGTAGAAGGCGATCGGCTTGTCCCCATCCAGCACGAAGAAGATGATGTCCGGATCCATGACCGGCTTCAAGGTCTTGACCGTGCGCTGGGCCTGCTTGAGCGGCATCTTGGCGAAACCGTGGTGTCCGCCCCAGGCGTTGTTGTACACCGTGCAGAAGTGCTCGGCCAGTTGGTCCTGGGTGAGGTCCCGGGCCGTGATGACCCGCATGGTGCCCTTGCATTCAATCTGGGCCCGCTTGCGCTCGAACACTTCCTGGATGCCGAGGTCAATCTCCCGGCTGAAGATGTATTGCTCGTAATACGTCTGGTAGCCGTGGGCGTCGAAGAACCGCCGGTAGTATTCGGGGTTGTAGTTCAATGCGTAGCTCGGCAGGGAGGTGAAATCCTTGACAAGGAGGCCCCAGTACTGGTCCTTCTCCCCGAAGTTAATCGGCCCGTCCACCGCCTCCATGCCTTGGTCCTGCAGCCAGGACTCGGCGGCGTCGAAGAGCAGGGCGGCCACGGCATCGTCGTCGATGGACTCGAAGAAGCCGATGCCGCCGGTGGGCTGCTTCATGCCGCCACTGTATTTGGGACTGACGAAGGCGGCGATGCGGCCGACGCCGCGGCCCCCGTCGTCCTGCGCGATCCAACGCCGGGCGACCCCACCCTTCTTGAACAGGCGGTTCTTGTCCTCGTCGAACACCTTGTCGATGTCCTGTTGGAGGTGCGGAATCCACACGGAATCGTGCGCATAGACGGTGCGGGGCACGGCGTGGAAGGCCGCGCGCGTTTTCGGGTCGTTGACTTCGATAAGTCTCATCACATCGGGAATCGCGGGGGCGCAAATGTGGTACTTTCGAGCAACTCTTGCGCGATCGCAGGGGTTGTGAAGAGGAAACCATGCAATTGAACCGCCTGATCCCCGCCGTCCTTGCCCTGTTCTGGATGGCTCCCCACGTTGCCACCGCCCAGCAGACGAACGGCGCAACGCACTCTGTTGAACTCCACGCCGGACCCGAATTCGATGCCTTCGTGGCGGAGGAGGGCTGGATTTTCGTGGCCGACATGACCAAGGGCGAGGGCTTTCCCGATCTCGCCGGCACGGCATCGGCCGATGGCACGGCCGAGTTGACCGCGGCGGACTTCGATCCGGAGACCTTTGATCCCCGCCAATGGGCCATCGTCTACAATGCCGATCCGGCGTTGCCGACCAACTTCCGAATCGGCGACAAGGGGGTCGTTCAATTCCACAGCCCCCAGCGCTGCCAGGACCTCTATGCCCGACACCTTGCCCGCCAAGCCAAGGGCCAGCGCTGATTCCCCGACATGCTGAACCGCACCCTTCTTCTGTTCGCCGCCGTGGCGATGTCCGTGGCCGGCTGGTCACAGGAGGTGTCCATTTCCCAGGGCGGCACCTACACCGGCTGTGATTTCTTCTTCGTCGACAACGGCCTGACCGCGGGAGATGCCTCCCCCAACGCCGACTTCACGATGACCTTCTGTCCGGACCTGCCGGCGGATCCGGTCATCAACTTCTACTTCAACCTCTGCGCCCTCGGCGCCGGGGACACCCTCTTCATGTGGCTCTCCGATGAGGCGGTGGGCGCACCGGATGGCGTGTACACCGGGTTTGACCTGCAGGGCCAGGACATCTGGAGCCAAATGGACGATGTGGTCAATGCGTCCGGCTGCATCACCTGGCAGTTCACCTCCGACGCCACCGACAACTCCAACTGGACCGCGGAGGTCATCTGCGAGGAGCCCTGCCAACGGCCGGAAGCCAACGTGGTGACGACCATCGACGGTGCGGTGGAAACCGTGCCGCTGCAGATCTGCGTGGGCGAGGAAATCCAATTCGACGGCACCGGGTCGACCGCGGCCGAGGACTTCCTCATCGCCAGCTGGGAATGGGATTTCGACGACGGCAATTCCAACACGTCCGGACCGGAGGTGACCCACAGCTACGACGAGCCCGGCGCCTACAACGTGCAGCTCTACCTGGTCGACAACAACGACTGCCCCAACGGCAACCTGGTGGACCACCTCATTCTCGTGTCGACGCCCACCAGTTTCGAGGGAACCACCCAGGAACTGCAGATCTGCGCCGGCGAGGAGTACCCCGTGGTTGGAGTGGCCGAGGGCATCACCTACGACAGCACCCCGACGGTGGACTTCGGCGGCGGCCTCTTCATCCCGGATGACCAGTCGCAATGCTTCAGCTCGTCCATCGTCTACACGGCCTTCAACTCCGGCCAGGTGATCGAGTCTCCCGACGATTTCGAGAACTTCTTCATCAACTTCGAGCACAGCTTCATGGGCGACCTCACCATCACCTTCATCTGCCCGGATGGAAGTTCGATGGGCGTCCACCAGCAGGGGGGAGGGGGAACCTTCCTCGGCGTGCCCGTGGACAACGATGCCCTGCCGGATGAACCGGGCGTGGGCTACGATTACTTCTGGTCCCCCACCGCCACAAACGGCACCTGGGCCGACAACGCCGGAGGCACCCTGCCGTCCGGGACCTATGAGTCCGCCCAGCCCTGGACCCTGCTCGAAGGGTGTCCCATGAACGGCACCTGGACCGTCGAGGTCTGCGACAGCTGGGGGTCCGACAACGGCTTCATCTTCGACTGGTTCATCGACTTCGATCCGGCCCTGTACCCGGATCCCATCGTCTTCACGCCGCAGATCGGCGCGGACTGCGACAGCAGCTACTGGACGGGTCCCTTCATCGTGGACGACGGCGGGGACTGTGACAACATCAGCATCCTGCCGGAGAACCAGGGCATCTTCGAATACGTCTACACCGTGACCAACGACTTCGGCTGCACGTCGTCCGACACCATGGTTGTGACGGTGGAGCCGGCACCGACGGTGGAGCTCTCCGCTGCGGACAGCTGGTGCGGCGTACCGGTCGAGCTGACCGCCTCCACGGCCGATGTGTCGGGCAACCTCAACGTCGACTGGTCCTGGGAGACCACCGACGGGACGGTGAACCCCGTCAGCGGCAACAACAGCGGGGCGACGGCGACCATCGACGGTTTGGATTCTCCTGTCAACGTGACGGTGACGATGAACATGACCGGCGGCAACATCGACGAATGCCTCGC
Organism: Flavobacteriales bacterium; assembly: GCA_049610565.1. Taxonomy (GTDB): domain Bacteria; phylum Bacteroidota; class Bacteroidia; order Flavobacteriales_D; family Sanyastnellaceae; genus UBA8752. The sequence goes on along the minus strand of JBMYZR010000029.1, from coordinate 2,689 downwards.
CAGCGCCACGGTGCCGGTTGGCATCTACCCGCCGCCTGCCCTCGGCCCCGACCAGGATGTCTACGGCCTGTGCATCGGGGACGAGCACATCCTCGTGCCCGACCTCGGCGTCCAGGAATGGGAGCTCGAGTTCGAATGGAGTTCCGCCGCCAACGGTGTGCTCGCCGAGACCGGCAGCGCCTTGACGGTCACCGCCACGGACGTCTACACGGTGGTGGTGAGCATGGCGCCCCCCTGCATCGGGGAGGACGCGATGAGTTTCGATGTCAACTTCGGTCCCTGCGCCATTGAAATGATCCCCAACGTCTTCACGCCCAACAACGACGGCGAGAACGACGCGTTCGAGATCAAGGGCAACGCCATCAGTACCCTCGGCCCCACGCTCACGGTCTACAACCGGTGGGGGGAAATCCTCTACGTCCAGGCGGACTACGAGAACACCTGGGCGCCCGATGAGACCGAGGCGGCCGACGGCACGTATTACGTCATGCTCGACATCAACTCCTACAGCCTGCCGCTGGAGGACATCGAGCACAACGGGGTCATCACCGAGAATGGCGACGGGTTCCGCTATGTGGGGCCGCTGCAGATTCTCCGGGACCGCCAGTAATCCACCATGGCCCACCGCGACAGCATCGCGGAGTTGTCCGCCCTGACCGAGGCGCTCGTGACCGAGCACCGCGCTGAAGAGGCGCGGTATGCCGCCATCCTCGAAGGGCAGCCTGTGGCCCGGCGCAAGGCCGAGGGCCTGACCTGGGCCCCAGTCAGCATTGTGCGCACGGCCTTCACACTCGGGGGCAGGCCGACCGTGGAGGTCCAGGCCGAATCGGGGGAGCCCGGTGCGTTCCGTGCAGGGTCCGCCGTTCAGTTGTCTTCTTCGGATGCCAAGGGCGAGGCGGTCTCGCACCGCGGCATCGTGCGGTCCGCCCGCGGTTTGGAGGCGGAGGTGGTCCTCGACGGGGAAGAGTTGCCCGAGCAGGCCACGCACCGCAGCTGGGTACTGGACGCCCGGTTCGACGAGCGGAGTTTCAAGGAAATGGCGCGGGCGCTGTCCGACGTCCTCAATGCAGGCCGCGATGGCAAGCCCAGTCGCCTGGCTTCGCTTCGCGAGGTCATCCTCGGATACGCCCGGCCGGAGCCCGTGGAGCCGGACCCCTTCGAGCACCCGGATCTCAACGCCTCCCAGAACCGGGCCGTGGCCCACGCGCTGACGGCGCCGGAGGTCACCACCCTCCACGGACCGCCGGGGACCGGCAAGACCACCACGCTCGTGCAGCTCGTGAAGGCGCTGGTGCGCCGCGGGGAGAAGGTGCTGTGCGCCACCCCGTCCAACGCGGCGGCCGACCTGCTCGTGGAGCGGCTTGGCGCGATCGGGCTCAATGTGGTCCGCATCGGCCACCCCATGCGGGTCGACCCGGCGGTGGTGGACCGCGCCCTCGACCGGGTCGTGGCTGCCGATCCGGACCACAAGCAGGTCAAGGCGTTCCGGAAGCAAGCCGAAGAGGCCGCACGGGAGGCCGAGAAGCAGTTCCGCACCTTCGGGTCGGACCAGCGGGCCGCGCGCCGCGCCGCCTACGCGGAGGCCCGGGACCTGCGCAAGGAAGCCGACCGCCTGGAAGGGTTCCTCGCTGAGCGCGCCATGGACGCCGCCGAAGTGGTCTGTTGCACCCTCGTGGGGGCTGCAGACCGGGCCCTCGCCGGCCGCCGGTTCGGCACCGCCATCCTCGACGAGGCGGGCCAGGCCCTCGAGCCCGCCGCGTGGATTCCGATCCGCATCGCGGACCGGGTGGTGTTGGCCGGGGATGCCTTTCAATTGCCGCCCACGGTGAAGGACCCCGCGGCGCTCAAGGCGGGCCTGGGCGTGAGCCTGCTCGAGAAGGCCATCGACCGGGACCGGAACGTCCACCTGCTCGACACGCAGTACCGCATGCACGCCGACATCATGGCGTTCCCCAACCGCACCTTCTACAGCGGCGACCTGACGGCCGCAGAGGCCGTGGCGGCGCGCACCTTGGCCGACTTGCCGCCGCTGACCTTCATCGATACGGCCGGCCGCGGCTGGGACGAGGAGCGGTCCGCCCCCGAGGCGGACACCACCGGCCGCTCACACGCCAGCATCCGCAACCCCGAGGAGGCCACCTTCACAGTGGACCGCGTCCGGGAATTGATGGCTGCCCATCCCCAGGCCACGGTCGGGGTCATCGCGCCCTACCGCGCCCAAGTCACCCTGCTGGAGGACCTGCTGCACAGCGAAGTGATCGCCTCGGAAGGCCGGTTGACCATCCAGACCGTCGACGGCTTCCAGGGCCAAGAGCGGGACATCATGGTCATCGGACTCACCCGGTCCAATGCCGAAGGCACGGTGGGCTTCCTCGCCGAACACCGCCGGATGAACGTGGCCATGACCCGCGCCCGGATGCACCTGCTCGTCATCGGCGACAGCGCCACCCTCGGGACGGACGATTTCTACGCCGGATTCACCCAGCATTGCGAGAACACCGGGGCCTACCGCTCCTGTTGGGAGTGGGTTTGAGCCAACGGATTTCCCCGCCCCGCGGAATGGGTCAGCCGACCTCGCCGGTCTCCGGATCGACCCCCGCCGGGACGGCTTCTTCGGCCGCGGGTTGGGCGATGGACGGGTGGTCGGCCGGAACGGCGCCGTAGCCGTCGGCTGCGGTCATGTTGGTCG
>JBMYZR010000028.1:0-30998 GCA_049610565.1 Flavobacteriales bacterium | reverse complement strand
CTTCTTGGCGGAGTACTTCTCGCCGGGCTTGCGCCGGGCACTGAATTCTCCGTCCTCCGGCATGTCACCCCGCAGCAGCAGGTAGGATTCGAACCGGAACTCCCCCCACTTTTCCTGCAGGCGCCGACGCAGGGCGATGTCCCGCACCACCACGGCGATTCCGCTGCTGTCCTTGTCGAGCATGTTGACGAAGTGAACGGGGCGCTCCACGTTGCCTTGTTCCGCATCCCGAGCGATGAGGAATTCCTTGACCCGGGTGAAACTCGTGTCGACCCGGGGATTCGGTGACGCGGCGACCCATCCGGCCGGCTTCATGTAGCAGAACAGGTCGTCGTCCTCGTAGAGGATTTCAAACGGGAGGTCGTCGGCAGGGCGGATGGACTTGGGTGCATCTGCACTTTCCAGCTTGCGCACATCCTTGGCCTCTGGCGCGGAGATCTCCTGCCCCACCCGGATGACGGTCGAGGGAATCTTGATGACCTCGTCGGATACCCGGACGCCGCCGCCCTTGATGAGATTGCGTGCGGCCGTGGTGCTGGCCAATCCGAGTTCAGACCGGACCTGTGCGTGGAGCGGAGCTTCGATTTCGGCAATCCACCGGCGGATGACCGGCTTGGGACGGGAGGTGCGCTGAGCCATGGGAGCGCAAGATGCACCCGCCAAGGTCAATCGGAACAAGATTGGCCGTACAATGCCAACACCAACAGGATGTCATTGGCGGAGACCACACCGTCTCCCGTGACGTCCCGCATGCACCCCGACGTGCACCCATACTCGGAGAGGACGTCCAGAATGTCGGTGGCCCCGTGAACGCCGTCCCCGTCGAGGTCGCTCGGGCAATTGGCATTGGGACACCCGTACACACACCCTTCATCGGATTGTGCGGCCGCAGGATCGAAGTTGCAGGCGGCCGGATCGGTGCAGCCGGATACGCCGGCAACGGGCAGGCACACGGTCTCGACCTGCCCATTGGCAAACCCACCGGTGAGCGACCAGACGACCGTGTCGTTGAGCGACTGCCAGGACAGGCTGCCGACCATTCCGCAATCGGCCCCGGCAAACCCATCGTCCATGGCGTCGTGCAGGGCGAATGCGTGGCAACCGTGCGTGAGACACAGGGAATCCCGTGTGACGGCCTCGGGCGCGAAATGCTGACGGCGCGCAATGGAGCGCCCTGCACTGTCGAGGACGTCCCAGGCCGCCTCCAGCGGGTGGCAGTCGGCGACCGTTTCGATGATGACCAGTCCGCTCTCCTGCTGATGGCCCCAGAGGGCCTGCGCCACGTCGTTCTCGGCCACTGCGTCCACGCTGCTGGTCAGGCTTCCGTGCTGCACGTCACCGTCTACGCCGACGACCGACAGGATGCGGGCTTCGAGGACGTCCCCGAAATCCAGCGCATTGGCCGGAACGCCCGCCCAAGGGAGATGGAGCGTTTCGTTGGGCGGCAGCACGAATCCATAGGACAAGGTGTCGCTGGCACCCCAGCCGACGGTCGCGGCCACGAGGGTGTCCCTTCCTGCATTGCGGAAAGCCAGCTTGACCGCCGGGGGACGGCCGCATTGGGCGGGCTGTGCGCCCAGGATGCGCATGGCGGCCGCGTCCCGGTCCGGAACGGAATACAACGGAGCCTTCCAGACCCCCCGTCCGTAGGTGGACAGCAGGAGTTCGCCGGTGGACCTGCGGACCGCGAGGTCCGAGCACAGCACTTCGGGCAGGCCCGCCTTGTAGGGCGCCCAGAGGTCGGAACCGTCCGGGAGCACATACACGCCGGCATCCGTGCCCGCATACAGGTCGCCCGTCTCGACATCCCGCGCCAAGGCATTCACCGGCAACGCCGGCAACCCGCTGCCCACTTCGGCCCACGTCACGCCGCCATCCTCACTGCGCCTGACCCGGGCATCGGCGTCGTACCCCCCAAAAGCAAGCCACAGGATGTCGTCATCCTCGTGGTCGATCACCGCATCCAGCACCGGCAATCCCGGCAAATCCTGAAGCAGCGCCCACGAAGACAGGTCGGTCGTGCGGTAGGCGAACGTGCTCCTGCCGACCACAGCCACCTCGTCGGATACCGGGCTCAAGGCGAGCATCTCCAGCGGGCCACCTGGCAGCGCGTTGGTTTGGGACCAATTCGTCCCGCCATCATCGCTCCAATACAGCCGTCGTTTGGCCACGAACACCCGCTCCGGGTTGGCCGGAGAAAACGCCATGGGCGTGTCCCAATCCCCGCGCTCCCCCACCCCGGATCCGTTGCCTCCAATCCATTCGGTCCAGCTCCATCCGGCGTCCTCGGAGCGAAAGGTGCGTCCGAAGTATTCCGCGGCATAGACCGTATCCGGCCGGCCCGGCGTGAACAGGCAGTGGAAGCCGTCCGCTCCTCGGACCCGGGCGTGCACGCCATCCTTCAGGGCGTTGATTCCATTGTCCTGCCACCCGGCCAGCAAGCGGTCGGGCCGTTCCTCGGCGTGTCCGATGCGATAGACCTGCGCGATGTCCAGTCCGTCCGAGCGGTCCACCGGTGCAGGGGTCCCTTGCGTGAACCGGGCCACCCCTCCATCGTGGGCGGACACCCAATCGGACGTCCCCGGGAAGAAGGTGACCGCGTGGTGGTCGGCATGGACCTCCGGAACGGTGTCTGCCCCATACCAATGCCCGATGCAGTTCCAATGGGCGCCGTGGTCTGCTGTGCTCCAGAGGTTCACACCGCCCACGACGATGTGGTCCGCATTGAGGGGGTCCACCGCAATGGTGAGGTCATAGAATCCTTGCCCGCCCAAATCGACCCCGCTCACGGTGTAGCCGAGGAGATTCGGCACGTCGGGGAGCTCGGTGAAGGTGTGGCCGCTGTCTGGACTGAAGAATACGCCATCGAGGCCCTGCGTGCTTGCCTTGGCGGCCACGACCCAGACCTCCCCTGGCGAAGTGGGCGAGACGGCGAGGGACATCCGGCTGATGCCGTAGGACCCCGGCAGACCGTTGACGGCCGACCAGCTCCATCCGCCGTCGGTGGACCGCTGGACCTCGCCCGGTCGCAACAGGGCATACCAGACTTCGGGATCGCCCGGATGGGGAACGAGGTCCGAGCAGAGGCCGATGAGCGTTTGCGTGAAGGTCCCGCCGTCGTCCTCGCTGACCCAGATGCCGTCCGATGTGGCCGTCAGGATGTGGGCCGGGGCACCCGCCTTCCGGTGAACCCGGCTCACGGTGTGGGTCTGCGAGAGGTCAAACACGAGAGGAGTGGGTGACCAGCTTGCGCCGCCGTCCGAGGAGCGCATCAGCCCGACGCCATAGGCACTGCCGAAATCGCTGTCTCCTGTGGCCACGAGCAGGTCGAGCGAGTCTTCGGGATGGAAGGCGACATCGGACACGCCCATGCCCGCCCAATCGGCCGTACCGAGCAATGACCAATGTCCTCCGCTGTTGGTCGACTTCCACACACCGCCACTCGGCGCACAGGCCACCCAGACGGACGTGTCGAGCGGGTGGATGACGACGCGGTTCACCCGGCCTGCGCCACCCACGGCGGGAATGCCCTCTGGCGTGGCCTTTTGCCACAGGGGCGCCAACGGGGTGAGCCGGGCTTCTCGGCCCGCCCGCTCCTCGGCCGTTTCCAACCAGACCGCATTCGAACGGAACGGAGTGTGCTCGGCGTCTTCAGCGCCGTCAAAGGCCCACCGCCTTTCTGCGAAATGCCACCAGCGTTGGAACGGATTGACGCCCTTTCCCCGCTCGGGCAGGCTGTCCGTCCAGGTGCTGTCAAACGCGGCCTTGGCGACCGCCCAATCCGCTCCCGGCATGAGGCCGTCCGACCAGTGCTGGGCATGAAGCGGTGCACCACACAGAAGCCCGATGGCGATCCACCCGAAGGCGATCACCCCGAATCGGCGTTCCAGTATGGGCGTGGCGTGCATGGCGGGTCGAGGGTCACGTCAATATGCGACGGATTCGCCGCGTCCCGCATGCTCCCTGTATCCAGCGCACAACCCGGTGCGACTGGGACAGGTCATTGGCAGGGCACGCCGAAATTCGACAGGGCAGCGAGGATGTCGCTGGCCGCCACCAAGCCGTCGTTGTTGAGGTCCGGTGCGCCACAGTCCTCCATGCACCCGAAGGCGGAGAGCAACACGAGGATGTCGGCCGCACCGCGCAACCCGTCTCCGTTGAGGTCGCCCGGGCAGGCGATCTCGAATTCGTCACAGATTCCATCGAGGTCAGCGTCGTTGAAACACCGGCCCAAGCAATCCACAACCGGCACCCCATCGAACACCTGACCGGGATACAGGTCTTCGGGGTGGCTGCATTGGCCACTGTCAATCGAGGCGCCGGGGTCGTAGTTGCAGGCCGAGGCCTCCATGCATCCGGCGCAACTCTGGTAGTCGCAAGACCCGTCGTCCATGGTGGCATCCGCATCGAATGCGCAGGCATTCTGGTCCATGCAACCGAGCACCTCCACTTCGTCGCACACGTCGTTGCCGTTGGCGTCGTTGAGGCAGTAACCGTCGCAATCCACGTACGTCTTGTTGTACAGGTCCACGGGGAAGGAACACGTGCCGTCATCCAGGGTGGCGTCCACATCGTGGTTGCAGGCATTCGGGTCGGTGCAACCCTTGCAGCTGTCGTAGTCGCACGATCCGTCCGTGATCAAGGCCTCCTGGTCGTAGTTGCAGGCCTGCGCATTGGTGCAGCCGGCGCAGCTCACGACATCGCATTGTCCGTCATCGAGGGTCGCGGCGGCGTTGAAATTGCAGGCTTCGAAATCCATGCATCCGGAGACCTCCTCCTCGTCACAGACCCCGTTGCCATTGGCATCATTCAGGCAAACGCCATCGCAATCCACGTAAACCGATGCGTACAGATCGACCTTGTACAAGCACGTTTCATTGGAGGCCTGGGTGAAGGTTCCGTCGTAATTGCACGCCTCCGCGTCCAGACAGCCGTAGCAGTCGAACGTGCAGCTTCCATCTTCAGCCGTGGCGTCCGGGTTGAAGTTGCAGGCCTGTGGAATGGTGCATCCATCGACGAGGGACAAGCCGTTCCGGTCCATGCCCGATTCGGCCATGCCCTCTCCGCAGTCGACGAAATCACAGGATTCCACGCGATACAGGTCGGCGTCCGGGTCGTAGTTGCAGGCAAAGCCCAAGGGGCATCCCGCACAGGTCACGAAGTCACAGGTGCCATCGTCGACGTTGGCCCCCACATCGAAATTGCAGGCCTTGGGCGAGGTGCACCCGAGGTATTCACAACCGAAGTCGATGGTGGCGCACTCGGCATAGTTGTCTGCGTCGGTGTCCATGCACCCGGCGATCCGAAGCGCGGGATTGAAGGTGTTGTCCGCGCACAAGGCGAGCTTGGTGGATTCAGGGACGCCCGCGGTCTGCTGCTCGGCATTCGTGAACGACACACCGGACGCACTCAGGGCCACAGGCGTGTCCATTTTGAGGGACGTTCCGTGCAGGTCGAAGGACGAGTTCACCAAGCTGACCTGGACCGTGGCCGGAGCGGACAGCACATGCAATCCGGCTCCTCCGGGATTGTCGAGGGTCACCCCATCCAACGTGGTCTGGAGAACGGCCGGACCGTCCAAGGCGACACCGGTGGCGTTGGCCTGCAACCGGGAGCCTTGGACCGTCAAGGTCCCTCCTGCCTGCTTCACCGCCGTGCCAAACCGCGAAATCCGCGTGTCTTCAACCAGCACGGCGCCGTTGGCGTGGACACCCTGACTTCCCGCCACATCGGCGCCGATGAGGACGCTGTTGCGCAAGGTCAAGCCCGTGGCCGCGGGCGCCATGTGGATGGCGTCCCCTGCCCCGCCTTGAATGCGAATGCCGTCGAGCGTCACCGCGCCTCCATTCTGGATGATGCCCGGAATGAGGGTTTCCGCTGTTCGCGGGGCGCCCCCTTCTGCCGGGATTCCCGCATTGCTGCCCATCAACGTCACGTCCGCATCGATGACCAGGGGAATGGTGTCGAATGCACCGGGGTCAACCTCGATGATGGCGCCGTCGTCAGCATTGTCGAGGGCCGCCTGGATGCGCATGCCGGGAAACACGAGGCGATGCTGGGTGACCATGTCGTAGGCGATCAAATCCGAGATGGCACCGCCAAGCGTATTGGCGACGCCGCGGATGTCGTCTTCGTGGACGAGGATGCAACCGGTCAGATCACCGGGCGCCTCGATCAGTTGCTCGTATCCGTCGGCGTTCACGCTGATGGCAAACCCGGCGCCCGTGCCGACTGGCGTCAGGCTGGGGTCAATCTGGATGACCACACCACCGCCGCCGAGGCTTTGGGGCCCCCGCAAGTCCAACTCGCCGGCGAAGGAGATGCCGGTGACCTCCTGGTCGTAGTAATTCGACTCCATGATGGCGATGTCGCCGAAGGCGTTGTCCACGCTCGTGATGTTCTCGATGGCGACCTGGGCGCAGGTACTCAGCGCGAGACCGAATCCAATGTTGCTGCCGCTGACGGTCACGTTGCGGATGGTGTTGATTTCCGGACCGGTCAATCCATTGAGGTCGATGCACGACCGGTTGGAGTCGTACACGGAGATGTCCTCCAGGGTCAGGCCCGTGATGCCCGGTTCACTGTGGACGGCATAGGCCGTATTGACCCCGCCTGCAATGATGGACAGGTCTTCCACCGTGATGTGGTCGGTGCTCAATGTGATGCCCCAACCGTCTTCAGCGCTGACGTCGATGATGGTGCCTCCTCCGGGTGCACCCGACAGGGTCAACGGGATGTCGATGGCCACGTGCTCGACGAATGTCGCGGCAGCGAGCGACAGGTGGTCCCCGGGCGAGGCGCTGCTGATGGCCTCAGAGATGGACTCATGTTCGGTCTCCGCCGTGAGGTTGAGGACAGGGCTGACTTGTGCGTCGCCTGCCGAGGCGAGCAGCCAAACGATTGAAAGGAGGAAACTGAAGCGCATTTTTAGGCTATTCGTCTATAAATATACACATTTAGACCCTCTTCATCAGAAGTGAGAGGAGACCAACGTGCAGGGTCTACGACAACCAGCCGAAACGGTTACAACGAAAAATGACCGCAGCTGCGGCCATTTCTCAAGTGTGGAGGATGTGGGGCAAACGCCTCAGGGGCAGTAGCTGCCAAACACGGTCAACATGGACAAGATGTCGGCTGCGGTCACCTTGCCGTCGCCATTCAGGTCGAGCTCGCCACAATCGGACAAACACCCATACCCCGTCAGCAGGATCAACACGTCGGATGCACTGCGCAGCCCGTCATCATTGAGGTCACCCAGACAAGGGTCGCCTTCATCGACGGGGTCACAGATGCCATCGCCATCGGAATCCTCCAGGCAAATCCCATCGCAATCCACGTAATCGAACGCCGGGTACTCACACAAGCCTGGGTCCGTGGCGGCCGGCTCGTAGTTGCACGCCGTCGGGTCGGAACAACCGACCACCTCCAATTCATCACACACCCCATCGCCATCCGCATCGTTCAGGCAGACGTTGTCGCAATCGTAGTACTCCGTTGGATACTGACACTCAGCGGCATCCGTGGCGGCCGGGTCATAATTGCACGCCAATTCATCCTGGCATCCGACCACTTCGAACGCGTCACAGACGCCGTCCCCGTCCGCATCCTCGAGGCACGTGCCCAAGCAATCGTAGGCGTCGGATCCGTAGAGGGACACCGGGGTCGAACAACTCCCGTCATCGAGGGTGGCGAGTGCGTTGTAGTTGCAAGCGTCCTCGAGGGTGCACCCCGCACAGCTCTGGTACTCACAGGATTCATCGTCGAATTCCGCCAGGGGGTCGTAGTTGCACGCTCCGGGCTCCATGCAACCGCGGATCTCGTCGAGGTCGCAGGTTCCATCCCCATCCGTGTCGCTGAGGCAGAAGCCTCCGCAATCCAGCGCAGGGTCATTCCAGATGTCCAGGGGATAAATGCAGCTTCCGTCCTCGGCCGTGGCGTCGATGGCGTAGTTGCAGGCATTGGCGTCGGTGCAGCCCTGGCACTCGCTGTAATCGCAGCTTCCATCGTTGAGCGTGGCCGCCGCCATGAAGTTGCAGGCCCCGGGATTCGTGCACCCTGCGCAGGTCAGGAATTCGCAGGACCCGTCATCGTCGGTGGCCTCCACGTTGAAATTGCAGGCGGTCACCTCCGTGCAGCCGCTGACCTCCAGCACATCACAGACTCCATCGCTGTCCGCATCCACCAGGCAATTGCCCGCGCAGTCCAGCTCGCTGTCCGCCGGGTAGGTGCAGACGAGGGAGATGGTGGCCTCGGCATCGAAGTCGCAGGCGTCCGGATCCGTGCAGCCGGCGCAGGTGATGTAGTCGCAGGAGTCGTCCAATTCGGTCACGCTCGGGTCGTAGTTGCAGGCCGTCGCATCCGTACACCCGTAGCAGCTGCTGAAGTCGCAGCTTCCGTTGTTCTCGGTGGCCTCCGAGGAGTAGTTGCACGCCGCGAGGTTCGTGCAGCCGGGGACTTCGGCTTCGTCACAAATGCCATCGCCATCCGCGTCCTGAAGACAGTCCCCCTGGCAGTCCACGTGATTCACACCGAACAGGTCAACGGGGTACACACAGGATCCGGACACGGTGGCCGCTCCGTCGTAGTTGCACGCTGTAGCATCCAAACAGCCGGCGCAGCTCTCGTATTCGCAACTGCCATCGTTGAGGAGGGTTCCTGCCTCGAAATTGCAGGCCGCGTTGTCCGTGCATCCGGCACAGCTGACAAACTCGCACCCGCCGTCGTCCAGCGTCGCGGATGCGCTGTAGTTGCAGGCTCCGCTGTCGGTGCACCCGGTGGTCTCCTCCTCGTCGCAGACCCCATTTCCATTGACGTCGTTGAGACAACTGCCTGCGCAGTCCACGTAATCGACGCCATAGAGATCGGCCGGTCCGGTACAGGTGGTGGTCGACAGCGTGGCCGTGGGGTCATAGTTGCAGGCCGCTGGTTCCGTGCACCCGGCACAGCTGTCAAATTCGCAGTCGCCCGCCGCACCGAAGTTGCAGGCGAACGGCAAGGTGCACGTCATGAAGGAGGCTTGTCCGGCCGCCTGGCCATAGACACAACCGAAGGTCAATTGAGGGAAGATGGCCGGGTCGTAGTTGGTCGCCGCAGGATCTCCGCAACAGCTCAGGTAGTCGCACAGCGAGCCATCGTGCACGGTGGCGGTCGGGTCGTAGTTGCAGAATCCGGCGACGGCGCATCCTGCGCACGCCGTGTAGTCACAACTGCCGTCGTCCACATCGGCGGCCGCATCGAAGTTGCAGGCTCCGCTGTCCGTGCACCCGGCGAACTCACAGGACCCGTCGTTCGTGGTGGCCTCGGCGTCGTAGTTCACTGCGGCCGCATCCGTGCACCCGAGAATCCTGCAGGATCCGTCATCGAGGGTGGCGTCCGGATTGTAGTTGACGGCATCCGGATTGGTGCACCCCCGACAGGACACGTAGTCGCAACTGCCATCATCCACCGAGGCTGTCGGGTCATAATTGCAGGCCCGGACGGCCGTGCAACCGGCGCAACTGTCGAAGTCGCAGGTGCCGACATCGAGGTTGGCCTGGGCGTCGAAGTTGCAGGCGGTGGGGTCCGTGCACCCGAAGAAGAAGCAGACCCCATTGTCGAAGGTGGCGTCCGGGTTGTAATTGTCCGCCTCAGGGTTCATGCATCCCGCAATGCGGCATGACCCATCGTCGATGGTCGCCCCGGGATCGTAGTTCAGCGCGGCCGGATCGGTGCACCCCCGGCAGCTTTCGAAATCACAGCTTCCCTCTGCCGTGGCCTCGGGGTCGTAGTTGCAGGCCTCCGCATTCAGGCATCCCGCGCAGGTCTGGTATTCGCAACTGCCATTGTCCAAGGTGGCCTCCCCGTCGAAGTTGCAGGCACCCGGGTCCGTGCACCCTCCATAGTTGCACACGCCCGGGTCGAGTGTCGCGCAGGCTTCGTAGTTCGGCGCAAGCGGATCCATGCAGCCCTCGATGTTGATCGGGGGCAGGAAGAACTCGTTTTGCTCGCACAGCGGAATGCGCTGGCCGTTGGAGAGCCCCACCACCTGGTCCTCAGACTCCACGAAGACATTGCCCTCGATGCGGTGGTCGATGTCCTCGTCGAAACGGAAGGCGTGTCGATGCAAGGTGCCCGCCGTTTCCGTGACGATCAGGCTGTCGCCAGGATGAGCAGACTCGATGGCGAACGCATCCACGCCCGCATTGACCATGATGAGGTTCCCGGCCTCCAAGCGGGTTGTCCCTGTTCCATTGGAAGCGAACCGGACTCCCTCTCCGTTGTCGGACACCGTGGAGTGGGCAACCGACAGCGCGCCCTGTTCAAGGGCAATGCCCACCGGCCAATTCCGCCAAGAGCACCGCTCGAAACTCACCTCGCCATGATTCCGGGTTCCCGCTTGTCCCATGTCGCCTGTGACATCGAAACTGCCCCGAATGACGGTGTTCCGCACCGTGATGTCCGTTGCCCCGGCGCTCAGCGTCAACCCATCGCCATCGTACCCAACGGACTGCAGGCGGATGCCGTCGACCGTCACGTTGGATGCAGCGAGGGTCATGCCCCCGAGAAAGCGGGCCTCCTCGATCCGTGCGGGGTCGGTGGCATCGAGCCCCGCATTGGGGCCCAGGATGGTCAACGGCCGGTCCACCGTGATCATCTCCGTGTCGTAGTCGCCTGGCTGAAGCACCTGAATGGCCTCCCCCACCTCGGCCATCTCAATGGCGTCCTGAAGCAACATGCCGGGCCACACCTCCAATGCACCCGAGGCGATGTTCCGGGCGACGAGGCCCGTGACCCCCGGAATGCTGGACAGCGCCTCCGTCAAGGCCGCCACATTTTCTGTCGTGCACAACAGAAAGCCCAGCGGTGCACCATCGTACTCCGTCATGGCCGTGAGCTTGTGGATGAAGTTGCTCTGCATGTCGATGTCGAACTGCAGCCCCACGCCGGGATTCACGATGGTGGAGTCGGCCTGGACGACGATGGCGCCGAGGCCATCGCCATTGACGCCGAGCAGGTTCAACTCCCCGGAAAAGCGGATGTCCTCGGTGCGGTTCTGCGTGTAGGCGCTCTCCAGGATCCCAATGTCCCCGTTGCCATTGCCAAAGGAATTGAAGTGGTCCACCTGGACATTCTGACAACTGCTCAACGCCAGACCGAATCCCGCGCCGCAATTGAATGCGGAACAGGATTCAATGGTGTTGACCGCTTCCGGCTCCAAACCATTGAGGTCGATGCCCGATGTCGCATTGTTGAGGACCGCGATGTTCCGCAGAGTGAGGCCTGAAATGCCCGGTTCACTGTGGATGGCATAGCCCACATGGGTAGACGAGGAAATCACCGTGAGGTTCTCGAGCGTCGAGCCGCCCGACACAAGGTGGATGCCATAGGACGGGCGGTTGCGGATGTCGAGAACCGTTCCCCCGCCGGATTGTCCGAGGAGGGCGACAGCCTTATCAATGACGACCCGCTCTTCGAAGGTGACGGAGGCCAAGGTGAGGGTGTCCCCCTCTTCGGCGGCGTCAACTGCCTGCTGAATGGAGGGGTACCCGGATGCAGTTCGGGTGTTCACCACCGGGGCGGTCTGGGAATGGACGACAAAATGAAGGCTGGCAAGCCCGAGTAGACAGAGGAATCGCATGACAGTTGTGGTCGAACCAAGCTAACCATCTCGTGACACTTTTGCTTTTTTTTTGAACCGAGTCAATCAGCATTGCACGCATGCATAATCGTCTGCGGTATTTGTTATATCTTTTACATGGCGCGTTCAAGGCTCCGATGACGTCGGCTTGAATGTTCACACTACCTTGAATCCACCAAATGTTGACCATGCTCCGCACGACCTTTTTCCTGGCTGCCTTGATGTGCGCTTCAGCAGCACACGCTCAGCTCTCCATTGATGTGACCGCCTACTCCACGCGATGCTCCGGCAGTGCCACGGGATTGGCAGAATTGTCCGCCTCCGGGGCCATTGGCGCCGTGACCTATGACACGGCCTTTGACCTCACGGCCATGGCTGCAGGCAGCTATTCGTTCGAGGCCTCCGATGAGGGCGGCCAAACGGCGATGGTGGAATTCGAAATCCTCGACCACCCGGCCAGCTGTGGTTGCACCTATCCCCAAGCCTTCAACTTCGACCTCAACGCTGACGTCGACAATGGCAGCTGTGTGTTCGCCATCGACCAAAGCTGTCTGGCGGACATTGTGCCGGATGGTGTCGTGGGCACCAATGACCTCCTCCAACTCCTGGTGGAGTTCGGTGAAGTCTGCGAATAAGCGCCGGGATCAGTCTTCCTCCGTGCTGGAGGACATCGTGTGGAACACGTTCTGCACGTCGTCGTCCTCTTCGAGTTTCTCGATGAGCTTCTCGACCTCTGCGGTAGCTTCCTGATCCAACTCCTTGGTGTCGGTGGGGATTCGGTCAAAGCCGGATTCCAGAATTTCGATGCCGTCGTCCTCAAGCTTTTTCTGCAAGGCGCCATAGCTCTCGAACGGCCCGTAGATGAGGATGGCCTCCTCCTCTACCCCGATGTCCTCGGCGCCATAGTCAATCAATTCGAGCTCCAGCTCCTCGGCGTCCTGCCCCTCGGCCGGGACCTTGAAGTGGCACACGTGGGTGAACATGAACTCCACACTGCCCGTGGTGCCCAGATTGCCGTTGCACTTGTTGAAGTAGCTCCGGACATTGGCAACAGTCCGGTTGTTGTTGTCCGTGGCCGTTTCCACAAACACGGCAATGCCATGGGGACCGTAGCCTTCGAACGTGACCTGCTTCAAATCGGCCGCATCCTTGTCGGTGGCCTTCTTGATGGCCCGCTCGATGTTGTCCTTGGGCATGTTGGCCGCCCGGCAGTTCTGGATGACGGCCCGCAACCGGGCATTCAGGTCCGGATCGGCGATGCCGCCTCCCTCCTTGATCGAGAGGATGATGTCCTTGTTGAGGCGGGCGAAGGTCTTCGACATCGCTGCCCACCGCTTCATCTTGCGCTCCTTCCGGAATTCAAAGGCTCTTCCCATGTTTCCAAAGATAACGGAGTGCCTCCGCGAAGGCGGGGTGTAACCTTTCCGGATTTCCGGACGTAAGGGTGGGAAATTCCAACACACCCATGCTCTCCTTCCGCACTTTGATGCTTGCCGCTGCCTTGGGCACGGCCTCCATGATCCAGGCCCAGACCCCCGCAACCGCTGAGCGTCACGCCCTGACGTCCTTCGACAACGGATACGCCAACACCCTTCCCGTTCCGGTCTATGACCGCGGTCACGACCAGAATCGGTACGGATTCAAGGCGATGTTCGAAGTGCGCGTGGCCCCCGGAGTCGTGAAGACGCTCGACATCCGCCAGGCCTACGCCACGGAACAACAGTCCGTTCAGGGCTTCATGAAGGTCCGGAGCGCGTTGCCGGCGAACGCCGTGTTGATCTACGTCGAGTGGATCACCCCGGCCACCGGCTCGAGCGGCCTCAGCGACTGACGCCGGTCAGCGCTTCGCCCTGAGCAGGAACAGCCCGATCAGAAGGACCAGGGCGCCGGCTCCAACCGCAAAGTACAAGGGGTTGTCGGCCGCCGTGCTCAGCGTGGCGCCGACCCCCAGCGTCCCCAGGAAGAGGAGGATGTAGACGTAGTCGGGAATCCGCTCCGTCGTTTCCACCAGCTTCTCCGTCCGTTCCGTCTTGACCAGACGGCTCAGGGCGTCCTGCATGTCCCGGCCATAGGCCGGGACTTTGTTTTCTGTCCCATCCAGTTCACGGATGGTGATGAAGTACTTGTTGAAGCCGGGGGCAGACTCGCTGTCCCGTTGCCATTCTGCGCGGATTGCCATCCTGCGCGGCTTGGTGCCTTTTGACATGTTCTCAAATTGCGGCCGCAAAGATGTGCGCCTTCTGCGTCATTCCGATGCCAACACCACCTTTTTCACACGCAGTTTGCCAGAGCGTGATGTTCCCTTGACCATGGCGGACCCGCTCATGCCAGTCGGCAACGTCATGTGGACTTGCCCATCCGATCCTGCCGCCTGGGTCAACACCCGTCTGCCCAAGGCATCGATGAGCTCCACGGACGTTCCGGGTGCCCACCCTGCCGAGTGCAGCCTGTCCCGGGCCGGAACCGGCCACGCCATGATGTCCTGACCGGCATCGGCTTCGTTGACGTCGAGGCTGGCCAGATCGAGGATGAGCAGGTCGTCCACTGCGGCTTCGATGAGGGAGCCTCCATCGAATTCCTGGCCGGGACGCAGGCTGTCCGAGGCCACGAAGCGGATCTTGAATTCGTCCGTGAGGTCTACGTATTCCTGGATGGCGAAGGCATTCCGGCGCCAGCGGATGTCTTGCGTCAAGGTCTCCTCGATCTCGACCCAATTCTGTCCCCCGTCGTCGCTGACGTGGACCTGCCACCAGTCGGCGCCCGGGTTGGCACCCGATGCCGGAGCGTTGACATACCAACGCCAGTAGCTCAGGATCGGGGACACCATGCTGCTCAGGTCGATGGCCTCCGACTGCAGGGTGGTCGATCCCGCATCGATGTCGTTGCTGCCAATGCCCGCATCTCCGCCGGGGCTGACGCCGGTGAGGAAGGCAAACAGCCCATCGCCCGGTGTGTGGTCCTCCGCCGGTGCGCAGATGCTCGACGGGTCGCCCGGTGTGCTGTACGACCCCACAGGGATGGTGGACTCCCATTCGCCCGTGGTGGCATTGTCCTCGGGCAGTCCCAATTCCCAGAACCCGAATTCCGAGTAGTCATCCTGGTCGTCGATGAGAACCGGGGCCATGCCCACGATGATGTTGAACGGCAGGTTCGGGTTGGCGGCGTCATCGGCGGAGAACGGCGTGATGGCACTGACCGCGCCGAACAGGTCGCTGATGCCGAAAAAGTACTCGACGACCGTGCCGGGATCCTGTGCGGGAAGGGTGGTCGTGAACGCATCACCGCTGCCCTCCTCCATCTCGACGACCGTCCAGTCCGCCGAGGGGGTGGTCCGGTAGTAGAGGTCACAGGTGCTGAAGTACTGGCCGAAGGGGAACAGGATTTCCGCGTCGGCCTCGATGGCGATGGCTTCCGCTTCGGGGGCAAACTCAATCGGGGTGTGCTGGATGTCCACGCTGCTGAACAGGCTGATGCCGTGCATGCCGAACCCTTCGAGAATGGCGCTGCCGTTGGGCGTGCCGTTGGACAGGTCGTCATCGTCGTCGTCCGCTTGGAGCACATCGAGGAGGATTTCCACAAAGGCCTCGCCCTCGTTGCCGTTCTGCGTTTCCGCCTGCAAACCGGGATAGGCGTCCACAAAGAGTTGGAGGGTTTGGTTCCAATCTCCTCCCATCAACAGGTGGGTGTCATACCACGCGCCGCAGATGATTTCGCCATCGGCGTGCACCTGGCCCACCAGGTCCTGGGGATACACCTTGGGGTTCACGTCATACCGGCGGATGAAGAAGTCCTCGTTTTCCATGTAGCACCCTGCACCGAGCACCGGGTTGTCCGTCAGGCTGATGGCCCAGAAATCCGCATAGCCCTCGTTGATGCCGCCGTTGATGAAGGAACCGCCTTGGCTGGCGTAGAACTGGTCGTTGATGCCGTGTCCGTATTCGTGGAAAACCACGTCGCTGACGAGCGAGAAGGCATTGCACCCGTCCCCTTCGCTGTAGAAGTTGATGGTGGGGTTGCCTGGCGTGTAGAAGGCGTTGCAGGTTCCGCTGACGTCCACGAGCGTGGGCATGGAAATGTCGAGCCCATCGAAGCCGGTCAGCCAGGACCCCATGTGGTCGTGGATTCGGTTCACGCTGTGGTAGGCGCTCAATTCGCGAATGTTGGCCCCGTCATCCATCGACACGATGCTGTCGCCCTGCAATTCCACGTCCAGCGAGGGCGTGACGTCGTTGGTGGTGACCGTGCTCCACAGCCCCTGCAGCTGAAGGCCCAGTTCCTGCGGAGCCTCGCCGTCGAGGCTGATCATGCCGCCCTCGGAGGAGGTCAACTGACCTTGGGCCGTTTGGACGAAGAGGTTGGCCAGGCCGACTTCGACCGGAGACTCGAACGGCTGCGTGAGGTGCACGGTTCCCGTGATCTGAACGTCCAGCAACTGGAGCCATGCCGCCGGGCCCATCGGCTTCACCCGCCGCTTCGGCCGGGGGCCATGCGGATGTCCGATGTGCTTGACTTGGTTCTGTCGCAGATGCACCGTTCCGTCCTCGAGGTCGACCAGCGTGCGATACTGGACCGGAACCCCTTGCGGAGAGGTGCCGCTGACCGTCAGTTCGGACACGGCGCGGTAATCGAACCGCTTGACTTCTCCAGGAATGACGACGGGAAGCAGCCACTCCTCTCCCGCTTCCACCGTGATGTCGACGAGGGAAATGCCATTGGTCGCCGCGTCCTCCAGTGCAGCACCGGACAGCGGCGCGGAGAGTGCCGGCCATTGTGCTCCCGGGTGGCATTGGGCGCCCCACGAGATGACGCCAGCCTGACCGGTCTTGACCACGAACTCGGTGCCCAGGACACGGCGGCCATTGGCCACCTGGTGGGCGCGGAAGAGCGTGTGCTTGCCCATGGCCACTTCGCGCCACTCACCCGTTTGAACGTCCCATCCCGCCGCATTGACCTGCGCGGCCAGCCAGCCGGGCGCGTCCTCGGTGTCAATCGCGGGCCCGAACGCCCTGTGCACCGTTCCGGTGGACGGATCGAACTGCACTTGCCAACGCGGGTGCTCCGCCGAAAACCCGCTCCAGAACGGGGCGCCACGCAACCGGGACTGCATGTCCGGGTCGGGGTCATTCCACGTGGGCGTCAAGCGCACCTCGTGCGGGTCGACCGACACGGTCGGGTCCGACCATTGGGCTTGGCCTTGAACACACAGGGCGAGGAGAAACAGGGCGATGGAAAGTGAACGCAGTACAGGCATGGTGACAAGGTAACGCCTCATCGAAGGTGCTGTTCACCTGCAGGCGCCGAGACGCTATTTTTCGGGCATGCTCCGCTTCTTGACCCTGTCCCTGTGCTGTGGACTACAGGCTGTGTGTTCGGCCCCATTGTTCGCCCAACTGACCCTTCACGTGGAGTCCATCCCGGCCAACACCCCACCGGGCTCCTCTCTCTTTGCCGCAGGCAACTTCAACGGTTGGGACCCCGCGAATGCGCAGTATGCCCTGACCGATGACGGAGATGGCAGCTGGAGCCTGACCTTCACCCCGCCGGTGGGCACGGTGGAATTCAAGTTCACCCGCGGGGATTGGAGTCAGGTGGAAGGCAATGCCAATGGGGGATTCCAACCCAATCACACCGTGGCGTATGATGGGTCGCCCACGGCGGAATCCTTGGACATCCTGTCCTGGGAGGACCTGGAGTCTGGTTCCGGAAGCGCCTCGGCCGGCCCCGGAGTGGAGGTGCTGACGCCGGACTTCTTCATCCCGCAACTCGAACGATACAGGACGATCCGCATCTACACCCCGCCGGGCTACGCGGACTCGGAACAGCATTACCGTGTCCTGTACATGCACGATGGCCAGAACTGCTTTGATGTCGCCACCTCCTTTGCCGGCGAATGGGAAGTCGACGAAGCCTTGGATGCGCTTCATGCTGCCGGAGACCCCGGGTGCATCGTGGTCGCCATCGACAATGGCGGCATCCACCGCTTCGACGAATACAACCCATGGACGCATCCCCAATACGGCGGCGGAGAGGGCGATGCCTACGTTGACTTCCTCGTCGAAACCCTGAAGCCGTGGGTGGACGAGCACTATCGGACGCTTCCGGAGCGCGAACACACCGGCATTGCAGGAAGCAGCATGGGCGGACTGATCAGCCAATATGCCGCGTTCCGGGAGACGGGCACCTTCAGTCGTGTGGGGGTCTTCTCCCCCGCCTATTGGACGGCCGACCCCGTTTTCGACTTCATCGCCGCTGCGGAGCATCCGGAGGCCATGCGCGTCTACACGGTCGTGGGCGAACTCGAGGGACCGGCCTACGTGGGCGATGTGGTCGACATGGACGCCGCCATGACCAGCAGCGGATTGGAGACCGAGGAATTCCTGACCGTCATCCATGCCGATGGAGAGCACGCGGAGTGGTATTGGGCTCGGGAATTCCCGGCGGTCTACCAATGGCTGTGGGCCAACGGATCGGCTTCCGGCATGGAAGACGACATCACCAGTGACGCCTCTGGCGCCCCGTTCACATTGGCCTTCAGTTCAGACAGCCAGCACATCCTGCTGCGTGCTGCGCAGCATCTGGATGTGGGCCGCGTGGTCTCCGTGGAGATGCTCGATGTCGACGGGCGCATGGTCCTCCGCTCCGCAGGATGGACAGACCGGTTGCCGATGTCAGGCTATGGCCCGGGCTTGAGGGTGGTGCGACTCAGGATGGACGACGGGGCCCTGTGGTCGAGGGGCCTTGCCCATCCTTGAATCCGATTCCTCAGGCCTCCACATGTCGGGAACCACAATGTGGGGCAACAAAAAACCCGGCATCAGCCGGGTTTTTCGTGTGGAGTGAATCCAATGGATCACTCGAAGGTCAAGAGGATCGTGTCGCCACATGCCACTTCGACTTCCCAGTCGAGCTCGGTGCAAGTGGTGATGAGGCTCAGGTTCGTGGTCACGTCGTGCGTGCCTGCGTCCACCTCGGTGCTCACCTGGTCGAGGATGCCGAGGTCGGAAGCGATCTCGTCGCCGTTGACGCTCACGTCCGGGGTGCAGAGGGAGTTGTTGAAAACGGTGATGACGGCCTTGTTGCCCTCGTCACACACTTCGGTCACACCGTCGTCGCAGCTGGCGAAGAAGGCGCAGGCGGCAAACATGCCGAACAGGGTGCTCTTGTTCATGTGAATGGTATTTGGCGCGAAAATAATCACGGGCTTGGGATTAAACCTTGCTCACAATCGCCCGTTTCGGCCCTTCAAGTGAGGCCTCGATGGAATTCGAACATTTAAAAGGCCGCACCCCACTCTGGCGACGCGTGGCTCACCAGCGGAAAGGGTGCAAAAAAGCCCCCACCGAAGTGGAGGCTTTCATGAGGTCGGGATGACTGGACTCGAACCAGCGACCTCGTCGTCCCGAACGACGCGCGCTACCAACTGCGCCACATCCCGATGCCCTTCCAGAGAAGGGCCGCAAAGATAGGCATTCCCATTGGAAGTCGTCCGCCTCAGGGCTGGACCAGACGCGATGCTTTGATTTCGTCGTAAAGGAGGGCAGAGGCGGTGTAGGCCACCGGAACAGCAAACAGAACCCCGATGATCAATGCGATGAATCCAGCCAGAACCACAAACAATTGAAGGATTCCCATTCCAAACACCTTCCAGAAGAATCCTCCTTTCATGACGAGGCCCCAGCTCTCCTTGAGGGCTTCGGTGCATTCCATCTCCGGGTTGTCCGCCATGATGTAGAAGGTTTGGCTCAATCCAACGCCAACGATGATCCCCGGGATGACAAACAGGAACAAGCCGCCCACGAAGGCCAAGACGACCAGGATGCCCGCAAGCATGGTGTTCACGAAATGCTTGAACCCATCAAACAACATGCTGACCTGCACCTCCTGCCCCCTGCCGATGGCGAGGAAGCACCGGGCATTTCCAAACAACATGGGGCCTGTGATGAACAAGCTGAGCACGCCGTATACCAAAGCGGAAGCGGCGAAATCGACAATGGCTTCCACGACGATGATGCCGATTGAGACAAGCCAGACGGAGGACAATGCGCTGAAGGAACGGCCAATCAATTGAGTGTTTGACGTCATGATGCAGGGTTGAATTTGCAGTGGCACTATGCGGTTTCCGGATGAACTGAGTCAGCCATGGAGCTCCGCCCCTTGTGCCTCCTCCTGTGATTGTGCGATTGTGGTTAGTTTGGAACATGAACCGAACCTTCTGCCTTGCGGCGTGGATTGCCGTGTCGTTCCTGTCGCTCCCTCTCCTTTCCCAGACGGCTGAACTCACCGTGACGGTGGAGGGCCTTGCGCTGGATGCTGCAGCCACCTTGACGGTCGAACGCGGCGTTGGCGGTCTGGACGATGCTGCCCTGGTCGGCCTCGGGGAGGACCAGACGGTCAGCCACACGTTCGCCCTGGCGACCGGACCGTGGACCTTGTCCATCGATGCGCCCGGGCATGCCGCACCGGCAGCGCAGGTCATCGACCTTGAGCAGGACGCTGCCATCACCCTTGATGTGGCGGCCCTGGCTGGAGACAGCACGACGTATGTGTTCGGTTGGAACGAGGACGGCAGCTTTGCCGGACACGCCACGGAATTCGTGCCGGCCGACCCACCTGTGATTGAGGTGCTCGGTGAAGCATACACGGTGCCGGCCGGCTTCAGCGCTCAGACCCTGTTCCAGCAATACGGGTTTGTCCTGGACGACCACGAGCTCGACTGGACCCCCGACGACGCCTTCAAGCTCCACCAGACTGTGGCGTCCCTCCCCTATCCGCGGGTCACGGCCGATGAGAACGGCACGCCGGTGGTGGCCGTCTGGAGGCTGACGGACGACATGCTGGACGGAGACTACATGGTGGAGACCATTGCAGGGACGGAAGTCGTCACCATCGCCAAGGACGCCTTCACTTATGCCGAACCCCTCGTGGTCAACTTCGATGGCGATCAAGGCCAATTCTTCTCCCGCCGCCTGTTCAAGGCCTTGCTCTCCCACCTCACCGATGCCGGTACGGACACATGGAAGGTGGCCCAGATTGCCGAGGAGCGCTATGGCGTGGAGTTCATGGAGCCCAGTGCGGAGCTCGAAGGGTTGATGAACGAGACCCAGACCAATTTCCAGCCGTTCCCCGCCTGGGAGAAGCTGCAGATCATGGGCATGTTCGAGGAGTTCCCGGAAGGGCTCCGGAAGCAGGACGGGTTGAGCAAACTCGTGCGCCGCATCAACGGCCAGCAAAACCCCTACTACCCCATGGCCCCGGCCATCGCGTGGACCGGCATCGAGACGATCGAATGGATGGAGACGGCCTTCAGCGGATTCTCCATCGACCACATCCACCGCCTGTGCCTCCACGAGAAGGCCCACTTCCTCTGGGCCTACACCTTCGACGACGACCTCCGGAACGACTGGACGGCGTTGGGCGGCTGGTTCGAAGACCCCAATGCGCCCAGCGGATGGAGCACGACGCAGACCACGGAATTCGTCAGCGGCTACGCCCACGACATGAACCCCAATGAGGACATGGCCGAGAGCATTGCCTACTACATTTCCAATCCCCAGGTGCTGCTCACCCATGCGCCCGCCAAGTACGATTTCATCCGCGACCGGGTGATGCACGGGGCGCGGTATGTGGCCATGATCGCCGAGGAGCTCACCTTCGAGGTGTACAACCTCTTCCCCGACTACACCTACCCGGGCAAGATCGTCGGGACCGATGTCCAGGTGATCGGAAACCCGTCCGACGACAAGGAGTTCACCCTGACGGTGACGCTGCACAGCGACGACCCCGCGCAGGACGGCGCGGCCAGTGGACAGGTCCGTTTCGTGAGTTCGGTCGGCACCATCTTCGACATGTGGCTGTCGCCGGTCAACGGCACGAGCGACTCGGTCCTGACCGGCACCCTCACGCTCAACAAGCACATGAAGGCCGGTTGGTGGAATTTCAATGGGCTTCACCTCTGGGATGCTGTCGGCAATGACCGCTATGAGAGCCCGGCCACGATTGGCCTGCGCCTGTTCCTGAACAACCCGCTGGAGGACATCACCCCGCCGGAATACCTCGACGACACCTTCACCATGGAGGCCATCACGGGCATCGAGGTCGGCGATGGATCCGATGGTCCGGCCACCGTGGACGGCATCCAGGTCGAGTACGACACTTACGACAAGATTCCCCTGCAACGCGGCCTGACCCGGGTCTCCTTCCCCACGGTCGACCCGGATTACGGCAACCGCTACTCCATGGACATCCAGTCCAACCAGTTCCCGAGCAACGGCTATGAGGAGGTGAAGCACCACAGCATGGAAATGCCGATTCCGCACTACTTCCCCACCGGGCATTACACCGTGAACTATGCCATCGCCACGGACATCGCCGGAAACACCTCGAGCATCTACTTCACCGGAGATCCGAACTACAGCAACGCGGACGGCGTCTACGCCTTTGCCGAAGACCGGGACTCCGTGTACATGGAGACCGAATACCCCGACCTGCTTCCTCCGGTGCTGGACTTGAATGCCTTCTCCATCGAGGCCACCCCGAGCAATCCCGATGCACCCAACGGCGAGACGCTGGTCGAGTTCACCATGGCCTTCCAGGACACCTCCGAGTTTGACGACTTCGCGTCCGGTGTCCAGCACATCACCTACACGCTGCGGAACCCCCTCGGAGAGGAGTTCCACCACGACGCGTGGGAAGAGCTGGGGGGCGCCAACTTCTACTATCAGGTCTACCCGCCCGCTGGCGCCAATGACTGGCAGACGGTGACCGTCAGCGCCTTCCTTCCCGCGGGGTCTGCCCCCGGTACATGGGGCGTGTCGGCCATTGCGATCCGCGACCGGGCACGCAACATCAAGCGGTACAGCTTCGTGGAGTACGTCCAGTTCACCCTCGACGACGACACCTGCCCTGCCGACCTCGATGGCAACGGCAACATCGGGGCGCCCGACCTCCTGCTGATCCTGGCCGAATTCGGGTGCATGTCCGGCTGCGGCATCGCCGACATCGACGGCAACGACCAGGTGGACGTGGCGGACGCGCTGCTCTTCCTGGCGGATTACGGCACCCCCTGCGATTGACCGGTGGTGGCGGTACCTTGCCGCCATGCGATTCGCCTCCCTTCTTCTCACCCTGGCCCTCGCGGGCACGGTGTGCGCCCAGACGCCCAACAACATCGAAGCCGTCGAATACGATCCGGAAGGCAACCGGTGGTTCGTGAGCAATGGCAGCAGCCTGTTGGTGACGTCCGACCAGGGCGCCAATTGGAGCTTTTTCGGTGAGGCGCAGGCTTCGCATGGCATGGAGGTCCTCGGCGGTCACCTCTACGCCATCGGCAACAACGTCATCCGGGCCTATGACCTGCAGACGGCGGCGGAAGTCGGCATTCTTGCGATTCCCGGCGTCGCCTTCCTGAACGGCATGGGAAGCCACAGCGACGGCATGCTGGTCGTGAGCGATTTCGGCAGCAGCCGCCTCTACACCGTGGACGTGACCGAGCCGCAACAGATGTCCCACACACTCCTGGCCGGCAACTTCGGCGCCACCCCCAATGGCGTGGTCATCGATGAAGCCGGCAACCGCGCCATCGTGGTGTGCTGGGGCAACAATGCGGACATCCTGGCCTTCGACCTCGAGAGCGGTGACCTGACCACGTTGGTCAACGGCACGGGCCTTGGCAACCTCGACGGCATCGATGTGGACGGTTCCGGTCAGTACTACGTCAGCTCCTGGTCGCCGACCCGCATCACCCGGTTCAGCAATGACTTCGCCGACGCCGAGACCGTGGTGACCGGCGCGGGAGGATTGTCAAGCCCCGCGGACATCAGCTACGCCATCGGAATCGACACCCTCGGGGTCGCCAATTCAGGATCGGACGAGGTGACCTTCCACGGTTTCGGGGACACGGCATCGGGCATCGAGGAATCGACCCTGTGGACGGCTGCACATCGCGGACACCTGCTGCAGGTCACCCTCCCGGTCGGAAGCCTTGTCGAATGGGCTGCCTATGACGCAGCGGGTCGCGAAGTGATGCGGCGCAGGGAATGGCTCCCGGCCGGCACCACTTCCGCGACATGGCCGCTGGAGGGATCCGGCGGCATCGTCCGGGTGGTCTCCGGAGGACGGGCCATCAGCGTGCGCTGACCGGCCTCAGTTGTCCTTCTTCTTGCCGGGCTTGCGGAAGCGATAGCGGTACAGGACGCCCGCGGTCCATTCGACGGCGCCGGTCAGCCGCAAATCGTTGATTCCGGCGCCAATCTGACTCAGCGCCACGCCCGGTGCCGCCGGATTGTACCGGCCTACCCAATCCCGCTGGACAAAGAGGGACACCTGCTGGCGTTTGGCCGTCTTGCGGCCTGTGGCCAGCCTCAAGCGCCACGCCCCGTCCGGTTGCCAATCCTCCGGCACGCGGTCGAGGAACCGCTCGACCGAGATGGCGGGGTCCCATTTCCAGCCCTTGATGTTGTATTCCACCGTTCCTTTCAGGCGATAGGTCCTGCGGCTGCCGTAGGTGCCCGGATCCTCGCCGGTCTTGAGCGCCAGGGCGGATTGCTGCTGGCATCGGGCCCGACCCGAAACTTGCCACCGGCCAAGCTCGCCCTCCACGCCGTAGTCGATCTGCCAACGGATCAAGCGGTCCATCCCCTGAACGTCGCCCGCCCTGTCCGGCCTGTGGGTGTGCCTCACCCCGACACGGATGCTCTGCGCTTCCACAGCGGGACTCCCTTTCGGGCTCCACTCCACCTCCCCTTGGAGAAAGCGACGGTCGAACTCGGTGAAATCGTCCGACCAACGCCATTGGTGGTTGAGCGAGACGGTGATGCCGCGCAACGGCCGATGCTGCAGGGACACTCCCGTCCAGCCGCGCCACTCGGTGGTGTCCTGCTCGCCTGCGCCCCCGCCGGGTGGCGTGATGACCTGTGCGGTCAGGGTGCCACACAAGAGGGTCAAGAACAACAGGGAGGCCCTTCTCATCAGACGCCGTCGGTGGGATCGAGGTACTCGGAGTGGTCTTCACCCCGGTAGGAGACCTTGATGACCGCGGTCTCCCGCAGCAGGTCCACATTGCCAATCTCCATCCGCTCGACCTTCTCTCCGATGCGCTGACCCAAGTCCTCCTTGAGCTCCTCACGCCGTCCCTCCTGCAGGAGTTCAATCCGGTCGTACACCACGCGCTTGGTCACCATATGCTCCACGAAGAGCAATCGCTCGAGCACAAAGGCGATGACCCACAGAAAGGCGTTGCCAATCGCCACTTCCACGATGCCCATGGCCATCGGGGCCAAGGCATTCATCACGGCCATGGCGATGACCAGGAACAGGTAGGTCATCTCCCGGATGGGCACCGGATTGGTGCGGTACCGGATGATCCCGAAGATGGCAAACAGGCCGAGGGCGAAAGCCAGGTCCAGCTCGACGCCACTCAGCATGCGGCACAGCAGGAACACCGATGCGCTGACCATGGTGAAGGTGAACACGAAGTCCCGCCGCTTGGCCTTGGACTGGTAAATGAGCCGGACGATGATCCAGCAGGACAACAGGTTGGCCGCGAAATGCAGGGCAATCTCGGTCATGGTCTCGTTTGGGTTTGCAGGTCCTCGGCCCAGGATCTCGCGTCCTGCAGCCTCCGATAAGTGGCAAGGTAGGTCCGTGCCGCGATGTCCGGGTCACAGGTCAACCGGGCCATGGTGTATTTGCTCACACGGGTCTTCCGCCCCACCACGCCCTGGCGTTGGTCGCGGCTGCGCAACCAGCGTTGGGCAGGTCCATACCGGTCCGGACGGGGCTGTTTGACCTCGATGATGGCGAGGCCTTCCAGCAGGGGTTTGGCGTCTTGCCCAACCAGACCGCAGGTGAGTCCGCGGTCCAACGTCATGCGCTCCTTGCGGTCGAAGTCCACCAATGTCAGCCTCTGGAAAGCCCCGAGCAACCGGGGCTCCAGCTCCACCCCGTCGCTGACGTGTTCGCGAACGAATTCGCGCTCGTCAAGCGTGAAGGGCGCAGAGAAGTCGGAAGTGCGCTCGACCCTCACCTTTTCCGTCTTGCCGCCCGGAAACCGGCGCTTGGCTTCGAGAAAGGTGCGGTCATTGCTCACGTAACGCCGCTCGCGCACCTTCATCCGTCTCGCCCGGCCCCGCAAGTGGTCCGTGAGGAAGGGGTCGCCGGGCAGCTCGTAGTAGAGGTTCTCGTAGCGGGAATCGACTTCGCCGGCGACCTCGAGGAGATGCGCGTTGCCTGCCATGGCCTCCACCAGCTCCGGCAACCACGCCTCCGGCACGACGTATTTGGCGTCGAACCGGCGCATCAAGTGCACGGAGTCCATGTCGGCCAGGCCGGTCCGCTTCACAGTCGAGCAGACCGAGGCCAAAGTCTCAGTCAAGGTGTTCATCCCACAGGCGTGGGGAAAATACGCCCCAAACCCTAGAAGGGTTGCTCGCGATTCAGGCCGAAACAGGAAGCAGGCATGCCCGGGAGAATCAAGCGCGTCGGCTTCGCGCGTGGTGCTGGTTCATCGCCCAGGACCGGATGGCGTCTCCTTCCGTGCGGGAGATGTAGTGGAAGCGTCTCGGCCCCGCTGCCGTGTGGAAGACCAGGTGGCCGATGGCGCGCCGCTCCAGCAGGATGATGCGCTCCCACTCCACCCCCTGAATCTGGGCGAGCCTCAGCAGAATGCGCCGTTGCCAAAACCACCCCTTTTCGATGACCACTGTGTCGGCGTGCACCGCCATTCGCAGCGAAGCGAACCTCTGGGCCGTGGTCCATCCGGTGAAGACCACCCACAGCGTCGAAAACACAGCTGCACCCGCAGCGGACATGGACGTACAGACCCAGGCCAGAGGCACCAGTGCCGCCAGCCAGAGCAACCACCGCAGCCTGCGGACCGGGCTCACCTGCATCACCGGCTTCGCTGCATCCAAATCCGGATACAGTTCCCCTTCGAGAATGGCCCTGTGCTGGGCTTCCATGGCCGGGAGCATGACACGCAGCCCACCTTGGGAGCTGCTCTGCGCCTGGGCCTGTCGGACCTCGAGGGTTTCAAAGCCCAGCTTGCGCCGGATCCAATTGCTCCTCCAGATGGTGACGTGAATCCGCTCGAACGGCACCTGGAACGTGTTGCGGCGGAGCAAGCCCATGTCGATGTACAGCCCTTCCCTGCCAATGGAACTTTCCAGCCGGTAGTACTTCAGCACGGCCGTGACGAGGGACAAGACCACCCCCGACATGAGGAAAAGGACGATGCTCGGCAGGATGAGCAGGACGAACGCAAGGCCCACCAAGGGAGCCAGGAACGGCGGCAGGCTCTCCACCCACGAGGTGATCATGTCCGGCCGGTTGCCGATCCCATAGGAGACGAGTGCGAATCCGGCAAAGGCACTGCGCAAGTGATTCTGGGACAACCCCACCTTCAGGAGCCCGCCCAACGACAGGGACACGAGTTCCCGCTTCGTGGTGTCCGGCTCAGACGAGGCCGTTTCCTCCCTCGACTGAGAAGGGTCTGCTGCAGTCCCGTCGGCGGGTTCTGCAAGACCAGTTGGCGCGTCAGCTTCCACCGCGGACTCCCCTTCTGATTGCGGCTGGGCATTCTGGGACCGTTGGCGCAGCAAAGCCTGCAGGGCACTGGCCTCCTCCTTGCGGATGGCGACCAATTGGAGCTCACTGCCCGATGACCCGGCCGTATCCACCTTCAGTCCCGTCAGGCGGAAGGCTTGCTGGATGGGGCCCTGAAACAGCTGGATGGTCTGGATGCGTTCAAAGGGCACCTGCAGCCGCTCCCTTCGCAGCACGCCCTTCTCCACGATGAGGGCATCGCCGGACACGTGGTAGGCAAAGCGGAGATAGTAGATGAGCGCGTAGACCGCGGACAGGGCGAGGAAGATGGCACCGCCGGTGAGGATCTTGTGGAACGCGTTGTCGCTGAAGGACGCCCCGATGAGCAAGGGCCACGCCTGCTGCCCAAACCGCCACAAAAACTGGGCGGACAGGATGAGCACACCGAGCGGGTGCTGTCGGCGGGGCGACAGGAAGTCCGTCATGCGTTGCCGGTGCGGGTGTCCAGGACGCTGCGCAGCACGTCGGCATCCTCCTCGGCGAGTCCCGCAATGCGGAGGTTGCCACTCCCCCCTGCCGTGTACAGCTTGAGGTGCTTCAACCCGAACGCCCGCGCCAAGAGTCCCTGGGTCAATTCGAGGTGCTGGACCTGTCCGTATGGCACCGTGACCGTCGAACGGCTGAACCAGCCCGACCGGTAGGTGATGTCCCGGTCCCGGACGGCATAGCCACGGCGCGGGAATCCGAGGACCTCCTCGAGCAGCCAGAACCCCGCCAGGACCAACTGGAGTCCGACCGGCACAAACCAGAAGCTGGTGTCCATGTCGATCTGGATGCCCGGCACCCACGCTGCCCAGAATGGAGACAGCACGAGCAGCAGGATCGTGAATTGGACCGTGCCCCACACCAGCAGCCGCAGCGTTCGGTAACGCTCGGACACACCGGTGTACTCCAGCGCTTCGAGGCGCGGCACCTGGGACAGGTCGAGTTCCGGATTGGCGGGAATGTCCATGTCGGGGGTCATTCGGCCGACAGCCGCTTTTCGACCGAGCCGTCCGAGTACTGGATGAGCATCAGCACCCCGGGCTCGGGTTGGATCTCCCGGCCCAACAGGTCCGTGACGCGGACGACGGTTCGGTCTCCGGAAGGCACGATCTCCCCGACCGACATCGGCTCGCTGCACGCCTGGGCAAAGAACTGCCACGCCTCGAGGGAGGCGTCGATGTCCTGGTTGCCCCAGGCCCCAGGCCAGCTGTGCCCACCGCCTTGGACGGTGTAAAGCCACACCTGCGGACAGGCGCCGTCGACGCCCCACTTCTGGTAGTCCACGGTGGACTCGTCCCACGGCACGGCGTCGGGGAATGCGCCCTCTTCCTGCAGGCTGATGCCGAAGAGGTTCACGAAGAAGGCCATCGCATCGGGCGTACTCGGGTAGGATCCCCAGCCGTCCACGTTCTCCAAGTCTCCGTCGTAGAGGCTCACGTCGTCGGCGGTTCCGTGGATTTCGAGGATGGGCACCATGTACTCAGGGCTGCATTCGGCCTGGATGTCCGACATCAGGATGCCCGCGATCGGGGCCACGGCGCGGAATTCGGTGGACGCCTCGCACGCGAGGAGGTAACAGAAGTCTCCGCCGTTGGAGAAGCCGGTGGCAAACACCCGGCTGCCGTCCAGGCCGTGGGTGTCGACGAGGTACTGGCGGAGGCCCGTGGTGAAGGCCACGTCGTCGATGTACTCGTTTTCGTGGAAGGCGTACCCCACATTCCAGAACTGCACCCCTTGGCCGTCCTCGGTGCCCTGCGGGTAGCACACCGCAAAGCCGTACTCGTCGGCGAGGTCGTTGAAGTCGGTGAACTGGATCATGCCCTCAGCTTGGCCGGAATACCCGTGGAAGACGAAGACCAGCGGGCAGTTGTCCGGCGCATCGGACGGCTCGTAGTAATAGTATTCGCGCAGCTCCTTGCCCTCGGCGTACTCGCCGTAGAAGATGCTCGTGACTTCGGCGGACTGGCTGTTGTTGTCCGCCACATCGTCGGTGACGCCGTTGACCGAGACGACCTCGACGAGAACCGTTTCGTTTCCACTGACGTCGAACGGCAGGACGCCGCTGAGCTCGAACTCATCCGAGTCGGCCGTCGCGAGGCTCACCCCGTCGATGGTCACCTCTCCGGATTCGTCGCCCATGCTCCAGGCGATGGTGTACGAGGAAATGGTGTCGGCGCCGAGGTTGACCACCGTGCCGACGAGGTCCTGCTGGCTCGGGGCGATGACAATGTTGGCCACATCCAGACCGGTCAAGGCGAGGTCGAGTCCACCCGGCTCCAGCACGGACACGTCGTCGATGGCCCAACCATAGAGCCAGCCTCCACCATCGTTGTAGCGGAACGCGAGGTGGACGGAGGATTGTCCGATCACGTCCTCGAGGTCCACGGCCTCGAAGCCCCACGCCTGATCATCGCTGCCGATGAGGGCTTGCATCAGCATCCAGCTCTCGCCACCGTCCAGGCTGTATTCGATGAAGGCGCCCTCTGTGATGCCCTCGTGCGTGCCGCCATCGAAGTAGGTGGAGAAGGCGAGCATGGCGTTGTCCACCCCGCTGAAATCCAACTCGGGCAGGATCAGGTAGTCCTCGCTCTTGTCGCAGTCGCACCCGTCGTCGTTGGTGGCCACAATCTGGCCGTGGGGCGCAATCCCCCACCACTGGCTCTCCAGCTCAGCGCTCGTGCCGGACAACCATCCGCCGTCGGTGGCCAA
Source organism: Flavobacteriales bacterium (assembly GCA_049610565.1). Lineage (GTDB taxonomy): Bacteria > Bacteroidota > Bacteroidia > Flavobacteriales_D > Sanyastnellaceae > UBA8752. The sequence continues at coordinate 1,087 of JBMYZR010000028.1, read as the reverse complement.
AGTCTGCTGTGACCATCCAGCGGGGATTCCGTCATCAAAGGTTTCCTGAAGCAGGACCGTTTGCGACACACCGAGCTGGACCACCGCCATGACGGAGAAGAACAAAAGAGAAGCACGTTTGATCATGCCCCCAAGTTATGCGGAGTTCAGCCGCGCTCAGCGCCTGCCGGCTCAGTCCTCCAGCATCAGCCGCACGGGACGGTGGCCTTCGATGCGCACGAAATGCAGACCGGGTGCCACACCGGACAGGTCCAGCCCATCCTGTTCTCCTCGGACCCTGCCTGCCCACACCACGGCGCCCGTCACATTGAGCACCTCCACCCTGCTCCCTGCTGCAGCGCCGGACACCCGCACACTGCCGCGGCTGGGATTGGGATGCAACGCCACCTCAGGCGCCATCTCGTCCACACCGGTGGACTGGGCGCACGGCGACTCGACCACCCAGCGGTAGAAGTAGTAGAAGTAGTCCAGCGGAGAGTCGGTGGTGTTGGCCGTGATGCTCATGCGGTCCGCCACCGCGATGGGAAAGCTCCCCTCGGGCACCGCATTGTTGCGGAACAAACCGGCGTTCTCCCCGTCAATGCCGATCGCAAAGCCCGTTCCATTGGGCACCTCGATGCCGAACTCCAGCGTGTTCCACCCTGCTGACAGAGCGAAGGGCTCCTGAAAAAGCGTCGCGCCGGACGCGTCCCGGATGTACACATCGATGGTAAAGGCCGTCTCGGCCAGGACATCCACGCTGCTCAGCACGGTCGGCTCGGAGACGGAGAAGAGCATGTCCCAGTTGTCGTTGAAGTGGAACCCGCCACCGCCAAGCTGACTCGTGGAAATGGGGCCGCCGAGGGCGATGTCCGTGTTGGCGCCCGGGTCGAAGAAGGGCGAGGTGTCATCGGTGCAGCCGAGGATGGGGGCGATGCACGACCCGTCCGCCTCGCACGCCTCGGGGTTGTAGTTCACGGCCGTTTCCTGCATGCACCCGGCCACATAGCAGCAGGTGCCGTCGTCGATCGTGGCGACCGATGAATAGTTCACGGCACCCGGGTCCGTGCACCCTCCATAGTTGCACACGCCCGGGTCGAGTGTCGCG
>JBMYZR010000027.1:0-32866 GCA_049610565.1 Flavobacteriales bacterium | reverse complement strand
GTACCGCAGGACGTAGGGCAGATCTTGACCGGTGTTGCGGTCGGCGATTTCCTCGGCGTCGAGGGTCTCGGCGGCAAAGGGCGCGCGCTCGGTGGCGCGGACGGCGGTCACGGCGGCCGGCTCGAGGAAGCGGCTCAGCGTGTCGGACGGGGTTTGACCAAGGCCGATCAGCGGCAGGGTCAAGGCAAACAGGAAGAGGGTGCTGCGCATGGCGTTTCAGTTGTGGCCACGCAGGAGCCCGTCAAACGGACCCCACCGCTCGAGGCGGTGCTTCGCTTCCTTCCCGGCATGACCCGGGCAGGTTCGGAGGGTATGATCTCAGCCTGTCGGCACCCCTGCGTACGGGGACAAAACTAATCGAGCCGTCCACATGTTCGCACCTCCACCCGTTTTCATCCCCTTGCCCCGGATTTACCTTTGCACCATGGCCATCGCCCCACTCCCGGAAACGCCCCTCGACCTCCAAGAGGTCATGGACCACGCCCTGGCGGTGGTGCGCACGGCAGCGGCTGAACTGGCCCGGCTCTCGCACACCGAACTCCAGATCGAGTACAAAGGCGACGGCTCTCCGGTCACCAACGCGGACCACGCCAGCCACGAGATCATCGCCGCGGGCCTCTCCGGCCTGGGCATCCCAGTCGTCAGCGAAGAGGGCGGCCGCACCCCCCACACCGAGCGCCAGCAGTGGTCCCGCATGTGGCTCGTCGACCCACTCGACGGAACCAGCTCCTTCGTGCGCATGCGCTCCGGCTACGGCATCAACGTCGCCCTCATCGAAAGCGACGGCCACGACTGGCACCCCGTCCTCGGCATTGTGGCCCTTCCCGACCTCGACCGCATCTACTACGGGGGCATCGGCCTCGGCACCTGGAAGACCCGCATCGACGACAGCGCCCGCCCACCGCGCGCAATCAGCTCGGACGAAGACATCACCCCGCCCTACAACCTGCTCATCAGCTGGAACGAGGGCGGCACGCTGAATGACCTTGTCGCCGGCACCGTCGACCCCACACAAGTGCGCATGCGGCCCGAAAGCGGCGCCGCCAAATTCTGCCTCGTCGCCGAAGGCAAGGCCGACATCCACGCCCGCTCCACTGGCTATTTCGAATGGGATTGCGCTGCGGGCGACGCCATCCTGCGCGCCCAAGGCCTCGCCGTCTGCGACATCGTCACGGGCCGCCCGCTGACCTACAACGGCCCCACCCTCCGAGTCGGCGGCCTCATCGCCTCGCGCATCCCGCCAGACTGACCCCACGGCCGGCTTCGGCCGAACTCAAATGCCCTGGTTGCCCCGTTTCCCGCCGGCGCGGTAAGGGCCCTCGTCGAATTCCTCGACCATGTTGCGGTAATTCCGGTACCGCTCGTCGTCCACCTCGCCAGTCTCCAACGCCGCCCGCACGGCACACCCCGGTTCGTCGAGGTGGCGGCAGTTGTGGAATTTGCAGTCCGGCAGCAGGCGGAACATCTCCGGGAAGTGGTGGTGAAGCGTCTCCTTCTCCATGCGGACGAGGCCGAACCCCTTGATGCCCGGCGTGTCCACCAAGAATCCGCCGCCCGGCAGCGGAAACATCTCGGCAAACGTCGTCGTGTGCTTGCCCTTGTCGTGGACGTCCGACACCTCGGCCGTCTTCTGGTCGAGCCCGGGAATCAACGCGTTGAGCAACGTCGATTTGCCCACCCCACTGTGGCCGCTCACCAGGTGGATCCCGCCCTTCATGCGCTCCCGCACCTCTTCGAGGCCGATGCCCTCAGTGGCGGAAATCGGCAGGCATTCGTACCCCGCCTCGCTGTACATGGTCATCCACGAGGCCAGCAGCTCCTCGGCCTCCTCACCCAGCTGGAGCAATACGTCGACCTTGTTGAACAGCAGCGTTGTCGGCACGCCGTAGGCCTCCGCCGTCACGAGGAAGCGGTCCACGAAGCCGCTGCTGGTCGCCGGCTCCACGAGGGTCACCACGAGCCAGGCGCGGTCGAGGTTGGCCGCCACCACGTGCGCCTCGTGGCTCAGGTTGACGCTGCGGCGGATGATCCGGTTGCGGCGCGGCGCGATCTCGGTGATGACCCCGGTGCCGTCCTCCTCCTCGGTCCACGTCACGTGGTCGCCAACGGCGATCGGATTGGTCGTCCGGAGCCCCTCCATCCGGAACTTCCCGCGGAGGCGGCACTCCACGCGCCGGCCATCGGGCGCCTGGACGTCCGCCCATTTGCCCGTCGACCGAAACACCGTGCCTTCGTGTCGTTCCTCCATGGCCGCAAGTTCGCCCATCCGCATCCTACCTTGCGCATCCATGCTGCTCGAGGTTCACGACGTCACCAAGCATTACGGTCCGCAGAAGGCCCTCGACGGGGTCTCCGTCTCCGTCCCCAAGGGACAGGTCGTCGGGTTGCTGGGGCCCAATGGCGCAGGCAAATCCACCCTCATGAAGTCCATCCTCGGCTACCTGCCGACCGATGGCGGGACCATCGCCTTCGACGGCACGGACGTCCGCGAGGGCGGCGATGCGATGCGCCACCGCATGGGCTATTTGCCCGAGCACAACCCCCTCTACCCGGAGATGTACGTCCGGGAATTCCTCGATTTCATCGCCGGGCTGCACGGGATCCAAGGCAAACAAGCCCGCGCCGCCAAGGTCGAGGAGACCATCGAGCGCGTCGGCCTAACGCCCGAGGCGCACAAGACGATTTCCGCCCTGTCCAAGGGCTACAAGCAGCGCGTCGGCCTCGCCCAGGCCATCCTGCACGACCCGGAGCTGCTCATCCTCGACGAGCCCACCTCCGGTCTCGACCCGCTCCAGCTCAAGGAAATCCGCAACCTCATCACCGAATTCGGCCGCACCCGCACCGTCATCCTGTCCACCCACATCATGCAGGAGGTCGAGGCCATGTGCGACCGCGTGGTCATCATCAAGCAGGGCCGCATCGTGGAAGACGCCCCCCTCGGGGACCTCATCGCCCGCGGTGGCCTCGAACAGGTCTTCGACACCCTCGCCAGCTGAAACGCAAGCGGCCCACCCCCGAAGGAGCAGGCCGCCGCGATTCGTTTTGCAGAGCAGATTGTCGCCTCAGAAGGCGCGGACGGGACGCACGGCGGCGTACTCGTCAAAGAAGTCGGTGAATGTGATGATGCTCGTGCCGATGAAGCTGATGATGCCCACCTTGTATTGCTCATTCGAGTCAAATTCGGATGAACTCCAGTACTCCCCGGACATCGCCTCGGGGAACAGCAAGCCACCACCAGGACCACCCCCACCGGGGCCGCCGCCACCGCCACCGGTGAGCAGAATTTCGGTGTCGCCAGCCAACACCTCGGCCATCAATTCCAATTCCCCGACACTGGGGATGAACCAGTCCCGGTATCCGTTCTGCTGGTACCGAAGCACCTCGTTCGCAATGAAGTTCGAGCAATCCCCATAGCGGGCGAGTTCGAGGGTGTTGGCCAGCCCGGTCCCCACGGCCGTTCCGCCCGCGTGACGCAAACGATAACCTCCATCAAAGAAGCCAGGCTCGTCCTCCTCAATCGCTTGGGCTTCGGCGTCGCCCGGTTCCGGCTGCAACACAACGACGGGAGCACACTCCAAATCGAATTGGGTCAACGTCCCGAGCCAACCGTCCAACTCGAAATCCTCCCGAGCCGCCTCGAGATAATCAAAGGTGGGATGGATGTCAAAGGTGTCCACATACACGATCACACCCCCCGCAGGACCGATCTCTCCGATGCTGTACTCGAATCCTGCCAGCACCGTCTCGGTGTCCATCAAACAGGCCTCATAGGCATTCTGACAAATCAAATCCCACTCGTTCGCGATGCACCACCCATCCGCATCCACCACGCTTTGGACACAATCGAAATCCGCCTCGCGATAACCAGCCGGTTGGGAGGTGGCCAAGATGGCCGGCCCTATGCCGATGATTTCCGGGATATACCAGGCATTGTACAAGCAAGCGGCATTGCCGGGGTCGTCAAAGTTCACGGCCTCCTCATCGCTGCAGGCATCAATCTGGTCGCAGAGACCATCCCCATCGGAGTCGAACACGCACCCCAAATTGATCAAGGTGCCGTCGGTCAACTCCACGCCGAGGCTGCCGAGCACGGTCAACCCCATGTTGCTGATGCCCACACCGTCGTCGCCATCCTCTCCGTCCGTGCCGTTGGTACCGTTGGTGCCATTCGTACCGTCCGTGCCATCCGCGCCCGCCGGACCCTCGGGCCCCGTCAGGTCATCCGTGATGAACTCGGAATCATCGCTCAACACGATGGTCAACGTGCCATTCTCGTTGTGCGTGATCGACGCAATGCCGACACCGTCATCGCCATCCTCGCCGTCTGTACCGTCGAGGCCGTTCGCACCATTGGTGCCATTCGTGCCGTCCGCGCCCGCCGAACCCTCGGGGCCCGTCAGGTCTTCCGTGGTTACCGCCGTCCCGTCGGTCAACGCAATGGTCAACGTGCCGTCCTCGTTGTGTGTGATGGACGCAATGCCGACACCGTCGGTGCCATCCGTTCCGTCCGTGCCGTTCGCACCGTTGGTGCCATTGGTGCCATTCGTGCCGTCCGCGCCCGCCGGACCTTCCGGTCCCGTCAGGTCGTCGGTGGTCACTGTAGTCCCATCGGTCAGCGCGATGGTCAACGTGCCGTCCTCATTGTGCGTGATCGACGCAATGCCGACACCGTCCTGACCGTCAGCGCCATCGGCACCGTCAGCGCCATCCGCACCATCGGCACCGTCAGCACCTCCTTCGCCACTGTCGATGGCGGCAATGGCCTCATTCAGCTGGATCAGGTATTCCTCGAGCGTCAGGCCATCGACCATGATGGCCTCCGGCTCGAACTCCGACTCGAAGTGGGTCAGGATCTCGATGAGATCCGCCGTGTAAATCATGTTGTCCCCGTTGGAATCGGGGTTGAAAGGGTACTCTACGGATTGGGCAGACAGGGCGCCAACCGAGAAGAGTGAGCACAGGAGAATCCCCCAGTGCTTGAAGGGCTTGAAATTCATGGGCAAGTGGATTGAAGGTGAATCGACCGGCTTTCCGGTCTCCACCATCAAGTAGCTCCCACTTCACATGATTTCACACGACAACAATCACGCTGGATGATGACATCCGGCATCTCCTGAAATGAGGCGCACGACAACGTGCGCGAGCCAAGGCCTGCGTCTGGGATGCCCCTGTTCTCAGACGGTGAGCGCTCAGCGCTGGACGAGCAACCGGCTCCGCACCACACCGCGGGCAGTACGTGCCTCGATGACGTAGGCCCCGGTCGGCCATCCCGCCGATGAGATCTCCATCGACTGGATACCTCCTGCGACCCAACAGCCCACCCAACGGCCGTCCATCGTCCGCACCACGGCGGACTCGATGCCGGCTGAGGCCTGGATGCGGAACGCGTCTGCAGCGGGGTTGGGGAACACCGACAGGGTGGCCTCCTGCTCAGCAACCGAATTGAGGGTCTGGCCCGGGAACAGCACGTTCAGCGTCAGCTGCTGACGAACCAAGCCATCCGTGTCGATCATGAGCGTGTCGCAGTAGACCGCCGTGCAGGTGAACTGGTTGCCCATCACCTGCGTCACGGTCAAGCACACTTCATAGTTGCCCACTTCCTCGTAGACGTGCGTCGGATTCGGTTCGTCCGACTCCATTCCATCGCCAAACGTCCAGAAGTAGTAGGTGTCGGCATCCGGCTCATCCACGTAAGCGATGACGTTGTAGGGCAAAGGCAATCCTGCCTCATCCGTCGCCTGCTCGAACTCGAATTCCACGAGGCACTCCTCTTCTCCGCCGCCTTCTCCTTCCTCGTCATCGTCCTCATCGTCGCCGTCGTCCTCGGCGCAAGGGCCCTCACCAGTTTCAATCCATTCGATCAGCTCCTCACAAGCGGACTCATCGCCCTCCGCGCACGCATTCAGGCTTTCAAGAAGGCAGCAGTACACGTAGTGTGAGCCATCGAGTTGGTCATCGTTGCACAGGCTGTCCAGGTAAATGGCCCACTCCTCCAGGTCGAGGTCCTCCACACCATCATTCCCATCCTCATCGTCGTCATCGTCGCCGTCTTCCTCGTCGTCGTCCTCTTCTTCCTCATCGTCACCGTCTTCCTCACCGTCGCCGTCTTCTTCTTCCTCACCATCATCCTCTCCGTCTTCTTCGTCGTCTTCGGCACAAGGGCCCTCCCCGGTTTCAATCCATTCGATCAGCTCCTCACAAGCGGACTCATCGCCCTCCGCGCACGCATTCAGACGTTCAAGAAGGCAGCAGTACACGTAGTGTGAGCCATCGAGTTGGTCGTCGCTGCACAGGCTGTCCAGGTAAATGGCCCACTCCTCCAGGTCGATATCCTCCACACCATCATTCCCATCCTCGTCGTCCTCACCCGAACAGTCGTCGAGATACTCTGCATTGATCACCCACGTGAAGCCAAAGGCAGTCTGGGCGCACGTGAAATTCTCACACGGATCATCGGACACGACGAGAACCTCGTAGGGGCCGTACACGTTGCCGGCGTCGTCCTCGCAGCCGTTCTGGGCGGCCATGGAGAAGCACAAGGCAAACAGGAAACTGAGGGAAGCAAGGCGCTTCCAGAGGGCAGTGGATTGGGTGGCGGTCAAACGCATGGTGATGCACATTTCGGAGAGTCCGGAGCAACGGATCCGCCTCTAACAGACTCGCGGACGGCCCAAATGGTTGTCCGACGCCAACAAAAAAGCCCCGCCGAAGCGGGGCCTTTTCTTGCGTTGTACGGGCGTGTGAACCGCAGGGAAGCGATCACATCATGCCGCCCATGCCACCGGCACCGGCAGCTGCCGCAGCGGCGGCGGCCATCTCGGCGGGGTCCTCCACGTCGGCGATCACGCACTCCGTGGTCAGGACCATGCCGCTGATGGACACGGCGTTCTCCAGGGCGACGCGGGTCACCTTGGTCGGGTCGATGACGCCTGCGGTGTGCAGGTCCTCGAACACCTCGGTGCGGGCGTTGTAGCCGAAGTCTCCTTCGCCCTCGCGGACGGCGTTGACCACGACGGCACCCTCACCGCCGGCGTTGGCGACGATCTGGCGGAGCGGCTCCTCGATGGCGCGCATCACGATCTGCACGCCCGTGGCCTCGTCCTCGTTGACGGTGTCCACGGAGTCGAGCACGCTGGCCGCGCGGATGAGCGCGGTACCGCCTCCGGGCACGATGCCCTCCTCGACGGCTGCACGGGTGGCGTGCAAGGCGTCGTCGACGCGGTCCTTCTTCTCCTTCATCTCCACCTCGGTGGCAGCGCCCACGTAGAGGACGGCCACACCGCCGGCGAGCTTGGCGAGGCGCTCCTGGAGCTTCTCGCGGTCGTAGTCGCTGGTGGTGGACTCAATCTGCGCCTTGATCTGGCCGATGCGGGCCTCGATGGCGTCCTTCTCCCCGACGCCGTTGACGACGGTCGTGTTGTCCTTGTCAATGGTCACCTTCTCGGCGGAACCGAGGTCGGCGAGCGTGGCGTTCTCGAGCTTCAGGCCGGTCTCCTCGGAGATCACGGTGCCGCCCGTGAGGATGGCGATGTCCTGGAGCATGGCCTTGCGGCGGTCGCCGAAGCCCGGGGCCTTGACGGCGGCCACCTTGAGGGCGCCGCGGATCTTGTTGACCACGAGGGTGGCGAGGGCCTCCCCGTCGACGTCCTCGGCGATGATGAGCAGCGGGCGACCCGTCTGGGCGCTCTTCTCGAGGACCGGCAGGAGGTCCTTCATGTTGCTGATCTTCTTCTCGAAGATGAGGATGTTCGGGCTCTCGAGCTCGGCCTCCATCTTGTCCGGGTTGGTCACGAAGTAGGGGCTCAGGTAACCGCGGTCGAACTGCATGCCCTCGACGGTCTTGACCTCGGTCTCGGTGCCCTTGGCCTCCTCGACGGTGATCACGCCCTCGTTGCCCACCTTGGCCATGGCCTCGGCGATGAGGGTGCCGATGGTGCCGTCGTTGTTGGCGGACACGGTGGCGACCTGCTGAATCTTGGCGTTGTCGTCTCCGACTTCGCGGGAGATGGTGCGCAGCTCAGCGACCAAAGCCGTGGTCGCCTTGTCCATGCCCCGCTTGAGGTCCATGGGGTTGGCGCCGGCGGCCACGTTGCGGAGGCCGGCGTTGATCATCGCCTGGGCGAGGACCGTGGCGGTGGTGGTGCCGTCACCGGCGACGTCAGCGGTCTTGGAGGCGACCTCCTTGACCATCTGGGCGCCCATGTTCTGGATCGGGTCCTTGAGCTCGATCTCCTTGGCGACGGAGACGCCGTCCTTGGTCACGTTGGGGGCACCGAACTTCTTGTCGATGACCACGTTGCGGCCCTTGGGGCCCAGGGTGACCTTCACGGCGTTGGCCAGCGCGTCGACGCCAGCCTGCAGCTCCTTCCGGGCTGCGGTGTCAAAGGTGATTTCCTTCGGCATGTTGAATGGGTTGGTTGGGTTTCAGAAGTGGGTTCAGAGCACGGCGAGAATGTCGCTCTCCCGCATGATCATGTAATCCTTGTCCTCGAGCGTGAGCTCGGTTCCGGAATACTTGCCGTAGAGCACGGTGTCCCCGACCGTAACGGTCATGGGCTCGTCCTTCTTGCCGGCTCCGACGGCGACCACGGTGCCGCGCTGCGGCTTCTCCTTGGCGGTGTCGGGAATGATGATTCCGCTGGCGGTCTTCTCTTCCGCGGCGGCGGGCTCGACCACGACGCGGTCGGCGAGGGGCTTGATGTTGACGGACATGTTGTGATGGGTGATTGTGTCAATGCCTTTGGCGCTGACCACAGAACCAATCCCGTGCCATTCGGTTCAAGGCCGGAAAAGTCTGCCAAAACCGTCAGGTCGACTGACAGAATGGGGAGGTGAGGGCAAAAAAAATGTCAGCCGTGACAGGCTGACATTTCGAATGCGGTGGAGGAATTCCTCACTGGGCGGACTCGGCCGGAGCGGCCGGGGCCTCGGTTGCGGCGGGCGCAACGAACTCGTCCTCCTCGAAGCCGGAGCCTCCGCCGGAGTTGGCAGAGAACGCGCCGGTGGCGGCGATGCAGAGCACGAAGAGGGCGGCGGTCAGGTACCAGGTGGCCTTCTCAAGGAAGTCGGTGGTGCGCTGGACGCCACCGATCTTGCCGGCGGACTCGAATCCGGCAGCGAGACCCGTGCCTTTGGGGTTCTGAACGAGGATGACAGCGCCGAGCAGAATGGCGATGATCAGGATGAGGACGAGGAGAACGTAGCCCATGGTGTCTTGTGTTGATCCCATCCAATCGGTTCGGAAGTCCCCGTCAGTGGCGGGTTATCGGTCGTCTGTCGACTTCCTTCCAAGCTGTTTGGATTGGGCGGCAAAATAAACGCTTTTCTCCGGGTATTTCAAGGCCAGCAGTTTGTAAGCGCGTCGGGCCCGCCCCAATTGCCCCTGTGCGGCATAAATCCGGGCCATCGTTTCGGTGATGAGCGACGTGTCCTCCACGAGGCTTTCCTTGGCCAACTCCTTGACGGCAGGACGCTCCACATCCGGCTGGATGGGGCTGATCATCGGCTCGTTGCGGATGAACAGATCGATGAGCGCAGCCTGCTGCTCGAGCCGGCCCTCCGGCTCCCCCCCCGTCGGCACGGCGCCGCTCGACAGGACTTCCTCAACGTGCTCAGCGGCCTGCTCAACCCTCAGGGCCGGCGTACCAGCGATGGCGGACTCCACAAAGCCGGTCTGGCGGGAGCGCTCAAACGCCCACCGCGCCAGCGGCGACAGGTTGGCCACATTGACCCCAGGCCCACTTTGGGCCGGAGCCGGCTTCGCAGCGGACTCTTCCGGCTCTGCAGCCTCGTCCGCAGCGGCGGCGGACTCCTCCGCAGCGCGGACGGCTTCGATTTCCTGTTCGATGCTCCGCTCGATGGCGCCCAGCACCACCTCCCGGGCGAGCGATCCTTCCGGCGGCACCTCCACCTCGATCGGCGGCTCCACCGCTTCGGCCTCCGCCCCGTCGTCGCTTTGGCCGTGATCGTCCGTTGTCTGGTTGGTCACTCCGTCTTCCGGCGCAGCCGTCTCAGCGGACGGGGCCTCCTCCACCGGCGGCTGGACCACCGCCTTGGGGGTCCAACGCAAGCGGAGCTCCTCCTCCAATTCCGGCTCCAGCGCCTCCACGGCCCGGGCAAACGTCGCAATCTCGGACTCGATGCCCGCGCGGAAGAGCAGGTCAAACAACCGGCCCGGCACCGTGGCAAACACCGCCGCCTCGACGAGGTGGTCCGCGGCCTTCAGGTTGCGGCCGTCCCGGGACGCCTTGGCCCGAAGCAGCCGCCCAGCGCCAAACGCGGGGTAGGCCTCCACCCATTCACCGAGCGTCTGGGACCAGGAAGACCACCGCTCGGCGTCAAACGCCTGCGTGTCTCCCCGCACCTCACTGAGCAGCGCCTCGACGGGATCGGGTTTGGAAAGGGGATCGGCCATGTGGGGTGCAATATGCAACCGCGCTCACCAGTTGCCGAGGCTCGCGTTGAAGACCTCCTGGGTCAGCTGCTCGTTGATCTCCTCCACCAGCTGTCCCTCCACATCGAACAGGTCGCTGGTGGCCGGAAAGTCGGCAAACCGGCTGAAGGTCTTCTCGAAGTCGAGGGTCGGGTCCAACAGGTGGACGTACCGCAACTGAACCTGCATCGTCAGCCGGTTCTGGGAGGCCACCTCCTGACCGCCGGCCACGGCGCTCGTGCTCACGTCGTAGCCCACGATGCGGCCCGAGTACTGGATCTCGCCGCCTTCCGGCACCCAACGCAACGTGCTCTGCCGCTGGATCAGGTCCTTGAGCGCCTCGGTGAATTCCTGCCCCACCTCGGGGCCCGCCAGCGGCGCCACCGGCGTGAAATACTCCACCGAGAACGTTTGCGCGCCACCGGTCTGTGCGCCGTAGGGCGTGTACACCCCGCAGCGGGTCAAGAGGAGCAGCGCCGCCCCGAGCAGAACAGTCCACGCCCTCATTTGAGTCCGAATTCCTTGATTTTGCGGTAGAGTGTCCGCTCGGAAATGCCGAGTTCAGCCGCGGCCTGCCTCCGGCGATTGCCGTGCTTGACGAGGGCGCGGCGAATCAACTCCCGCTCGCTCTCTACGAGCGACAGGGTCTCCTCCACCTCCCGGGCCTCGGCGAACCCGTCGGGACTGGCCGGGGTAGACCACCCGCCCTCCTGCTCGACCGGCGAAGGGGCGCCGGCGCGCTCCGGCAGGCGCAGCACCTCGGTCCCGCCCTGCTCGCCGAACACGCGGTTGACCAACGCGTGGTCCTCGCTGGACGCGGCGTCGATGCGCCCGTCCTGGATCATCTTCAGCACGAGCGACTTCAGGTCGGTCAGGTCCGACTTCATCTCGAAGAGCAGCTTGTACAGGATTTCGCGCTCGTTCATCCCGGGTCCGGCATCGGCCTCATCGACGGGCAGCGTCGTCAGGCTCCGGCGTGGCAACTCCGGCAGGTAATCGAGCAGCCGGTCCGCGTCCACGGTCCGCTCCGTCTCGATGGCGCTGATCTGCTCGGCGATGTTCTTGAGTTGGCGCACGTTGCCCGGCCACGGGTAGCGCACCAGGAGCTCGATGGCCTCCGGCCCGAGCCGGATCGGCGGCATGTGGTGCCGGTCGCTGAAGTCCGCCGTGAACTTCCGGAACAACAGGTGGATGTCGTCCCCCCGTTCGCGCAACGGCGGCAGCAGCAGCGGCACCTGGTTGAGGCGGTAGAACAGGTCCTCCCGGAACTTCCCGGCCGCCATGGCCTTGTCGAAATCGAGGTTGGTCGCCGCCACGACGCGGACGTCGGTCTTGCGCACCTTGGAGGAGCCCACCCGCAGGTATTCGCCCGTCTCGAGCACCCGGAGCAGCCGCGCCTGGGTGGCCATCGGCAACTCCCCCACCTCATCGAGGAAAATGGTGCCGCCATCGGCCTCCTCGAAGTAGCCCTTGCGGGCCTCGTGGGCGCCGGTGAAACTGCCCTTCTCGTGACCGAACAGCTCGGAATCGATGGTGCCCTCGGGAATCGCCCCGCAGTTCACCGCGATGTAGGTGCCGTGCTTCCGCGCACTGTTGTGGTGGATGATCTTGGGCAGCGCCTCCTTTCCCGTGCCCGATTCTCCGCGGACCAGCACCGTGATGTCGGCCGGAGCCACCCGCACCGCCGTGGCGAGCGCGCGCTCCAGGCCGGGGCTGTTGCCCACGATGCCGAACCGGGATTTGACGGACTGCAGGTTCATGCGATGAAGCCCTCCTCCACGGCGACCGCCTCGTCAACCAGCTCACCCCGCAGGGTGATGGACGTGTGGTCGGTCGTGCGGACATAATGGTATTGGCCCGGCTCGACGTCGCCTTTCGGGAAGACGATCATCGTGTTGTAGGTGTTCCGGCCCTGGAACTCCTCGGCGTTCTTCTTGGACGGACCCTCCACCAGCACGCGGTAGATCCGGCCGCACTGGGCAGCGGTCCGCTCCTTGCTGTGCTCCTGCTGGAGCTGGATGATCTCGGTGAGGCGGCGGCCCTTCTCCTCCTCCGGCACGTCGTCCTCGAACTTCCGCTCGGCCAGCGTGCGGGGGCGCTCGCTGTACTTGAACATGAAGGCCATCTCGTAGCGCACCTCGCGCATCAGGCTCAGCGTGGCCTCGTGCTGCTCCACGGTCTCACCGCAGAATCCGGCGATCACGTCGGTGCTGATCGCGCAGTCCGGCATGATGCGGCGGATGGCGGCAATCCGGTCGAGGTACCATTCGCGGGTATAGCCGCGGTTCATCCGCTTGAGCACATCGCTGTGGCCACTCTGGACCGGCAGGTGGATGTACTTGCAGAGGTTGTCCTTGCGGGCCATCACCTCGAGCACCTCGTCGGTCATGTCCTTCGGGTGCGACGTGGAGAAGCGCACACGCAAATCGGGATCCACATCGGAGACGAGGTCCATCAGCTGGGCGAAGCGGACGACCGGTTGCCCCTCGTCCTTGACGTTGCCCTTGGCGTCGACGTTCCACTTGTAGCTGTCCACGTTCTGGCCGAGCAGGGTCACCTCGCGGTAGCCCTTGGCAAACAGGTCGCGGGCCTCGGCCACGATGCTCTGCGGGTCGCGGCTCCGCTCCCGGCCACGGGTGAACGGGACGACACAGAAGCTGCACATGTTGTCGCAGCCCCGCATGATGGAAATGAAGGCCGTCACCCCCTTGTCATCGAGGCGGACCGGCTGGATCTCGGCGTAGGTCTCCTCCCGGCTGAGCAGGGTGTTGACCGCCTTCTGTCCGCCCTCGACCTCGTCGACGAGGCGCGGCAGGTCGCGGTAGGCGTCCGGGCCGACCACCAGGTCGACCAACTTCTCCTCCTCGAGCAGCTGGTCCCGCAGGCGCTCGGCCATGCAGCCGAGGATGCCCACCTTGAGCTTGGGGTTGTTGCGCTTTCCGCCCTTGAGGTGCTGCAAGCGGTGGCGGATGCGCTGCTCGGCGTTGTCCCGGATGGAGCACGTGTTCAGCAGGATCAAATCGGCCTCGCCCTCGTTCTTGGTCGTGGCGTAGCCGGCCTCGGCGAGGATGCTCGCAACGATCTCGCTGTCGCTGAAGTTCATTTGGCAACCGTAGCTCTCGAGGTACAGTTTGCGCTCGCCCACCGCGCTGGATTGAAGGGCCTCTCCCTGGCGGGATTCGTCGATGGTGTGGTTGCCTGGTCTCATGGAGTTCGGACTGGGGGAAGGCAAATTTACGCCGAACCTGACAACGTGTCAGTTCCCGGAATTGTTTTGCAGACGTACCTACGGTAGGGTCGAAAGCCCACACGAAATGACTGACAACTGTGCCCTCGGGGTTCCCTCGCATCGGGAATCCCGTTTTCTTTGCCGCTCATTTCACCTTTCATGAGCAAGAACCTCGTCATCGTCGAGAGCCCCGCCAAGGCCAAAACCATCGAAGGATACCTCGGTGGGGACTACGTTGTCCGATCCAGCTATGGACACATCCGGGACCTGCCCGGGGGACAGCTCGCCGTCGACGTCGAGAACGGGTTCATGCCCACCTATGAAGTGACCGCCGACAAGGGGCGCTTCAGTGAATTGAAGAAACTCGCCAAGTCTGCCCAGGTCGTCTGGCTCGCGACGGATGAGGACCGCGAGGGAGAGGCCATCAGCTGGCACCTGCAGGAGGCGCTCAGCCTGCCCGAGGCCAAGACCAAGCGCATCGTCTTCAGCGAGATCACCAAGAAGGCCATCCTCCGCGCCATCGACAATCCCCGCCAGGTCAACATGCCCCTCGTGATGGCCCAGCAGGCCCGCCGGGTGCTGGACCGCCTCGTGGGCTACGAACTCTCCCCGGTCCTCTGGAAGAAGGTCCGGCCCTCGTTGTCCGCCGGCCGGGTCCAGAGCGTCACCGTCCGCCTCATCGTGGAGCGCGAGCGGGAGATTCTCGCCTTCCAGCCCAAGGGCTACTACAAGGTCACCGCCCAACTGGCGGCCGGTGGCCAGGGCTTCAAGGCCGACCTCAACAAGCGCCTCGACACCCCCGAGCTCGCCTCGGCCGTCCTCGAGTCCGCCCACGGCGCCGCCCTCAAGGCCGACCGCGTGGAGCGCAAGCCGACCCAGCGCAAGCCGGCGGCTCCGTTCACCACCTCCACCCTCCAGCAGGAGGCCTCCCGGAAGCTCGGCTTCTCGGTCTCCCGCACCATGCAGGTCGCCCAGCGGCTGTATGAGGCCGGCCGCATCACCTACATGCGAACGGACTCCACCAACCTGTCCGACTTCGCCCTCGACGCCGCCCAGGCCCACATCACCTCGAGCTACGGCGAGAACTACCACGAGCGCCGCGTCTTCAAGACCAAGAACGCCGGCGCCCAGGAGGCCCACGAGGCCATCCGCCCGACCGACATGTCCGCCGCCACCCTCCAGGGTGAGAGCGACGAGCGCCGGTTGTACGAGCTCATTTTCAAGCGCACCCTGGCCAGCCAGATGGCCAACGCCATCATCGAGAAGACCACCGTCGACATCCACCTGCCGGGCCGCGAGGAAATGCTCGTCGCCAAGGGCGAGGCCATCCAGTTCGACGGCTTCATAAAGGTGTACCTCGAGGGCACCGACGACGAAAAGGAGGACCGCGGCATGCTCCCCCGCATGGAACAGGGCCAGGCCCTCGACCTCAAGGCCATGCAGGCCATCGAGCGCTTCACCAAGCCGACGGCCCGCTTCAGCGAGGCCGCCCTGGTCAAGAAGCTCGAGGAGCTGCAGATCGGCCGCCCGTCCACCTACGCCTCCACCATCGGCACCATCCAGAAGCGCGGCTACGTCGTCAAGGAGGACCGCGAAGGCAAGGAGCGCACCTTCCAGACCCTGCACCTGCAGGACGACGGCACCGTCCGCGCCGAGGAAAACACCGAGATGGCCGGATCGGAGCGGTCCAAGCTGTTCCCGACCGACATCGGCATGGTCGTGACGGACTTCCTCCAGGAGCACTTCCCGTCCATCATGGACTTCCAGTTCACCGCCAAGGTGGAGCAGGAATTCGATGACATCGCCGCCGGCAAGGACGATTGGCAGCGCATGGTGAAGGCGTTCTACACGCCGTTCAACGCGCAGATCCAGGACACCACCGAGAACGCCGAACGCGCCAGCGGGGAGCGGGAACTCGGCGTGGACCCCGCCTCCGGCAAGATGGTCCTGGTCCGCATCGGCCGCTATGGCCCCCTCGCCCAGATCGGCGCCCCGGACGACGAGGAGAAGCGGTTTGCTTCCCTGCTCAAGGGCCAGACCCTCGAGGGCATCACGCTCGAAGAGGCGCTCAAGCTGTTTGATCTGCCGCGCGACCTCGGCCAGTTCGAGGACAAGAAGGTCGTCGCCGCCATCGGCCGCTTCGGCCCCTACGTGCGCCACGACGGCAAATTCGTGAGCATCCCCAAGGACAGCGAGTACTCGCCGTACGACATCCCCCTGGACGTGGCCATCGAGATGATCAAGGCCAAGCGGGAGGCCGACGCCAAGGCCCTGCTCCGCACCTACGATGAGGATCCGGACACCCGCGTGCTGATGGGCCGCTGGGGACCCTACATCAAGTCGGGCAAGGACAACGTCAAGATTCCCAAGGGCGAGGAGATCGACAACCTCGACTGGGACCGCGTCCTGCAGCTCAAGGCCGGCATCATCAAGGCCTTCGCCGAAGACGCCAAGTGGACCATCCGCCTGAAGGGCCGCCAGTACTACCTCGTCTCCGAGAAGCAGTCCGTCCGCATTCCCGTGGGCGAGAAAATCCTCGAGATGACGTGGGAGCGCGCTCAGGAAATCATCAAGGGAAAGCCGAAAACCTCCAAGGCCAAGAAGAAAAAGGCCTGACGCCAAGGGGTAGATTGGCCCCATGGAATCCATCTTCGATTGGCTCGAGCCCACCGAGGCCGGGTTGTTCGACATCTCGGACGGCACCGACCGGCTGCGCGATGTACTGCGCATCCACCGCGCCGGTGAGCGCCCCGACCTCGACGGCTGTGTGGCCGCCATCGTGGGCGTCATGGACCGCCGTGGCAGCCTCGACGGCGCCCAGACCGATCGGGCCGCGGAATGGGTGCGCGGCAAACTGCTCTCGCTCACCGTCATGGACAAGTGGGCCCCGGTCGCCGACCTCGGCAACATCGTGGCCGCCCCCACCCCGGAAGACACCCGCGCTGCGCTCGACGTGGTCTGTCAGGAGTTGATGGCCCGCGACATCGTGCCCATCGTCATCGGCGGTTCGCAGGTCCTCACCGTGCCGATGTACGCCGCCTACGCCCGGCAGCAACGTCCCATCAACGTGGTCAACGTCGACGCCTCGGTCGACTTTGGCGGCGACCCCCAGGAGGTGGATGGCCGCAACTGGCTCAACGCCCTCATCCTGCCCGAAGGCGGCCACCTCTTCGACCTGACCCACCTCGGTCACCAGCGCTACCGGACGGACGGCGACACCCTCCAGCTCATGGACCGCATGCATTTCGATGCGATCCGCCTCGGGCGGCTGCGGGCCGACATCGGCCAGGCCGAGCCGCTCCTGCGCGATGCCGACCTCGTGTCGTTTGACCTGGGCGCCGTCCGGGCGGCCGACCATCCCGCGACCCCCTCGGTGCAGACCAATGGCCTCACCGGAGAGGAGTTCTGCCAACTCGCCCGCTACGCCGGATACAGCGATCGCCTGAGCGCCATCGGCTTCTTCGAGCACGACCCGTCCCGCGATGGCGACGGCCGCGGCGGACAACTTGTGGCCGAGGCCATCTGGTGTTTCCTCGAAGGCGTGATGCACCGCATTGGCGACCACCCGCGGGGCTCCACCGAAGACTACCTGCAGTACCGCGTCGTCCTCGACGACACCGACCACGAAGTCGTCTTCTACAAGAGCCCGCGGAGTGACCGCTGGTGGATGGACATCCCCACGCCCGGTGCCGGCAACCGCAAAGGGCGGCTCCTGCTCGTGCCGTGCTCCTATGAGGACTACCAGACGGCCGCGGCAGGCAGCCTGCCCGACCGCTGGTGGCGGACCCAGCAGAAATTGGCCTGACCGGCTGGGTCAATGGGGCTCCCGGAGGGGCCATTTCCGCGGCATTCCGCGAAAACACTGGTTTTCAACCTATTCACACGAAATCAACGATGAAGGTTGGATAATCGAGTTTGCAGGCGCAAGCTGCAGCATTTTGGGTATATTAGCCGCTCACCCTCGGGTGACCTAAGCAAGGAACCGTTTGAAAATCAGCTGTTTGGAATGAACCGCCTTCTGATCGTACTGTCTGTCCTCCTCGTCAGCGCCGTCGCCACGGCCCAACAGGACCCCCAGCTCACGCAGTTTTACCAGGACCGCTTGTCCTTCAACCCGGCCTTCGCCGGTGCTGAGCGCTTGCAGTACGTCAACGCGTTCTACCGCGACCAGTGGGGAGGCCTCGACCTCAACCCGTCGACCGCCCTCGTCCAGTACAGCGGCAAGCCCGGGTTCATCCCCGGCGGCATCGGCCTGAGCTTCTTCCAGGACGAACTCGGTCAGGAGCAGAACACCGTCGTCAAACTGGCCTACGCCTACCACATGGACCCCGATGCCAACGGTGGCATCCTCAGCGTAGGTGTGGCAGCGAACTACATGGGCAAGACCCTCGGCAACGACTGGATCTACATCGATGACAACGACGCGGTCATCCCCCAGAGCTCCAAGAGCGGAACCACCATCGACGCCGACCTCGGTGTGATGTACCGCGTGCCCGGCAGCTTCTACGCCGGACTCAGCACCACCCGCCTCGCCGCCACCGACCTGCAGGACCTCAACGTGTCCAGCGTCCGTCACCTTTACGTACAGGCCGGCTACGAGCAGGCCCTCGGCGACGGCTCCCTCCGCCTCCGCTCCCACCTGCTCGCCAAGACCGACCTCAACGCCACCACCGTGGACCTCCACGCCAACGTGCTGTGGAACGAGCTCCTCTACGGAGGCCTCTCCATCCGCCCTGGCGATGCCGTGGCCCCGGTCATCGGCTTCGAATACGGCAAGACCAAGTCCGAGAAGCTCAGCCGCTCGGAGCAGATCTTCCGCTTCGGCTACAGCTATGACGCCACGCTCAGTGAGGTGGCGAACTACAGCTCCGGCTCCCACGAAATCTTCGTCTCGTACATGTTCAACTTCGAACGGATTCCCATGCAGTCCCGTCACGCAAACCCCCGATTCCTCTGAGGATTGGGCAACAATTGACGAAACCTGCACGTTGATTTCCGCGTAGAGGGGAGTTCTGCAAGCCCCGCTACCGGACGGAAACCGTTCGACAAAGGATAGAAACCATGAGAAACGCTGCGATCATCGCCTTGTGCGCCATCACGCTGGCGAGCTGCTACGGCGGCCCTGCCGGAGAGGTGGTTGGCGTGTACCCGCGGGAGGACTGGGTGCAAGTGAATCCCTACGGGATGAACTACATCCACTACGGCTCCTACACGATGGGTCCGAGCGACCAGGACGTGCCCTACGCCCTGACGTCCCGCTCCAAGACCGTCACCATCCCCGCCTTCTACATCGACATCCACGAGATCTCGAACAACGAGTACCGCCAGTTCGTGTACTGGGTCCGGGACAGCCTGTTCCGCGATGTCCTCCAGGAAAACGACTTCGAGGAGTACTTCCGGACCGAGGATGACCAGGGCCGGGAACTCGACCGCTTCATCAACAAGGGCTATGTCCTCAATTGGGACGAGCCCATCGATTGGGAGAACGAGGACATCTTCGACGCCCTCTACGACGAGTTCTACTTCCAAGGCTCCGACCGCTTCTACGATGCCCGCGAGATCGACACCCGGAAGCTCAACTTCAAGTACTTCTGGGTCAACCTCCAGGCGGCAGCGCTCAAGAGTGGCCTCGACTTCGAGATCAACGAGCCCAACCAGCTCGGTCAGCTCAACAGCGTCCGCGGACACAGTGACCGCGCCCAGTTCATCATCGAGGAGAACACCAACGTGTACCCCGACACGCTGTGCTGGATCCGCGACTTCACCTACGGCTTCAATGAGCCGCTCACGGAGACCTACTTCTGGCACCCCGCCTACGACGACTACCCCGTGGTCGGTGTGACCTGGGGCCAAGCCCGGGCCTTCAACGCCTGGAGAACCCAACTGCTCGCCACCTGGAAGCGCGCCAACGGCGAGACCATGGTGCAGAAATTCCGCCTGCCCAGCGAGGCGGAGTGGGAATTCGCCGCCCGCGGTGGACTGGACCTCGCTCCCTTCCCGTGGGGTGGACCGTACATCCGGAACATCTACGGTTGCCCGTTGGCCAACTTCAAGCCGATGCGCGGTGACTACGTGGAGGACGCCGGTTGCCACACCGTGCCCGTGGAGAGCTACAGCCCGAACGACTACGGCCTGTACCAGATGGCCGGCAACGTCGCCGAGTGGACCAACACCGCCTTCGACGAGACCGTCTACGACTTCAGCCACGACATGAGCCCCGAGTATGAGTACAATGCCAAGGCGGACGATCCCCCGAGCCTCAAGCGCAAGGTGATCCGCGGCGGCAGCTGGAAAGACATCGGATACTATTGCCAGACCGGTACGCGTTCCTTCGAGTACCAGGACACGGCCAAATCGTACATCGGATTCCGCAGCGCCATGAGCTACCTCGGCCGCGGCAAGAATGTGGATCCGGAAGACTTCAATTAATCCCCCAACCCCATCCGGGGCACTCCCCTCACCAGCGCATGAAACCCGCCGGGGGTGACCCACCAGAACCTGCAAGCACCATGGCAAAAAACAAGAAGAGCCCCGCAGTCGGAGGCAAGAAGAAGAAGCCGTTCAACGAGAGCAAAGCCTGGAAATCAGGCATGGCCAAACTGTACGGAATCGGTGCATCCATCGTGATCATCGGCGCCCTGTTCAAGATCGAGCACTGGGAGGGCGCCTCCGAGATGCTGATCATCGGACTTGGCACCGAGGCCTTCATCTTCCTCATGTCCGCGTTCGAAAAGCCGCACTCGGACCCGAAGTGGGAACTCGTCTACCCGGAGCTGGCCATCGAGGATGGTGAAGCCGCTCCCCCCAAGAAGCCCGTGGACCAACTGGACGACATGCTCAAGGATGCCGGCGTGGACAACGCCGTCCTCTCCCGACTGGGAGACGGCATGCGCCACCTCGGCGACCAGGCCATGCAACTCAGCGAAGTGACCGATGCCGCTGCCGCCACCAGCGAGTACGGTGGGGCCCTCCGCAGCGCCACCGAAAAGGTGAACGGCCTGACCGACACCTACACGCAGGTCAGCGAGTCCCTCACCGGTCTCTCCGACAACAAGGAAATGGGTGCCGCTGCCGGTGAGCAGCTCCAGAAGATGAACGAGAACCTCGGCAGCCTCAACGGCATGTACGAGGCGCAGCTCCAGCAGATGGAGACGAGCCGCCAGCTCTTCGAAGGCATGGGCGCCCTCGTTCAGAACCTCAACGACAGCGTCGAGGACACCAAGAAGTACAAGGACAACATCGCCGAACTCTCCACCAACCTGGAGGCCCTCAACACGGTGTACTCCAACATGCTCAACGCCATGGGCAACTCCCGCGGCTGATTTTCCTCCTCTCCCACACGCACTAGATCATGGCAGGAGGCAAGGAAACGCCGCGTCAGAAGATGATCGGGATGATGTACCTCGTCCTGACGGCCCTTCTGGCTCTCAACATCTCCAAGGAAATCCTCAACGGATTCGTCAAGGTGGAGAACGGTCTGCGCAAGACCGACCAGACCGTCCAGGGCAAGTCCCGGGAAACCATGTTGGACTTCGAGGCCAAGTACCTCCAGGACCAGCAAAAAGTGAAGCCGTACTACGACGCGGCCAAGGACATCGAAAAGAAGGCCGACGACCTCTACAACCACATCACCCAGCTCAAGGCCAACATCATGGCCGTGGCCAGTGGTGAGCGGGAAGTGGTCGAAGCCGGAGGTGATTTGTCGAAGTACATCGCCAGGGACAATGTCCTGCGGCGTGACACGGTGCTCAACATCAAGTTCCTCGAGAAGAAGGACGAGTACCAGGAAATCACCGCCTACCTCGTGGGCAGCGATCCCGGCTCTCCCAAGGATGGAGAGTTCTCCGCGAGCAACCTCAAGGCCAAGCTGGAGGGATTCCGCGACGAACTCAAAAGCGTGTCCTTCACGGACTTCGTGGGCAACAAGTTTGACGTCTCCCCTGGACTGCAGGCCTCCTTCGACAAAACGTTCGTCTACGAGCGCGAAATGGAGGACGGCAAGGAGGTACTCTGGGAAGCGGCCAACTTCTTTGACGTGCCGATTGCAGCCGTCATCCCGATCCTGTCCAAGCTGCAGATTGACGTGGAAAACGCCAAGTCCAACATGATGACCGAGCTGATCGCCGGCATCGAGGGCAAGAGCTACAAGTTCACCAACCTGATGCCGCTCGTCGTTCCCGAGAGCAACTACATCCTGCGCGGGGACAGTTTCCGGGCCAGCGTGCTGCTCGCGGCCTTCGACGCCACGAACAGCCCCGACATCTACGTCGATGACCGCGCCTTCGACGGCCGGGATTCGACCAACCTCGACTACACCGGCAAGGACGCCCTCGACATCGAAGGGGGCCTCGGTCAGCTCCGCATCTCCACCAAGGGCATGCCCCTCGGCGAGCGGAACTACAAGGGCCTCATCCGGTTCCAGGGACCGGACGGAAACGTCGGTGACTACCCCTTCTACACGCCGGAGTTCACCGTCGCCGAGCCCGCCCTCGTGGTGAGCCCGACCAAGATGAACGTGTTCTACCGCGGTGTCCCGAACCCCGTCGAGATTTCCGTGCCCGGTGTCAGCAGCGACAAACTGGACGTCCGCATCACGGGCGGTCACCGCATCAAGCCCGACGGCGAGACGTTCGTGGTCGATCCCGGTGCCGGAGAAAGTGCCGAAATCGTCGTGACGGCCACGTTGCCGGACGGCAGCAAGAAAAGCCTGCCCGGCCGTGAATTCCGTGTGAAGCGGATTCCCGACCCCTCCCCCCGTTTCGCCGGCAAGAAGCCGTCGGACAAGACCATCACGAAGGTCCTCCTCGAGAACGCCCCCTCCGTGGGTGCCCTCATGGAGAACTTCGACT
The DNA here is from genome assembly GCA_049610565.1 of Flavobacteriales bacterium. GTDB lineage: Bacteria > Bacteroidota > Bacteroidia > Flavobacteriales_D > Sanyastnellaceae > UBA8752. The sequence goes on along the minus strand of JBMYZR010000027.1, from coordinate 10,356 downwards.
TCGACGTGGAGGTCAAGGTGAAGCGGTTCAACGTGACCGTCACCAAAGGCGGCACCTTCGTCGAGCAAAGCAGCAACTCCAACTTGGTGACCTCCAACATGAAAGAGCTCTTCCGTTCCATCGGGCGGGGTTCCGTCGTGTACATTGAGGACATCGTCGTGTCCATGCCCGACGGCACGGAACGTGCGTTGCCCACCATGAAACTCAAAGTGATCTGATGATGAAAGCAGCACGCCATCTCGTGACCCTCCTCTGCGTTCTCGCCGTGGCCCTCTCGGTCGAGGCCCAGACGCAAACCGTCCTCGACGGTGCCTATGTGAAGGAAACCAACCTCACGAAGCGGGTCATCCCCTACCCTGCCCTTCGCGAGGCGGACGTGATGTACGTGCGCCGCATCTGGCAGGACATCGACCTTCGCCAGAAGATCAACCAGATGTTCTACTTCCCGGTCGACCCGATCGAGGACCGGAAGAACCTCTTCGATGTGATCCGCTACGCCCTCGAGGTGGAAGGCTCCCTGACCGCCTATGGCACGGGCCCAGCCGGTAACGACGATGAATTCCGCTACCCCTACACGGGCACGCAGGTTGACTCTGTCCTGAATCCGACGGTGATCATTCCCCAGTTCGATCCCGTGACCGGTGAGGTGATCGGTTCCATGGAGGCCCAGACCAGCCTCAACAGCCAGGACATCGTGCGCTACCGCCTCAAGGAGGACTGGGTGTGGGACCGCCAGCGCAGCCAGCGCCACGTGCGCATCATCGGCATGGCGCCCATCATCGAGAAGAAGGACGACGAAGGCAACTCCCAAGGCCTCGCCCCGCTCTTCTGGCTCTACTACCCGGAGTGCCGTTACGTCTTCGCCAACGCGGAGTGCTACAACTACGAGAACGACGCCCAACGCCGGACGTTCGAGGAGATCTTCCAGAAGCGTTACTTCTCGAGCTACATCGTCAAGGAGACCAACGTCTTCGACCGTTCGATCGCCGACTACGCGCAGGGCCTCGACGCCCTCCTCGAATCGGAGCGCATCAAGGACGAGCTCTTCACCATCGAGCACGACCTCTGGCACTACTGATCGACTGCTGAAAGAACCCCGAGAAACGCCCACCTTTGTGGGCGTTTTTCATTGCCCCCGGTCCCCCATGCTCAACCTCAACCAGATTGGCGTCCACTTCGGAGAGCGCACCCTCTTCGAGAACATCTCGTTGGCCGTCGGCAACAAGGACCGCGTGGGCCTGGTCGGACGCAACGGCGCCGGCAAATCGACCCTCCTCAAGATCATCGCCGGGGTCCAGAATCCGAGCGAGGGCAATGTGGCCACCCCCAAGGAGTACCGCATCGGGTACCTCCCCCAGGAGATGGACCACAACGAGGAGGCCACCGTCCTCGAGGAGGCCCAAAGTGCCTTCGCCGTCTATCAGGAGCTGGAGGCCGAAGTCGAACGCATTTCCGCGGAGATCGCCGAGCGCACCGACTATGAAAGTGATGCCTACGCGCGCTTGATTGACCGTCTCAGCGAGGCCAACGACCAACTCGCCCTCATGGGCACCGGCGCCAAGGAGGAGAAAACGCAGCGCGTCCTTCAGGGCCTCGGCTTCCGCCCAGCCGACATGGACCGGAAAATGAGCGAATTCAGCGGCGGCTGGAAAATGCGCGTCGAATTGGGCAAACTCCTGCTCGTCGCTCCGGACCTCCTGCTCCTCGACGAGCCCACCAACCACCTCGACATCGAGTCCATCGAATGGCTCGAGGGCTTCCTGAAGCATTACCCGGGCGCGATGGTGCTCATCTCCCACGACCGGACCTTCCTCGACAACGTCACCGACCGCACGGTGGAGATCACCTCCTTCCGCGTACACGATTACAAGGCCTCGTACAGCAAGTACATGGCGTGGCGCGAGGAAGAGGCCGCACGGCAGGAACAAGCCGCCAAGCAGCAGCAGAAGGACATCGCCCACACCGAGGAACTCATCAACAAGTTCCGCGCAAAGAAGAACAAGGCCGCCTTTGCCCAGAGCCTCATCAAGAAGCTCGACAAGATGGAGCGCATCGAGGTCGACCAGTTCGAGAACGCCGAAATGCGCTTCCGCTTCCCCCCTGCCCCCCGTGCCGGCAAGGTGGTCGTGGAGGCCAAGCGGCTCCGCAAGCGGTTCGAGGACCTCGAAGTCTTCCGCGATGTAGACCTCATGATCGCCCGACAGGACAAGGTGGCCCTCGTGGGCAAGAACGGCGCAGGCAAGACCACGCTCACCCGCATCCTGCTCGGCGAACTGGAGGGCGAAGGCGAATGCGGCCTCGGACACAACGTGGACGTCGGGTATTACGCCCAGAACCAGAGCGACGAGCTCGACGGCGACCTGACCGTCTTCGAGACCATCGACAACGAAGCCGAAGGCGAGGTCCGCAAAAAGGTCCGCGCCCTGCTCGGTGCGTTCCTGTTCAGCGGGGAGGACGTGGACAAGAAGGTCAAGGTCCTGTCCGGAGGAGAGAAGGCGCGCCTGGCCCTCTGCAAACTCCTGCTCCACCCCTACAACCTGCTGGTCCTCGACGAGCCCACCAACCACCTGGACATGAAGGCCAAGGACGTGCTGAAGCAAGCGCTGATGCATTACGACGGCACGCTCATCGTCGTCAGCCACGACCGGGACTTCCTGACCGAACTGACCGAACTCGTCTACGAGGTCACCCCGACCGGACTGCGCCAATACATCGGCGACATCCAGCAGTTCCTCGTCGAGAAGCGGTCCGACACCATCGCCGCCTACGAGGCGGGCCGCAGCGACGTCCCAGGCGGCAACCCCGGCGGAAAGGACACGAAGGGAAAGACCAAGGCCGCTGCCAAGACCGAATCCAAGGAGCAAGGAAAGCAGGCCTACGCCGACCAGAAGGCCATCCGCAAACTGAAGAACCGCATCAGCAAACTCGAGAAGCAGATTGCCGACCTCGAGGACCAGGAAAAGGCACTGAACGAGGAGATGGCCGCGCTGGATCCGGACGACCGGATGGCCACCGTAGACAAGGCCTACGAATTCGAGAAGGTGCAGACTGCGCTGCAGGAAGCGCTCAACGATTGGGAGTCCACCACCAACGAGCTGGAGACCCTCGAATCCGGCAACTGACCGAAAGGTTGCATGATGTCGGTCGCGTAGCTTCGCCACCATGAACCGATTCCTGCTCGTGATGGCCTGCACGCTGGCCATGCTCGACCTCAGCGCCCAGCGCGACCTGCCCATCACCCTCTCCACGGAGATCTCCACCACCTATTACACCAACGGCACCAGCCAATCGCGCAGCCGGATGTTCTTCCAGCTCGCCGGCGAATCGCCCCAACGCATGGGCTTCCTCTGCCGCAGAATGGGCCGTCACCTGAGCGAAGCCGACGCCGTCCAATCGGAATTCAAGTCCTTCCAGACCCTTGCCGGCATCAGCCAGGCGTTGGCATTGGCCACCTCGGCCACCCTCCTCTCGGCCATCTTCAGCGACGCCACCGACGAGATCACCGGTGAGGAAAAGGGCTGGTTCCAGGTCTACCAATGGCCCATCTACTGCGGCGTTGGCTACCTCGCCACAGGGTACATCGCCTCCAACAAGCTGACCAAGACCGTGGAGCTCCACAACGGCCTCATTGGCGATGCCTCCCACCCCGCCTACATCGACTTCCAGCCCGTGACCCTGAACCCGGCCGCCATCGGTCCCGGCGTTCGCATCCGTTTCTGACCATGAACCGCCTTCTCCTTCTCCTCGCCCTCATCGCCTGGGGCGCCTCCGCCACCGCTCAGCGCCAGGTGGCCACGTTTGACGACGGCACAGAAATCGAATACGAGGTCGCCTCCGACAACGCCGAGGACCTCAAGTCCACCTGGCTCTCCTGGGGGGGCACCGCCAACGGCAGCCTCCACGGCATCGGCATCGACCACTGGCTGCCCGGCCAAGCCAAGCTGGAATTCTCCGGCAGCATCCTCGGCACCTCCGTGCTCTCCCCCGACGAGGACAGCCTCTACGTCGATGGCACCAAACCGGCGAGCCGCCCCTGGCGCCTGCGGGGACACGTCGTGCTCAACAGCAAGACCAAAACCAAGCCCAACAAGATCAGCCTGAAGAGTGTGGCCAGTGGCGCCAACGAGCGCACCGTGTACGTCACCGAGTACGACCTGCCACGCACCACGTACTACTGCCTCCACGGCGGCGTGGGCTACCAGAACCGGCCCGAGGTCTACAGCGGGGTGAGTTACGGTGAAATCGCCATCGGAGCCAGCCTCATGCGCGCCCGGAACCTGGACCTCCAGCTTTACACGGGCGGCAAGTCCGGCGCCAAGCGTCAACGCGGCTCCTCCTTCATGGAAGTCTATGCGGACCTCCTGCTCTTCACCAATCCCGGCCCCTACATCCAGACCGATGCGGACGAACTCGCCATGGACGGCATTGAAGCGCGCAGCCTCGGATTGGAGGTCGCGTGGCGCGGCATGACCACCGTTGGCGCCGGCGCCGGATTCGGCCTGTTCGCCAAGCTGGGCGCCGGTGTGGGTCCCTACACCCCGTATGTGGTCGGCGGCTTCGGCTTCATGTTCGGCCTCGCGGAATGACCTGGACCCCGGCGCGCGCCCTTCCCGTCCTCTTCATCGTGCTCCTCGCCGTGGGGGGCACCGGGTGTTCCGTGTTGAATTTCACCACGGACATGGTCGTGGTGGCCACCCCGGCACTGGACAGCGTGCGCGTCTACCAGGATGCGGGCCTGTCTTCCGATGGGGTCAATTGGGGGGAACGGGGCATGGATTCGGTCCAATTGGCCCTCGCCAACGCCGAGCCCTACCACCTGGTCCGCTTCGAACGCGACGGACACCTGCCCGACGTGGTGCCCGTGCTGCCCTCGCGCCGCAACCCACTCAAATGGCTGGACGCCGGCCTCACCCTCGCGGGCATCGTGGGCATCGCCGCCGGCATTCCCGGTGACCAGACCGGCCTCATCGTGGGCGGCTTCTTCACGGCGTTCTACAACGGCCTCGGCCTGCTGTTCCCGCCGAAGAAGGTCTACGGCAAGCGACTCGACGGCCCCGATCTGATCGCGCTTCCCGAGCGCGCCGAGGGACAGCCGATGGTGGACATGCACACCGTCGACCTGGCCATCGATTCCGGCCGCTATGAATGGACGTATTACGAGGACTTCAACGCCTACCTGGAGGGCCGCGACAACTACTTGAGCGGCGATGAGGACGAGGTGAAGCTCGAGGACAGCAACCTCGACGCCGAGCCGCGTCAACTGCTGATCGACCAGGGCTTCCTCCCCGAGTCGCGGACCCTCTTCGACGACATGGAGCAGAGCGAATTGTCCTGCTCCATCGAGCACGTCATGGAACACCGGGCAGGCGGCATGCTGCGCTACGACGTGAGCACCGCATGGGCCATCCACAACCCCTACGCGATGGACACCGACACGGTGCGCATGACGACCTCCTCGACGTGGAGCGGCTTCGTCATCGGCGAGGGGCTCCGGCGCGACCTCCTCAGCGACTGCGTCTCCCGTGGCCTCGTCCGGGTCCTCAAGGGAGAAACCGACCTGCAATGGGAAGCCGAGGCCGCCCGGGATGTGGAAGCGGAATGGAAAGCCGGATGGGACACCCTCTCCTTCGCGCCCACGTTTGGGGGCGAGCGGCGCATCAGCGAGACCCTGGACGCCGTTGTGACCATCACCTCCGAGGAGGGACACGGCAGCGGATGCATCCTCGATGCCGACGGCTGGATCGTGACCAACCACCACGTGGTGGACGACACCACCGCCCGCCACGAGGTCCACTTCTCCGATGGCCGCAGCCTGCCTGCCGACATCGTGCGGTGGGATCCGGTCGTCGATGTGGCCCTGCTCAAAGTGGACACCACCGGCCTCGATGCGCTCGCCCTGCGGCCGGCCGACCAGCCCATCGACATCGGTGACCCCGTCTACGCCGTGGGCACGCCGTACGACCAGGGCCTCGACGCCACCGTCACCCGCGGCATCATTTCCAGCCGGCGCGGCAAAGGCATGAAACAGCGCCTCCAGACCGACGTGCCCATCTCCCCCGGCAACAGCGGGGGCGCCCTCCTCGATGAGGACGGCCGGTGGATCGGGGTGGTCAACGCCAAGCTCGTCGCCTTCGAGGTCGACGGCATCGGCTTTGCGATTCCCTTGGAGGCCCTGCCCCGGGCCCTCGGGCTGGAACTCGACTGATCAGGGGGCGGTCGTGGCGCCCAGGTAGCGGCGCCAGCGGTCGAGCACCGTCGTCATGTCCTCCGGCAGGTCACTCTCGAACTGCTTGAACTCGCCCGTTCCCGGATGGGTGAAGCCGAGTGACTTCGCGTGCAGCGCCTGGCGCGGCAGGATCTCGAAGTTGTTGGCGATGAACTGGTTGTACTTGCCGCTCGGCAAACCCTTGACGATCTGGGCACCGCCGTAGGTCTTGTCTCCGAAGAGCGGATGACCGATGTGCTGCATGTGCACCCGGATCTGGTGCGTCCGGCCCGTTTCCAGCTTGCACTCCACGAGGGTGACCGGGCCCAGCCGCTCCAGCACACGGTAGTGCGTGATGGCGTGCTTGCCCTCGTTGCCCTCGGGAAAGACCGCCTGCACCTTGCGGTCCTTGTAGGAGCGGCCAATGTGGCCCTCCACTGTGCCATCCTCGGCGACATCGCCCCACACGAGGGCGTGGTAGCGCCGTTCGGTCGTCCGCTCGAAGAACTGCTCGCTCAGCGAGACCATGGCGTGCTCGGTCTTGCCGATGACCATCAGGCCCGTCGTGTCCTTGTCGAGGCGGTGGACCAGACCGGGTCGCGGGGCAGGCTGGCCCTCGGCGGTCGGCAGCTGCTCGAAGTGGTGCAGCAGGCCATTGACCAGCGTGCCGGAAAAGTTGCCGAATCCGGGGTGGACCACCAACCCGGCGGGTTTGTGCAGCACCGCCACATCGACGTCCTCATACCGGATGTCGAGGGGAATGTCTTCGGCAATGAGCTCGAACTCACGCACAGGCTGCGGCAGCTCGAGCGTCACGATGTCGTGGGGGCGGACTTTGTAGTTGGACTTGACCGCTTGGCCGTTGACACGCACATAGCCGCTCTTGGCCGCCATCTGCAGCCGGTTGCGCGAAGTGTTCGGCAGGAGGTTGAACAGGAATTTGTCGACGCGCAGCAGGCTTTGGCCCTTGTCGGCCACAATCCGATGGTGCTCGAACAGCTCGTCCCCGTCCGGCAGGGCCTCCTCGGGAAGCTCCTCGGCCATCAGTGCAGGGCGATCCTTCGGGTGGTGCGCCGTCCGTCAGCGCCCTCGATCACGACCAACGCCATGCCCCGTGGCAGGTCCGCCGTGGCCAGCACCATCCGGTCGGCACCCAGCGGCCACATCCCGGCGTCCAACACGCGGCCGGACAGGTCCACCACACTCCAGCGCTCGGGCCGGTCCGCACCCGACCAGGCCACATTCAACGCTTCACGGGCGGGATTCGGCCACACCGCCACGGCGTCCATGGCCGGCTCCTCATCCTCGACCGCCACGAACACGTCATCCACACCGGCCTGCAGGACCGGGCGGACCATGACCGTCCCCTGGATCGTCGACAGGACCCATTCGGCCCCGAGGCCCAATTGATAGTGGACCTGCGTGAAGTTGAAGTCGGTGTTCTTGTCGAGGCCGATGTTGAGCGAGAAGTCCAACTCCTGGACCATGCCCACGTGGACCGTCCCCTCCACGGGAATCGGGTCGTCGTACTCGTAGTAGGCAAACACGTCGTGGCCGTCGGTGAAATAGGCCGGCTGGTGGAACAGGTAGTTCTCGCCGAGCTCCTCCCCGGGAACGCCGTTGTCGTCGGCCCAGGCGCGGAGCAGGAAATTCAGGTTGGTCTGCTGGTCGTAGTACGGCGTGAAGTGAATCGCCAAGCCGTACAAGGTGTCGGGGATGGCGAGGTCGTAGCGCACCGCCAGCTTGCCGCCACCGGTGGTCAGACCGTACGCCTTCTCGGCGGTGCCGTCGTCGTAGGCGTACTCGTTGCGGAAGGCCTGGACAAACACGATGCTGTCGTTGTCCGGTACCCCTACCCGCTCCTGCTCGAGGATGCCGATGGCGTCTTCGTAGAGGCTCACCTCGAACGTGGCCGCGGTGTCGTTGCCCGGATCGGAGAAGGCGAATCCGCTGGGCTCCACCAGCACCACTCCGTTCTCCACCAGGGGCTCCTGGATGTAGTACTGCTCATTGAAGGTGCTGCTCGGCGCCACCGACGTGAGCGAGAAGGGATTGAGGTAATCCTCGGTCGCGTCGGTCTCGGTGTTGCGGACCTTGAGGCCACAGGTGACGTTGTCCGCCTGGAAGGCGCTCATGTTGCGGTGGTCCGTCTCCAGGCTGTCCAGCATGAACGCGGCCGGGTCGGACAGAAAGTGCGACCACGGCATGATGGAGAACGGGGCCAACAGGGTGTGGCGCGGGTTGACGAAGGCCACCTCGAAGAAACCGAGGTTGTCGGGGTCAATGTTGTCGTCGAGAAGCACGTAGTCGATGTGCCAGAGGTCGACGTTGCCGGCGAGCGCGCCGTGGTTGCGGAACCGGAACCGGAAGCCGTCCTGCAGGTGCACGAGCTGGTCCACGGCAATGGAGGCGAGGGCAAACGTGTCCATCTCCGCACCGATGGCCGACCACACCTGCGTCCAGCCGAGCTCGTCGCCCCCGTCGGGCGCGAGGAATTCCACGACGAGGCTGTCGTTTTCGTCGGGCGCATTGCCGCGCCCTCCCCCCTGGTAAAAGAAGACGAGGTGGATGTTGTCCTCCGGCGTCCGGCCTGCGAGGTCAATGGGCTCGGAAGTCAGCGTGTCCGCCCACCCCGTCATGTCCGGGCTGAAGGCATAGGGAAATCCGTTGGCGCGCAGTCCATCCAGCGTGGCCGTCCCGATGGTCGGCGGATCGATGGCGTACGTGGTGGTCCGGCGGGCGGAACCGTCCGACCACCGGACAAGGTCCACCGGCCCGCCTTCTCCGGCCAGCGTGGGCGACGCAAAGTCATCGAAGAAGGGAAGCGACAACGAGGCGCTGCTGCGCAGGGCCGGTTGCACGAGGTCCGCAGCGCGGGACGGGGTGACCGGCACGAACTGCAGGTCGCGTTCGACCTCCTGGGCGGAGGCACTTCCGGTGCATCCCCCTCCGACGAGGAGGACGGCCAGCACCACATGGAACAGGGCGGATTGGTTCATTCGAACAGGGAATCATCTCCCCCGGCCGCGTCGACGCCTTCGGGCAGCAGGACATCGAAATCGATCTCCGAACCCGCGCGCACCCGACGACCGGGAACGTATTCGGGGAGTTGGCTTGAAATTACGGCGCGGGCCGTGTCCGCCCCGTCCGCAGGCAAAGCGGACCACCGGAAACGGCCCTCGGCCAGTTCGGCGTCCTCGATGAGGGCCACGGCCTCCATGAAGGAGAGGCCCACGAAGTCCGGCAGATCGACCTGACGCTCGGTCCGCTCGCCGATGACGAGCACGAGCGAAGCGCCCTTCGGCAACCGGTCCTCCGGACCGAGGGAATCCCCACGGACATCCTGGACCCCCAGCACCAGACCGGCCAGGTCCTCGGTCGGCTCGTAGCGCTCCCGGAAGTCGAAGCCCTTGACGTCGAGCAGGATGCGCGCCACCCCGGCGTCCATGCCTTCCTCGATCTCGAGGCGTTCACTGGGCGGGGTGTTCCGGTAAACGGTCAGGTAGACGTTGCGGGTGCCCTTGACCTCCACTCCCGCGGCGGGGTCCTGCTCCACAACCGCGCCCGGTTGCCCCTTGGCGTTGTACAGACTGTCGATGACCACAGGCCGCAAACCGGCCGCCTCGAGGGCCACAGAGGCCCCGGTGCGGTCGAGTCCGACCACCGCGGGCACGGCAATGCGCTCGCTGTGGCGCGTGAAGCCCCGCAGGCCCACGTTGAGCGCCACGAAGCCCACCAACCCCAACACCACCGCCAGGCCCAATTGGACCCAGAAGACACGGCTGATGAGGAAGCGGAGAAGGCGCATGCGCAGTCAGGGAACGAAGAACGGCCGGGCTTATTGGGCCATGGCCTCCGGAATGGCCGTTTCCATGGCCGTCTCGTACTCGGAAATGAAGCCGTAGTGCTGCCCGTCCACGACACACTTGCCCTTGGTCGTGTGACCGAGCAGGGTCACGGGAATGCCGGCCGCAGACAGCACGTCGAGGAAGTCCTCCTGGTCGGCCTCGGTGGTCGTGACCACGATCCGGCCCTGGGCCTCTCCGAAGAGGAAGGCGTCGAGGCGCACCTCGCTATCGCTCTCCACGTCGAAGCCGAGGCCGCGCGGCGACCCCATCTCCACAAGGGCGGTGAACAGGCCGCCGTCGCTC
>JBMYZR010000026.1:29756-32911 GCA_049610565.1 Flavobacteriales bacterium | reverse complement strand
CATCTCCGAGTACATCGAAGGCTGGTCCAACAACAAGGCCCTCGAGATCTACAACCCGACGGAGAACGCCATCGACATGACCGACTACCGTCTGGAGCGCTACTCCAACGGAGCGACCGCGGCGGCGGACAACCAGAAAACCGACCTGACGGGCACCATCCAACCGGGAGACGTCCTCGTCTACGTCATTGACAAGCAAGACCCCGACGGAGTGGACTTCGAAGCCCCGGTGTGGGATGAGCTCGCCGAGCAGGCCGACATCTGGCTGAACCCCGTTTACGAGGAGAACAACACGATGTACTTCAACGGCAACGACGCCATGGTCCTCCGCAAGATCTCCACGAACACCCCGGTCGACATCTTCGGTGTGATCGGTGAGGATCCCGGCTCCGCCGGCTGGGACGAGGTGACCCAGAACCAGACCCTCGTGCGCCGTCCGGAAGTGACCGGCGGGGACACGCAAGCCGTGGACGAATTCAACGTGCTCGCCGTGTGGGACTCCCTCGGCGCCAACGTCTTCGATCACCTCGGGTTCCACGACTGTGACTGCGTCGTGTCTGTGGAAGAGACCCGTTCCGCCCAGCTGAAGGCCTTCCCGAACCCGTTCAACGACCGCCTCGACCTTGTCACGGGCCAGCCGATGGTGGCCGTTGTGGTTCGCACGCTCTCCGGCACGGAGGCCATGCGACTGCTGGTCCAGGGTCGGAACACGGTCCGCCTCGACCTCGCCACCCTGCCCACGGGTGCCTACCTTGTGGAGGTGACCCTCGCAGACGGAACGGTGGAGCGCCGCCAGGCCGTCAAGCACTGATCGCCCCTCCAACCCCGCTTTCATGAAGTCCTTCTTCGCGCTGTTCCTGGCCGTTGTGCTGGGTGCCTTGGGTGCACACGCCCAGAACTGCACGGTCACCGGAACGGTCCGGGATGGCCTTTCCGGCGATCCCCTCGTGGGCGCTTACGTCCGGGCCGGCGACCTCTTCGCCGCCACCGACATCGACGGACGCTATGACATCGTGTTGCCTTCGGGAAAGCGGGACATCACCTTCTCCTACATCGGGTATGCCGCAAAGACGGTGTCCACGACGCTGACGGGCTCCGCCCAGACCGTGAATGCGCGGCTGGAGTCCCTCATTCTCGAGGAGGCCATCGTGGCGGCCGACATCGCCATTGACCGGAAGACCCCGGTCGCCTTCACCAACGTCCTCCCCGCCCAAATCCAGGAGGAGCTGGCCGGACGGGACCTGCCGCTCATTCTCAACTCCACGCCGGGCGTCTACGCGACGCAACAGGGTGGCGGTGACGGCGATGCGCGCGTGACCATCCGCGGATTTGACCAGACCAACCTCGCCGTCATGGTGGACGGCGTGCCCATGAACGACATGGAGAACGGCTGGGTGTACTGGAGCAACTGGGCCGGTCTCGACCTCGTCGTGCGCACCACCCAGGTCCAGCGGGGCCTCGGAGCCAGCAAATTGGCCATCCCCTCCGTCGGCGGCACCATCAACATCCTGACCGGGGGTGACGAGTCCGGCAACGGCCGCCTGACCTTCCTGTCCGAGGTGGGCAACTACGGCTACTTCCGGAACAGCCTGTCGGGCGTCTTCGGCAACCGCGAGAAGGGCTTCCTGCACTTCGTCGGATCCTACCGGACCAACCAGGGCTTCGCCGCCGGACTCGAGTCCGAAGCCTACGCCTACTACCTGAAGGGGCGCAAGACCATTGGCAACCACAACCTGAGCTTCACCACGTTCGGCGCCCCTCAGCGCCACGGGCAGCGCTCCTACCAAATGCAAGTCCACGAGTTCGATTCCGACCTCGCCATGGAGCTCACCACGCCGGAGGGCCAGGTCCAGCTGCAGGGCATCCTCGACGCGGCCGACGAGGACGATCTCGTGTCCCGCGGGCGGGACTTCAACGAGTTCATCGTCAACTATCAGGAGGTCTACTACGACTACAACGAACAGACCGGCCAGGTGGACACCACCTACGGGCGGACCCGCCGCTACAATTCCCGGCAGAACTACTACTTCAAGCCCATTTTCACGGTGCGCGATGTGTGGGCGCTGAGCGACAAGTCGTCCCTGACAACGACGGCCTATGCGAGCTTCGGCACGGGAGGCGGCGAGGCGTTGGCCAGCACGCCGGGCACGCGCCTGAGCGACGGCACGCTCAACCTCCAACCGACGTGGGACAGCCACCAGCTGTTCGAGTTTGGCCCCAACGGGCTGAATGTCGACGCCAACGGAGAGCGCAAGGGCTCCAACTTCATTCGGGTGGCCCACAACGACCACCGCTGGTACGGCGCCCTCTCCAACTACAACACCCAGCTCAACGACGAGCTCAGCCTGAGCGCGGGGGTGGATGTGCGGCACTACACGGGCAGCCACTACCGCACCATCGGCGACATGTTCGGCGCCGACTACTACGATGCACCGGATGACCGCCGCGACCAGAATGCGGACTTCGATGCGCCGCTGCGGGAGGGCGACCGCTACTTCTACTCCGATGACGGCCAGGTGGGCTGGGGCGGATCGTACGTCCAGCTCGAGTGGGACAAGCCGCTCTACAGCGCCTTCGTGAACCTGTCCGGCGCCCAGAGCTGGTACCGCGGCATCGACTACTTCCGCCCGAAGGTGATCACCCTCGACGGCACCACCTACGAGGTCCGCTCCACGGACGAGTGGCGCGTCATCGGCGACAGCGATTGGTCCACCGGCGAGCTGGCCGACGGTACGCTCCTGACCGCCGACAACCCCGGCTTGGAGACCTACACCACCGATTGGGAGCGCCTCACGAGCTACACCGTCAAGGCGGGCGGCAACTACAACCTCAACGAGTGGACCAGCGCCTACACCAACCTCGGCTACCTCAGCCGGGCACCGTTGTTCAACTCCGTCTTCGACATCAACAACAACCTCATCGAGGGCTACGAGAACCAATACGTCAAGGCCGTGGAACTCGGCGTGAAGTATTCGAAGGGCCGCTTGGCCTCCAACATCAACGCGTACAGGACGGGCTGGGAGAACAAGGCCATCAACCGCTTCTACAGCGTGTCCAACCTGTGGCAGGACCCCAACCTGAGCGTCTACGCGGACACGGCGACCACGGCCGGTCGGGAGACCATTCTCCTGCTGGCCCAGGACGACCGCCTGCTG
>JBMYZR010000026.1:0-29747 GCA_049610565.1 Flavobacteriales bacterium | reverse complement strand
CGACCACGGCCGGTCGGGAGACCATTCTCCTGCTGGCCCAGGACGACCGCCTGCTGGAGGACGTCGACTGGGGCACGGAGGCCTCCACCCTGATCGAGCAGGCCGACCGGAACCTCGGCTACAACCTGCTCAACGCCGACGCCGTCCACAGCGGGGTCGAGTGGGACTTCGCCTATGACGTCACCAACAAGCTGGACGTCCAGGGGGTCTTCTCCTGGGGCAACTGGCGGTGGACGAGCAACGAGCGCGTCGACCTGATCAACAGTTCCGACAACGGGTTCATCACCCGCACCGACAACGGCGCCGTGGCCGACACCCTGGTGAACCTCAGCGGGGTCAAGGTGGGCGACGCCGCCCAGCGCCAGATCAGCGCCGCGATCAGCTACCGCCCGAAGCGGGGTACCTACTTCTCCGTGCGGAGCACCTGGTTCTGGCAGCATTACGCCAACTTCTCCCCCGGCGACGTGATCACCGAGGGTGAGCCCAAGGATGTCTGGGTCACCCCGGGCTACAACCTGATCAACTTCAACGCGGGCACGACCTTCGACGTGTCCGACGACGCCCTGCTGCGCCTGCGCCTGAGCGTCACCAATGTCCTCGATGAGCTCTTCATCGCGGACGCCCGCAACAACTCCCAATACGCCCCCTACCCCTACGGTCCCGAGGGGGGCAGCGGCATGGCCGAGGTCTTCGTCGGCCCGCCCCGCATGATCCGCGTGAGCGCGGTGCTTGAACTCAAGGGACTCCAGAACCGTCCATGACATCCACCATGACCCGTTTCCTCCTCTCGGCTTCGGCCCTCCTCTGCGCCTTCTCCCTGTCCGCGCAGGACAACATCCTCGACGCCCGCACCAACTACGGCATCGGCGACGTCGTGACCGTCACCGGTGTGGTCACCAGCGACGCCAACCTCGGTTCGGTCCGCTACCTGCAGGACGCCACCGCCGGCATCGCCCTCTACCCGGGCGCCGACTGGTCCGATTGGGACGCGGAGCCCGTCATCGGCGACTCCCTCACCGTGACCGGGGAGATCACCGAGTACAACGGCCTGCTCGAGGTCGGGCCGAACCTGACCGCCGTCCTCTTTGAGGGCACCGGCATGGTGCCCGAGCCGCAGGTCATCGGCGCCGCCGACATGGACGAGGCGCTGGAGGGCCAATTGGTCCGCGTCAACGGCGTGACCTTCCCGCTCGCCGGTCAGGAAATCACCGGCAACAACACCTACGATTTCACCGCAGACGGACAGACGGGCATCATTTACGTCCGCACGAGCAACAGCCTCGTGGGTGAGACCCTCACCGGATGTGCCGTGGACCTGCTCGGCATCGTCTCCCAGTTCTCGTTCGACGGCTTTGGCGGCTATCAGCTCCTGCCCCGCGGACCAGTGGACCTCATCCCCGCCGCCGGCATCTGCTACACCTCTCCCGTGGTCCAGTCCAACATGGCCACGACCAGCTTCACGTTGTCCTGGACCACCGACCTGCCTTCCGACGGCGTCGTCGAGTATGGCCTCACCGAGGCGCTCGGCTCCACGGCGACCGGTGCGACCGGCACGGCCGACCACAGCATTGACCTGACGGGCCTCGAAGCCGGTCAGATCTACTACGCCCGCGCCATCTCCACGCTGCCCGACGGCGAGAGCGCTGCGTCCCCCATCCGGCCCTACGCCACGGTGTCCGCCTCCTCCGGCGACATCCACGTCTACTTCAACGGACCGGTCGACGCCGATGCCGCCACCGACGAGGTCGCCATGTCCCTCGGCGCCGACCTCAACGACACCGTCGCCGCCTGGATCCTCTCGGCCCAGCACACCCTCGATGTCGCCGCCTACAACCTCAACGACCAGACCCTCATCGGCGCCTTCAATGACGCCGCGGCCAACGGCGTCGAGATCCGCTGGATCTATGAAGGGCAGAACGCCAACACCGGCCTCGGCGCCCTCGACGGCGGCATTCCGACCCACCCCCGCACGGATGGCGAGGGCAGCGGCATGCACAACAAGTTCATCATCGGCGATGCCGAGTACACCGAGTCGGCCTTCGTGTTGACCGGATCCACCAACCTCACCACGGGCAACCTCGTCGAGGACCTCAACAACGTCATCGTCTTCGAGGACCAGAGCCTGGCCCGCGCCTACACCATCGAGTTCCACGAAATGTGGGGCTCCGACGGCCCGACGCCGGATGCGGCCAACGCCAAGTTCGGCCCGGACAAGACGTGGAACACACCGTCCAACTTCCTCATCGGCGGCAGCCCGGTGGAGCTTTACTTCTCCCCGTCCGATGGCACCACCAACGCCATCCGCCAGGAGATCGAGGCCGCAGACTCCGAGTTTGAATTCGCCCTGCTCGCCTTCACCCGAGACGACCTCGGCGACGCCATCGCCGACCTCGGCCAGAGCTTCTTCGTGAACCCGATCGGGGCCATTGAACAGGTCAACACCACCGGCAGCGAGTTCGAAACCCTGCAGAACGCCGGCGTCCAGGTCTACGCGCACAACGTGAGTCCTGACCTCCACCACAAATACGCCATCGTGGACCACGCCAGCCCTGGGTTCGACCCCGTCGTCATCACCGGATCCCACAACTGGTCCTCCTCCGCGGAGAACGTCAACGACGAGAACACCGTCATCGTGCACGATGCGCGCGTCGCCAACCTCTACCACCAGGAGTTCCGCGGCATGCTCATCAGCCTCGGCGTCATTTCGTCGGTGGAGGATGCGGAGGCGAAGCCCCAATGCCTGCTCTACCCGAACCCGACGGAAGGCACCTTGAACGTCCAGTGGCTCGATGGTGAGCCCACCGGTCCGATGGTCCTCCGCGACCTGTCCGGACGCACGGTGCTGGAAACCCAATTGTCTCCAGGGACGACCACCGTGTCGACATCCGGACTGACTTCTGGGGTCTACACCGCCACCTTTGGCCCCGGCGGATCGACTGCGCGCATCGTGGTCCAGTGACCCGGTCATTCTCTGGTCTTTTTCTGGCCCTCTTCGTGGTCGGTTGCGCTGAGCTTCCGCCGAATCAGGCCAGTCGCCTCGGGGCTGAATTGGTGGACGGGTGCACCCTCCCTGTCGGGACCCGATTGCCCACCTTGACGGCCTCCATGGAGGGGCCCGCCCTTCTGTTCGCCCGAGAAACGGGGGACAGCGCCTCCATCGAATGGGCACGGTGGAAGAATGGAGGTTGGCAGGACACCGCGCTCATTCATGCCGGCGACCACCTTCTGCTGAATTGGGCGGACCGACCGGGCATGGCCTTTGGCCCCAGCGGCGATGCCCATGCCCATTGGCTGGAAGTCGACCCGCGCGGAGACTTCACTTATGGCATCCGAACCGTCCACAGCGCTGATGGCGGACGTTCCTGGTCGGAACCGGATCGACCCCACGCGGATACGGCTGTGGCCGAGCATGGCTTCGGACAATGGATGACCGGTGAACGGGGCACGGTGTTCGCTTGGCTCGATGGTCGGCGATTCGATGGCCATCCGAACCCAGCCAAGGCCCCCATGGAGGTCCGGGCCGCCCAATGGAGGGCGGATGCTGGCTGGTCACAGGAAATCGTGCTGGACACCAGCGCCTGTACTTGCTGCCCCCTCGCTGCAACGCCCACGGCCGATGGACACTTGCTGACATATCGAGACCGAACGCCCGAAGAGATTCGGGACTTCTCCGGGGTGACCCTGCAGGCTTCGGAAGACGGTCCTCCCCTGGTGGTCTCCGAAGCTGCGCCGCTTGGACACGACGGATGGCAGATTGCCGGCTGTCCCGTGAACGGATCGGCCTTGGCCACGGTCCAAGGCCTCACCTTGGCCCTTTGGTTCACAGCAGCCCAAGACTCCGCCCGAATCCGTTCGGCATGGCGTCAGTCCGATGGCACATGGGGGGGCATCACGAACCTCAACTCGGGCGATGCGGTAGGACGTGTGGCCACAGCCGCAGACGGCCAGGGCCGCTTTCATGGCATCTGGATGGAACGGCGAGAAACCGGCGCCGTCTTGGTGGGGCAGTGTTGGAGCCCGGAGGGAGAGCCCCTGCTGCCCGACCCCGTTGAATTGACCGGGGTAGACGATGCCCGGGCGGGAGGCTTTCCCACCGCTGTGGGACTCGATTCCGGTGGCATCCTGTTGGCCTGGACGAGCACGGGGAAGGAAGCCCGCGTGCACACGGCGCGCTGGACCCCTTCCCCGTGACCCAAAGGTTCAGGCTCGATCAGAGGATCATTCGACCATCAGGCGGATGACCTTGTCTTCGGTTCCGTTCGTGGCCCGGACGAGGTAGAGACCGGCCTCCAGATCCGACACGTCGAGGTCCAGCGTGAGGTCTGCGCCCAACTGGCGGGTCAACGCCACACGCCCCAAGGCATCCGTCAAGGTGAGGGTCACCGGGGCCTCCCCGGTCATGTCCGCTTCGATTCGCACCATGGAACCGGCCGGGTTCGGGTAGACGGATACGCCCGCCAGCACCGCGCGTTCCCCGGCACAGCTGCTGGAGTTGGATTGGCCAGCCGTGAAGCTGCAGATGCCGGAGTAGGCACTCTGGGCTCCGTTGCAATTGGAGCGGACGTGCCACTCGTACGTCGTGCCATTGGACAGGCTCGAGGCCGTGACGCTCGTCTCCGATGTGGTGGCTTCACTGCCCCACGCGGTGGTGCCCGCAACGCGGAACTGCACCGTGTAGCTGATGGCGTCCGGGACGGCGTCCCACGTCAACGTGGCGCGGCGGCGCTTGATGTTGACCGCAGCTGTGCCGGCCGGAGCGTCACAGGATCCCGTCGGGCAGGGTGCACAGGCCGAACCTCCGCAATCCACGCCTGTCTCGTCGCCATTCTGGATGCCATCATCGCAGGTGGCCGGACAGGAGGGACAGGCGGAGCCGCCGCAGTCCACGCCCGTCTCATCGCCGTTCTGGATGCCGTCAGAGCAGGTCGGCTCGGCACAAGGAGCGCAAGAGCCTCCGCAGTCGACCCCGGTCTCGTCGCCGTTCTGGATGCCGTCATTGCACGTGGGGGTCGGAGGGGCGCCACAGGCCGCAGACTGGGTCAGCGAGAAGCGCGCGCCACCGGGTGCGAACAGGGCCTGCATCCGCGCCGCTTGTCCGGCCGTGTAGAGGTTCATGCAGCCGTCGTCACTGTAGTCCATGTAGTTCTGGACCATGTCGGTAGAGCCACAGCTCACGTGGCCAAGGGCGCAACCGTAGTTCGGACCGTCCGAAGTCGGCGTGTCCGACACGAAGTCGTCGACGCTGCATCCACCATCGCCCCAGATGTGGCGCAGGTTGAGGTAGTGGCCCACCTCGTGGGTGCAGGTCCGACCCTCATCGAAGGGGAAGGTCGCAGTGCCAATCGTGCCGAAGTAAGCATAGTCGCAGACCACGCCGTCGGTGGCCGGGTTGCCACCCGGGAACTGGGCGTAGCCGAGGAGGCCGCTGCCGAGGTTGCAAACCCAGATGTTGAGGTAGGAAGCCGGATCCCACGGGGTCAAGCCTTGGTTGCCCTTGACCGCATCATTGGCGGACCAGGACGGCTTGTTGGTGGACTTGCGGCGGATGCCATTGGTGGGATTCCCATCGGGGTCGACGCTGGCCAAGCAGAATTCGATCTCGGTGTCGGCCGCTTGGGACCAGGTGTTGTCCGCATCGGCATTGGTGCGGCGGAAGTCCGCATTCAGCACATCGATCTGAGACTGGATCTGGGCGTCGGAGATGTTCTGGGCGCTGGTCTTGTAGACCACATTGACCACCACGGGAATGGTCACGACCGTGTTGACCCGGAGTTGGGGATTCGTCACCTGTTCCCGCGTGAACTGTTCGATGCGATCCAGCTCTTCCTGATAATGCGGATGGGCTTCGAGCAACCGGTCAAGGTTGCCCATGGTATGACAGGTGCGCTCCTGCGCGAGGAGGGTGGTGACTCCGGCCACAAGGACGGAGCAAAGGAGGGTTTTGAGGTTCATGTTGCGATTGGGTTGAATCGGTGCCTTCAACCAAAGCATCATTTCCCAATCGAATTGTCGGAATTGGACGACTCTCACAAGTGACTGATAATTCACGACTTGAGCATGTGATCCTATCCGAACTCCTTTCTGGTTGTGAGAATTTCATTCCCACCATTGGCCGGTCTGAACATTCCTCAGCACACCCTGTTCCCTTTACTCATTCACACAAATCTCATTTCATGTTCAAGCATACCCTTTTGATGCCCCTGCTCTTCCTGGGGCTTTTCCTGAACGCACAGACGACCGTCGTCGACGTGGTGGTCGGCAGTGACGACCACACCCTGCTGGAAGCCGCCGTGCTCGAAGCCGACCTCGCTGGCGCCCTGTCCGGCGACGGTCCCTTCACCGTCTTCGCCCCGACCGATGCCGCCTTCACCGCGCTGGTGACGGCCCTCGACATCACGGCCGATGACCTCCTCGCCATGGACAACCTCGGCGACATCCTCCAGTACCACGTTCTGGGAGCAGAAGTGCTGAGCACGAGCCTGATGGCGGAGCAGACCGTCACCATGCTCAATGGCGACGAGGCCACCATCACCTCGATGGGTGGAGCTGTCATGATCAACGGTGTGGCCATGGTCACCGCCGCAGACATCACGGCCGACAATGGTGTGGTGCACGTCATCGACGCCGTTCTCCTGCCGCCGACCGAAGTGGAGACCACGACCGTGGTGGACGTGATCGTCAACAGCGACGACCACACCCTCCTCGAGGCTGCTGTGGGGGCAGCTGACCTCATTGGCGCCCTCTCCGGAGAAGGTCCCTTCACCGTCTTCGCCCCGACCGACGCCGCCATCACCGCCCTGGTGACTGCCCTCGAGATCACGGCAGACGACCTCCTCGCCATGGAGAACCTCGGTGACATCCTCACCTACCACGTGTTGGCCGGCACCGTGCTCAGCACTGATCTGGCCCCGACGCAGACGGTCACCATGCTCAACGGAGACGAGGCCACCGTCACCTCGATGGACGGCACGGTGATGATCAACGACGCCACGGTGACCATGGCCGACATCACCACCGACAACGGTGTGGTGCACGTCATTGACGCCGTCATCCTCCCGCCGGTGGAAACCACCACCGTGGCCGACATCATCGCCGGCAGCGACGATCACTTCGTGCTCAACGCCGTGCTCGACAGTACCGGCCTCGACGAGACCCTGGCCGGTGAAGGTCCCTTCACCGTCTTCGCCCCGACGGACGCCGCGTTCGACGCCATCGACCCGTTCGTCCTCCTCGACCTGCTGACCGACAACGACGCCCTCGCCGAGATCCTCACCTACCACGTCGCAGGCGGAACCGTGCTCAGCACTGACCTCAGCGATGGCCAGACCATCACCACGGTGAATGGCGCAGACGTGACGGTGTCCGTCATGGACGGCACTGTGATGATCAACGATGCGACCGTCATCGTGGCGGACCTCGTCGCCGACAACGGTGTGGTCCACGTCATCGACGTGGTCCTGACCGTGCCGGACCCGGCCCCGAGCACCGTGGTGGACATCATCGTGAACAGCCCCGACCACAACCTGCTCGAGCTCGCTGTCGGTGCAGCTGGCCTTGTGGACGCCCTGTCCGGTGAAGGTCCCTTCACCGTCTTCGCTCCCACCGACGCCGCCATCACCGCCCTCGTGGCTGCCCTCGAGATCACCGCGGACGAGCTGCTCGCCCTCGAGACGCTCGGCGACATCCTCAAGTACCACGTGGTGGGCGCTGCTGCCCTCAGCACGGACCTGAGCGACGGCCAACTCCTCACGACCCTCCAAGGTGACGATGTGGAGATCAGCATCGACATGGGCGTGATGGTCAATGACGCCAACGTCATCGTGGCTGACCTCGTCGCCGACAACGGTGTGGTCCACGTCATCGACGCCGTCCTGAGCCTGCCCTCCGGTGTGGACCAGGTCAACCTCGCCGACCTCTTCAACGTGTACCCGAACCCGACCGTGGACGCCGTCCGCTGGAACGGAGTCCAGGTCGACCGCCTGCAGGTGGTGGACGCGGAGGGCCGCACGCGCATCGAGACGACCAACCCGATCAACACGATTGACCTCTCCAGCCTGGAGTCCGGTCTCTTCTTCCTGGTCATCGAAGCCGAAGGCCAGCGCACCGTGAAGTCCGTGCTCAAGCAGTGATTTCCGGTCTCACGACTGTCAACGGCAAGGCCGCCCTTCGGGGCGGCCTTGTTGCTTTTTCGACGAAGGGAAATCGGGGGCTTCTCAGGTCACGAGGAACCATGCGTTGAGCAGTTGCTCGCGGTTGTAACGCATGGTCACGCCCGTGTTCTGGTCGATGACGTCGAATCCGGCCGCCATGCAAATGCCCTGTCCCGCCGCCGTGTCCCACTCCATCGTGGGGGCAAAGCGCGGATAGCAATCCGCCAAGCCCTCGGCGACCATGCACAACTTGAGGGACGACCCCTTGGAAAGGGTGGCCACGTCGCCGTGTTCCTGCTTCAACTCCTCGATGAAGGCCTCGGTCTCGGGCGAGAGGTGCGAGCGGCTGGCCACAGCGGTGTAGGGACGGTCGCCCTTCGGCAGCGGAAGGCGGTCCGCTCCGGCCATCGCCGCCGCGGGATCGACAGGCGCATCGGCCGGGCACAAGGCCTTGTGGGCGCCTTCCCCTTGCACGCCGACGTAGAGCTCACCGGAAACCGGCACATAGATGACCCCGAGGACGGGCACACCGTCGCGGGCCAGCGCGATGTTGACCGTGAACTCGCCATTGCGTTTGATGAACTCCTTGGTGCCATCAATCGGGTCCACAATCCACAGCTCGGACCAGCCGGACCGCTCGCTGTAGGGCATGTCCCTGCCCTCCTCGGACAGGACGGGAATGCCGAGCGGCTCAAGGTGCTGCATGATGACCTCATGGGAGGCGATGTCGGCGCGGGTCAGCGGCGAATCGTCGCCCTTGACGGTCACGTCGAAGTCGCCACTGTGGTAAATCTCGAGGATGGCTTTGCCGGCCTCGATGGCGGCGAGGATGGCCGCATCGCGCAAGTCAGTCATGCCGCGAAAGTACGGTGGTGCCCCGGGGTAAGCGTTCGGAATACAGGCGCACCAGGGTGTCCGACTCGGCCTGCCAGCTCAGCGTTTCCCTGGCCTCCTTCAGGCCCGCAGCGAAGGCCTCCGTGCCGGATTCATGCAGGGCCAACAAGGCCTGCCTCCACCCTTCGGCATCGTCCTGCATCACCACGCTGCCGGCGCCGAACTGCTCGATGAGGGCCCGGCAATCCGGCAAGTCGTTGGACAGAACCGGCACCCCGGCCAGCAGGTACTCGAAGAGCTTGTTGGGCAGGCAGTAGAGGTAACTGAGGCAGGTGGGCTTGACCGAGACGAGGCCGGCGTCCGCGCTGCGGGTGTGCTCCAGCACCTCTTCGTAGGCTACGGCGGGGTGCACATGGACGTGCGGCAGGTCGGCCGCTGCCGCATCCACGAGCGGCTGCAGCGGACCGTAGCCCATCAGCACCAGATGGATGCCGCTGTCCTCGAGGCCGCGCATGGCGTCGAGGGCCGTCTCAAGGCCCCGATTGTGGGTGAAGGCGCCCTGATAGAGGGCAACAAAGTCGCCTTCAGGAATGCCGAACCGCGCGCGGAAGTGGTCCGGCGCCGGGCCGCCTGACTGGGGCTTGGGTTCGGGAATGTTGCGAACGAGGTGGACCTCCGGGAGGCCATGGGCGGCATAGCGCTCCCGATAGGCCTTCGCGATGGACGGGCTCACCGCAATGACCGCCTCTGCCTTGCGGATCATGCGCCGCTCCAGCCAGCCCACCAGCTTGCGCTCGATGGCCGGCTTGGCGTTGCGCTCCGCCTCGAACTCGTGACAATCGTAGATCAGACGGAGCCGGGGGTTCAGGCGCTGGGCGCACCAGCCGAGGACGAAGGCCTCGATGTCGTTGCAATGCCAGGCGTCGACGGTGCGCCAGCGCCACACGACACGCAGGGCGAGCTCGGCCATCTTCAGCACGCCGAACACCGTCCCGCGCGGCAGAGCCGCGGTTGCGATGCGGGTGCGTACCACCTTCCAAGGCCCCCGCTCCTCTTCCACGGGCAACCCTTTCTTGTGCAGGGCGACCACCGTCACCTCGTGCCCGGCCCCGGCGAGGCTCTCGGAGACCTTCAGCACCCGGTTGTCGCGGGTAAAGTCGTTGAGGACGACGTTGGCGATCCTCATTTTCCGTGGCGCATCACGGCGGTGATGAGCACCGCCAGGTTCAACACATAGTAGACGCACTTGGCCCAGACGATGCCGATCAGGGCACCCCATTCACCCCCGCCGAACCATTCAGGGCGTGCAGTCCCGAGGTACCACCCAAGGCCCACGGCCAACAGATGCAGCCCATCGAGCCAGGTGATCCAGCGGGGCTTGCGGACGCGGTGGAAGAGGGCGCCCAACCCCGCCGTCATGAAGTTCAGGACGAACCACGGTGTCAGGATGCGCACGACGTCCATGGCGCCGTACCACGCCTCGCCGAACAGCCAAGCGGTCGTGTTGTCCGGGGCCAGCATAACCGCGGACCACACGAGCGCAGACGCACCGGCAAACGCACCCAGCGCCCGGAGGAACAGCGCCCGGAGTGGAGCCCCGTCCTCGACCTCGGTGGAGCCTTGAAACAGCACGGGCGCCGAGGAAGTGGCCAACAAGGAAAGCGGTTGCATCACCATGCGCCGGGCCAGGCCCATCATGCCCAGCAGGACCGGACCCAAGGTGGCGCCGATCAGCAGGACATGCAGCCACTGGGCGAGGCGGTTCATCGCACTGCCGGCCAGAACCCAGGTCGGGTAGTCGCGGTGCGCGTTGAGCACAGCGTCGTCCTTGACCCGATGCCATGCCCACGTGTCGCGCACGAGGTCGGTGAGACCGCGGCGCATGGCGCCCCAGCGGACGCCGATGCCGATGGCCGAGCCCCACACGAGTCCCGTCATGGACAGCGGTCCGGCCAAGGCCAGCTTGACCCCTTCGGACGCCAGTGGGCCAGCGGCCTGGGCGGTGGCCACCTTGCCCGCACCGGCGTTGCGGTGGTGCCAATACTCCAGCAGGCGGGTATGGGCGGCGAAAGCACAGAACAACGGCAAGGCATAGGCGATGACCGTCCACTGCTCGAGGCCATAGCGCGTGGACACCCACGAGGCCGACAGGGTGGTGAGAACGAAGACGACGAAGACCGTGATGCCCACCGCACGCTGGCCGGCTGCAAACAGCACACGTGCGTCCGCTTCCGCCTTCGGC
Organism: Flavobacteriales bacterium; assembly: GCA_049610565.1. Lineage (GTDB taxonomy): Bacteria > Bacteroidota > Bacteroidia > Flavobacteriales_D > Sanyastnellaceae > UBA8752. The sequence continues at coordinate 18,521 of JBMYZR010000026.1, read as the reverse complement.
AACATCAGGGCCTGCTCGTATTTGCCGGTGCCCAGCACGGCCGCCAAGCCGGTCGCCAAGGCGAACATTTCGAGGTGGGCAAACGCCTCGGGCGAGTACAGCCGGGTGAGCACGAACGCCGCAACGATCGTGACGAGCTGGCCCGCGAGCGAGCCGCCCAGAAGGGTCGCCATCCGCTTCAGCATGACCGGGTCGATTTGCCTGCGCTCCGCACGGCGCCGAAGGTAGCACTCCCCCCCAAGCTCGGCGCGTCCCCTACCTTCCGGTCATGCACGCCATTTCGCTCACGGAAAAGTTCGGTCTGTTCGAGGAACAATGGACCCCGAAGATCATTGCCCAGCTCAACGGCCAGGATGTCAAGCTCGCCAAGATCCAGGGGGAGTTCCTCTGGCACGCCCACGACGAACAGGACGAGCTGTTCCACGTGATCCGGGGGCGAATGACCATGGAGTTCCGCGACCGCAAAGTGGAGGTGGGCCCGGGCGAAATCATCGTGGTGCCCAAGGGGGTGGAGCACCGCCCCGTGACGGACGAGGAGGTGTGGATTCTGCTGTTCGAGCCGCAGGACATCCACCACACGGGCGGGGTGCAATCCGACCGGACGGTGGAGCACTCCGACCACATCTGAAGGCGACCTGACGCCGAGACGCTGAGGGCCACGGAAAGGCGGCCCTAAGGCGGCGCGCGTCAGTCGTGCTTGACCTTCACCTCCTCGCCGAGCATCTGCTCGATCTGGGCGATGGCGCCGGCCGGGAAAGGATTGCCCTTGATGTCGACGGTCTTGAGCTCTGTGCACTTCGTCAATGAGCCGGGCAGGGCCGTGAGCTGATTCCGTCCGACAAAGAGCTTCTTCAGCGCGCTCAGGTTGCCGAGGCTTTCGGGCAGTGCGGCGAGCTCGTTGCGTTGGGCGACGAGGGTCTGCAGGCCGCTGAGCCGATCGATGTCGACCGGCAGGGCCCCGAATTGCATGCCGCTGATGTCCAGGTAGACGAGGTTGGGGATGTCGAAAATCTCCTCCGGGAAGGGCCCGCCCACGAGGTCGGCATCGAGCAGGGGACTCAGCTGGAGCATCATGCCGCCGATGGTCTGCTGCAACCGCCCCCCCAGCCGCTGTTCCAAGCTCACCTCGCTGGCTGCTCCTGCGGCGGCCTCGGGGCTGCCCGCCACGGCCTCCGCCTCCCAGGTGGCGATGTCGCGGCCGATCTCCGCATACCGGTCGACCGGCTGGATCATCTGGATGTCCTTGTTCTGGGAGCGCTTGCCCACCACGTTCTTGATGTCCGGCGCCTTCTCCGTCTCGGTCTCGGGGTCCCAGGCAAAGGAGCCGTTGGCCGCCAGAGCCCGGCGGCGCTTCATGAGCCGATTCTGGAGGTCGTCGAGGAAGGCCTTTTCCTCGCCACCAGGCAGCACGAGGGCGCGCGCATCCGAGATGGCTTGGGCACAGTTGGCGAACTCACTGCGGTACAGGTGGGCCTGGGCGAGGTTGAGGTGCAACCCCAGCGCCACCGCCCGGGTCACCTTGGCCTTGCGGTCCGTGAAATCCACCTTGGCCGCCCAACTGCGCCACGTGTCGATGGGGCTGGACAGGCCGTCGAAGTACCCGTTGGACCACGCTTCGAGCGCCACGTCGCGGGCCGCGTCCAGTTCGGGATAGTCGTGCTTGCCCTTCCCGGAGTAGACCGCGATGTCCACCTTGCCTTCGAGGAAGAACAGGCGGGTCTCGAGCTCATCGATGACCCGGCTCAGCTGGAGCAGAACGGCCTTCCGACGGACGAAGCGGGTGCCCTCCAGGCCGTCGAGCCCTTGCCGGACCTCATCCTGGCTGCCGAACCGGAGGGTGGTCTTGGAATAGGAGAAGCTGCCCTTGCTCGATTCAATGGTCGAGATCTTCTCGTTGCCATACCGAACGCTCAACGGACCGTCCACCTCAAAGGCATCCCACACCGCCCCCTCCGGGCTCGCGATCCGGACGCGCATCGGCAAGGTGCAGGGCACCGTGGCCCAATGCGTCAGCTCCTCACTGCCCGACTTGACCGGTTCGGATGCGTACACCGGGAGTCCCCGTTGCTCCGGCCCGATGGCCACGTCAACGACCACGCTCGGTCCGACATCGACCACCTCGGCCTCGCCGCCCACGGTGAAGTACTTCATGCCACTGAGGCGTTCTCCACTCGACTTGAGGAGGTCCATGTTGCCCCCGTACCGGCGGAGGTCGTCGAGGGTGAAGAAGTCCGCATCCGCATGCAGGCTGAACCCGATGCGCAGCGCCGCCTCCGCAGGAATCGTCGGGAACTCAACCTGTTGGACCTTGGTGGTCTTCTTGCTGGATTTCTGGGCCAATGCCGGTCCGGCCAACAGGAGGCAGAGGGCACCGAGGAAGAGGGAACGGATCATGGAGAGTGGGCTTCCCCACGAAATTGCGCCAGAAGTCGACGTCGCGCATGACCTTTGCCACCCTCTGTCATGATGGACACGTTGAAAGCCTTCGGGCTCGCCGGCTTCCTCTTCTTCCTCATCAAGGGATTGATGTGGCTCGTCCTGTTCGCCCTGGTGGCCCGGGGCGTGGTGTCCAAGGACAAGGTGGACCGCTTCCGTCAGCGTTTGCGCTTCCGAAAGGGAAAACGCAGCTGAGCCATCACTTCCGCTTCAGACGGGGCACAAGGCGGATTGACCCACCGTCGGGCAATTCCATGGCCTCGGCTCCTCCGTCGAAATGGGACAGCACGTCCTCGCCCTTCAGGCCGGGGCGAACATCCAGAATGCACTGCACATCGTCACACGTCACTTCCGGCAGTCCCTCGGCGTCGAGCACGAGGTAGCTGCGGCCCTCCTTTCGGTCGCGGAGGCGCTGGTCGTGGGAAACGGGCGGGGTGTAGACGGCGTCGCGGGTCTGACGCAGCTCATTCAGGGTGCGGCTTTTCATGCTGTGTTGTTCTTCGGTTCACCTCAAAGATAAGTCGCAACCATCACGTTTTCAACCACTTACAAGTGTACTTTGGACACGGTTTTGCCTCAACCTCCTCATTGTCAACCCGCCCTGTGGCCTGCCATTCCTGTCCCGGGTGCCCGAAGTCCGCCGTACCTTGAAGGCACCAAAATGTCCGCCACCTCCTCCCCTTCTCCCTTTGCCTGGAGCTCCTTGCAGAAGGACATCTTGCCCATCCTGCTTTTCGGCATGGTCACGCTGCTCGTGTCCTTTGGGGAGGTCGGGCTGGCTTACGACCGCCATTGGACCACCGGGTGGCTGATCACGGGTGCCGTTTCGGTCGCCATGGTGTGGGGCCGCACGGTGCGCCTGACCCACCCTGTGTTTTGGGGCATTGGAATGGCACTGCTCATCCTCCAGGGTGCACGGGGCGGTTGCGAGCGCTGGGAAGTGCTGGCCATGTGGGGCTGGCTGTGGACGTGGATCTGGACCTTGCCGGTGGATCGAGGGCGCTTCTGGAACGGCATCAAGGCCCTTCCCCTCGTGGCGCTTCTGCTCGGCGGGCTCATGCTCCTTCACGCGGTCAAGCTCCTGTGGAACGGCGACTGGAGTCACGGCGCCTCCTACGAAATGAGCTTGCCCTGGGCGCACCGCAACATCGCCATGGAAGCCCTCTTCGCCATGTGCGTCCTCGGCGCCCACATCTCCAAGGAGCGGTGGCTGCGGTGGTGGGGATTCATCACGCTTCTCGCGCTGGTCTACCAGGTCCGGAGCGTCCTGCTCGCCAGCACGCTCTGGATGCTCTACTCCTTGTGGATGTCGGGCATCGCCACCCGTAAGGTCAAGTTGGCCTTTGTCAGCGCGGCCCTGTTGTTCACCGCTGCGCAGGTCGGGTGGAACCTGCTCCCGCAAGAAGAACGGGTAGAACGCTTCCGGACCATGCCGGACATCGTCAAAAACCTGGATGTGCGCTACAACCTCGGTGCGGCCGAAAGCTCCTCGATCCGCCTGACGTTGTGGCGGTGGACCGCAGACAACCTGAGTCTGGCCGGGGGCGGCCTTGCTTCGTGGCGCGACGATGCCGAGGGCTACGTCAATGTGGCCAACAACCGGTGCGGTGAGGGGATCCGCCGGGCCCATTCGGAGCTCCTGCAATGGTCCTATGAACTGGGCCTTCCCGTGTTCCTGATCCTCATGGCCCTGTGCTGGCCACTGCGCAGGAGCATGGGCAGATGGACGTGGTTCATCCTTCCGTTCATCGCGTTCACTTTCCCGGCGGAACGGGCGGAAATCCTGTGGCCCTTTGCCGTGCTGGGATGGTGGTTCAAGATGCACCACCCCCCGGAGGAGTCTCCCCGGACGGCTCCGCACCCCGTGCTCCTCGGGACGATGTCGGCCTTGTTCCTGCTCATCGGATCCTGGGTGATGGCACAGAATGCGATGGGTCGGGTGTTGCGTCAATCCGGCAACTTCAAAGCAAATTGGTCCGCCACCGAGGAATTCTGCATCTTCTTGCATCCCAAGGACATCGCACTCAACCACAGCGAAGTCGTGCGCGCGATGAGCGAATACAACCAAGTCCGGTCTGAATCCGGAAAGGCCATCCTCGAAGCGCACATGGCCGAGCACCCGAGGTGCATGACCGGCCTGCGGGTCCAGCGCAAGGCCCTCGGACTCCCCACGGATCCGGCCTCCATGTGCACGGCGATGGGCGAGCAGATGCGCAACCTGCCCTGATTGGACCTCAGTCCCGCTTCGGCCCCATCAACCCCAACAGGGCAAACGGCACTGTGCCGTCGATCAGGTGCGCCCAGATGTCCGGCTTCTTGTACCAGATGAAATTGCTGTAGGGGTAGAACATGAAGCCCGCCCAGCCCACGAACACCGCGAGCATCACGCGCCGGGCCAAGGTGGGATCGGCCAGGTTCTTCATCATCCAGAACAGGAGGAACGCGGTGAGCAGGTTCATCACGAGACTGCGGACCAGGTTGCCCGTCATGTCATTGCTCCAAGCCGCCTGGTAGTTCAATTGCGCCCACGGCTGGCCCTCCATCCGCTCGAGGTAGGCTTCCTGCAACGCCGGGTCGGTGCGCTCGGCATCCGAGGGGGCACCCAGGGCGTACATGCCGGGCTCAAGGTCGATGGAGTCTAAGAATTCGAGGATCTGTTGGTCCTTCTCGGTGTAAGTCTGGGCCTCACCGTGGAGGTTGATCGCGGCAAAGGAGAGGAACTGCCAGACGAAGAGGACGAGGCCTCCGACCAGCGTGTAGACGATGGGGTTCTTCATGGGTCCAGCAAGGTGTGGGCCCAAAGTAGGGGAATCGGCTCAGGGCTCGGCCATCCCGAGCTCCGCCATGAGCCGGACGATGCGCTTGGCCACGGTCTCTTCGGACTTCGCCGAGGCAATGTGGTGGATGACCCCACGGCGGCGGCCCGGCTTCATCTCGTCGAAGCGCCGTTGGAATTCCGGGTCCGCTTCCAACATCTCCTCGAGGTCTTCCGGCAAGGCCATTCCGTACTTGCTGAGGTCGGGCACGAGCTCCACATGGACGTGGTGGCCCAGGTCAGCTCCGGCCACTTTGAGCTTGTCCTTGGACGTCACCACGAAGCGCCGTCCATCCGCAATGGGCAGGATGGCACAGTGCCAGGAGACCGCGTCGTTGAGGGTGCAGATCCAGCGCTTGTGGCCTGAGGCCTTCGCCCGCGCCCAGATGGCCTCGGGCAACGCCACGAAGGACCAAGCGCCCTTCATCTCGAAGCGCTCGATCTCCGCCGAAAAGTCGAGCGGCTCATCCATGGGACTCCCCAGACGGGCCCCGCAGGAGCTTGACCGCCCAGAGCAACAGACCGGCCACCAGCACTGCCGCGCCGAGGTTGAACAGGGTGTGCGCCCCGGCGTAATGGTTCAGCTTGAACGTGAATCCTGTCGCCGAGAACGCGAGACCGATGAGACAGAGGGCCTGGGGCAATCGGCGCATGGTTCAGGATTCAATGGGGACTTCCGCCTCCACGCGGATCATGGCGGCGATGGCCTTGGCGCGCTCGACGAGGTCGCGGACATCGTCTCCGGGGGCGCCGTGGGTCACAGCAACCGCCATCCTGCGGTAGGGCCGCACCGTGGGCTTGCCGAATACGCGCAGGTCGCTGTCGGGTGCGGCGGCGGCTTCGTCCAGACCGGTGATGACCGGGGCGGCGCCGGCATGGGGAGCCAGCGATTCCGGCGCGAGGACGACGGCACTCGCACCGGGGCGCTGTTGGACGATGGCGGGAACGGGAAGGCCGAGGACAGCCCGGGCGTGCAACTCGAATTCGGAGAAGTTCTGCGTCCCGGCCAGGGTCACCATCCCTGTGTCGTGCGGGCGCGGCGACAACTCCGAGAAGTACACCGTTCCGGTCTGTCCGTCGCGGGGATTCTGGATGAAGAACTCCACGCCCCAGATGCCGCTGCCGCCGAGGGCGGCGGTCACGGCGGCAGCCATGTCCTGCGCTTCGGCCAACAACGCCGGCTCCATCACGGCGGGCTGCCAGCTCTCCTGATAGTCTCCGCGCTCCTGCCGGTGCCCGATGGGCGCGCAAAACAGCGTCTCACCGCTCGTCTGCGTCAACGTGAGGAGCGTGATCTCGTAGTCGAAGTCGATGAACGCTTCTACGATGATTTCCGCGAGGTCGCCACGGGATCCTTCGAGGGCATAGTTCCACGCCGTTTCGATGTCGGCCTGGGTGCGGATGACGCTTTGGCCCTTGCCCGAGCTCGACATGAGCGGCTTGACCACACAGGGCATGCCCACAGCCCCCACACCCGCCTGCAATTCCGACAGGGACGTCGCATAGCGGTAGGGCGCGGTCTTCAGGCCGAGCTCCTGGGCAGCGAGGTCTCGGATGGCCCGGCGGTTCATGGTGAAATGGGCCGCCTTGGCCGACGGCACCACCTGTATGCCCTGCTTCTCGTAGTCGTAGAAGCGCTCGGTCCGGATGGACTCTACCTCCGGGACGATGATGTCGGGCTGGTGCTTGGCCACAATGGCGTCGAGCGCATCGCCGTCGAGCATGGAGATCACCTCGAATTGATCCGCCACCTGCATGGCTGGAGCCCCCGGATAGGCGTCCACCGCAATCACCCGCTGGCCGTAGCGCTGCAACGCGATGACCACCTCCTTGCCCAGCTCACCCGAGCCGAGCAGCATCACTGTCTTCTGCATGGACGAAAGCTACACGAAAAGGGGCGCCATTGCGCCAGCAACCCCTTCCCTCAGCCCCCCTGCTGCGTCAAGGGCTCGGAAGCCGCCAACTCCTCCAACACGGCGCGAGAGAGCGGCTTTGAGACCAACCGCTCGATCAGGAAGCAGGCATTGGCCCGTTCCATGTCCCGCGGGTTGACGGACGAGGTCAACAGGAAGACCCGCGACTTTCGTTGAAGGTCCATGAACAAAGTGGGGTGATGGTCCCGGATGCCTTCCACGAAATCAAACCCATTCTTGATGGGCATGTTGATGTCGAGGAGCACCACATCAGGCAGGTCATCCTCCCCATCGGCGAGCAGCAACCCGAGCGCTTCATCCACGGATTTTGCCACGTCCACCCGTGCCGTGGGGTCATGGCGCTCCACCACCTTGCGGTGGATGAGTTGAATGACGTCGTCGTCATCGATGAGCAAATACCGCTTCATGAGGGTTGGTTTTGGGGCAAGACCAGGGTGACCTCCGTCCCCAGACCCTGCTCGGATTCGAGCGTGATGGTTCCGCCGATTTTGTCTGCCACCTCCTTGCAGATGTACAGGCCCAGACCGGTTCCGGAACTGCTGTTGGTGGCCCTGAAGAACATGTCAAACACCTTGTCGACGTGCTCGGCAGCAATGCCTTCTCCGTTGTCCTGAATGCGAAGGCGACAAGCATCGGGCCCATTGTCGACCTCGATGAGGACATGGGCATCTTCAATGTCGGTGCGGCTGTATTTGATGGCGTTGGACAGGACATTCTTCAGCAGCACCCCCACGCGCAGCTCGTCCAGCACGGCCTCATTCGGCCCGTTCCAGTGAACCTCCACGCGGACGTCGGACCGGGCATTGACCAGGTCGCGCAGCGTGGTGTCAAGCGCATGGCGCAGGTCATACTCGGCGTGAATCACATCCAGCCTGGCATTCCTGGAGTAGTTCAGAATGTCCATGATGGTGTTGTCGAGCCGCTTGACGCTTTGCTCGATCAGGCCGAGGTACTCCTGGTTTTCGGCGTCATCCCCTTCAGGTTCAATCAAGCCGAGCAGGCCTTCGATGGACAGCAGGGGCGCGCGGAGGTCATGCGAGATGCTGTACACGAAATGGTCGAGCTCCTGGTTGATCTTGGTCAGCGCATCGTTCTGCTCGACGATGCGGCGCTCGTTGCCCTTCTGCTCGGTGATGTCCTGCTGGATGGCGATGAAATTGATCAGCTTCTGGTCCTGATCGAATACCGGGGAGATGTTGAGGTTGATGTGGAATTCCTCCCCATTCTTCCGGCGGTTGCACAGGCTGACGCTGACGTGCTCATGGTTCCGCAGGGCACCCGACAGCTTCTCCATGGTCTCCGGCGCATTGTGGCTGCCCACCTGCAGGAACTCCTTGGGTTTCCGGCCCAACACCTCCTCCATCGAGTATCCGGTATTGCCCATGAACGCCTCATTGACCCATTCAATGCACCCATGGCTGTCGGTGATGATGACCCCGCTCTGCGTTTTGGTGGCGATCAGGGACAGCTTCCGTTGTTCGAGCTCCGAGATGCGAATGGTCTCGAGCTGCTCATTGATCCGGTCCGTTGAAATGATGTTGTGCAGGTACGAGGAACACGAGTCCGCGAACAACGTGAGCAGGGTCTCCGTATTGGGGTTGAAGTCTTCGTAATTCCGGTCCATCTCACGGGACACTGCTCCCACGATCACCAACTCGACCTGCGGGTCGCCTTTGATCCGGCGCCCCAGAAACCGGCGCCCCATGGGCCCATCCCCCTCCACGTTCTCGTCGACCCACTCCTCGGTGGACCCGGCGGCCTGGTCGACCAGCTTGCAGCATTCGGCCTGCAGGGCATCCCGCAAGAATCGCCGTCCTCCTTCCAGATGCTCAGCGTTGCGCTCAGGCCGGGTCGAACACCGAAATGCCGCGTAGCCCATCTCCGTCTCGAACAGGTCCACCACCGTCTCTGCCACCAAGGTCAGCAACGCGGGCACGTGGTGGGTTTCGATGGCCTCCGTATGAAACCGGTTCATGCGTTGGTACACCGTGCGCTCTTGATCCAATTGGTCGCGCGTGTTGATCAGCGCCTGCTCCGTGGAGGAGAAGCGCGTCACGCGGGACTGCAATTCGAGGTAGGCTGCCTGCAACTCCTCGTGGGTCAGGTTGTCGAGCACGGCAAGAGGGTCTCGGTTCAGTGATTACCGATACAAGACGTAGAGCGCAGTCGTGTAGTTGTGGAATTCATTCTCCCCCCCCAGCCTGGCGAATTCTCCGAATCCGTACATGCCCAGCCAAGGTGGACAGGCCCCTTCCACAAAGAAGGGGAACTGCATTTTGCCGACCAGTTCCTCCTTGATGATGCGGTTGAACAGAAGGCGACCCCGTGCCAAGCAGTCTGCGTGGAACACCGCCACGGCCTCCTTCCCGTTCATGCGGTCTTTGATCTCCTGAACAATGCGGTCCATTTCACTGAAAATCAAACCCTCATCCCGATCCGTCAACCACAACTCCGTGCCCTCCTCGATTTCCGTGGCGTACTGCATCCCTTCGCCACTGCGGCGGGTCACGGCCCGAAGAATGTGGTCGTTCCCGTACTCCCGTGCCGCATCGACGGGCAAGGCTTCTGCGAGGGCGCCAATGGGAATGGTTTCCACACATTCGGCGGAAGCGGCCAGTCCCAGGCGCTCCGTGTAAGCTGGCCAAGCCGGCCGACCATCCAGTTCCTGAATCAGGGTGCCCTCTGACTTGGTGACCACCATGGGTTCACCCACCGCAACGAAACCGTGCGTGGCCTGGGTCTCCACCTTGAGGGTCGGATCGCTGAACCCCACGATGTAAGCACCATGCTCCATCACCTTGTCGTCGACGGCCTGGTAATTGACCACGCCCCTCATGTTGTCCGAAGAGGTCGCACCGAAAATGGTGACGTCCTTGCCCAGCACATCCTCCAAGGCTTGGATGCAGCGGTCATTGGCGGTGTCGATGCCGGAGCCGAGGAAGTAGACCATGGTCACATTGGGGTCCTGCTCCTTGAGCGATTGGGCCATCTCCGTGCACTTGTCGTAGGCATTGCGGCCGTTCAGGCCATCACATTGGGCAATGGCGAACTCTTTGCCTTCGACCGCCATCAGGGCGATGTCCTTCATGGATTCACTCACGCCCTCCCGGCCGACGACCCCACAACTGGAGGCCGCCACCACACGGGCCTGCGGAACAAGCTCACGGGAGACATCCACCAAATCCTGGAAATCGTGGCCGATCGAAGCGTGCCAGATGAGCAGGCCCACCTTCTTGAAGTCGTCTCCAAGTGCAGATTCCAGGCACTCGAGAACGCCACGGCGGGTGTTCACCATGCGGGTGCTGTGCGAATAGAAATTGAGCATGCGATGCGGTTTTGAGGCCGTCAATGTATCCTCGACCTCGCTCCGCATCCTTCAGCCCAACTCCCACAACCGCGTCAGAATGTTCTGCGCCCTTGGACCGCGCAGGGTGAGGTGGGCGCTCCCGAATCAGGGGTTCTGCCTGTGGTCGATCACGTGCAGGTCCCGTTGCGGGAAGGGGATTTCGATGCCGTGCTCGCGGAACCGCGCATCGATGGAAGCGCGGATCCGGCTTTGGATGGCCATGCGGTCCCACGGGTCGCGGTGCCAGCCCATCACACTGAAGTCGAGCGAAGAGTCCCCGAAGTCCTGGAAGAAGACGGCCGGTTCCGGCTTCGCCAAGATCTCCGGCTGTTCGGCGATGGCCTCGCGCAGAAGCTGCTCGACGAGATGGACATCGCTTCCGTAGGCCACCCCGACATTGACCCGCATCCGGACGGCCTTGGCGCCCTGGCTCATGTTGACCACGGCGTCGCCGGCCACCTTGGCATTGGGCAGCACCACCAGCTCGCCATCCACGGTGACCACCCGCGTGGACCGCAAGTCAATCCGCTCAACCCGGACGAGTTCGCCGTCGACCTCGAGCACATTGCCGACGGCCACGCCGCCCTCGAAAAGCAGCACGAACCCACAGATGACATCGTTGAAGAAGCCCTGCAGACCGATGCCGACGCCCACCAACAAGGCCGCAGACCCGGCCCAGACTGCCGTCAGGTCGAGGCCGAGCACCGACAGCACGGTCAGCGTGGTCACCGTCCACACCAGCGAGGACACCATGCGGTGCACGATGAAGCGCTTGCCCTCGTCGAGGGTCGAGAACCGCTCCGCGCGCCGAAGGGCCCGGCGCAACAAAGCGAGGATCAGCCGGGCGAAGAAGACCACGGCCACCACCTCGACGATGTCGAGGACGGTGAAGGCGTGGTGACCGAAATGAAAGGTGGTGTTGAGCAGTTCGTTCATCGCATCAAAGGGGAGCCGGAGACCATCCGGCATGAAGACCCAAAGGAACACAATCCACCACAGGCACGATTTGGGTGAATACCCAAAAACGGGCTATTTTGTGCGTCTTGGGTGTTTACCCAAAATCTCAATGCTCTGATTTTGAAAGACCTCAAATACCTCTTTGCCTACACGATGCCCTTGGCCGTGTTCGTGTCCTTCGCCTCCCATGGCGTGTGGACCTACAGCACCGTGTTCTACGCCTTCATCGTCATCCCCCTGCTCGATGTGATCACCGGGGAGTCCGCGGACAACCTGGAAGCCGACGAGGCCGCGTACAAGAAGACCCGGTGGATCTTCGACCTGATGCTCTACCTCAACGTGCCCATTGTCTTCGGCATTCTCGCGTATGGATTGCACCAAGTGCAGACGGGGAGCTACGAACGCTACGAGTGGATCGGACTGGCCTTGTCGGGTGGCATCCTGCTGGCCACCAACGGCATCAACGTCGCCCACGAACTCGGCCACCGGAAGCCGCTGGCAGAGCGCCTCATGAGCAAACTGCTCTACATGCCCTGCCTGTACATGCACTTCTTCATCGAGCACAACTTCGGGCACCACCTGCGCGTCGCCACCCCGGAGGACGGCGCCACGGCCCGCTACAACCAAAGCGTCTATGGCTTCTGGTTCACGTCCGTCTCCCGCCAGTACGCGAGCGCGTGGCGAATCCAGATGGACCTCCTCCAGCGGCAAGGCCTGTCCTTCCTCTCGGTGAAGAACGACATGCTGTGGTACCACCTCATCCAGCCGGCCTACCTGTTCGGCGTGTACCTGCTGTTCGGCATGGCGGGATTGGTGTTTGCCGTGACGGTCGGGGTGATTGCCTTTCTCTTCCTCGAGTGCATCAACTACATCGAGCACTATGGGCTGCTCCGCCTGAAGACCGAGTCCGGGCGCTATGAAATCGTGAAGCCCCACCATTCGTGGAATTCCAACTTCAACATTGGACGCATCACCCTCTACGAACTCACCCGGCACAGCGACCACCACTACCGCGCGGCCAAGAAGTACCAGGTGCTCGACAGCCACGAGGAGAGCCCGACGCTCCCCCTCGGCTATCCGGCCTCCATCCTGCTCAGCTTGGTTCCGCCCCTGTGGTTCCGGGTGATGAACCCCCGCATCCCAGAGGAGATGAAACCGCGTCTCGCCCATGACTGATGCTGCTTCCGGCCTGCTCACGGCCGCCACCCTCGACCGGTTTTCGGCCAAGACGCGCGACAAGCTGCTCGAAGCCAGCCTGATCCTGTTCAACGAACGCGGATTCGGTGCCGTCACCACGGCCTCCATTGCCCAGCAGGCTGGCGTTCTGGAAGGCTCCCTCTGGTACCACTTCCGCACCAAGAAGGACATCCTCGCAGGCCACATCGCGGTGCTGCAGGAGGTGTTCGAAGCGGCGAACCTGGACGCCGAATCTCCAGACCCGGAGACCATCATCGCCGGCATCTTCGGCGCCTATGACGTCATCTGGGACTTCCGCTACATCCTGCGCGATGACTTCGGAGCGGTCCTCGATGTGGACGAGCCGGTCCTGCATACCGCCAGGCTCATCAACGGCTTCCTCGACACCTGGACCGAGGGGCGCATCCAACATGCGCAAGACCACGGACTCCTCCACATCGAAGCGGACCGCATGGAGGACATCTCCGAGATCATCCTGGTGATCGGCCGCTACTGGCTCGACTTCTCGGGGAAGAAATACCCGGACGCCGACAGTGCAGCGCTGCGGCTCAAGGGCCTCCGCCACATTTTTACCGTGCTCGGTCCCTACCTGACCGACGAGGCGAAGGGCCTCATTTCCGCTCGCCTGCTGGCGTGAGGCGCAGGTGATGCCCCACGAGGGCAAGGCTGATCAACCCGTTGACCCAGAGCATGGCCGCCATCACCTGGGCGGCCCCCAGCAGGCCGTGGGTGGGAATGCGCCAGGCACACCCGACGGCGGCAAGCACCAGCACGCCCCCACTCGTCCATGTGTTCCACCGGGCGCGACCGAGGGCGGACAGGAGGTTGCCCATCGGGACACGCAGCAGGTGCGCGCCCAATGCCCCCACAAGCATGATGCGCATCCAATCCGCCCCACGGGGATAGCCCGGGCCGAAGACGCTGAGCAGCATCGGGGCCGAGGCGGCCACCGCGGACAGGGCGAGCAGGGACACGAGGCCCACGGACTTCCAGTACCCCAGGATGTAGGCCCGGATGCCGGCAGGGTCGTCGGACATGGCGGCATTGCGCACGAAATCCGTGGCCGCCACGGCGCTGGGCAACACTTGGGTGGCGAGGGGAATCAGCCACGCCACGCGGTAGACGGCGAGGTCATCGGGCGACTCCACCCACAAGCGGCCGAGCAAATAGACGTCCACCGCGAAGAGGGCCTGTCCGAACATGGATCCGACCGCCGTGTGCAGGCCATAGGTCCAGAACCCCTCCATGCCCTTGTGCACCCGGCCCAACGCCATCCGATGTGCCCCGAGGCGGGCCATGAAGGGGAGCGAGGCCACCACCGGACTGGCCACCACCGCCACGGCATAGCCCTCGATGCCGAAGGCCCGGGTCCCGAAGACCGCCCCCGCCACCAAGAGGACGGCAAAGGTCAGGTCGACCTGGGCGCTCATGCGGTTCAGGTGCAGGGCGCGGGCCAGCCCCTTAGTGTGTTCCATGACGAACGTCGAGGCCATCACCCACGCGAGAATGCGGAGGATGGACGCACTGTCCGGCAAATCCGAGCAAATCCAGGGCGCCAAGGAGGACACCAGCAGGGACAACCCGGCCGACCCCAGCAAGCCCCACCCCAAGGCATGGCGATGGAGGGCAAACTTGGCCGATTGGGACGGCGCCAAGGCACTGTAGCGCACGAAGGCCTGATAGGCGCCAAACCCCATGAAGGGCACGGCGGAGGCCACCAGCCCCATCGCATAGGCGTACAACCCATAGTCGGCCTCGGAGACCCACCGGGTCACCGCCACCACGGCGGCAAACCCGAACACCTTGACGGCACCGTGAGACACCAGCATCCAGTGGCCCTGCCTGCGCAGGAATTGGGTCAGAAACCCCGGGGATGACGTTGACGCATGGCGCATGCTGCCCACAAAAGTCGGGAAGTCCCGGGCATGCGCCGCGGGGCGTCAGTCCACAGGCCGGCTGAACAGGACGTTCTCACCGCGGACATCGGCCACGCGGAACCCTTTGGCGGTCATGGCCTGGAGCACGGGAACGGAACTGCCCGGCACCATCCGCTCGTGGAATTCGAGCACGATGTGGCGTGTCACGTCCATCCAATCGCAATGGGCCTCAAACAGCACCCCCTCTCCGCCTTCGATGTCGACCTTGACGAGGTCGATGTCCACCCACCCCATGCGCGCCATGATGTCGGCGATCGACACGCTCGGCACCTCGGCGACGCCCTGGCCGCCTCCGTCCGGGCGCGTCATGAAGCCATTGCTGCCGAAGCCCTCATCGGTGACGGCCAGCGTCTCGCCAGACCGGTTGTGGAGGGCCGCCTCGAAGAGTTCGACGCCCGTGAGGTGGGCCGTGTTGCCCCGGAAGGCCTCGGCATTTCCCGGATGGGGCTCCACCGCCGCGATCACCGCGTCCGGGAACTGCTGCTGGAAGTACAGGGTTGCAAGGCCCACATTGGCTCCGGCGTCCACGATCCTGCGGAGACCGTCCCCCCAGTTGAAATCGTACTCGCGGTGGATGAACACCTGGGCGAAGGCGTGCCGCTCTGACATGCCCTTGCGGAAGGCGATGGGCAGCTCGAGCTCCGGCAACTGCAGGGTCGGCCGCTCCAGCCACTTGAACTGGAGGTAGAGCCAAAGGCCCCTCCAGAGTCCATAGCGCTGCGTCAACAGGAGCCAATACATGGGCCGAAAATACCGCCCTGTGGCCCATGCAGTGATGGGGAATTTTCGTAACCTGAAGGTCCTTCACCAGACCCCATGTCCTCCTCGCGTCGCCCCCGCACTCCGCCTCTTCTTCTCGTCTTCCTGACGGTGTGGGGCGGCACCGTGTCCGCCCAGGACCTCGGAGGCTGGATGCCGGATGCGCCCTCCCCTCCCTCCAAGCACGTCGGCTTCGCCAATGGGCTTCTGCCCCTGTCCAATGTGCTCGGTCTGAACGGAGACGGCATCGACATTCTCGTTTGGGAATCCGGTCTTCCCATGCCGGAACACTTCGCCTTCGACGTGGCGGACCTGGAGGTGGTGTATCAATCGACCGGCGAGACCAGCTTGCACGCCACCCAGGTCGTCGGGGCCATCCTCGCCCAAGGGTCCTGTCAGGTCCATGGGACGGCGCAGGGCGCCACCGTTCACATGTTCCAGAACCTCGGCGGCAGCGGAGGTCTGGCCCTCCGCCTGCAGCAGTGGGAAGACCAGCTCGATGCCGGGGTGGGGCTCCTGACCAACTGGTCGTTCACGGCCGGAGGCAACGACCAGCACTTCGCCATTGAGACCCTCACCCACGCCCACCCCGAGCACCTGCTGGTTACCGGCACGGGCAACCCGCCCTTGAACCGGTGGAACATCGTCTCGAATTGCCACAAGAATGCCCTCGTGGTCGGCAGCATCACCCACCAGAATGCGTTCTCCTACGGCAACTCTGCCCGGGGGCCGACGTCGGATGGACGCCTGAAGCCTGACTTGGTGGAACACGGCTCCCTTTTGCGCTTGCCAGGTATCGACAACCAAGGAGCCCCCGCCATCCGCAATGCGCAAGGGTCGTCCATGGCCTGCGCCCTCGTGGCCGGTCAGGGCGCCCTCGTCCAGCAAGCCGCTGTCCAGCAGGGGGGCGCTCCGTTGCGCGGGGACATGCTCAAGGCGACCCTCATCCTCACCGCCGACGACCTCGGCCCAACCGGGCCTGACTTCCAATTCGGCTTCGGCCAGATGCGCACGGACCGGGCGGTCGAATTCGTCACCCGCGTCCACGACGGGTGTCCCCGCGCGGGCATGCACGTCGGCGAGGTGCTCCCCGGCCAGGTCGACACCGTCCACATCCCGGACGTCGGCGACCACCCGCTCAAGGCCTGCCTCGTCTGGATGGATCCGCCGGACAGCCCCTACTCCCGGTCGGTCGTCAACGACTTGAACCTCACCCTGGAGTCGGCCACTGGTGACCTGCACAAGCCGTGGGCGTTGCCCCATGCTTCCGTCTTCATCGAGCACCCCGACAGCCTGTCGTTGCTCGATGCGCTCCCGGCCGTCCGGCAAACGAACCACGTCGACAACGTCGAGCTCATCGAAGCGGAACCCGGCACGGGTTCGCACATTCTGACCATCGCCCACGACGGGGACAGCGCCCAACATTATGCCCTCGCCTGGATGGAGGTGCTCCCCGCGCCGTGGACCCTTCCGGCCACCAACGAGGAGGCCCTCGACTGCCTCGACCCGGCGGCCACGCTGCTCCTCCAGGATGAGGACGGCATCGCCTTGGACAGCGCCTGCGGCGCGGTGCTCCCCGCAGGGGCGTACTGTGTGCAGTCCACCGCGGCCGACGGCTGCCATGCGCTGGCCTCGTTCGACGTCCGGTGCGCCTCCTGCCCGGGCGACCTGAACGGCGACGGGGAGCGGGGTGCCGCCGATTTTGTCGAGTTGCTCGGCCTGTTCGAAAGCCACGCCGCGTTCTGCCTTCCGGAGTGCATGTCGTTTGACATCGCCGACCAGAACCAGCTCGTCTTCGTCAACGACATCCTCGCCTTCCTCGGCGCCTTCGGAATCCCCTGCCCGTGAACCAGAAGCTCATTTCCAAGAAGAAGCAGCCGTTCCCGGTCACCCCCCGGCTCCAGGCCTACCTCGACACGCACAACCGGTCGGTCGACATCCCCGTCGCCTACGAGGACCTGTTGCGCTTCGAGGGCAGCGTGGCCATCCTCGACGAGGAGGGCCGCGACACGCTGTGGGTGGATTGCCTATACTCCAACGCGGACCGGGACGAACTCGTCCTCAACCTCCAGCGCGTCTATTCCATCCTCCACGCGGACGGCAGCGACACCATCCTCCCCTTCATCACCGTCGACAGCATTGCCTTCTGCACGTTCGGCAACACAAAGCCCTTTCGGGTCAAGGTCCGAAACGTCATCAACGACAACTACATCTTCCTCTATATCAAGCGGACCGATGCCTCGCGGATCTACGGCCTCGAGCTTGAGCAGCTCCTCTCCCCGAACCGCATCCAGTTCCTCGTCCACGAAGGCACCCTCATCGAGGAGCACATCGTGGGCATCCCGGGCGACGTCTTCATCGAAGAGCGCCTCGATACCCTGTCGATGCAGGACAAGCGGGCGCTGGCCAAGGAGTATGTGAAGTTCAATGAGCGCTGCTTCATGCGCCTCCTCGGCGACATGCGCTCGTACAACTACGTGGTCGTGATCACGCAGGACTTCGACCGGATCCAGTACCGCATCCGGTCCATCGACTTCGACCAGCAGAGCTACGAGGGCAATGCCAAGGTGTACCAGCCCGAGCACCTGCCAGAGAACGACGCCCTCTCCACGATGACCCGAGAGGTCCTGCCCGAGCAGTCGGTCCAGCAGTACATCCAGGAAGAGCGGTCATTGCTGGCCAAGCGGGCCACGAGCGAGGCCCAGCGCCTCACCGACCTGCTCGCCTGCATGAAGGACCAGCCGCTGTCCGCCGAAGGCAAGATCGCCGAGCTCAAGCAGGACCTCCACGCCCTCACGCGAGACGTGAACTTCAAGCGGGCCGCCAACATGGGCGAGATCCTCCAGGCCGCCCTCGACTTCGTCCGCCGCAATTACCAGAACCACAGCCCCTTCGCCCGCTGACCGAACCAGCATTCGCTGGGGCATTGAACCCAAATCCCCGCACCTTGGTGGATGCGGGGATTTTGTTGTGTAGCCCGTAGGGGGATAACACCCCACTCCTGAGACACCTGTCATTGATGACAATTCACAGGTTGCTCACATGATGTAGGCCGATTCACTGACAGGATGCCCTGATCTGATTGATTGCACTGTTTGATCCTCCACCACTGAATTTGAAGGGGACGCTCCCTTCAGCAT
>JBMYZR010000025.1:0-33714 GCA_049610565.1 Flavobacteriales bacterium | reverse complement strand
GGTGTGCGGCCAAGATAGCCGCTGCCATCAGAAGGGAAGGGGCGTGGCCGTTTCGAGGATGTGGTCCTCGTACGCTTGCTGCATCCTGAGCGTCAGCGGGCCCTTGGTGCCGCCAGCGATGCGTCGCCCGTCGACTTCGGTGACATGGGCCAAGGCGCCCATCGTGCCGGTGGTGAAGGCTTCCTCGGCGGTGTACAGCTCCGTCAGGCTGAGGTCGGCCTCCCGGGCCTCGATGCCCACGCGCTCGGCCACGTCCAGCACGAACCGCCGGGTCAAACCGGGCAGGCAAGCGTGCGCGAACGGTGTCAGCAGCACTCCATTGCGCACCACGAAAAGGTTGGTTGCGTTCGTCTCGGCGAGGAAGCCCCGGTCGTCCAGCATGACCGCGTCATCCACCCCGGCTACGTTGGCGTCAATCTTCGCCAGGATGTTGTTGAGCAGGTTGTTGTGGTGGATGTGGCTGTCGAGGAATTGGGGGCTGTTCCGTCGGATGGCACTCGTGATCAGCCGGATGCCTTCGTCGCCGTAGACCATGCCTTTGTACTCGGGCACGATGATCAGGGTCGGGCCGTGGACATTGAGCCGGGGATCCATCCCGCTGGTGGACTTTCGGCCCCGGGACAAGGTGATGCGGCAATGCACGCCATCCCGCATGCCATTGGCTTCGAGGGTCTGGAAAATGGCGTCCTGCAACGCTTCCCGGTCGGGGATGTCGGTGAAGGCCAGGGCGTGGGCCGAGTCGACCAGGCGATCGAGGTGGGGCTCCAGTTGGATGGCGTGGCCGTCGGTGATGCGCAAGCCTTCCCAGACGGCATCGCCCCCCTGGACCACGCTGTCGAGTACATGGACGCTGGCGGCATCCCGTGGAACGAGTCCATTGACCCAGCACTGGGTGCCGGCATTGCGGGGGTCGGGTTGATTGAATTTGGCCATCAGATCGCGCGTTGGAGAAGGTGTTCGTAAGCCCCGAGGCAGGCCTGGTGAAGGTCGGTCAGGTGGGCCGGAACCGAATGCTGTTTCGGAGGACGGGCTTCCCACCCCGAGGAGGCATGCACCCCATCGTACCACCAAGGTGCCCACGGACCGTCCTCGGGCCGGGCGCCGGGCTGCCAGTGCAGGATGGCCGGATCCCAGTCGAGCCCCAGACCACTGCACAAGGCGCGCAGCACCCGCTCGGGCTCGGCCTGCAGGCGGTCGCTGCAGACAACCAGTGGCGGTTGTCCCTCCGCCTCGAGCCGTTCGAGGAGCTCGAGTTGGTGGGCATAACAGAGGTCCCGCATCAAGGGGCGGTCGATGTGAGCCCCATACGAGGCCATGACGGCAGCGGGGTTGCGGAACAGGATGACGTGCCGGTGATCGCGAAAGGCGGACCAGGGCAGGCCGAGGGTGTGGTTGGCAATGTGCTTGCAGAACAGAATCTCGTCCCCCGAGCGCTCTTCCGGTGTCGGAGCCATGAATGCGAGCACGGCATCCGGGTCGGAGGGACGGGCGGCCAGGGTGGCTTCACGGCAGGGCCGTTCCGCGCCGGTGTGGATGAGGAAATGTCCGTAGAGCGGTTCGTCCAGGACTCGGGTGTCCGCGCGCTGGGCGAAGCTGTACATGAGCGCGGTGCTCATCGAACGTGGACCGGACCAGAGGGAAACGACCACCGTGCAGGATCACATGTTGCGGCGGTACGCGCCGCCCACCTCGAACATGGCTTCGGTCAATTGGCCCAGTGAGCAGGACTTGACGGCGGTCATCAGCTCCTCGAACAGGTTGCCTTGCGCCACCGCGGTGGTCCGGACGGCATCCAGTGCCGCCCCGGTGCGTTCGCCATGCGCGTCGTGCAGGGCGGCCAACCCGTCGATCTGGCCCTGCTTCTCCTCCGGCGTCGCCCGGATGACCTCGCCGGGCACGAGGGTGGGGGACCCTTCCTTGGAGAGGTAGGTGTTGACCCCGATGATCGGATACTCGCCGGTGTGCTTGAGCGTCTCGTAATGGAGGGATTCCTCCTGGATGCGGCTCCGCTGGTACATGGTCTCCATGGCACCGAGGACGCCGCCGCGCTCCGTCAGCCGGTCGAACTCGACCATGACGGCCTCCTCGACCAGATCCGTCAACTCCTCGATGATGAACGAGCCCTGCAGGGGGTTCTCATTCTTGGCGAGGCCCAACTCCCGGTTGATGATGAGCTGGATGGCGATGGCGCGGCGAACACTCGACTCGGTCGGCGTCGTGATGGCCTCATCAAAGGCGTTGGTGTGCAGGGAATTGCAGTTGTCGTAGATGGCATACAGCGCCTGGAGCGTGGTCCGGATGTCGTTGAAATCAATCTCCTGGGCGTGGAGGGATCGACCACTCGTCTGGATGTGGTACTTGAGCTTCTGGGCGCGTTCGTCCGCGCCATACTTGCGGTCCATTGCCTTGGCCCAGACCCTCCGGGCCACGCGACCGATGACGGCGTATTCGGGGTCGATGCCGTTGGAAAAGAAGAAGCTCAGGTTGGGGCCGAAGGCGTTGATGTCCATCCCACGGCTCAAGTAATACTCTACGTAGGTGAAGCCATTTGACAGAGTAAAAGCAAGTTGCGTAATCGGATTGGCTCCGGCTTCGGCGATGTGGTACCCACTGATGGACACCGAGTAGAAGTTGCGGACGCGCTGGTCGATGAAGTAGGCCTGCACATCGCCCATCAGCCGCAGCGCGAATTCCGTGGAGAAGATGCAGGTGTTCTGGGCCTGGTCCTCCTTGAGGATGTCAGCTTGCACCGTGCCGCGAACCTGGGAGAGGGCTTCCCCGGCGAGTCGGTCGTAGGTCGAGGCGTCGAGCACCTCATCGCCCGTGCAGCCGAGGAGAAGCAGGCCGAGGCCGTCATTGCCCTCCGGAAGGTCTCCCCGGTAAACGGGGCGGGGGAGTCCCCGGTCGTCCCACCGGGCTTTGAGGACCCGTTCCACATCGGCTTCGAGACCGTGCTCCCGGATGTGCTTCTCACAGCGTTGGTCGATGGCGGCATTCAGGAAGAAGGCCAGCACCATGGGGGCCGGACCGTTGATGGTCATGGACACGCTGGTGGACGGATCGCACAGGTCAAATCCGCTGTAGAGCCGCTTGGCGTCGTCGAGGGAGCAGACGCTCACGCCCGAGTTGCCCACCTTGCCGTGGATGTCGGGGCGCAAATCCGGATCCCGGCCGTAGAGGGTGACCGAGTCAAATGCAGTGGACAGGCGCTTGGCCGGCATGTCGCCGGACACGTAGTGGAAGCGCCGGTTGGTCCGTTCGGGGCCGCCTTCTCCGGCAAACATCCGGGTCGGGTCCTCGCCCTGTCGCTTGAACGGGTAGATGCCCGCCGTGAACGGGAAGTGGCCGGGGAGGTTTTCCTGGAGGCCCCAGCGCAGCAGGTCCTGCCACCCGGTCAAACGCGGTACGCTGACCTTGGGGATGGCCTGGTGGCTCAGGCTCTGGGTGGTCGTGGGAATGCGGATTTCCTTGCCCCGCACTTCGAAGATGTAGTCCTCTGCCTGATAGCGCGCGGCTTCTTCCGGCCACGATTCGAGCCAATGGAGGTTCTTGGGGTCAAGGTCCCGGGACAGGCTCTCCGCCTTGGCACCCACGGCCTCGGCCGCGTCCCCCTCAAGCTCGTCCTGCACTGTGCGGAGGGCTTGCAATCGTCCGGCCACTTCGGCCTGGGCATCGACCCAGTCGTTGTAGCTCCGGATGCTGTCGGCGATCTCGCTGAGGTAGCGGGTCCGCTTCGGCGGAATCACGTGCACCTTCTCGCTGTCACCGGCTCCTTCGCCGAATGTGCTCGACAGGGCTGCGCCGGTCTTGTCGGCCAACGCGTTCATGAGGGTGCGGTACAACCGGTGTGTGCCGGGGTCGTTGAACTGCGAGGCAATGGTCCCGAAGATGGGCAGGCTGTCGTCCTGGGCCTCCCAGAGTTCGTGGTTGCGCTTGTATTGCTTGCGCACGTCGCGCAGGGCATCGGCGCCACCGCGCTTGTCGAACTTGTTGATGGCCACCACATCGGCGAAATCGAGCATGTCGATCTTCTCGAGCTGTGTGGCCGCACCGAACTCCGGGGTCATGACGTACAGCGCCACATCGCTGTGGTCCATGATTTCCGTGTCGCTCTGGCCGATGCCGGAGGTTTCGAGCACGATGAGGTCGAAGCCTGCCGCCTTGAGGATGCACAGGGCATCGCCCACGTGGCGGCTCAGGGCCAGGTTGGATTGGCGCGTGGCCAGGGACCGCATGTACACGCGGCCCGAGGCGATGGCGTTCATGCGGATGCGGTCACCAAGCAGGGCGCCGCCCGTCTTGCGCTTGGAGGGGTCGACCGACACGATGGCCATGCGCTTGTCCTCGAAGTCGAGGAGGAAGCGCCGGACCAATTCGTCGACGAGGGAGCTCTTGCCGGCACCGCCCGTGCCGGTGATGCCGAGGACGGGAACGGTCGCCGTGTCGGCCCCGGCCCGGATGCCGTCGAGGATGCCTGAGTAGGCCTCCGATCCGACCTCTGCGGCCGTGATGAGGCGGGCCAGGTCGCCGGGGGCCTTGTCCGCGAGGCGGTCGGCCTCACCCGACGGCTCGCCCACCACCGGGAAGTCACAGCGGTGAATGACGTCGTCGATCATGCCCTGCAGGCCCATCTCGCGCCCGTCGTCCGGGTGGTAGATGCGCTCGATGCCGTAGTCGTGCAGCTCAGCGATCTCCTCGGGCAGAATGGTGCCGCCCCCGCCGCCGAAGATGCGGATGTGCCCGGCCCCGCGCTCGTCGAGGAGGTCCTTCATGTACTTGAAGTACTCCATGTGTCCCCCCTGATAGGAGGTCATGGCGATGGCCTGGGCGTCTTCCTCGATGGCGCAGTTCACCACCTCGTCCACCGACCGGTCGTGCCCGAGGTGGATGATCTCGCAGCCGGACCGCTGCAGGATGCGGCGCATGATGTTGATGGCGGCATCGTGGCCGTCGAAGAGGGAGGCTGCCGTGACGATGCGGATCGGGTGCCCGGATCGGGTGGCCGCCGCTTCCTTCGTGTTCTTCGGTTGTGTGGATTCCATGCGCGTTTCAATGGAGCACGGCAAAGGTAATCCGCACCCCGTGGCAAGTCCCCTGCGCCGGCAGGGGGCAACCCGGGGTTATTGACAGGGCGTGCCGAACAGGCCGAGCATGATCAGGAGGTCATTGACCCCCACGATGCCATCCGAGTCGACGTCCGACGGTCCGCAATCCGCGTCACACCCGAACACGCCCAGGGCATCGAGGAGGTCCCCGACGTCCCGAATGCCGTTGTCGTTGACGTCGCCGAGGCAGAAGGTGCCCGGGGTGATGCAGCCGCCACCGGTGGCCGCGACGTTGTGGCGGTCCTCATTGGTCACCTCCGCCGCCTCGAGCAGACAAATCTCCTCGCCCGTGTTCTCGAAATGGAGGCGCACCAGGGGCTGGGGGAGGGTGCTCTTGTGGATCAGGCTGTCCTCCATGGCCACGCCGAAAGCAAATCCGGAGGCGTCGAAGTGGAAGAGGTGAGCGTATCCCGTCGTGTCAAACAGCGGGGTCATCTCGGTGAAATCCGCCCCTTCCAGTTGGATGGACCAGCCACTGAGCCAGCTCGTCGGGTTGTGCACGTAGACGTCGACGTAGCTCGAATCCTCATGGGGGAGCATCAGGGAGAACTGGACGCTCTCGTCGGGCACCAGGAGCGGGCCGTTCCAGTCACAGTGGTTCTCCACACCGTCATCGCCGAGGTGGTTGTGTCCGTAGTGGGCGCAGCTCGCGGCGAGCGCGACGTCCGTGACCGACAGCGCGCCGTCGTCGTTGAGGTCGATGCAGGGCGCGTCGGTGTTCACGCCGTCCATGAGGAGGTCCGCGTAGAGCAGGGGGTCATCCTCATCGAGTTCTCCGTCCTGGTCAAGGTCCCCCTTGATCAGGTATCCCGGGCAGTTGCCGGCGCAATCGGGTTCCTCCGTTCCGTAGGGATGGCCCACGCAATCGAGCGGAACGGGACAATCCTGCGTCTTCGTGAAGTTGACCGCATTGCCGTTCGCATCGCGCTCAAAGGAGAAGCAGACCGCCGCCGCGTTGTTGGCGTAGTTCAACTCGTAGCTGCCGTTGGCGTCCGGGCTGTAGTCCCAATTGACCCGGATGACCAGGGTGTAGTCGCCGCCGGGGAGATCCGTGATGTCCACCCATTGACAATCGAGGAAGCGGGAGTAGATGTCCTGGCATCCCGCCGTGATGCCCATGTTGGAGCAGGTGTATTTCTGGGGGCCACCGCCGTAGTTGCAGCTGCCCAGGTCCATGACGCAGAAGCCGTTCTTGAACCCGATCGTGGGCAGGGCCGAGCCGCCTGCCGTGTACAAGGCGTAGTCGGCGTAGCCCTCGTAGTGGTAGTGGTTGTGGCAGGCGTCCCACTCGAATTGGTCGGGGTTGGCGGAAGGGGCCCCGATGAAGTAGTCCTCCGTGCCGATGTTGGCGATTTCCGTATCGAAGCGGACAATCTCCCGGACGCCGTAGCCCTGGATGCAGCCTTCGGCGATCATGCAGGCGTCGTTGCTGTTCTCGGTGGTCATCTCGAGCGTGCTGTACGCACGCAACCCGTCGATGATGAGGTCCGGCCCGATGTTGGGGCACTCGGGATCGCCCACGAGGTAGCAGGGGGCAGGGGTCGTGGCAATGGGGAGGTAATTGCAGGCCTCGATGTTCATGCACCCGGGGATGCCACCGAGGTAGGACGCCTCGAAGGGCACGCCAGCGGTGCCATCGGCACACAGTCCACCGTCGCCCTCGACGTGGATGTACACCGTCTGTCCACTGGTCAGAACCGGGGTCACCACGCTCTGGATGCCACAGTCGTCCTCGGACATGGTGAGGAAGGCCTCCGTGGACGTCTCGAAGACGGCCATGTCGCAGTAGTCGTAAAGGTGAATGCGGGTGTCGCACCCGGTCAGGTCACAGGTCGCGAACCGGTATTGGCCCGTGGTGTCCACCTGCATCACATACCAGCTGCTTTCCATGGGGGCGGTCAGAAACTGCGCCGTGTCCTGGGGGGTGATGCTCAGGGGCAATGCATCGTCACAGCTGCTCCCTGGTGGGCAACCGATGAGGGTCAATTGGGCGGCGTCGAAATGCTCGCCGTCCCTCAGGATGGCACCGTCATACCGAATCTGGTAGGTGCCGCCGATGCTGAATCCGTCGGCGCCGGCGTCCAGCAGCCACAAGGAAAGGCATCCGTCGGGCACGCAGACATCCAGTCCTTCCGAGCCCCCGAAGTGCAGCGTGTCTCCGTCGGCATCGAGGACGGCAAACGAGGTCTCCTGCGGAAAGGCGTCCGGCGTGATGTCGATCTCGAGCCGGTGCAGGTTCTCCCCGGCATGGACGGTGTCGATGAAGGTCGACGTGCCGCCCGCCGGGTCGCTCACGGTCAGGGTGACCACGTGATCGCCGGCATCGGTCCAGACGACCAGCGGCGCGGGGTCCGTCGACGTGGCCGGGGATCCGGCGTCGAAGGTCCAGCTGTGCGCGGCCACATTGCCCAGGCTGATGTCCTCGAACTGCACGCTTTCGGGCAGGCCGCAGGTCGAGGTCCAATTGAAGCCTGCGGAGAGCGCGGGATAGACGCAGGATCCGTCATCCACCATGGCGCACGCGTCGAAGTTGAGCGCCCCTTCATCGGTGCACCCTTCGGAGTTGCCTGAGGCGCAGGGGCCAATGAGGTCGAGGGCCATCACACAGTCGCTGGCGGCACCGCTGGTCCAGGCGTTCATGATTTCGACCAGCCAACATCCGGAGCCGCTGAGGTCGTATTGGGCGAGGTCGGTCACGGTGGCGGTGAAGTTGCCGTCGGCGGTGGTGTTCCAGGAGGCGGGCCAGCTGCCTGCATCGACGTAGCCGAACCCGGTGTTGTACCCGCCGTATTCAATCCGGTTGCCGTTGGGGGCCGTGATGGCGATCGCCATGTCGCCTGCCCAGTTGCTTCCCGGCGCCACGATGTCGAGGCTGATGAAGAAGGCGTCGAGGCTGCACCCGGCCGTCAGCTCAATGGCGGCGCTTTCATTGCCCGCCAGACTGCCTGCCCAAACCACTTCGGTGGTGTCCTGCGCACGCAGCACGGGGAGCAAAAGGACGAAGAGGAGGGCGAGAGGGGTGCGCATGGAGAAAGGTGAACCGGGTGATGCGGAGGTCAGGAGCTCTCTAAAATACGGATTTCAAGGCAGTTCCCGGTTCCTGCGGTCCGCAAAGCGATGCAGTTCGACCTGCCGGACGAGGTTCGTGCGGATGTTTTCCCAGAAGAGGTTGTAGTCCGCCACGTGCCAATTCTTCATGGCGAACAGGCCTGCGCCCAGCACGCGAAGGGGCTTGATCCAGAGCATGCCCTCGTGCAAGGCCCCCGAGAGCGAACGCTCATGGCGGAGTTTGAAGGACCGGTTCACGATGCCGCCGTGGGCGTCCCAGTGGTTCCAGATGCCCTCTTGGGCCGTCCAGAGCACAGGGTGGACCATGCTCACGTTGCCCATGTGCGAAGCGTGGAATTCCGGGGTGAATCCTTCCGCGAAGGTCATCCAGCCGTGGACCGCACCGACGTGCGCTTCCCGGTCGGCAAACGGAATGTCGAGGAGGCTGTCGGCCGGGATCGGGTAGCCGGGGAGATAGGCCGCGATCAACCGGGACTGCAGGGGCGTGCCGTCGAAGAACTCCTGGAGGATGCGCGATCCGTGATAGGAGCCTTGGCTGTGGCCGGCGATGATGATGCCGGTCGTCCGGTCCAGGGTGGAGAGGAAGCGGATGAAGGCACGCCGGACGTCGGCATAGGCCAATTCGAGGGCCGCATGGCTGTCTTCTCCGCGCAGGAAGAAGGTCCGCAGGTGGGCCTGTCGGTAGCGCGGTGCAGTGACCCGGCCCACGGACCGGAACAGGCTGGCCTGATGGCGCAGGGGCCAGTCGTCGGTGATGGTGGCGATGGCCGGGTCGTCCCACGCCGCGTTCCAGCCGACGCCGAGCCCGCGAAAGGTGGTGGGGTGGATGAAGAAGGTGTGCACTTCATCGGGGCCCTGTCCGGGGGCGGGGGGGAGGGCGCCCACGCGGGCCGGCCACGCAGACAGGGGGCGGTGCTCAGGATGGACGGCCCAGGCATCGGGCTGGCCATAGTCGGGTTCCGGAGGGGCCGTGAACCGGTCGAACGGGCCGGGGTGCTCGGTCTTGTCGCGGTGGTCGTTGCCGAAAATCATCAGGGCGTCGTGGAGGTGGGGGTGTCAGCCGGAGCGAGGGAAGACCGGTCGGTGGCCATGCCGCCGACGTCCCATCCCGTCGGCCCGGACAGCGCCAGCCAATGGGGAGGGAGCCCGGCTTCGAGGACGAGTCGGCCTCCGTCCGGATGGGTGAACGCGAACCGCCGCGCGTGCAGCATGAGTCCCGCCGCCCCGGTGTAGGCCGCAAAGGCGCGGTTCTGGGGTTTGTCACCATGCTGTGAGTCGCCCATCACGGGGTGGCGGAAATGCCGGAAGTGGAGGCGAATCTGGTGGTACCGTCCCGTGTGCGGGAAGCAGCGGACCAGGCTGAAGCGGGCTGTGGCGTAGCGGGAGACGGGGTAATCCAGTTCGCAGGTGCCGAGCGGGGCGTACTCCGTGCGGGCGAGTTTGACCGGACCGGTCATGCCCTTCGGCAGGGGTTTGCCGATGCAGCCGGGCGCAGACACGTGCCCCCGAACGACGGCCAGGTAATCCTTCAGGGTCTCCCGGGATTCGAATTGCCGTTTGCAGGCATCGATGGCGGCAGGGTCCTTTCCGAAGACGATGACCCCGCTGGTGGGCTTGTCGAGGCGGTGGACCGGATCGAGTTTTCCAGGGAAATGGGCCCGAAGCAGGTCCTTGAGGTTCTCCGGTTCATGCGCATCGATCGGGGTCCGGTGCACCAGAAGACCCGGCGGTTTCGACACGGCGAGGTAGCGGTCGTCCTCGTGAAGCAACCGAATGATTCCGGTCCGCGATTGACCTATGGGTACACCCGGCATCCAATTCATTATTTTGCGCCCCCTCCGGGGAATGCGCAGTGCGATTCCTGCCGCAAAGTACCGGACCAATCGCCATGGGAGCACAACGTAGACCCTTTTTCCTGCCGCTGTTGTTCGGCCTGTTTTTCGCCCTGTCTGGACAGGCCCAAGTGGATTTCGACCTGGAGGTGGACGTCGTGATGGACACCGTCTTATACGATGGTTTTGTCGGAGCCGGAGAAGAGGTGCCGGAAGGATTTCGCCGGTACCGCCTCTATGCCATCTTCCCGGACGATGCCGAGATCATGCTCGGACCGTCCGCAGATGATTCCAGTGACCCCGCGATTCCCGGCTTCGGGTACAGCTCCGACTGCGGGTGCTTCAACTCGTTCGGGCTTGGCGGAACACTGGATTTCGACACCGGCGCCGAAGTCAATTCTGCCTTCTTCGGCCCCTTTCCCGAGGTGGAATACGACACGTGGTGGACCACCCACGTCAGCCAAGTCACACCCGGGACCAACGTCATCGAACCGGCGGGCACCTTCCCAATCGGGTACAACAGCTGTTCGGACCTGGTCCTGCAAGGCGGATTGCGCGTGACCAATGCAGACCCCATCCACGCCTCCGTCACGGATGGCCGGGCGCTCATCGGACAAATCACCACCTGTGAGAGCTTCTCCTTCCAGGTCTGCGTGTCCTTTCAGAATGGAGGAACTGTCACCACGTCCTGCACGGACGGCTTCGTGGAGGTGAGCGATCTGTGTGCCCCCATGATCGATCCCCAGGTGACGGTCATGGAGGAAATCGAGTGCTTCGGCGAGACCGCCTCCTTTGGCGTGGAACCGAACGACCCCAACCTGGCGTTCACCAGCACGGTGGAATACAGCCTGTTTGAAGTCACGGGAGCCGGGCCGCAGTTGGTGTCCCAGCAGGTCGGAAACCCCGACTTCACCGGAGTGCCGGCCGGTGAGTATTTCGTCACGTTGCTCGACACCGCGCGCACTGTGGCATTTTCTTCCAACACCTGCATGGACACCACCGCCAATGTGGTGTTCGTGACCCCCGATGAGATCGCCCTCACCGTGGACCTCACCGAGGACAACCTGTGCGGAGGAGAGGATGTCGCGACCATTTGCTACACGGCATCCGGCGGCACGGGCGCTTTGTCCACCGTCGCCGTACACGGCCTCGGTCTCGAGTTGGCCCCGGATTCCGCCACGTGTTTCACCAACCTGTCCTGCTACGGCGGCGACGGCGAATACACCATCATCACCACGGACGAGCAGGGGTGCACCTCCGACACCGCGGTGGTCGTGTCCTGCCCGGACCCCATCGTGTTTGATGTGGACGGGGAAGGCGTCAGCTGCGCCGGGGAAGAGGACGGAAGCTTCTCCGGCTCGGTCCAAGGGGGTAGCGGTCTCGTGAGCGTGGTCGTGGATCCCATTGCCCTCGAACTGTCCGTGAATGGATTCCTCGAATTCGACCAGGATGCGATTGCGAGTGGTCTGTACACCTTCACCATTGAGGACGAGAACGGATGCGGGTTCACCGACTCCCTGAGCATTCCGGAACCCGACTCCATCGCGGTGACCTATGCCGTGACCGATGTGGCGTGTGCCGGTGAATGCAACGGTCTCGTCCTCGTGTCGGCTACCGGTGGCAGCCAGCCTTTTACTTACGCGTTGGTGGACCTCGACGGCGAGGACGCCAATCCCGGACAACTCTGTCCCGGGGGATACGTGTACACGACCACGGACAACAACGGGTGTTCGGTGGCGGACACGGTGACGGTGAATGGCCCGGACACCATCCAGTTCACGTTCACCACCTCCAACGTGCCGTGCAGCGGAGCGGACAACGGCCTCATCTGCCTCGACAGCCTTTCCGGAGGCACGGGGCCACTGCAGCCGCAGTTGGTGCCGCTGCCCACCAACAGCCTCGACGGAACCTGCTTCAACGTGCCGGCAGGCAACTACACGGTGCTCGTCACCGACAGCCTCGGTTGCGTCAGCGAGTCCTTCGAAACGACTGTAGAGGAGCCGGCCAACATTGAAATCCTGCCGACCATCACCCCGATCTCCTGCACGGGGGCCGGCGATGGTGTGCTCGTGGTCAATGCGGTCGGCGGAAGTGGCGCCCTGCAGCTCACCAGTCCCTTCGTGTTCGCGAGCCTTCCGGACACCCTGGTGGGACTCGGACCGGACAGCCTGAACCTGGTGGTCGCCGACACCCTCGGCTGCATCGACAGCCTGCTGGTTGGCATTCCCGAGCCCGAGCCCGTAGCCCTCGACATCCTCTCCACCGTCCTTCCGGAATGCGGAGGCGATTGCACGGGGGGCATCGAGGTGACCCTGGAGGGAGGAACGGGATCGCTCACCTTGTATCAAGGCGGCATATCCGACAGCACCGCGGTGGTGGCCAGTGGACTGGTCAACCTCTGCGCGGACGACTATGCCCTCTACCTCGTCGACGAGGAGAACTGCACCGACTCGGCCTTTGTGTCCATCACGGAGCCGGATCCGCTCTTGTTTGACATCACGGTCCAGAACGTCACCTGCACCGGGATGAACGACGGTGTGGCCATCATCGGCACCATCGGCGGATCCGGAGAAACGGCATGGGAATTCGTGGGGGAGGACGTCGACGTGCTCAACCTGTTCGAGGGGGAGTATTCCGTATCCGCTGCCGACACGGCCGGATGCACGGCAGATTCCACCTTCCTCGTGGCCGCGGACATCGTCACCGACATGGTGGTCGAGATCTTCACCACGCCGGTCACCTGCTGGCAGACCTCGGACGGCACGGCCACGGCGGCCGTGACGGGTGGTCAGCTTCCCATCCACTACGAGTGGAGCGATCCCGCGGGGCAGTCGACGGCCACGGCCATCGGCCTGTCCGAGGACGTGTACAGCGTGGTGGTGACCGACGACATCGGATGCACCCTCGGCTTCCTCGCCACGGTAGACCCGACCGAGGACTGCCTGTTCATCGCCGACGCCATCACGCCCAACGGCGATGGAGTCAATGACCGCTGGGTCGTGGGTGGACTCGAATTCTTCCCGCAGAGCGAGGTGGAGGTCTTCAACCGATGGGGCCAGCTGCTCTTCCGATCGAAACCGGGCACGACCTGGTGGGATGGCACCTTCAATGGCGCCCTGCTCCCGGCCAGCGACTATTACTACGTGATCACCGTCTTCCCGGGCGCGGCACCGATCACGGGAACCGTTACCCTCAAGTACTGAAGCCATGCGTCACATGATCCACATCATCCAGCGTGCGGCTCAAGGAGCCGTCTTCCTCGCCATCTTGACCGGTGGCGTGATGAACGCCCAGCAGTTGTCCCGCCAGAGTCAATTCGTCCAGAATCCCTTCCTCGTCAATCCGGCCTTCGCCGGCACGGAGCTGGGCACGTTTGCCTCCCTGAGCCACCGCGAGCAATGGGTGGGCTTCCAGGGGGCTCCGTCTACCAGCTCGGTCACGGTGACGTCCAGCCTGCCCAACCGCTTTGGTTTCGGCCTCGCCGTGGAGCGCGATGACCATGGGGGCGCCTACCGCAGAACCGGATTCGAGTTCGCAGGCACCTACACCATCGACCTCAACAACCAGGACGCTGTCGCCTTCGGCCTCGGCCTGATGGGCCGCAACACCCGCTTTGACGGCTCGGACCTCGAACTGTGGCAGCCCAATGACCTGGCCATCCTCGGCAACGTGGAGAGCAGCTTCACGTTTGACTCGCGGTTCGGCCTGATGGTGTTTGGCGAATTCTATCAGTTCGGTCTGGCGGTGAGCAACCTGCTCCAATCGCCGCTCGGACTGGATTCGGAACCGACCGATTCCCGCAACCGCGGTGTGCGCCACTACGCTTTCACCGGGCGGTACGATTACCGGATTGATGGCGATTGGACCGTTCAGCCGGCCGCCATGCTCCGTTTCACGGAAATCACGCCCATCCAGCTGGATCTGCACGCCCGGGCCTTTTACCAGAACCAGTATTGGGCCGGCCTCGGCTTCCGCCAGGGCGATGCCTTCGTGATCTCTGCCGGCGCGGTGTTCCAGGACATCCAGGTGGGCTATGCCTACGATGCCGGAACCGGGCGAATCAGCAACCTCAGCCCGAACACGCACGAAATCACCGTATCTTACGTATTGCCCCGCCGGGGTGCCGGTTTCTCGAGCCGTGGGTTCGGAGGCCGCATCCTCGACCGGAATCTCATCATCCGCAACTGACGACATCCATGATTGCCCGCCTGTCCTTTCTGGTTTTCCTGATGGCTTCCCTCGGTTCTGCCGAGGCCCAATTCAAGTCCCTTCTCGTCGAGGAAATCGACAACCAAGGGGCCGTCCCCGGCCGCACCTATCGCATCTATGCCCAAATGGAAGCGGAGGGCGACGTGATCGATGCCGTCTTCGGCGATGGCCAGGATTACCTCGAAGTCTCCAGCACGGCGCCGTTCTACCAACATGAGCGGGGCGGCAACAGCGCCAACGAACTCCAGCGCTCCGATGTGCAGACGGTCGCCGGCCTGAAGTACGACAGCTGGGTCACCATCGGATACGAGGACAACTACATGAACGCCCTCACGGCCTTCCTCATGGACTTTTCGGAGTTTGAGCAGGGCAACCGCCTTTTCACCGACAACGGTGCCTGGTTCGTCACCCCCGACATGCGGCAGGCAGCAGCCGGCCCGGACGGCAAATTGCTCCTCATGCAATTGACCACGGAAGGCGAGATCACCGGCCGCATCAACCTGCACGGCCGCACGCGTCCGTTGCCGCTGCGCGATGACGCCCAACGGGCCATGTACCCCGACAGCCTCGTGCCCCGCCTGATTGACCAGCGCAACATCGAGCTCAACATCCGCTGAGGCCGCAACGGCCGAGCATGAAAAAGGCGCCCGCGGGCGCCTTTTTTCGTGTTGAGGATGGACCAGGGTCAATCGTACCGGATGCCCTGCACCGAGGTGGAGTCCGCGTCGAAGGCCAAAGCGGCGGAGTTGATGCAATACCGCAAACCTGTGGGGCGGGGGCCATCCTCAAACACGTGGCCGAGGTGGCCGCCGCAGGATGAGCACAGCACTTCCACGCGGCGCATGCCCCAGCTGTCGTCCTCTTCTTCGAGGATCGCGGTTCCTTCAGCCGGCTGGAAGAAGCTCGGCCAGCCGGTGCCGGATTCAAACTTGTGCTCGGAGTCGAACAGGGCTTGCCCGCATCCGGCACAGCGGTAGACGCCTTTCTCGTGGTGGTCCCAGAATTCCCCGGTGAAGGCCCGCTCGGTGCCCTTTTCGCGCAGGACGAAACAGGCCATGTGCGGGAGCTCCTCGCGCCATTCCGCTTCGGACTTCTGCACCTCGAGCGAGTCGAGGATGGGAGCGTTCTCAGCCTGGGCGTTCGGCGTCTGTGCCGTGCAGCATGTGAGGTTGACCGCGAGAAGGACAAGCGGAGTCAGAAGGAGGGGGAGTGTGTTCATGACGCTGTCATTGAGAGGGTTCCAACCGCTCCTTGAGGAACGGTCCTGTGGCCGAGTGCACAGACTGTGCCACTTCCTCCGGCGTGCCGGTGGCCACCAGCTGCCCGCCGTGACTTCCACCCCCAGGCCCGAGGTCCACGATGTGGTCTGCACAGGCCATCACGTCGAGGTTGTGCTCCACGCAGATGACGGTGTGGCCCTGTTGGATGAGGGCGTCAAACGCCTCGAGCAGTTGGGCCACGTCGTGGAAATGGAGTCCCGTGGTGGGTTCATCGAAGATGAAAACGGTGTGGCCGGCGCGGTCGCCCTTGGCGAGGAAGGCCCCCAGCTTGATGCGCTGGGCTTCTCCACCACTCAAGGTGGTGGCGCTCTGGCCGAGCGTGACGTAGCCCAGCCCGACGTCGAGGAGCGGGGCCAGCTTGCGGACGATGCCCCGCTCGGCAGCGGTGGGTTTGGCGCGGTTTCCGAAGAATGCGGAGGCCTCGGCCACGGTCATGGACAGCACATCGTGGATGGTGCGTCCATCGACTTCGATCTCCAGCACGGGGTCGGTGAAGCGGCGGCCCTTGCAGGCGTCGCAGGTCAGCGTCACATCCGCCATGAACTGCATGCCGATGGAGACGCGCCCTTCCCCTTCACAGGTCTCACAGCGGCCACCGCTCGTGTTGAAGCTGAACACGGAGGGCTTGTAGCCCCGGTTCCGGGCGAGGGGCTGGGCGGCAAACAGACTCCGCACATCGTCCCACGCCTTGACGTAGGTGGCGGGGTTGGACCGGCTGCTCTTGCCAATGGGGTTCTGGTCGACGAATTCGACCATCTCGATGCGGTCCAGGCTGCCGGTCAACCCGTCGCTCACACCGGGGCGGTCGCCACCGAGGTCGAGGTGGCGGGAGAGGAGCGGGTGGAGAATGCGCTTCACCAGGGTGCTCTTGCCCGAGCCCGACACACCGGTTACCACATTGAGGGCGCCGAGCAGGAACCGGGCGTCGATGCCTTGGAGGTTGTGCTCCTTGGCGTTCAGCACCGTCATCTCCCCAACGCCAGGCCGTCGGTTGACCGGAACCGGAATGCGCCGGCTGCCATTGAGGTAGTCCGCCGTGAGCGAGGCCGGTGCGTTGAGCAGGGCCGGGAGGTCGCCGGAGAAGACCACGTGACCGCCCTCACTGCCTGCCTTGGGACCGAGGTCCACGACATGGTCCGCGGAGCGGATGACGGATTCCTCGTGCTCCACGACGACGACCGTGTTGCCCAGATCCCGAAGCCCCGAGAGGACCTTGATGAGCCGGTCGGTGTCGTGCGGATGGAGGCCGATGCTGGGCTCGTCGAGGACATAGGTGCTGCCCACCAGGCTGCTGCCGAGGCTCGTGCCGAGCTGGATCCGTTGGCTCTCGCCCCCACTCAGGGTGGCGCTTCCCCGGTTGAGGGTCAGGTAGCCCAATCCGACGTCGAGCAGGAACTGCAAACGGTGCCGCACCTCGAGCAGGAGGCGGTGCCCGATTTCCTGCTCGGTAGGGGTCAAGGTCAATCCATCGAGGACGGCCATGACCTCTTCAATGGGCAAGCCGAGGAGGTCGGGCAGGGCGTGACCGTCGATGCGGATATGTCCGGCTTCAGGCCGGAGGCGGCTCCCTCCGCAGTGGTCGCAC
Source organism: Flavobacteriales bacterium (assembly GCA_049610565.1). Classification (GTDB taxonomy): domain Bacteria; phylum Bacteroidota; class Bacteroidia; order Flavobacteriales_D; family Sanyastnellaceae; genus UBA8752. The sequence continues at coordinate 16,634 of JBMYZR010000025.1, read as the reverse complement.
GCCGTGCGGCCGCGGTACCGGCTGAGCATCACCCGGTTCTGGATCTTGTAGCTCTTGGCTTCCAGGCGGGCGAAGAAATCGTCGATGCCGCGCCAGGAACGGGTGCCCTGCCACAGCTGGCGCCTCTGCTTGGCGGTCAGGTCGGCGTAGGGGGTGTGCACGGGAAAGTCCTCGTCGTAGGCATTCTGCAGCACACTCTGCTTGTACCGGCTGGCCTTGTCGCCCCGCCACGGGGCCACGCAGTTCTCGTACACGCTTTTGGAGGGGTCCGGGATGACCAGGTCCTCGCTGATTCCAATCACGTGACCGAAGCCTTCGCACCGGGGGCAGGCGCCCTGCGGACTGTTGAAGCTGAACAGGTCAGGGGAGGGAATCTCGAAGGCCATGCCGTCGAGTTCGAAGCGGTCACTGAACGGTTGGACCTCCACACCGTCGGGCGTCACCCAGTGGAGTTCGCACGCCCCATGCCCCTCGTAGAATGCGGTGTCCACCGAGTCGGCGAGCCGCTGCTGGAACTCCTCCAGCTCACTGTCCTCCGGGCGCGCAAGTCGGTCGATGACCAAGTGAAGCGCACCCTCCGGCGCATCGTCTTGCTGAAGGGTGGCCAGCATGTCGGCGATGGTGGCTGGGTTGCCAGCGTGGAGCAGACGGGCGAATCCCTGTTGCTGCCAGATTTCGAGTTGCTGCGCCAAGGTTCTGTCCTCCGGGACACGCACGGGGGCGCAGACCATGAAGCGGTCACCCGCAGAATGGCCGGAGGCGGCAGTGACCACATCGGTCACCGTGTCCTTTCGGACTTCCTGTCCCGACACGGGGCTGAACGTCCGTCCGATGCGCGCCCACAGCAATTTGAGGTGGTCGTGCACTTCGGTGACCGTGCCGACCGTCGATCGGCTGCTGCGCGAGGCCACGCGCTGTTCGACGGCGATGGCCGGGGTGAGGTTGTCAATGCGGTCGACATCCGGCTTCTCGAGCCGCCCTGCGAATTGGCGCACGTAGGCGCTGAGGCTCTCCACATAACGGCGCTGGCCTTCCGCATAGAGCGTGTCAAAGGCGAGCGAGCTCTTGCCGGATCCGCTGAGCCCCGTGACCACGGTCAGCTTCCGCAGGGGAAGATCGACATCGACATTGCGCAGGTTGTGGACGCGCGCACCGCGGATGCGGATGCTGTCCGGACGGCCGTCGTCCGCCGGGACAGCGGTGGACGGGGAGGGGGAGGAGTCGGAGGGTCCGGTGGTGGCCATGAAGCGAAGTTCGGGCAAGGGCAAATGCCCGGGTGGATTGGCTTGTTAACAGGGATTGGGGAGGGCGGGTTCGCCTTTCCCCGAAGAAGTCCGTATATTAGAGTCAAACGGTACAGGACGTACCCCCAACGAACGGCCATACGAGAGACACTACCCCACTGCACGTTTTCTGATTGAGGAGAATCCGCTTGAAGAAGCGTGCGCAATCCGTAGTGTCATGGCCCAACAGCCCACCCCAGACCGCGCACTCATTGCGCAATTCCAGCAAGGCGACCAACGCGCCTTTGAAACCCTCTTTGCCCGTCACCGGGACCAGGTGTACACGAAGCTGTACCTCCTTGTCCGGGATCACGACGTGGCCGCCGACCTGTTCCAGGACGTCTTCATCAAGGTGGTGGACGTGCTGCGCAGTGGCCGGTACAACGAGGAAGGGAAGTTTCTGCCATGGGTGTTGCGCATCGCGCACAATGCGGGCATCGACCATTTCCGCCGCCAAAAGAAGATGCCGATGAGCCGGGGGTCGGAGGAGTTCGACCTGCTGGGCAACATCGCCGACGGCGGAGCGACCCGCGAGGACGAGATGATCGGCGAGCGCATCGGGGAGGACCTGCAGGCACTCGTGGATCAATTGCCGGTCGAGCAGCGGGACGTGGTCCACATGCGGATGACCAAAGGCATGAGCTTCAAGGACATCGCCGAGGAGACCAACGTCAGCATCAACACCGCGTTGGGACGCATGCGGTACGCGCTGATCAACCTGCGCAGGCTGATGGCCGAGCAGGATGTGTCCCTGACGTTGGACTGACCGGTTCAACCGGACACCAGGATTTTTTGGAAGCCGGGGCAATACGCTCCGGCTTCCTGCGTTTCTACCCCGACCGCCCAGCGGTTGAACACTCAACTCCACGCGAATGGAAAAGCTTACCCCGAATCCCCTCTTTTCTTCTTCTTCCGCACCCGCCAACGACCAGTGGGCCGCACCGTCGCACGCCATCGAGGCCGTGATGAATCACCTGCGCACGACGTCCCGTGGGGCGTCCAAGCTGGGCGGCGCCGTGCACCTCAACTGAGGGCGTCGCTGCCCGTCAGGTGGCGGTCGAGCACAGCATCGATGCGGGAGGACCCCGTGTCCGGGATCCACTCGGCGTCACCTTCCGGTCCGTTGAACCGATAGGCGGAGAAGCGTCCGGTTTCCAGTTTCAGCTGGGGGCGCTTTCCCTCCGGCGTCGCGGGCAGGTCCACCACGTCGAGGGTGGCCTGTTTCCTGCGGCGCTCTTTCAAGCCCTCCAGCCAGGCTTCAGCCCGGGCATTGTGGAGGGCCCGCGCGGCCTCATTGTCCACCCACCCTTCGCTCCACGCCGTGCCCGGCAGCCCGGACCAGGCGGGGTTCAGCCCTGCACCGTTCACCTCCTGGCGGAGCCACGCCTCGCCCTCGGACCGGCTGCGGAAGCGCTTCAGCGAGGTGGCGTTCCCTCCTTTGGACAAGGACAGTCGGATCAAGTCGAGCCGGCACCGGAAGGTGTCCACGGACCACCCTTTGCCGACGACCTTCTGTGCCCGGTTGAGTGGGGGATGAAACCGCCGGATGAGCACATCCTCCAACACGGCGGCCATGCACTCCGAACCCGTTTCCTCCCAGGTGATCTTGTGGACGAGCCGGCGGAGTGTTTGGGAGCGGGCCTCGCTGCCGCTGCCATTGAAGTGTTGCCGGACCCGCGACGCGAGGTTGCGGCTCATGCCCACGTAGACCAGTTTGCCCGCGCCGTCCAGAAAACGATACACGCCAGGCGTGGCCGGAATGTCCACGAGGGCATCCGGTGGCAGGTGGGGCGGCCACCACGAGGTGCCGCCACCCCGCCCGAATTCGGCTTCGATCTCGGTGGCATGGTCGCGCCACAGGATGGAAAACAATTCCGCCGTGGCCGCCGCGTCGCCCCAGGCGCGGTGGTGGGCTTCGTTGTCAATCCCCAGGAACTCACAGAGGGCGCCTAGGCTGTACCGGTGGGGGCCTTCGAGCCACTTTCGGGACATCCGCACCGTGCAGAGCCTGCGGGGGTTGTAGTGCAGTCCAGCCGATTTGAATCCGGCTTGCAGATGCCGAAGGTCGAAGGAGACGTTGTGGGCGACGAAGACGGCATCGCCCAGAAAGGTGTGCAGGTCGGTCGCCAACTCGGCGAATTCCGGGGCGTCCGCCACCATCGTGTCGTCGATGCCGGTGAGCCGGGTGATGCCGGAGGGAATGGGCCGGGCAGGCCGGATGAGGCGCACCCAGCGGTCGAGCTCCCGCCGGCCGTCGTGCAGGATGGCCGCCACCTCGGTGATGTTGTCTCCCGTGGGGGAGCCGCCATTGGTCTCGATGTCGACGATGGCGAAGGTGGGGGGGCGGGTCGCGGTCATGGGGCCAAGGACGGAATCGGGTCCGCCATGGATGTACGGTGCTAAATTTCCACCATGAAGTGGAGTTCAATGGCATGGAGGGTCGTCTTCCTGACGATGTGGGTGCCCGGGGCGCTTTCGGCTCAGGTGTTCAACTACGAACCGTACGATGACAGCGACCTGCTCGGCGAGTTCGAGCGGCCCAAGAAGCTGCACTTCGGCATGAACATCAACGTCGTCAAGCCGGGCGGTGCGTCGAGCGTGTTCTACAACGGGACGGGCTTCAGCGAGTTGGGGGACGTGTTCCGGGAGTTGATCAGCATTCCCGAGCGGCTGGATTGGAACAGCGTGCAAGGCGGAAGCGGCAACACGGTGCGGAACCGGATCGCCCAAAGCCTGGGCATCGCCGATGCGGGCGCCATGACGGTCGCGTCCTATCCGATCGACCAGCGCTACGACATCAGCTTCGGGTTCGGGCTTCGCGTCATGCAGCGGTTCAACCTCGAAAACGCCATCGTCCTCGACATGGACATCTGGCGCCTGAAGAGCCGGGGCGCATGGCAGTTGAACACGGGGCAACTGCCGGACCAGGGGCAGGGGTCGACGGACCTCCGGGATTTCGGGATTTTCGCATCGGAAGACCGCATGCAGTTCAACCTCGGGTACCGCACGGCCAGTCCCATCGACCGCAGCGCGAGCTGGATCTTCGAGCTCGGCGGAACCCTGACCGCCACCCGCATCCGGGACCACTACATCGAGGTGGCGCAGAGCACGTACGATTTGATCGTGCCCCGCGGAGGGCAGGTGTTCAATGGAGGCGTACCCGATCTCACGTGGGGCATCGGATACGGCGGGTATGTCCGCATCGGGGCCGAAGCCTACCTCGACGCCGGTGCCGGACTGGAAGTGGCCTACCGCGTGGGGTATGACGGCGTCGTGATTGGACTCTCCGATTACCGGGTGTTCAACCACGGCCTCCAACTGACCTGGCTGTTCCCCCCGCCGCAGGTCGCCACCGCCTCGTTCTGACCGCGCGGCCGGATGGCCGCCATGCGGTATCTTCGGCCTCACCGCCATGGAAATCATCGACCGACTCAGCGCCGGAGATCCGGAGAAGAAGAAGTACTACATCCGGTTGTTCCTGGACACGCTCGAACCCGAACTGGGCAACCTGCGTGCAGCGGACATCAGCGCCAATCAGGAGCCGATCCGCGCCATCCTTCACAAATTGAAGAGCCAGGTCCAGACCATTGGAGCGGCCGATGCGCACGCCATGATGAGCGCCCACGAGCAGACCATCAAGGGCGGCGGTCAGATTTCCCAGGCCGAATTGGACACGACCTGTGACCTTCTTTCCACGTTGATTCAGAACCTGCAAGACCTGTTGAAATGAGCAAGCACCTCAAGATTGCCCTTGTCGACGACGACATCCCCAACACCGAGATCCTCCGGGACTTCCTCATTCGCAATGGCTACAGCCACGTGGACAAGTACCACGACGGCGAGAGCTTCCTCGAGTCCATCGACCGCTTCGACGAGCGCGCCGTGGTGCTCGACTTCGACCTGAGCGGTGGGGGGGAGCTCAACGGACTCGAGGTGCTGGAGGCCCTCAAGGAGCGCAGTCCCCAAACCCACGTCATCTTCTACAGCGGTCAGGACAGCCTCGAAGTGGCCGTGGAATCCCTGAAGAATGGAGCAGACGACTACATCGTGAAGTCCAACGCGGCCTTCGCCCTCGTCAAGACCTCCCTCGACAAGGTGTACGACCTCCAAGTCCTGCGCAGCAATGAAAAGCGCAATCAGCGCATCAGCTGGGCCCTGGCCCTCGGCTGGCTCCTGACGCTGGTCTCCGTGGCGTTCTACGTCGCGAACTGATTGTCGCGGACCCGGACGATTCCGGATCCCTTCGAAAGGCTCACTTCTTCTTGGAGAGGTGGGCCTTTTCGATTTCCGAAATCAGCTGGTCCACCTTGAAGGGCTTGGGCACGAATCCGTCCATGCCCTTCTTCAGGTAGTGGTCGGTGTCTTCCTTGAGCACGCTGGCGGTCATGGCGATGATGGTCGTGCTGGCCTTCTCCGCATCGGCCAACTTCCGGATGGCGAGGGTGGCCTCGATGCCCGTCATCTCCGGCATGGCGATGTCCATCAGGACGATGTCCCATTCCTCATCGCGCACCATATCGAGGGCGATCTGGCCGTTTTCGGCCTTGCCAATGGTGACGTTGTCCAGTTCGGTGCGCAGGGTGTCCTCGGCCACGATGACGTTGAAGGGGTTGTCCTCGGCAATCAGGATGCGCAGCGGCGGCAGGGCCGGTCGACCCGGAGCGCCACTTTGCTGGCGGCTGCGCTGCAGGCGGGAAATCTCATTCTTGAGCTGGTCGGCTTGGAAGGGCTTGGGCACAAACCCGTCCATGCCGTGGCGCATGTAGTTGTCGGTCTCCTCCCGGAGCACGCTGGCGGTCATGGCGACGATGAGCGTCTTGGCCTTGTCCGCATCCGGCAGCTTGCGGATGGCGGCGGTGGCCTCGAGTCCGCTCATCTCGGGCATGTGGATGTCCATGAGGACCAGGTCCCAGTCTTCATCGCGGACCTTCTCGAAGGCGACCTTCCCGTTTTCGGCTTTGCCGATGGTGACGTCCGGAAGCTCCGCCTTGAGGGTGTCCTCGGTGACGATGACGTTGAAGGGATTGTCCTCGGCAATGAGGATGCGGATGGGCCCAATCTCTGCGGCGGCATCCGCTGCCCCCGCCTCTTCGGCCACGCCTTCGGCGCGCATGGCCGGCAGGGCGAAGCAGAAGGTGGAGCCTTCGCCTTCGACGCTTTCCACCCAGATGACGCCCCCCTGCAGTTCCACGATCTGCTTGGAGATGCTCAAGCCGAGACCGGTGCCGCCGAATTTGCGCGTCTTGAGCTGGTCACCCTGGTTGAAGCTCTCGAAAATTTTCTCCTGCTTGTCGTCGGGGATGCCGATGCCGGTGTCCTTGACGCGAACCACGAACCAGTCAGGATGGGCCTTGGCGGGAGGGGGGCACCATCCGGGCAGCTCAGGCAGGGCGCAGACCTCGGCCCTCAGGGTCACCCCGCCTTCGAGCGTGAACTTGATGGCGTTGCCGATGAGGTTGATCAGCACCTGGTTCAACCGGCTTGAATCCCCGAGGAGGTGGGAGGGGAGGGAGTCGGCAGCATCCACCGTGAAGGTCAGGCCCTTCTGCTCGGCGGAGATGCGCATGACGTTTTCGGCGACTTCGAGGGCGTCGGCCACGGAGAACGGCTCTTCGGCAATTTCCAGCTTGCCGGCCTCGAGCTTGGAGAAGTCGAGGATGTCGTTGACGATGTCGATCAGGTTGGACGACGCGATCACGATGTTGCGCAGGTACTTCCGGGCGCCCTGCGTCATGTCCTCCTTGGTGGCGAGGTTGGACATGCCCACGATGGCGTTGAGCGGGGTCCGGATCTCGTGGGACATGTTGGACAGGAACACGGCCTTGTGGTTCAATGCGATTTCGAGATCGGAGTTGGCCTTGATCAGTTCGCGCTGCCGGTCGGCCAGCTGCTGGCGCTGGGTGGAGATGAGCAAGCTCTGCCGACGGGTAAACCGGTAGCGGTAGGTGATGAACATCGCGAACCCGATGAGCAGGGCCACAATGGCATAGAGATAAGTCTGGCGCTCCTCCTGCAGCTGGTATTGGTTCTCCTGCATCCGCTGCTTGCGGCGGTTCTCCCACTCGAGCACCTCGAGGCCGTCGGCGGCGTTCGCGTTGTCCAGGGTCTCGTAGATCTGGCGGCAGCTGTCCCTGCGGTTCCGGGAATGCAAGGCTTCACGGTGGAATCCCAAGGCGGTCTGGGCCTCTTCGATGCAGTCCCAGCAGGCCTCGAGGCGGGTGGCCCTCTTTCGGTCGCCGAAGACGGTCAATGCGTCAACCTTGATCCGAATGGAGTCACAGAATTTGAGGGCCAATTCCGGCTGATCCTGCGCCACGAGCACTTGACCCAGTTTGTTGTAGAGGAACGCTTCCCTCTTCTTGGACTCGCTCAGCTCAGAATCCAGTCTGAGGGCCTGCCTCAGGTAGATTTCTGCTGAATCCAGCAACTCCTGCGAGGTCGAGATCATCCCAAGGTATTCGAGACAATACGCTTGGTTGCCAGTGGTTCCGCCCAGATTCAGGGCCCGGGTGTACTCTGCCTTGGCCTCATCCAGCCGACCGGCATTGCGGAGGAAGATGGCAATCCAGGTGGTGGTCTTGCGGTAATTCTTGTTGTCACCGAGCTCCTCGAACGTGTTGCGGGCTTCTCTCAAGTAGACAAGGGCGGTATCCTGATGCGCCTTGCGGGTCTTGTCGAGCAGACGAGCAGAATTGAAGCGCGCCAGCGCGAGTTCCTTCTTGTCGGTGTGGTTGAGGATGTTGAAGCGCCAATGGGCCTGCGCTGTGTTTTTGTCACCGTACCGGTCGTAGGCGATGCCGAGCTGGTTGTGTGCATGGTTGATCAACTCCATGTCCTCCAGCCCCTCTGCAAGGGCGAGGGCGTCGTGGAGGTCATCCAGCGTCTGGCTCACGGATTTTCCGTTTTCAGTGATCGTGAGTCTGGCCTCGAAGCTTCCCCGCTCGATGAGCAACAGACAGAGGTTGGGTTCCTCGTTCCCCGCTTCGGAGTCGATGCAGTCGGACAACACGTCGATGCCCTCGAGCAGCTGGCCATCATCCCGCATGGCACGCGCTTTGGCGATGGTCACGTCCACCTTGGCCTTGCTGGCCAAGCCGGCATCCAGAAGCGCATCGGCCAGTTCGATGCGCTCCTGCTTGTCCGTCAGCTCGGGGGCCAGCTCGAGGAACGCTTCCACCCGTTCGGCCATGGGCACGGACGCATCGAGGGTGATCGACCTCAGTTCGGAAAGGGGCCGGCCATCTTGGGCGCAAACCCCCGTGCTGAGGGCGATGAGGCAGGCCAACAGACACGAGGTCAACGCAGGGAAACGGGCGGAAGTCACCATGGGCAATCACGAAAATACGCCCTTGGTTTCGCCTTTGCGATGACCGAGGTCATGCAGGGCTTGTTCCCCTCGAAATTTCCTCTACATTTGCGCTCCCTTTTGGGGAAAAAGCCGACTCTGTAGCTCAACTGGATAGAGCATCGCACTACGGATGCGAAGGTTGAGGGTTCGAATCCTTCCAGGGTCGCCACAGCTTACAGAAAGCCCTCGTTGCACTGTCGCAACGGGGGCTTTCGCTTTTCGGCCCCCTCCGTCGGACTGGGCGTTCATCTAGTCGCAGGTGCTGCCGAATTGGCCGAGCAGAAGAAGGAAGTCCTCCACGGTCACGGCATCGTCCCCATTGATGTCGGACGGGCAGTTTAAGGCGCACCCGAATTCTCCGAGCAGCATCAGCACATCGGTGACCGCAATGACACCATCGCCATCGAGGTCCATCGGGCAGGGCGGCGCGCAATCCTCGATCACACTGAAGGCATTGCCGTAATCGTAGGTGTTCGGGGGATAGGGGTGTTCCTCGATGTACAGCCTGTACACATCGCTGGGATTGGCCACGGCCACCACCCACGGATGGAGGCCCGTGTTGCTGACCAGTCCGATCGAAGACTCGACATAGTTGCCCGTCACGTTGATGAGGCTGAGGTTGACCAGCGCATCCGCCGGACCTCCGGTCCACGAAATCCAGACCGAGTCTCCCACGCAGAGCTCGGACGCCACGTCATCCAGTTCCAGTTCCGGGAACAGGCACGAGCCGTCGTCGTAGGTGGCGTCGGGGTTGTGGTTCAACGCGTCCTCATCGGTGCACCCGAGGATGTCGTCCTCGTAGTAGCAGGAGCCGTCGTCCACCTCGGCGCCGGGGTCGAAGTTGAGGGCGGTCTCGTCGGTGCACCCCGGCACCGGATACGTGCAGGTTCCATTGTCCACCACCGCTCCATCGTCGTAGTTCGTGGCGTTCGGGTCGGTGCAGCCTTCTGCGTCATCGCAGGTGCCATTGACCGAGAACAGGCCGGACGCTCCGCCGGTCCCGCTCGCGATGACCTCACCGTCGAGCAGCAGCTGCCAGGAGACCTCCGAGAGGTAGATGCCCCCGCCCACCGAGTAGGCATAGCATCCGTCGGCGATGCAGAATTCTTCATTGCCCTCGTCGCCCGAATTCAAGGTGAAACTCCCGACCAGGGCGCCTCCGGCACCGGTGATGTCCAGTGCATTGCCATTCCACCCGTCCCCGTAGCTGTCGTACATCAACAGGGTCAAGGCCTGGTCCGCCCCGCAGTCGAGCGGGTAGGTGCAGGTGCCGTCGTCGTCGACCGCATAAGGGTTGTAGTTGAGGGCGAGCGGATCGGTGCACCCGTAGGTGGCGTAGAGCTGGCCCGCCAGGATCTCCTCGCCGGGCTTGCGGTTGTAGGCGTAGTCGACGAGGCGGACCATGTCGCCGGCAGGGCTGACTTCGAACCGCATCCACCCGTAGTGGAACCGCTCGGCGATGGTGAATTTGACGCCGGCGTAGGTGGTCAGGCCATTCCAGTCGCTGTAGGTCGGAGAGGTGATGACGAGCTGGGTCTCCAGCTCGGAGAAGTACTCCCAGTTGCTCGCAGACTGGATGGTGTCGCCGCCAGCCAGCGCGGCGAGGTTGGTGGATCCGGGGGTGCAGACGCCCGATTTGGAGTAGGTCTCGAGCCGGAAGTGGTCGTTGACGAACCAAAGGCCGAAATCGGCATCGCCCACCCCCCAGCTGAAGTACTTCCAGTTGTTGCCCGGGTTGGCGATCATGATGCCTTCCGAAGGGTCGACGACCACGTGTTCGATGGCGTAGGGGTCGGCGAAATCGAGGGACATCCACCGGCTGAGGTCCATGTCGGGTGCCGTCTCTTCCAGCAGGCTGGTGGAGAGGGTCAATTGACAGGACAGGCCATCCGCGTCTTCGTGGTCCTCGGCTTGGCCGGTGAAGGACAGCAGGGCGCGGGTGTCCGACAACCGCTCGAGGGTGGGCGTGAGGCCGGCCGGGACGACGGACACGTCGAAGCCACTGCCGGCCTCCAGCAGGTCGAACGCCGACCATGTGGTGCCGAAGAGGTCGATGGCCCGCTGGGAGGACAGGCTGCCGTCGTTGGCCTCCGCCTCGTGGAAGACCGTCTGCGTGTACGCCACGACGGGGTGCTGCACTTCTCCGGTGGCGATGGCGGCGCCCGGCGCCTCGTTGTACGCCATGTCGAGGGCGTAGTAATGCCGGCCATCGGCACTCACGCGCATCCGGATCCAGCCGTAGTGGAAGAGCCCGTTGCGTTCGAACCGGACCCCGGCATAGGCGGTCTGCCCATTCCACGCCGTGTAGCTGGGGTTGGACAAGTCGAGCTGGTCGGGGTACCACGGGCCGGGCTCGGTGAAGGCCGTTCCGGGGCCGATGTCCGTGCCGGCGGGCAGTGGGGTCAGGTTGGAGGTGCCCGGGTTGCAGACGGCCCCATTGCCGTAGGTCTCGAGCTTGATGTTGACGAGGTCGTAATGGAAGAAGCCGAAGTCGGCCCCGCCGGATCCCATCGTGAACCAGGTCCACCGGCGCCCCTCGAAGAAGTTGTGGGCGTCGTCGATGAGGTCCACGAACACGATCTCGTAGGGGTCGAGGAAGGCGACCGAAAGGCTGGTGTTGGACGGGTTGTAGAGGTCGCCGTAGGCCACGTCGGCAAACGGGGCCACCGTGAAGTGCAGCTCGAGATCGTCCAGCTGGTCGGCCGCCGCGTGGTTGGCCACCTGTCCGGAGAGGTGGACGGTGGCGTGGGTCGCGTCGGTCACCTCCACGCTCAGGCTGGTCCCGGCGGGCAGATTGCCGGTGGTGTAGTGGACGCCCTCGGTGAGGGGGCCTGTGACCGCGAAGGCGAGGTCGAGCAGGGCGAGTTCGATCTCGCTGTCGAGGGTGCCATCGTTGGCCACATCCTCCTCGAAGGTGTCGTCGAGGTACACGATGCGCGGCAGGAAGTCGTCCTGCAGGAAGACGGCAGCGTGGTTCTCCTCGGACCAGATGTGGTTCCGGCCGGCCACGTCCGAACACATCGTGGCGAGCATTCGCGTCTTCTGCCCCTCGGTGAACATGGCCGAGCAGTTCGAGTAGTCCATGTAGTTCTGGACGTTGTCCTGCGATCCGCAGGAGCTGGCATCGAGATCGCAGCCGGTGTTGCCAATGGTGTTGGGTGTGTCGTCCACACCGTCGTCGTAGGCGCAGCCCGCGGTGGATTGGTTGCCCGACTCGTCGCCCCACGTGTGCTTCAGATTGGCCCAATGGCCCACCTCGTGAGTGAGGATCTTGTAATGGGTCCAGACGGCGGTCTCCGTGCGGCCGACCGCCCAGTAGGAGGAGACGATGCCGTCGTAGATCGAGGCGGAGCCTTCGACGTCGCCGGGGTAGAAGGCAAAGGCCGAGCCGTTGCCGCCATCGGAGGAGTGGACCACCCAGACGTTGAGGTACATCGTGGGGTCCCACTGGACCAGCTGCTTCAGGGCGAGGTCGCTGCCGTTGTAGGTCAGGTCGCTCTGGATGCGCTGGATGCCGGTGGTCGGCTGCCCGTCGGGGTCGAAGTCGGCCAGCTGGAACTGCATGCCGACGTCGCCCACGAGACCGGTGAAATTGGGGTGGACGTCGCCCAGCTCAGGGTTGGTGGCGGAGAAGTCCTCATTGAGCTGCACGATGGCCTCGTGGATCTGCGCGTCGGAGATGTTCTCCGGCCCATTGTCGTGCACCACGTGGAAGACGATGGGGATGAGGATGTCCCCGTCGGTGCAGGCCATGCTCTGGGCGTCGAAGGTGCGGGCATGGTCCTCGAGGGCGGCGTTCCTGAGTTGTTGCATCCCCATCCACTCCGGGTGCGCCCGGTGCATCTCCTGGCGTTGCTGCCGATGGGCGCAACCGTGTTGTGCCTGAATTCCGTCGGCGGCGAGCAGCAGGAACAGCAGGGGCAGGAGAAGGCGAACGCGGGACATGGTCGGCAAGGTGAAAGAGAAGGTACGGAGAAGTGAGGGGGAGAAGGGGGCTGGGCCCCGATTCCTGCGGGCTAATTTGTGGCCATGCCATACCTGTTGGATTCGCCCGAGGCTGTGGCCCGGGCCCGCCGCGATGCCGCAGCCGACCCCGAGGCCTTCTGGGCCGACATCGCCCACCACTACGAGTGGATGACCCCGTGGGACACCGTCTGCGACTGGGAGTTCGACACGCCGCGCGTGCGCTGGTTTGAAGGCGCCGAGCTCAACATCACCGCCAACTGCCTCGACCGCCACGTGGCTGCGGGCCATGGCGACCGCAACGCCATCCTCTGGGAGCCCAACGATCCGGCCGACCCGACGGTCTCGATCACCTACGCCGACCTGCTCGACCGGGTGTGCCGCTTCGCCAACGTGCTCAAGGCGCGCGGGGTGAAGAAGGGCGACCGCGTGGCGCTATACCTGCCCATGGTGCCGGAGCTGGCCGTGGCGGTGCTCGCCTGCGCCCGCATTGGCGCGGTGCACAGCGTGGTGTTTGCCGGCTTCTCCGCCCGCAGCCTCGCCGACCGCATCCAAGACGCCGGCGCGGTGTGCGTCATCACCAGCGATGGCATGAAGCGCGGTGCCAAGGGGCTCGGCCTCAAGGCCGTCGTCGACCAGGCTCTCGTCGAATGCCCGACGGTGACCACCAACCTCGTCGTCCGCCACACCGGTGAGGCCGTCGACTGGACGGAGGGCCGCGACGTCTGGCTGCACGACGCCCTGACCAACGCATCCGCTGACTGTCCGCCCGAGCGGATGGCTGCGGAAGACCTTCTGTTCATCCTCTACACCTCCGGCAGCACGGGCAAGCCCAAGGGCGTGGTCCACACCTGCGGGGGCTACATGGTCTACGCGGGCTACAGCTTCGCCAACGTCTTCCAGTACCAGCCGGGCGATGTGTACTGGTGCACCGCTGACATCGGCTGGATCACCGGCCACAGCTACATCGTCTACGGACCGATGCTCAACGGCGCCACGACCGTCATGTTCGAGGGCGTCCCGACCTGGCCTTCCCCAGCCCGCTTTTGGGAGGTCTGTGAGAAGCTGAAGGTCAACCAGTTCTACACCGCACCGACGGCCATCCGCGCCCTGATGGCCTGCGAGCCGCGCTTCGCAGAGGGGCACGACCTGTCGGCGCTCAAGGTCATCGGATCGGTGGGGGAGCCCATCAACGAGGAGGCCTGGCAGTGGTACCACGACGTCATCGGCGGTGGCCGGTGCGCGCTCGTCGACACCTGGTGGCAGACCGAGACGGGCGGCATCCTGATCAGCGGCCTCGGCGCCCTCAGCCCGATGAAGCCGGCCCACGCCGGGCTGCCGCTGCCCGGCATCGAGCCCGTCCTCGTGGACGGCGACGGCAACACCGTGGAAGGGGAGGCCGAGGGCTACCTCTGCATCGCGCGCCCTTGGCCGTCCATGATCCGCACGACCTACGGCGACCACGAGCGCTGCCGCAACGTCTACTTCAGCGCCTTCAAAGGGAAGTACTTCACCGGCGACGGCGCCCGGCGCGATGCCGACGGGATGTTCCGCATCATCGGGCGGGTCGACGACGTGGTCAACGTGAGCGGCCACCGCTTCGGCACCGCCGAAATCGAGGACGCCATCGATTCGCACCCTGCCGTGGCCGAAAGCGCGGTCATCGGGTACCCGCACCCCATCAAGGGCCAGGCGGTCCACGCCTACGTCATCCTCAAGGAGGGCACCCTGCCCGACACGGCCGAGGGCATCGCCGCCTTGCGCAAGGAGATCGGCGTGCAGGTCAACACGGAGATTGGCAACATCGCTCGCCCAGACCGCATCCAGTTCACGCCGGGCTTGCCCAAGACGCGGTCGGGCAAGATCATGCGCCGCATCCTCCGCAAGGTGGCCAGCGGCGAGCACGGCCAGCTCGGCGACACCTCCACGCTGCTCGACCCGACGGTCGTCGACGGCCTGGTCACCGGCGCCGCCGAATTCCTCTCCTGACCTACCTTTTCGGCATGCGATTCCAAGACCTGTTGATGCTGGCTTTGGTGCCGGCTTTCCTGCTCGTTTCCTGTGCCAACGAAGAGGGCACGTGCACCAACCCCGATCACGACCACGCCGCCCACGAGGGCCACGACCATGATGCCGCCGCGGACGATTACCACGCCACCGGCAACTGCGCGATGGAATTCACCGCCGCGGACAGCGCCCGTCGCGCCGCCAAATACGCCGAGCCCGGCGTCAAGATGGTCGAGCTGTCCAACGGCTACCGTGTCTTCACCCAGACGGTTGGGGAGAACCCGGATGTCAAGATCCTCACGCTCCACGGTGGGCCGGCCTGCACCCACGAATACATGACGGCCATCTCCAACGTCCTGCCCGAGGGCCAGGGCTACGAGGTCATCCTCTACGACCAGCTCGGCAGCTACTACAGCGACCAGCCGACCGAGGACCTCTGGACCATCGACCGCTGGTGCGAGGAGGTGGAAGAGGTGCGTCAGGCGCTGGGCCTCGATGCGTCCAACTTTTACCTGCTGGGCAACAGCTGGGGCGGCATCCTCGGCATGGAGTACGCCCTGCGTTACCAGGACAACCTCAACGGCCTCATCGTCTGCAACATGGTCACGAGCATCCCGGAGTACGCCGCGTACAACGAGGAGGTGCTGCGTCCGCAGATGGACCCGGAGGTCCTGGCCAAGCTGGTCGCCTATGAGGAGGCCGGGGACATCCAGAACGAGGAGTTCCTGCAGCTGGTCAACGAGCACTTCTATGCCAAGCACATCTGCCGCCTCGAGGAGTGGCCCGAGGCCATCACCGGCTCCTTCGAGCGGCTCAACTACAAGCTCTACGACCTGATGCAGGGCCCGAGCGAATTCCGCGTGGGCGGACGCCTCATCGATTGGGACATCACCGACCGCCTCGGCGAGATCACGGTGCCGACTTTGATGGTGGGCGCTGAGCACGACACGATGGATCCGGACAAGATGACCCAGCAGGCGACGCTGGTGGCCAACGGCCGCTCGCTCCATTGCTACAACGGATCGCACCTCTGCATGTGGGACGATCAGGAAGCCTTCATGGGCGGCGTCACCAACTTCATCGAGGACGTCGAAGCCGGCCGCCCCTTGCGTTGATCACTGCGGGGAGCAGGGCGGATCGAGCCGGTCGAGGCCGTGCTTGCGGATGATGTGCTCGATGCGGCCATCGGCGCCCTCGGGGTCGTAGGACCGGTTGAGGCGGTAGCCGGTCAGCCGGCTGAACATCTTGATGGTCCGCCAATAGGGGAGCTTGATGGCCTTGGCGTAATCGTCGGCGAAGTCCAGCATGCCCGGGTTCTGCCGGTCCAGCAGGTGCACGATGAGGAAGGCGGCCTTCATGCCCATCTCCTCCTCGAAGTCCGGATCGCGCAGCAGCATGCGCTCGCCGTCTGCATTGAGGCTGTCCGTCCGGACGTAGCCGTCCTGCTCCTGCATGGCGATCCAGCAGTCGACATCTGGAAAGAACAGGGTGTCCGGCCCGTCCGATTCCTCACCCAAGGTGAGGCTGACCTCGTCTTCCTCTGAAGGCCCTTTTGTGGAGTCGTCCTTCTTTCGCGCCTTCTTCTCCTTGCGCTCCTCCTTGCGGTCGGCCTTGGCTCGGGCCTGGCCGTCCTTGACCTCTTGGCGGTGGGCCCGCAGCGTGTCGGTGGGGACCGATTCGATGCCGGAGAGGAAGGTGGGGCGAAGGGTGTCCAGCATCACCGTGATGATCTGCACGCTGGGCCAGACGGCCAGGACCATCTCTTCGAGCTCCTGGTACTTCTTGCGGTCTTCGTCGTAGTCCTTGATCTCCATCGACCGCCAATCCGGCCCGTCCGGCGGTGCGACGACCTCCGCCGAACCGAGCAGGTGCACATACGGCCGGAAGCCCTCCGGAACCGCATTGGTGTCCAGCGTCTCCTGTGCCGCGGACGCCAGAGGGAGGCACGCCATCAGAAGCCAGGCGCGCTTCATGGGGTGAGGTAAAGGCGCACTTCGTGGGGTCCCAACGCTTGGGACACGGGAGGCGCTTCG
>JBMYZR010000024.1:0-34413 GCA_049610565.1 Flavobacteriales bacterium | reverse complement strand
GCCGGCGTGCGGTGGGCTTTCGGCCGCTGACGCCTTTTTCTTCTGACTTTAGGACGCGTTGGGCAGGCGGCGGGCCTGCGGGACGCGGCGGTGTTGACGGCCGCTCGGCCGGACCTTGGTGGGGGAGCTTTCGTCGTAGCGGGGGTCGGGCTGGAGGTCCAGCTTCTCCATCGATTTGACTTCCACGTTGAGGCATCCGAAGTCTTCTTGGACGGTGCCGCGCATCTGGTAGACGCCACGCCCCCGGAAGGGGTAGGCCTTGGCGACTGGTGGGAAGTGGACGGTGTCGATCCATTGGCCTTCGCGGTCCACGAAGCAGCCGAACAGCATGCGGTCTCCCTTGACGGTGCCGGTTTCCTTGACGGTGACGAGGTAGCCGGCGATGGTGACCTCGCGGCCGATGTGTTCCGGCAGGGCGCGGGCGGGCATGGCGCCTTCGGCGGCGCGCTGCGCCTCGGCGGTGAGCAGGCCGAATGGGGACGACAGCGGGAAGCCCAGCAGCTCGATTTCGTCGTAGGCGTCTTCGCCGCTGCCGCCTTCGAGGGCCGGCAGGGTGCGGAGGCTGGTTCGGTGTTCGGCGGTTTCGGCCTCGCGGAAGAGGTCGGCGGCCGGGGCTTGCTTTGGCAAGTGGCCGAGCAGGAAGTGGGCCTCCCATTGCAACTGCTGCTTGGAGCGCCCGGTCCACCGCAGGCCCCCGATGCGGATGACGGTGAGCAGCTGTTCGAGGCCGATGCCGGTGCGCCGAACGAGGTCTTCGAGGTCGCGGTAGGGGCCAGCGTGTCGGCGTTCCCGTTCGATGCGGACGGCGGTTTCGCCTTCCACGCCCTTGACGAGGTTGAAGCCGAGGGTGAGGGTCCGCGTGGCGGGGTCGTATCCGGCGAGGTAGCCGCCGGTGTTGACGCAGGGCGCGGCGATCCGGCCGCCCAGCAGCCGGGCCTCGTGGACGTAGAACTCGGTCCGGTAGAAGCCGCCGAAGTTGTTGATGCAGGCGGTCATGTATTCCAGCGGCCAGTACGCCTTGAGGAAGAGGCTCTGGTAGCTCTCGACGGCGAAGGAGGCCGAGTGGCCCTTGGCAAAGGCGTAGCCGGCGAAGCTCTCGACCTGCCGCCACACCTCGGCGACCATGTCGGGCGCGTGGCCCTTGTCGGCGGCCTTGTCGAAGAAGGCTTGGCGGGCCTTTTGGAACTCTTCGCGCGACCGGAATTTGCCCGACATCCCCCGCCGCAGGACGTCGGCCTCCCCGAGGTCGAGCCCGGCGAACCGGTGGGCCACCTTGATTACGTCTTCCTGGTAGACCATGACGCCATAGGTCTCCGGCATGATCTCCAGCAGGATGGGGTGGGCGTCCCCGCGCCGCTCGGGGAACCGGTGCCGCTCGATGTAGGCCTTCATCATCCCGCTGCGGGCCACGCCCGGGCGGATGACGGAACTGGCGGCGACGAGGCCGAGGTAGTCGTCGACCCGCAGCTTTCGCATGAGCATCCGCATGGCGGGCGACTCCACGTAGAAGCACCCGATGGCTTCGGCTTCCCGCAGCAGGTGTTGCACCCGCGGGTCGGCCTTGAACCGCTTCATGTCGTGGATGTCGATGTCGGCATCCGGGTCGGTCTCCGCGATGAGGTCGAGCGCGTCCTTGATCTTGGCGAGGCCGCGCTGGGACAGGATGTCGAATTTGTGGAGGGCGAGGTCCTCGGCGACCACCATGTCGTACTGCGTGGTGGGGAATCCTTTCGGGGGGAGGAACGTCGCGCAGGTCCGGTGGATGGGCCGGTCGGCGATCAGGATGCCGCAGGCGTGGATGGAAATCTGGTTGGGGAAATCCCGGAGGACGCCGGCGTAGCGGACGACGGCGCGTTCCACCTCGCCCAGCCGCGCCGGGTCGAACCGCCCACCGGCCAACGTGTCGATTTCGTGCTTGGGCAGGCCGAAGACCTTGCCGAGCTCGCGCACCACCGCCCGATACTGGAAGGTGTTGTAGGCCCCGAGCAGGGCGACGTGCTCGTAGCGGTCGAAGATGTAGCGCGTGACGTCGTCGCGGTCCGTCCACGAGAAGTCGAGGTCGAAGTCGGGCGGATTGGACCGGTAGAGGTTGATGAACCGTTCGAAGTAGAGGTCCAGTTCGATGGGGTCGACATCGGTGATGCGCAGGAGGTAGGCGACGAGGCTGTTGGCCCCGCTGCCCCGGCCGACGTGGAAGTAGCCCTTGGACCGCGCGTAGGAGGTGATGTCCCAGTTGACGAGGAAGTAGGCGAGGAACTCTTTTTCGCGGAGGACCTCGATCTCGTACTCCATCCGCTCGAGGATGGCTTCGTCGGGGTCGGGGTAGCGGTAGGCGAGCCCTTCGGCGCACAGGTCGCGGAGGAGCTGCTCGTCCTCGACGATGGAGCCGGTGAAGGTGCGGAGGTTGCGGTGGGTGGCGCCGTCTTCCTGGTCGCCGAGGTCGCCGTCGAAGTCGATGTGGCAGGCGTCCAGCAGGGCGGCGGCGCGGTCGGTGAGCCAGGGGAATTCGGCGTAGGCCGCTTCGAATTCGCCAACGCGCAGCCAGCGGTCCGTGTCGGGGGCGACTTGCTCGGCCGGCAGCTTGGCCAGGAGGCAGTTGCGGTCGATGGCGCGGAGCAGGCGGTGGGCGTTGTGGTCGCGCTTGTGGCGGAAGCTGGCCGAATGGAGGGCGACCATGCGGCCGCTCGGGGTGCCCTCGGGGTCGCGCTGGAGGGCCAGCCGGAGGGCGCCGAGTTCGCCGGGCCGGACGCCCACGCATTCGTCGGGGCGCAGGCCGCCGGGCTGCTGCCAGGGGGATCGCGGGGTGCCGTCGGAGGTCCGCTCCGCCCGCCGCGCCCACGGGTAGACCCACACCACGCCCTCGAGGGCCGGGGCGCGGTCCGGAATGCGGGCGTGCTTGCCGGCGTGCCCCTTGTGCAGCAGGCCGGAGAGGAAGCCGCAGAGCCGCTCGTAGCCGTCGTGGTCGCGGGCGAGGCCGACGTAGCGCTGGACCGCGCCGTCGCGGAAGTCGACGCCGAGCACGGGACGCACCCCGTACTTCGGGGCCAGCCGGGCGAAATCCGGGCCGCCGGCGGTGCAGTGCACGTCGGTGAGGGCCAGGCACGTCACGCCCGCCGCCTGCGCTTCGGCGAGGAGTTCCTCCGGGCGCAGGACGCCGTAGCGGAGGCTGAACCACGAATGGGTGTTCAGGAACATGGCGGCGGGAAACGGCGGGGAGTCAGAAGAGGCTGCCTTGACCGCTTTCCGATTCGCGGCCCCGGAGTTTGCGCGCCCGGGATTCGCCCATCCCGAACATCTCCAGCGACTGGTGGAGTTCGTAGTCGTACTCCGGGAAGATGCGCTCGCCGGTGGGCTGCAGCAGGGTGGTGCCGTTGAGCCGGGGATTTTTGATGCCCGGGTCGATGGGGTAGGCGTTGAGCGTGCCGTCGGGGATGGGCCGGAGCAGGGCGGTTACGTCGCCGAGGGGGGTGACCGGGTCGATCCACTTGTGCTCGTCAGCCGGGTCGAGCAGCACGGGCGAGCGGTGGTGGCCGATGGCCTGCAGGGTGTCGCAGGCGGTGGTCGTGATGATGGCGAAGGACCGCACGAGTTCGCCGGTGGCGGTGTCCGTCCATTCGTCCCAGATGCCGGCCAGGGCAAAGGGGCGCTGGCCATCGCGGGCGTAGACGACGTAGGGCTTGGCGAGCTTCTCGCGCTGGGGGCCTTCGATGAAGGCGTCGGCCACGACGAGGCAGCGGCGGGTGCGGATGGACTGCCGGAACATCGGCTTCTGCAGGATGCCCATGGCGCCGCGGTAGCCGGGGTCGTTGTCCGCGTTGTGGTCGCCCTCACTCCGGGCATTGATCATGTAGAACTGCTTCTTGGCCCACGCCGGGGTGAAGCCGAACTGCATGGCCTGCAGGGCATCCGGTCGGTCGCCGGTCACCACGGGGGCGAGGTCGCCGTGGGACACGTTGGTGTTCGGCGGCGGGGGCGCGGCGGTGTAGTCCGGCCCTGCGGTGACCTGGAAGCGCTTCTCGACGGCTTCGACGGAGGTGACGTTGACATAGCGTCCGCACATGCTGGGTTCAATTTACTGGTGGCGGTTGGCGAGGAGGAGGGGGGCATCGCCCGAAAAGGGATTGGTGCGGCCGATGGTGCGGGCGCCGAGGCTGGCGGCGGAGACGATGGTCCGGTCGCCGAAGCGCTCGCGGAGCCCGTCCATGGCGCGGTACAGGGCCTGGCGGTCCTCGTCGGCATCGAACAGGTCCATCTGCATGCCCCCGCCCACGAGGTGGCTGTACCGGACGCCGACCAGACGGACGAGGACGCGCCGGTCGTAGAGCTGTTCGAACATCTCGAGGGCCTTGGGCACGAGGCGGTGGTCGGCGGCGGTGTAGGGAATGCGGGCCTGCAGGGTCCGGGTGTCGAAGTCGCTGTAGCGGACCTTGACGGTGAGGCAGGCGGTGAGCTTGTTGCCGCGGCGCAGCTGGAAGGCCAGGTTCTCGGCCATGGCGATCAGGATGCCGCGGAGCTGGTCGGTGTCGGTGGTGTCCTTGCGGAAGGTGCGCTCGGTGGAAATGGACTTCCGGTCGCTGGTCGGCATGACCGGGGTGGGATCCTCACCCTGGGCCTTGCGCCAGATGGTGCGGCCGGATTTGCCCAGCACGCGCTCCATCATGTCGACCGGCATCTCCTGGAGGGTGCCGATCCGCCGGACGCCGAGGTTGCGGAGGGTCTGGTACGTCTTCTCGCCGACCATCGGAATCTTGCGGATGCCCAACGGGGCCAGGAAGGGCCGCTCGGTGCCGCGTTCGATGCGCAGGGCGTTGTTGGGCTTGGCCTCGCCGGTGGCCACCTTGGAGACGGTCTTGTTCTCCGACAGCCCGAAGGAGATGGGCAGGCCGGTCTCGCGGATGATGCGTTCGCGGAGTTCGCGGGCGTATTGCCAGCAGCCGAAGAAGCGGTCCATGCCGGTGAGGTCGGCGTAGAACTCGTCGATGGAGCTCTTCTCGCAAACGGGCACGGCCTCGCGGACGATGTCGGTGACGGCGTGTGAATGCTTGGAGTAGTTGGCCGAATTGCCCCGGATGACCAGCGCCTCGGGGCACAGTTCCCGCGCCATCCGCATGGGCATGCCGGAGTGGACGCCGAACTTCCGGGCCTCGTAGCTGCAGGAGGCCACGACCCCGCGGTCGCCGGTGCCGCCGATGAGCAGCGGCTTGCCGTGGAGCCGGCTGTCCATGAGCCGCTCCACCGACACGAAGAAGGTGTCGAGGTCGAGGTGGAGGACGGTGCGCGGGGAGGACATGTCAACGGAAATGGGATGCCAATTTAATTGGCATTCTCATACCGAAGACACTTCGGGGAAGGAATCTTTGGATCCGGGGAATCAGCAGGAGTCGCCGAAGGCGGAGAGCAGTTCGAGGATGTCGGCGACCCCGACGAGGTTGTCGCCGTCCACGTCTCCCGTGCAGCCCACTCCGATGCACCCGAAGTTGGCGAGGAGGTCGAGGGTGTCTGACACGCCGATGATGCCGTCGCCGTCGATGTCGCCCGGGCAGGAGCAGGGGTCTGGGGCCACCCAGGTGGCGTCCTGTGCCGTGGTGCACGAGGGCAGATCGGTGAAGAAGGCGCCGGCCGACGCCGCCTGTCCGTCGGCGGCAAAGCCGTCCACCGTGGCGCTGTAGGTGCCGTTGGCGGAAGGGGGTTCGAACAGTGTGCCGCCGATGTCAAGCAGGCCGCTGCCCGGTGGGTTTGTCACCGACAACAGGAAGTCGACGGTGTGGTTGCCGGAGGAGGGGTCACACTCGCTGACGGAGGCCACTTCGAGGAGAACGGAGCAGGGACAGGGTCCCGGGGCGGTCCAGGCATCGAGGACGGCAAACCCGCAGGCGTCGTCCGAGGCGAAGGTGATGGCGAGGTTGACGGATTCGCCGTCGGCGACGAGGCCGGTGAGGGTGACGTTGGCCACGTCGTTGTTGACCGGGAAGGTCTGGCCGTTGACATTGACATCGCCGAGCCCCGCCGTGAAGGCAAACTGGAGGGTGAGCTCCTGGGTGTAGGTCCCGTCGATGGGGTCACAACTGGATTGGGCACCGATGGTGGAGGAGACCAGGGAACACGTGCCGCCTGCGCAGGACTCGGGGGCGACGAAGGCCATGGCCTGGGTGGCGGAGCAATCGGGGTCACCGGTGAAGTAGGCCGTGACGTCCACAGCGGCCCCGTTGGAGGGCAGGTTGTTGAGGCTCACGATCTGGGGACTGCCCGTGATGGTGAAGAGGGAGCCATTGACGTTGATCAGTCCAGCCGGCGCGTCATCGTAGATCAGGATGACCTGTTGGCTGTAGGTGTTGGTGGCCGGATTGCAGTCGGATTGGGCTCCGGCGAGGATGGCGGAAATCGCACAGCCTTCGATGCCCCATCCCATGTCGGCGAACATGCCCATGACGATGGGCCCCGGATCGTGGATGGCCTCGCCCGTGTTGAGGTTGGGCGTCATCAGGGAATTGGCGTTGCCGGAGAGGTACATGTCCTCCCGCAGGTGGGAGAAGCTGGCGCCCGGTTCCCATGGATCGGGGGCGTAGATGCCCGGGGGCACGGCGTCGGCAGCGAGGCCTTCCGGTCCGAACCAGACGAGGCCACCCCCGGTCAGGGCGTTGGCCATGGCGCTGGTGCCGTTGTTGAGGTCGGTCAGGCTGCTGCTCGAGTTGTTGTCGCTGACGAAGGTGTCGTAGATGAAGGGCGATCCGCTCTGGCCGATGAAGCCGGTGCTGCCCGCCACCGTGGCGCTGCCGATCATGCCGAGGCCGTGGCAGAGCTCGTGGAGAACGACGGTCACAAAGTCGTAGGCGCCGGGGGGAACGTTGCCGTCGAGGCCGAAGTACCAATTGATGCCGCTGCCGAAGTTGCAGGTGATGTCGACCGAGCTGGAGGCAAGGTCATCGGAGGCCAATTGGTTGGCGAGGGCCTGGGGGTAATAGATGTCCAGTCCGGCGGCACCGGTGAAGTTGCGGTGGATGGTGGTGGGGGCGGCTGATCCCAGGATGTTGTCGCCGAGGTCGGCCCAAGTGGCGTCGACCTCGATGGTCACCGGGCTGCTGATCTGTCCGGCCCAGATGTTGGCGGCGTATTGGAAGGCGGCCTCAGCGGCGGCCGGGAAGTTGTTGTAGGTGACCTGGATGGTGGCGACGGAGCTCCGGTAGGTTGTCGGCGGCGGCGTGAAGTGGAATTCATCCTCGGCAACGCCGACGAGGCCGTCGCATCCGGCCGCCGTGCAGGCGGTGTGGTCGTGCATGGCCGAGGCGGGAAGCCCGAACATTTTCTGGGCATGGACCTTCACGGGCCCCGTCAGGAGGAGCAACAGCACACAAGACGCGAGACGCGGCACAAGTGATGAGGTCATAAAGTGGAAGATAGCGCAGGAAAGCGGCAGAACCCGACAATCGGGTATCGAATTTGTAGACGATTACATAACCCTCGTTTGTGTAATCTACTCTTTGGGCGACCATTTCCCGATATCCGTCGCGGAAGTCCGTTCCGCTGCCGCTGCGCCGCCCGGCCAATCGGTGGAAAACCAGCCGATTGCGCGCCAGGCTTCGCGCACGGAAGCCGGGTCCACGGAGTAGGGAGCGAAGCCCGGATTGTTGGAGACCATCCAGAGATCGCCTTGGACGTCCATCCGGTTTTCGACCCGCTTGAAGAGCAGGCCATCGTCTTGCGTGGCCACGATGTACGGCCTGCCGCTGCCCACGTCCTCCATGCGTTCGACGTAGGTGCACAGGATCCAGGACCCGCTGGGAATCGGGAGCATGCTGTCTCCTTCGATCTGGAAGAACCGCAGGGTGCGGTCGCGCGGCACGCCCGGCAGGGGCAGGTCAAAGGTGGGCAGCTCCGCCACCCACTCCGGGTCTCCGTATCCGTCGGCATAGCCTGCTGCCGCCTTGATGCTGACCGCGGAGATGCGCTCGCGATCGGTGTCCCGGTCCACGGGAATCGGCAGCACGCGCAGGTCCTGTTCGAGGGGATGTTCGGCACCCCCGAGGACGAGGGTGTCCAGCGAAACGTCGAGGGTGTGGGCCAGGCGGACCAGGGCGGCCAAGCGGGGTTCTGCCCGGCCTTCCTCGTAGGCGCCGAGGGCGGTGCGCTTGAGCCCGGCCTTCTCCGCCAGGTCGGTCTGGGTCCAGCCGCGCGCTTTGCGCAGGGCCTTCAATTGGGATCCGATGCGCGTGGACTCCGCCATGTCAGGTGCTGGCCACGACGGATTGGACCACGTCGAGCTTGGAGGTCAGGAGCCGTTCGATGCCGTCCTTGAGGGTGGCCGTGGAGGAGGGACAACCGGCGCAGGCCCCCCGCAACCGGACGTGGACCGTGCCGTCGATGAAGGCCCGGAAGTCGATGGCGCCACCGTCCGCCTCGACGGCCGGCCGCACGAACTCCTCGAGCAGGTCGGAGATGGCCTGGTCGTGCTCGGTGGGGACGATGTCGGCGTCGGCGAGGGCGACAAGGGGTTCGCCGGCCGTCGGCGCGGCATCCGGAGCCGGCGCGGTGGCCGCCCGGGGCGGCGGCACCTTCTCCACCGCCTCGGGGTGTTCGGTCAGCCATTGCTGGATGTACTCGCGCATTTGCATGGCGATCATTTCCCAGCCCAGTGAATCGTCCTTGGTGATGGAGACGAAACCGCCGCTGATGAAAACGCCGGTGACGAAGGGAAAGTTGAACAGCTCCTCGGCCAGGGAGGAATGGCCCGCGCATTCGGCCTTGGAGGCGAATTCCGCTTGCGCCGTCCCGTCGATGAGGGGGCGGTCCGCCACGAACTTCATGACATCGGGGTTGGGGGTCATTTCGGCGTAGACGCTCGTCGGTGTGCTCATGGGGCGAATATCGAACAGGCAGACGTTCCTTGCCTGCACCCGTTCGCAGGCAAACACGGCGGGGACCCGATATCTTGGCGTTCCCGAAACCGAGATCCCGATTTCCATGCTTCGATACCTCTCCACCGTGATCCTGTCCGCCTTTGCCGTCATGGCGTTGGCCCAATCCGGCTCGACGTTCCCCGTCAACGGGACGCCCGATGCGGGGGTCGAACTGCACGTCTATGAGGGCGGTCGCATTCACACCGAGGCCGGCTCGGTCATCGACAACGGCCACGTCGTCGTCCGCCGCGGGCGCATCGAGGCGGTGGGCGCAGGCGCCTTTTCCACGTCGGAGCCGGCCGTGCGCCACGATGTCTCGGGGCACGACCTCTATCCGGCGTTCGTCGACCTCTACTCGGGGTGGGGCCTGAAGCGCGGAGAGCGTGCCCGTTGGGATGGCAAGCCGCACGACGAACGGGAAGACTCCAAGGCCGCCTTGGGATGGAACAGCGCCTTGCATCCGGAATATGACGCGGCTGCCGCCTTCGTGCCTTCCGACAAGGAGGCCAAGGCCTACCGGAATGCCGGGTTCGGGGCCGTTCTCGCCCACCGCAGGGACGGCGTCGTTCGGGGCGCGGCGACCTTGGTGGCCCTGTCCGGGGACGCCCATGATGCGGTGCTCGAACCGCGGGCCGGGGTGTGGCACAGTTTCTCCAAAGGCTCTTCCGCCCAGTCGTACCCGAGCTCGCTGATGGGCAGCATTGCCCTGTTGCGCCAGACCTATTGTGACGCGGAATGGTATGGCCAATTCGATGCACCCGAGGAGCGCAACCTGTCGCTCGAGGCGTTCAACGCCACGGCCGACCTGCCGCATTTCTTCGACGCCGGCGACTGGCGGGATGTGCTCCGGGCGGACCTCGTGGGAGATGAGTTCGGGGTCCAATACGCCTTTCTCGGCGGGGGAGACACCTACCGGCGGCTCGATGAGGTGGCTGCGGCAGGTGGCGCGTTGATCGTCCCGCTCAATTTCCCCTCCGCCATCGATGTGTCCGACCCCTATCTGGCGCGGCTCGTGTCGTTGGAGGAAATGAAGCACTGGGAATGGGCGCCCTACAACGCCGGAAAGGTGGCCGAAGCGGGCATCCCCATGGCCCTCACGATGCACGGGGTGAGCAAGGGCAAGGACTTCGTGGCCAATCTGCGCAAGGCCGTCGAGCACGGGTTGTCCGCGCAAGACGCACTCGCCGCACTGACCACGGTGCCCGCCTCGATGATCGGGGCAGAGGACCGGGTCGGTCGGATTGCGCCGGGCCTCGAAGCCAACTTCATCATCGCCGACGGTCCCTTCTTCGAGACCGGCACTGCGCTGCGGGCCACGGTGGTCCAAGGCGTGCGGCACGATGTCGACACGGAGCCGGAGGCCGATGTGGCCGGCCGGTACAGCCTCAACCTCGATGGCCGGGACCTCGTGCTCGAGCTCAAGACGGGCGACAAGGGGCCGAGCGGCCGTTGGTGGCCGGTGGGCACCGAGGAAGAGGCCATCGACTCGCTGGCCGGCAAGGCCAAGGTGACGCTGGATGGGCGGGACCTCGTGCTCCGCGTGCTCGACGAAGAGGACGGGGCCTTCCGCCTGGTGGGCAACGTCTACGAGGGCAGCCGCATCATCGAAGGCCGCGGCGAGCGGCCGGATGGCACGTGGATCGAATGGGCCGCCTTGCGCCAGGGCGATGGAGGCCCCAAGGCCAAAGAGAAGCCGGACGTCGGAGGAGACACGGCCGCGGAAGACACCGGCGAGATGTCCGGAGCGGATTCGGATGCCGAGGGTGCCGCAGCTGAGGATGCCGGTCCAGTGGGCCCCGGCCCGATTACGTACCCGTTCACCGCTTACGGACGCACGCACATGCCGGACCAGGGGTCGTGGCATTTCGTCGGCGCGACGGTCTGGACCTGTGGGCCGGAAGGCAAAATCGAAAACGGGGAGGTCATCGTGCACCAGGGCCGCATCAAGGCGGTGGGGCAGACGTTGGACCCTGCCGTCGTCTTCGGCAAGAACGTCCCGGAATTGACCCGGATTGACGCCAAGGGCAAGCACATCACGCCCGGCATCCTCGACGAGCACACGCACATTGCGGCGAGCCGCGGCATCAACGAGGGCACCCAGGCTTCCAGCGCGGAGGTCAGCATCGGGACGGTGGTCAACAGCGAGGACGTCAACGTCTACCGCCACCTCGCCGGGGGCGTGACTGCGGGCCAGATCCTGCACGGGTCGGCCAACCCGATCGGTGGCCAGAGCGGCATCATCAAGTTCCGTTGGGGCATGACCCCGGAGGAGATGAAAATCGAGGACGCCGATCCCTTCATCAAGTTCGCCCTCGGGGAGAACGTCAAGCAGTCCAACTGGGGCGACTACCAGACGGTCCGTTTCCCGCAGACCCGGATGGGCGTGGAGCAGGTCTACTACGACCACTTCCACCGCGCCCGCGAGTACGGGGAAGAATGGGACGCCTACCGCGCAGCCGTCAAGGCCACGCCCCGCCGACTCATCCGCCAGGGCAAGGGCCCCAAGGCGCCGCGCCGCGACCTCGAACTCGAGACGCTGTTGCAGATCCTCGACTCCGAGCGCTTCGTGACCTGCCACAGCTACCGGCAGGACGAGATCAACATGCTCATGCACGTGGCCGATTCAATGGGCTTCACGCTCAACACGTTCACCCACATCCTCGAGGGCTACAAGGTGGCCGACAAGATGGCTGAGCATGGGGCCGGCGGCTCCAGCTTCAGCGACTGGTGGGCTTACAAATTCGAGGTGAAGGACGCCATCCCGTACAACGGGGCGCTGCTGTGGGAGAATGGGGTGGTCACCGCGTTCAACTCCGACGACCGCGAGATGGCCCGCCGCCTCAACCAGGAGGCCGCCAAGGCCGTCAAGTACGGCGGGGTGCCTGAGGAGGAGGCGTTGAAGTTCGTCACGCTCAACCCGGCCATCCTGCTCCACCTCGACGACCGGATCGGCTCCCTCGAGGCCGGAAAGGACGCCGACTTGGTGGTGTGGTCGGACCACCCGCTCTCCATCTACGCCCAATGCGAGCAGACCTACGTCGACGGCCGCCGGCTCTTCGACCAGGAGGAGGACCTGGCCATGCGCGAGGCCATGCGTTCTGAGCGGGCGCGGCTCATTCAGCTCATGCTCGATGCGCCGGGTGCGGACAAACGCCGACCGATGGAGCGGATCCCGCCCCATTACCACTGTGACACCATGACCGAGGAGAACCGATGAACCGCATGTTGACTTTGAATTCCCCCGCCATGAAAGCGCCCTTCCTCTTCGCCTTCCTTGCCATTGCGGTCACGGCGTTCGCCCAACCCAACCTCACGCCGGGTGCCCCCCAGACCGAGCGCATCCTCGTCCTCGGGGGCACGGCCCACCTCGGCACCGGTGAGGTCCTCGAGAACGCCGCCATCGGGTTTGCCGACGGCTTCATTGACTATGTGGGCGCCGCCCGCGATGTCGACCCGAAGCGGTATGCCCGCGTGGTGGATGCCGAGGGCAAGCACATCTACCCCGGCTTCATCGCGCCCAACAGCACGCTCGGCCTCATGGAGATTGCCGCGGTGCGCGCCTCCCGCGACTACGCGGAGGTGGGCACGTTCAAGCCCAACGTCCGGAGCGTCATTGCGTACAACGCTGCTTCCGACATCACGCCCACGGTCCGGACCAACGGGGTTCTGATGGGCCAGATCACGCCGCGCGGTGGGGTCATCGGCGGCTCGAGCTCCGTGGTCCAGTTCGACGCGTGGAACTGGGAGGACGCCGTGGTGCGGGCCGACGACGGCATTCACCTGTACTGGCCGTCCACCCACCACAAGCACTTCGACGATGGCCGGGCGCAGCTCCGCAAGCGCAAGACCTACGACCAGCAGCTTCACGAGATCCGGGACTTCTTCTCCCGGGCGCGGGCGTATGCTGCGGGCGAGCCGACCAAGCGCGACCTCCGCATGGAGGCGATGAAGGGCCTGTTCGTGGACGGCGACCGGAAGGCAGCCGGGGCGACGACGCTCTACATCCACGCCAACGATGCGAAGCAGATCGCGGAGGTCATCCGGTTCAAGCGGGCGGAGGGACTCGATCGCGTGGTGCTTGTCGGCGGGGTGGACAGCTGGATGTTGGCCGACCCTTTGCGCGAGAACAACATCGCGGTGATGGTGCAGCGGACCCACTCGGTGCCGCGCTTCGCCGAGGACGACATCGATTTGCCGTACAAGTTGCCGAAGCTCCTCGAGGACGAGGGCGTGGAATACTGCCTCCAAGGTGAGGGCCGCATGCCCGAAATGAACACGCGGAACCTGCCCTTCTTCGCCGGCACGGCCGTGGCCTACGGGCTCGAGTACGAGCAGGCGATTCGCGCATTGACCCTCTCCACGGCCCGCATCCTCGGCATCGATGACGTCTGCGGCTCCCTCGAGCCGGGCAAGGACGCGACGCTCTTCATCTCCGGCGGAGACGCCCTCGACATGATGGGCAACGACGTCCAACACGCCTGGGTGCAAGGCCGCGATGTGGTCCTCGACAACAAGCAGATTCAGCTCTACGAGAAGTACAAGGCGAAGTACGACGCCCAGCGTGCCGCGGACGGTCGCTGACTTTGAAGACCATCTGGACGAGCAAGGAAAAGGCCCACCGCGATGGTGGGCCTTTTTCGTGTCGTGAACCGCAGGGAAGCGTCGTCAACTGTCGAGGCGGATGGGCGTTTCCCTCGGAGCTTGGACGCTGTACTTGAATTTGAGGTCTTCTTGGATGCCCGGTTTGACGATGATGTCCCATTCGACGCGGCCGGTGTCTTTGTTGAGTTTGCCGCCTCCGAGGGATTCGGCCTTGACGATCACGTCCTCGTCATTGGACAGGGGCAGCTGGTCGTCGATGACAATGCGGATGGGCTGGGTCTTGCGGTTGTGGACGGTGATTTCCCATTCGCGTTGGAGTTCGCGTTTGCCTGTGATGGGGTTCGTTTTGTTGTTGTGCCCCTCGAGTTTGCGGCGCACCTGGATGGCCGGGTCCGGGCCAAGCGACAGGCTGAGCGTGTCGGAGGCGAGGTTGAGGGCGAGGGTGCTTTCGCCGACGAAGTCGTCCTCGAAGTAGATGCGCAGCCGGCCGCTGATCAGGTCGAGTTCCTCCCAATCGAGGACGTGGGCCATGAGGTAGGCCTGGGCGTCGAGCTTGGGCGTGGCCTCGTAGAGGAATTCAGCGGGCACCTCCATGTTCTTGATGCGCACCGATTGGACCACGCCGTCGGAGGCGATGCTGTACTTGGCGTCGATGTCGAAGCGCGTTTGGGTCGGTGTGGATTGAACGCTGACGGAGGCGTAATCGAAGGCCTGTGCGGCCCGCTCGGCGAGGCGCTCCCGGCGGCTGCCGAACAGCGATCCCCGCTCGACATCCTCTTCCGCGAGGGCATAGCCGGACACCACCACTTCGTCGAGCATTTCGATGGCGGGGGCCAGCGCCACGTCCATCACGCAGTTGGAGATGTTGATGTTCTCGGCCACCATGCCGATGCTCTGGTAGCTGATGTTGCGGGCGTTCTGCGGCACGTCGATCATGTAGAAGCCGTTGACGTCGGTGACCACGGAGCGGCCCCCGGGCACGCTCACCGTGGCGCCGATGAGCGGCTGCCCTTGGGCGTCGTAGAGTTGGCCGCGCACCTGGCGGACGGCGGGGTTGTAGGGCTGGGTCTTCAGCCATTGGTTGGCCGCGGCCGCCGTGGAGGCGGCGGCACTCCGGGCGCCGTGGTGGTTGGCGTGGAGGAACCAAGGGGAGAGGTTGGGTTTGGACCGGTTGCGGTTGGGCGTGCCGGTGGACACGCTCAGGTTGACGCGGTCCCAATCCTCGCCGGTCTGCTGGCGCACCAGCGCGATGCTCTCGAGCTTGAGCGGGTCGGCCACGCTCTCCACGCGGGCGTTGTAGGCCGGATCCCAGCCGGCATTCTGCATCCAGTACCCGAAGCTGATGGCGCCGCTCGTCTGTGCGTCGGCCTCGGTGTGGATCATGATTTCGAGGTGGGTCTCGGTGCGAAGCGGGGGCAGGGCGGCCATGGCCTGGTCGAGCTGGGTGAGCGAGGCCTGCATGTCGCCGATGCGCTGGTCGATGGCTTGTCGCTCCTGGAGCAGTTCAATGCGGCGTTCGCGCATGAACCGGGTGGCGTCGATCAGGCGGGTGAGGTCCACGCCGCTGTCCTTGACGGTGAATTGGGTGTGCGACGCAAGCAGCTGTTCCTCCTTGTCGAGGATGGTGTACCAATGCTGTTCCTGCTGCATGTCGTGGTAGAGGCTGTTGCGTTCCACCTGGAGCCGTTCGCGTTCGGCTTGGCTCTCGGCACCGCTGAGCGTGTCGGTGTGGTAGCGGTGGGTCACCGAGAGGATGGTGAAATCGCCGGTGCCGGTGATGCGGACCTGGCTGGGGTCGATGGCCGTGGGCAGGCCCGGGAAGACCAGCGTGGCCGTTCCGGCGGGGACGACGGTGGTCGTCGTGCGTTTGATCTGTGCACCCTGGCGGTACACGGTGACGTGGTCAATGGCGTGGCGGACTTCCTTCTCGTGGTCTTCGGAGGCGTGAAGGGGAAGGGCGACCAGGGCCGCCAGGATCAGGGGGAGGAGGGTGAATGGACGCATGGAATCGTGGGTTTGGGTTTCCACCCCTTGCGTTCCAAGCGCCGTGCCAAAATTGTCGAACTTGGGGGCATGCGCCCTGCTCTCCTTCCTCTGCTTGCCTTGATTTCGTTGGCCTTTTCGGCCGAATCCATCCCCGCCCAAAAGATGTTTTCGGTCGACTACGAATCCCGCGCCGACGTCAAGGTCTTCGTGGTCGATTACGAGTCCCGGGCCGACCTCCTCGTCTACAAGGAGGACTACGAAAGCCGGGCCGATGGCAACGACGGCCACTGGTTCTTCGTGAAGTACGAGAGCCGTGCCGACAAGACGGTTTTCTTCGTCGACTATGAATCGAGGGCGGACCTCAAGATCTACTTCGTGGACTACGAGAGCCGGGCGGGATGGCGCAACAAGAGCAAGCAACACCTGCTCTATTGACCCTGTGATGGTCGCTCAGTAGCCGAGGGCGTCGCGCAGACGGCGGACGGTGGCGTCGGCGACGACGCGGGCTTTTTCGGCGCCCTTTGCGAGCTCGGCGTCAAGGGCCGGCCGGTCGGCCATGTACCGGTTGAAGGTGTCGCGTTCGGTGGCGAACCCGTCGACGAGGGCGCCGAGCAGGTCCTTCTTGGCGTGGCCCCAGCCGTAACCTCCGGCGCGGAGCTTGGCGGCCATGTCCGCAGCGTCGCTTTCGGAGACGAGCAGCTTGTACAGCTGATACACCACGGCGCCGTCCGGATCCTTGGAGTCCTCCAGCGGGGTGGCGTCGGTGACGATCTGCTTGTTGATGGCCTTCTTCAGCGTCTTCTCGTCGGCGAAGGGGTCGAGGGTGTTGCCCTTGGACTTGGACATCTTGGCGCCGTCCGTTCCGGGGACGTACATGGTGGCGTCGTTGGTCCGGGCCTCGGGCTCGACCAGCACGTCGCTGCCCACCTTGTGGTTGATGCGGCCGGCCACGTCGCGGGCCATCTCGAGGTGCTGCAGCTGGTCCTTGCCAACCGGGACCTCATTGGCGTCGTAGGCGAGGATGTCGGCGGCCATCAGCATCGGGTAGCTGAAGAGGCCGGCGTTGACGTCCTCCAACCGGTCGGCCTTGTCCTTGAAGCTGTGGGCCAACGTCAGGCGGCTGTAGGGGAAGAAGCAGCTCAGGTACCAGGCGAGTTCGGTGCACTGCGGCACATCGCTCTGGCGGTAGAAGACGGTGCGGTCGGTGTCGAGTCCGCAGGCCAACCAGGCGGCCGCCACCGCGTAGGTGTTGGCCCGGAGTTCGGCGCCGTCCTTGATCTGGGTCAGGCTGTGCAGGTCCGCGATGAAGAGGAACGACTCGTCGGAGGTGTCCTGCGCCAACTGGATGGCGGGGCGAATGGCACCCAGCACGTTTCCGAGGTGGGGTGTGCCTGTGCTCTGGATCCCTGTCAAAATGCGCGCCATGTCACAAAAATACGACGGAGACGAGGCGGGAACGCTCGCAAAATGGCGGGTCCATCGTGCCGAACAATGCGGACTGCGGGGCGATATTATATGGCATGCGCCAAACCACGTTGTTCCTGCTCTTGCTCTTGCCTCTGGCTTTTTCGGCCCAGACCCTTGAGATTGATTATCCCTACAACCCCGATTACGACAACACCGGGAACATCGGGATCAATGACCTACTGCCCATGCTCACCCTGTTCACCCAGGAGTTCGAAGCGGAGGGCATCATGGTCGACACCCTCACCCTCGAGGATGCCTTCCTCATGATGATGGCCCAGATCATCGAATTGCAGGGTCAGGTGGAGGCTCTTCAGTCCGCTGTCATTCCGGGGTTGTCTGACCATGTCAGCGTGGAGGACGACCAGACGCTCCTGATTTCAGGGGTCAACCTGCAGCTGGTCAATGGAGCCGGTTCCACGTCCGCGGTGAATGGCCTCGGCAACCTCATTGTCGGGTACAATGAATCCGACTCCCTGACCACGGAGCGCGGCGGTTCTCACAACCTGGTCATGGGTCGCTGGAACCAATACGGTTCGTTCAGCGGCATCGCGCATGGATTGCGGAATTCCGTGCTCGACGCAGAGTCTGCTGTCATCGCCGGATCCAACAATGTGGTCAGCGGGGTGCGGAGCGCCGTCCTCGGCGGCGATCAGAACACGGCGTCCGGCAACAAGGTGGTCGCCATGGGCGGGGTCCAGAATGAGGCCAAGGGGTCGGTCAGTGTCGCGATGGGGGGAGAGAACAATGAGGTGGACGGAACTGCCTGCATCGCCTTGGGTGGACGGAACAACGCTGCCTTGGGCGGGCATGATGTGCTCGTGGGAGGGGGCAACAACGTGACCAGTGGAGACAAGAGTGTTCTGGTGGGGGGTCAATCCAATCAAACGGTGATGGAAGAGGGAGGTAATGCCCAGTATTCGGCCATCTTCGGAGGACGGTTCAACCAAGCCAGTGATTACTGTGGATCCATTTTTGGTGGAACGTCCAATTCGTTGAGTGCAGGGTTGAATTCACCATCGAACTATTCCTCACAAGGGAAGACCATCGTGGGGGGAACGGACAATGTGAATGTGGCCGATTCATATTCGACGATTCTCGGTGGCAGTGGCCTTCTTCTGGAGCCGCGTGATACGGCCACATACTACGGAGGAGAAGCGGGTTTTTATGGGCCTTCGGGTGATGTGGGCATCGGTGCCGCCCCTGGTGCGTATTCCAATGGTGTTTACCTCGGCAACAGCGCGAACCCGCTGTTCATCATGGTTTCGCCGGATGATGCCGGCGGAATGGACGAATGACCGTTGGCTGAGCGCCCCAACAAAAAACCCGGTCCTGTGAAGGCCGGGTTTTTTGATGGTGGTGGGTCTGCCGATCAGCAGAACTCGTCGTAGGCTGCCTTGAGGTGGGTGGCGATCATCTCGGCGGTGCGGCCTTCGATGTGGTGGCGCTCCACCATGTGGACCAGCTTGCCGTCCTTGAAGAGGGCGACGGAGGGGCTGCTCGGCGGGTAGGGCAGGGTGTGCTTGCGAACGCGCTCGACGGCTTCGAGGTCGAAACCGGCAAAGGCGGTGTAGAGGCGGCCGGGCAACTTGCCGTGGTCGAGGGAGGCCTTCACACCGGGGCGCATGGAGCCGGCGGCACAGCCGCAGACGCTGTTGAGCACGACGATGGAGGTGCCGTCCTCGGCGAGGGCGGAATCGACAGCGGCAGCGTCGAGCAGTTCGGAGAAGCCGGCGTCGACGAGGTCGGCTTTCATGGGGTTGACGATCTCAGCGGGATACATGGGGCAAAGTTATTCTTTGTCGGAAGCGGTGGATGCCAAGAAAAGTTCGTCGTACTGCTCCTGGTGGATGGCGCTCGGGGCGTCGATCATGACGTCGCGGCCCTGGTTGTTCTTGGGGAAGGCGATGAAGTCGCGGATGGTGTTCACGCCGCCGAGCAGGGAGCAGAGGCGGTCAAACCCAAGGGCGAGTCCGCCGTGGGGCGGGGCGCCGTAGCGGAAGGCGTTCATCAGGAAGCCGAACTGGGCTTCGGCCTCCTCCGGCGTGAAGCCGAGCAGGTCGAACATGCGGGCCTGGACGGCCTTGTCGTGGATCCGGATGGAGCCGCCGCCGATTTCCACGCCGTTGATGACCATGTCGTAGGCGTTGGCGCGCACCGCTCCTGGATCGGAGTCGATGAGGTCCATGTGCTCCGGCTTGGGCGAGGTGAACGGGTGGTGCATCGCGTGGTAGCGCTCGGTCTCTTCGTCCCACTCGAGGAGGGGGAAGTCGACGACCCACAGTGGCTTGAAGTCGAACGGATCGCGCAGGCCCAGCTCAGACCCCATGTGGAGGCGGAGCTCGGCGAGTTGCTTGCGGGTGGTGTGCAGGTCGCCGCAGAGGAGCAGGAGCAGGTCGCCCTTCTCGGCGCCGGTGTGGCCGGCCCACTTCGCGAGGGCGTCCTGGTCGTAGAACTTGTCGACGCTGGACTTGAAGCTGCCATCGGCGTTGACCTTGCAGTACACGAGGCCGCGGGCCCCGATTTGCGGGCGCTTGACCCAGTCGGTCAGGCCGTCGAGCTGTTTGCGGGTGTATTCCGCGGCGCCGGGCACCACGATGCCGAGCACGGCCTCGGCGTCATCGAACACCTTGAAGCCGACGCCCTGCGTGACGGGCGCCATGTCCTGGAACTCCATGCCGAAGCGGAGGTCCGGCTTGTCGATGCCGTACTTCTTCATGGCCTCGTCGTAGGTCATGCGCGGGAAGTCGCCGATCTCGCGGTCGAGCACGGTCTGGAAGAGGTGGCGAACGAGGCCTTCGAACGTGTTGAGGATGTCCTCCTGCTCGACGAAGCTCATCTCGCAGTCCACCTGGGTGAACTCGGGCTGGCGGTCGGCGCGCAGGTCCTCGTCGCGGAAGCACTTGACGATCTGGTAGTACTTGTCGAATCCGCTCACCATCAGCAGCTGCTTGAAGGTCTGCGGGCTCTGCGGCAGGGCGTAGAACTGGCCCGGGTTCATGCGGCTCGGCACCACGAAGTCGCGGGCGCCCTCCGGCGTGGACTTGATGAGGACGGGCGTCTCGACGTCGATGAAGTCGATGCTGTCGAGGTACTTCCGGGTCTCGATGTTGATGCGGTGGCGCAGGAACAGGTTGCGCTGGACCGGGCCGCGGCGCAGGTCGAGGTAGCGGTACTGCATGCGCAGGTCGTCGCCGCCGTCGGTGTCGTCCTCGATGGTGAAGGGCGGGGTGTCGGCTGCGTTGAGGATGTTGAGTTCGTTGACCTGGATTTCGATCTCGCCGGTGGGGATCTGCAGGTTCTTGGACTCGCGCTCGCAAACGGTGCCGATGGCCTGGATGACGAACTCGCGGCCGAGCTTCCGGGCCCTGCCACAGAGGTCGGCGTTGGTGTCCATGTTGAAGGCGAGCTGCGTGATGCCGTAGCGGTCGCGCAGGTCCACGAAGGTGAGGCCGCCGAGGTCGCGGGCGCGCTGGACCCAGCCGCTCAGGGTGACGGTCTGTCCGATGTGGTCGGGGCGGAGTTCGCCGCAGGTGTGGGAACGGTGCATGGTGTAGGGTGCGGCCGGAGGTGCCGGTTCCGCGCGGCAAAGGTACGGCGCACCGGCACCGCAAGGGCCCCGCCTGCAAGGTGCTCTCCACAACCGGTTCTTGCCTCCTGCGCAGTAGTTTCGGGACATGGCAGACGCACACCAGAACCCGCTCGAGCGCCTCGAGGCGATGAAGGACCAGGCCCGGCAGGGTGGAGGCGAAGCGCGCATGGAGGCCCAGCACGCCAAGGGGAAGCTGACCGCCCGCGAGCGCATTGACCTCCTGCTCGATCCCGGCAGCTTTGAGGAATTGGGCATGCTGGTGACGCACCGGTCCAACCTGTTCGGCCTCGACAAGAAGCACTTCCTCGGCGACGGTGTGGTCACCGGCTACGGAACCGTGAATGGCCGCCTGGTCTACGTGTTCAGCCAGGATTTCACCGTCCTCGGTGGGTCGCTGGCGGAGGCCCACGCAGAGAAGATTTGCCGGGTGATGGACCTGGCCCTGGACAATGGGGCGCCGGTCATCGGCCTCAACGACAGCGGCGGCGCCCGCATCCAGGAGGGGGTCGTCTCCCTCGGTGGCTATGCGGACATCTTCCACCGCAACGTGCAGGCCAGTGGTGTGGTGCCGCAGATCAGTGCCATCCTCGGACCCTGTGCCGGCGGCGCGGTGTACAGCCCGGCATTGACCGACTTCATCCTGATGACGGAGGGCACGAGCTACATGTTTGTGACCGGGCCCAATGTGGTCAAGACCGTGACGCACGAAGAGGTGACGGCGGAGGAGCTCGGCGGTGCCCGGACCCATGCGTCCAAGAGCGGGGTGGCGCACCTGACTGCCCCCCATGAAGTGGCGGCGATCGACCGGATCAAGGAGCTCATTGATTACCTGCCGCAGAACTGCGAGGAAACGCCGGCGGCCAAGGCCTACGCCGGTGGGGACGAGAGCCGCCCCAAGCTCGATGGCGTCATCCCGGAGAACGCCCAGCAGCCCTACGACATGCGCGATGTGGTGAAGGAGCTGGTGGATGGCGGGGAGTTCCTCGAAATCCAGCCGGACTTCGCGGCCAACATCGTGGTCGGTTTCGCCCGCCTGGGCGGCCGGTCCATCGGGGTGGTGGCCAACCAGCCGGCCGTGCTGGCCGGGGTGCTCGACATTGGCGCCTCGACCAAGGCCGCGCGCTTTGTCCGCACCTGCGACGCCTTCAACGTCCCGCTGCTCGTCCTCGAGGACGTGCCCGGATTCCTGCCCGGCACCGACCAGGAATGGAACGGCATCATCACCAACGGCGCCAAGCTGCTTTACGCGTTCAGCGAGGCCACGGTGCCGCGCATCACCGTCATCACCCGCAAGGCGTACGGCGGGGCCTACGATGTGATGAACTCCAAGCACATCGGCGCCGACCTGAACTTCGCGTGGCCCACGGCCGAGATCGCGGTGATGGGGGCCAAGGGCGCGGCGGAGATCATTTTCCGCAAGGAGATCGCCTCGGCCGACGACCCGGCCGCCAAGCTGGCCGAGAAGGAGGCGGAGTACGCCGAGCTCTTTGCCCACCCGTACCGCGCTGCGGCCCGGGGGTACGTGGACGAGGTCATCGTGCCGTCCAACACCCGGTCCCGCCTCATCAAGGGATTCGCCATGCTGGAAAACAAGACCGTCCGCCGTCCACGCCGGAAGCACGGCAATCTCCCGCTCTGACCCGGACATTTTTTGGGAACACCCGGACCGGCGTCCGGGTTAACTTGACAGCTCAACACAAGACAACATGCTTCGCAACCTCACCTTCGCCGCCTGTTTCGGCGCCATGATGTTCGCCCTGTCCGCCCCGCTCTCCGCCCAGGACGAGCTGGCCATCGGAGACAAGGCCCCGCTCACGGACTTCAAAATGACCAACATCGACGGCCAGCAGTGGAGCCTCGTCGACATCGCCGGAGAGAATGGCACCCTCGTGATTTTCACATGCAACACCTGCCCCTTCGTGGTCGGCCGCGAGGGCAAGAGTGAAGGCTGGGAAGGCCGCTACAATCCGGTGATCAACTTCGCCCGTGAGCACGGCATCGGCACGGCGTTGGTCAACTCCAACGAAGCCAAGCGCAAGGGTGACGACAGCCTCGAGGCCATGAAGAAGCACGCCGTGGACGCTGGATACATTGCACCGTATCTCGTGGATGCGGGCCACAAATTGGCCGACGGATTCGGCGCGCGCACGACGCCGCACATCTACCTCTTCGACAGCGACTTCCGCCTGGTTTACCGCGGGTCCATCGACGACAATGTGAACGCCGCGGATGAGGTCAAGGACCGCTACCTCGAAAACGCCATCACCCGCATGGCCGAAGGGAAGAAGGTCAAGCCGGCCACGACCAAGGCCATCGGCTGTTCCATCAAGCGCGTGGGCTGATCCACATCCAAAACGCCATTGGACCGCGGGTCTCACGATCGGGTTCAAACGAAAAAGCCGCTCCTTCCGGGGCGGCTTTTTTCGTGGGGTCCATTTTGGAATCAGATGACCAGCAGGGCGTCGCCGTAGGCGTGCATGCGGTACTTCTCCTTGATGGCCGTCTGGTAGGCCTCCATGATGAGTTCATACCCTCCGAAGGCGGAGGTGAGCATCAGCAGGGTGGACTGCGGCGTGTGGAAGTTGGTCACCAGCGCGTCCGCCAACTTGAACTTGTACGGGGGGAAGATGAACCGGGAGGTCCAACCGTCGTAGGTTTTGAGCTGGCGCATCGTGCTGTGCGTGCTCTCCATGGCGCGCACCACGGAGGTGCCGACGGCGACGACCTTGCCGCCGCGGTTGATGCTGCGGTTCACCGTCTCGACGCAGTCTTCCGGGATGATCAGTTGCTCGCTGTCCACCTTGTGCTTGGTCAGGTCCTCGACTTCGACTTCGCGGAAGGTGCCCAAGCCGATGTGCAGGGTGAGGTAAGCGGTGTCGATGCCCTTGATCTCGAAGCGCTTCATGAGCTGCTTGCTCATGTGGAGGCCGGCGGTGGGCACGGCGACAGCGCCTTCGTGCTTGGCGTAAATGGTCTGGAAACGCTCGGCGTCTTCCGGCTCCACTTCGCGGTCGATGTACTTCGGAAGCGGGGTCTCACCGAGGGAGAAAATCTTCTCGCGGAACTCTTCGTGGGTCCCGTCGAAGAGGAAGCGCAGCGTGCGGCCGCGGCTCGTGGTGTTGTCAATGACCTCGGCGACGAGGTCCTCGTTCTCACCGAAGTAGAGCTTGTTGCCGATGCGGATCTTCCGGGCCGGGTCGACGAGCACGTCCCAGAGCAGGGACTCGCGGTTGAGTTCGCGGAGGAGGAACACCTCGATAACGGCGCCGGTCTTCTCCTTGTTGCCGAACATCCGGGCGGGGAAGACCCGGGTGTCGTTCATGACCATCACGTCTCCTTCGTCGAAGTAGTCGATGATGTCCCGGAAATGCTTGTGTTCAATCTCGCCCGTGTCCTTGTGGACCACCATCATGCGGCTCTCGTCCCGGTTGTCGAGCGGGTATTGGGCCACGAGGTCCTGGGGGACTTCGAACTTGAACTGACTGAGTTTCATCCGCTCTACGCTCATCTTCAAGGGGGTTTCAGGGGCGGGCGAAGTTAGGCAAAGCCCCGACGGGGTTCAAGCCCCCGTCAAATCGGGGTTACGCAGGGGTTCAATCCGCCTTCGGAGTAGGGGCGGGGAGGGCTTCGAGGCGCTCGAGGAAGGCGTCGATCGAAAGGCAGTCTTCCAGCTTGAACGCCCCGCTGGCCGTGCGCCGCAGGGCGGACAGGTGGGCGCCAACGCCGGCGGCCTTGCCGGCATCCCGGGCGAGGGCCCGGATGTAGGTGCCCTTGGAACACAGGATGTCGAACCCCATCACCGGACAGGACCAATCGGTGATGTCGAAGCGGTGCACGGTGACATCAGCGGTGCGCAGGGCGATGTCCTTGCCCTTCCGGGCGGCGATGTAGGCCTTCTGGCCGTTGACCTTCTTGGCGCTGAACCGCGGTGGCACCTGTTGGATGGGGCCGGTCAGCGGGCCGATGGCTTCGTGGAGGGCGTCGAGCGTGAGTCCGGAGGCGTCACCGGAGGGTTGGGGCTCGGTCTCGAGGTCGTGGCTGTCGGTGGTCGACCCGAAGGTGATGTGGCCATCGTAGGCCTTGTCCTCGGCGGTGAGCTCGTTGATGCGCTTGGTCATCCGTCCGGTGCAGACCACGAGGACGCCGGTGGCGAGCGGGTCGAGGGTGCCGGCGTGACCCACCTTGATCTTGCGGAACCCGCCGCCTTTGCGGATGGCGTACCGGAGTTTGTTGACGACGTCAAATGAGGTCCATTCGAGCGGCTTGTCGATGAGCAGGACCTGCCCTTCCTGAAAGTCTTCCCAGGTCTCGAACGTGTGCACGGGCCATGCGTTCATGGCGCGAAGGTCGTCCAGCCTGTTCGGATGGCGAACCGGATGGCGAACCGGAGGGGGTGGTGGCGGTTATCTTCGCGCGCCATGACGATTCAGGACCTCTTTGCCTTCTATGACCACGATGCCCGCACGGGCCGCGTCGTGGAGGCATTGGGCCAATCCGGAGCCAAGGTCGAGGCGCGGGGACTCGTCGGTTCGGCCCGGGCCTTCCTCGCGGCGCAGGCCATCCAGCGCAACGGCGGGGACCACCTGTTCCTCCTCGAGGACAAGGAGCGCGCGGCCTATTTCATGAATGACCTCGAGACCCTCCTCGGCGAGGGCGGTCACCAGGTTCTGTTCTACCCCCGCAGTGCGCGGATTCCCTATCAGGAAGAGGGCGCCGACAACGCCAACGTCGCCATGCGCGCCGAGGTGATGAACAAGCTCGAGGCCCTGCGCGGGAAGGTCTGCGTGGTCAGTTTCCCCGAGGCGGTCGCCGAACAGGTCACCACGCGGAAGCAGCTCAAGGGCAACACGTACACCATCCAACGGGGGGACCGGATTTCGCAGGATTTCGTCGACGAGTTGCTCATCGACTACGGGTTCGAGAAGGTCGAATACGTCTACGAGCCGGGCGAATACGCCATCCGCGGGGGCATCATCGACATCTTCAGCTACGCCTTTGACCACCCCTATCGCATCGAGTTGTTCGGGGACGAGGTGGACGGCATCCGGAAGTTCGATCCGGCCGACCAGCTGAGCGTGGGCAAGATGGACCGGGCGGTCATCGTGCCCGATGTGCAGGACCAGCTGGTGAAGGAGGCGCGCGAGCCCTTCCTCGAGTTCCTCGGCGAGCAGTGCTGCGTCTGGGCGTGGGATGTGCGCGGGGTGGTGGACCAATTGGACAAGGAGGTCGAAAAGGCGGAGGCGTTCTACGAGAAGCGGACGGGCCTGACCGAGGCGCTGCGCCCCGGTGAGCTGTACTCCACCGGCCTGCGGTTCGAGCGCCGGTTGGAGGCGCACCGCGTGGTGGAGTTCAGCGGGAGCACCAGCTTCACGGACCGCATCACGGTGGACTTCGCCCAGAAGGACCAGCCCGGATTCAACAAGAACTTCGATTTGCTCGCCGAGCACCTGAAGCACCGGCGCCAGGACGGCTTTGCTACGTTCGTGGTGGCGGGCCAGGGCACCCAGCTCGAGCGCCTGCACGACATTTTCGCCGACCGCGGCGACGAGGTGAAATACCAGCCGATCCCCTCCGAGCTCAGCGAGGGTTTCGTGGACGAGGGGCTCAAACTCGCCGTCTACACCGACCACCAGATTTTCGAGCGCTACCACCGGTTCCGCCTCAAGGACGGCTTCAAGAAGAACAAGCAGGCGCTGACCATCAAGGAGCTCATGAGCCTCGAGCCGGGCGACTTCGTGGTGCACATTGACCACGGTATCGGCGAGTTCAGCGGCTTGCAGAAGGTCGATGTCGGGGGCAAGGAGCAGGAGGCCATCCGCCTCAAATACAAGGGCGGCGACATCCTGTACGTGAGCGTCCATTCGCTCCATCGCATTTCCAAGTACACCGGCAAGGAGGGCATGGCGCCCAAGGTCCACAAGCTCGGTTCGTCCACGTGGGCGACCACCAAGAGCAAGACCAAGAAGCGGGTCAAGGAAATCGCGTACGATCTGCTCAAGCTGTACGCCAAGCGGCGCGCCTCACGCGGCTTCGCCTACACGCCGGACACCTACCTGCAGACCGAGCTCGAGGCGAGCTTCATGTACCAGGACACGCCGGACCAGCTGACGGCCACGGAGGCGGTCAAGGAAGACATGGAGAAGGAGGTGCCCATGGACCGCCTCGTCTGCGGCGACGTGGGCTTCGGCAAGACGGAGATCGCCATCCGCGCGGCCTTCAAGGCGGCCACCGACGGCAAGCAGGTGGCCGTGCTGGTGCCCACGACCATCTTGTCGATGCAGCATTTCCGCAGCTTCTCGCGGAGGCTCAAGGAGTTCCCGGTCAAGGTCGATTACGTCAACCGCTTCAAGACCGGCAAGAAGATGACCGAGACGGTCAA
Source organism: Flavobacteriales bacterium (assembly GCA_049610565.1). Classification (GTDB taxonomy): domain Bacteria; phylum Bacteroidota; class Bacteroidia; order Flavobacteriales_D; family Sanyastnellaceae; genus UBA8752. The sequence continues at coordinate 7,496 of JBMYZR010000024.1, read as the reverse complement.
GGCGCTCGAGGCCGGGGAGATCGACATCCTGATCGGCACGCACGCCATCGTGGGCAAGCGGGTCAAATGGAAGGACCTCGGCCTGCTCATCATCGACGAGGAGCAGAAGTTCGGGGTGGCGGTCAAGGACAAGCTCAAGACGCTGCGGGCGACTGTGGACACGTTGACCCTGACCGCAACGCCCATTCCGCGGACGCTGCAGTTCTCCCTCATGGGGGCCCGCGACCTGAGCATCATCTCGACGCCGCCGCCCAACCGCTATCCGGTCGAAACCGAGATCGGCTCCTTCAACGAGGCGCTCATCCGGGACGCCATCGCCTACGAGCTGTCCCGCGGCGGCCAGGCGTACTTCGTGCACAATCGCGTGGCCAACATCCGGGACGTGGCCGGCATGATCAACCGCCTGGTGCCGGACGCCCGGGTGGGCATCGGACACGGTCAGATGGACGGGGAGCAGCTCGAGCGGGTGATGACCGACTTCATCGAGGGCGCCTACGACGTGCTGGTGGCCACCACCATCATCGAGAGCGGCATCGACATCTCCAACGCCAACACCATCTTCATCAACGAGGCCCACACCTTCGGCTTAAGCGATTTGCACCAGCTTCGCGGCCGGGTGGGCCGGTCCAACAAGCGCGCGTTCTGCTACCTGCTGGCGCCGCCGCTCCACGCCCTGCCGACCGAGTCGCGCAAGCGGCTTCAGGCCATGGAGCAGTTCAGCGAGCTGGGCAGCGGCATGAACATCGCCATGCGCGACCTCGACATCCGGGGGGCGGGCAACCTGCTGGGTGGCGAACAGAGCGGCTTCATCTCGGACATCGGATTCGAGATGTACCAGAAGATCCTCAAGGAGGCGGTCAACGAGCTGAAGGACGAGGAGTTTGCCGAACTCGCCAAGGAGGAGGCTGATTCGCGCGAGCATTACGTCGAGGAGACGGTGCTCGAGACGGACCTCGCCCTGTTGTTGCCCGACCACTACATCTCGGACATCGCCGAGCGCATCGCCCTGTATCGGGAGCTTGACGAGATGGCCGACGAGGAAGGGTTGCAGGCCTACGAGGCCCGGTTGGTGGACCGCTTCGGCCCGCTGCCGCAGGAAGCGGCGGACCTGCTGGAGACGATCCGCCTGCGGTGGATGGCCCAGATGGTCGGCTTCGGCAAGCTGGTGCTCAAGGGCGGCAAGCTCATCGGGGTCTTCCACGACGAGGAGGGCAGCGACTACTACCGCGGTGTCCGCTTCCAGCGCGTGCTGGACTACATGCAGCGCAACACGAAGGGGGTGCAGATGTACCAGCGCAACAACGCGCTGCGCCTTCGGGTCGAACCGGTCGAGGACCTCGAGGCGGCGATGTCCATCCTTCGCCGTCTGAGCGGAGCGTCAGCCCCGACCAAGGCCGCTGCGACAGGTCCCGGACCGCAAGGCCCTGGGGAATACGCGGTCGAGGAGGACTGACCCTTATTTCTTTCCGGACGTCCAGGTGAGGCCGGCGCGGATCCAGCGCCCGGGCTGGTCGACGTTGCCGATGTCGACGTATTGGGCGTCGAGCGCATTGTCAATCCGGACGTGGGCGGCGACGGGCAGGGTTTCCGGGGTCCAGCGGACGGTGGCGCCGAGGAGTTGGACGGGCTCGAATTCGATTTCCGCCCCGGCCACCGGGTCGTAGTAGCCGCCTTTGCGGTCTTGTGCACTCCAGCGCACGTCGACCATCCAGTCGTCGAGCGGACGGAAGCCCAGGATGACGTCGGCCTTCGTGTTGAGGATGTCGAGGACGTAGTTGCTCTCGAACCCGGTGCTGGTCTCGTCCGCCTCCATGAAGGCGAGGCTGACGGTGACGTAGCGGAGGGCCGGTGCGTCCTCCGTGGCTTGGGCGGACAGGGAGAATTCCTGGCCGGAGAAGTTGACCTCCCGGAGGTTGGTGGCCTCGGTGATGGAGGACCCGTTGAAGCGGACCCAGTCGATGAGGTTGCGCCCCCAGCGGTGGAAGACGTGCTGGGAGAGGACCAGCCGGTGCCCGTCGCCCAGGTCGCCGGTCAGGCGGTAGCCGAACTCGAGGTGCTCGGCTTCCTCCGGCAGCAGGTCCTGGCTGCCTTGTGCGCCGCCCACGGTGTAGTACAGGTCGGTGTAGGACGGCATGCGAACGGAGCGCCGGGCGGAGGCGAAGGCCACGGCCCGGCCGGTCTCGTCGATGCGCAGGGACAGGGAGGCCTCTGGAATGAAGCGGGGGCCGTCTGCCGCTGAATTCACGTTCCACGCGGCGAGGGCGCGGGCGGTGAGGCGTCCGAGTTCGACGCGTTGTCCGATTCCGAGGTCGAGGTTGGTCCGCCGGTCGCCCAGCGCGTAGACGCTGCTGTCGCCCCGGCCGTAGTCCGCGATGCCGAGTCGGTTGCTCACCACGCCTTCCCGGCGGAAGTCGGCGGAGATCAAGGTTTCCCCCCAATCGGTGACCCGACGGGCGCCACCGCGGGCGCCGGAAACGGTGGACACGTGTTGGTTGGCGCCCTGGTACCATCCCGGCACGGGCCCGGCGTCCGAGGTCAGGACCCCGTCGGCGTCCTCGACGTAGTAGCCCTCTCCCTCGCGGAAGAGCTCGAACCGGTCGCTGTGGTTGCGGTGGTGCACGCCGGCTTCCACATCCCAGCCCCGGAGTTCGTGTTGCCAGGTCAATTGTCCCTGCCAGAGGCCCACCCGCTCGAACTGCTGGGGGAAGTTGGCCGTGTAGAAGTCCTGGGCGCCAAAGGCGGAGGCCATGCCCCCGATGCGGAGGTTGAAGGTGCCGTTGTCGGTGACGGTGCGTCCGGCGTAGCGGGCGCGGGTCATGGCCAGGTCGGTGTTGTCGCGGAACCCGTCCGTGGCCGCCCGGCTGATGCTGATGCGGTGGCGGGTTTGGTCCTCGCCCCAATCGTGGCGGGCGCGGATCCGGTTCCACCCGTAGGACCCGGCTTCGACGGAGACGGCGGTTTCATCCGCATCACCGGGGCCGGTGTGCAGCACGATGCCGCCGGTGACGCCGCCGCTTCCGAGGGCGCCGCTTCCGCCGCGGACGACCTGCACGCGCTGGATGTCCTCGGGATCGATGGGCAGGTTCAACAGGTGGTGGGCCGTGTGGGGCGCGCTCCAGCGGATTCCGTCCACCCACAGCGCGACCTGTTCGAAGGAACCGCCGCGGATGCTGAGGTCGGTCTGGGTGCCCCAGGGGCCCCGCTGGCGAGCGTCGATGCCGGGTACCGTTTCGAGCAGCCCATCCAGGGAAGGTTGGGCGGCCCCGGCAATGACCTCGGGATCGAGGGTGACCAGGTTTCGCGGTGAGGCGGCCTCCGTTTCACTGAAGGTGGTCTGGATCACCGCCTCGGGAATGGACAAGGTGTCCTGGCCAGAGGAGGAGGTGAATGCGGCAAGCAGAAGCAGGGCGAGGGAAAACCGGATCGTCATGCGGGTCAATTGTGACCGCAAGGCTACGACGACCGTGCAGGAAGAGCAGGGCCTTGAGGGCCTTCAGGAGGGGATGTTCTCCACGGCCGTTTCCATGGAGTGGACCAGGCGGTTCACCTCGGCGGTGTTGCCGGTGAACAGCGGCGTGCGCTGGTGCAACGACGTCGGGGTGATGTGGAGCAGGTCGTGGTTGTGGCACCGGGTGGACCCTCCGGCCTGGTGGGCGAGGAAGGCGAGGGGCTGGGCCTCGTAGAGCATGCGGAGCTTGCCACCGGGCTTCTCTTCGGTGCCCGGGTAGAGGTAGATGCCCCCGTTGATCAGGTTCCGGTGGAAGTCGGCGACGAGGGCGCCGGTGTACCGGGCGGTCAGACCGCGCTTCCGGCACTCCTTGATGAAGGGCTTGACCCCGGCCACGGCCTCGTCCAGGTAGGACTCGTTCATGCTGTAGACCCGGGCCTGCTCGGGGAACTTCATGTCGGGGTGGGAGAGGAAGAACTCGCCGATGGACGGGTCGTAGGTGAAGCCGTTGACGCCGCAGCCCGTGGAGTAGACCATCATCGTGGAGCTGCCATAGAGGACGTAGCCGGCGGCGACGAGGTCCTTGGCGGGCTGCAGGAAGTCCTCCATGGCGGCGGGCTCCGTCAGGGGGGTCCGGCGGCGGTGGATGCCGAAGATGGTGCCGACGCTGATGTTGACGTCGATGTTGGACGAGCCGTCGAGGGGGTCGATGCAGACGACGTATTTGCCGTATCCCTTGCCCTGGCCCCGTCCGCTGTGGTCCACGTGCAGGATGCCCGGTTGCTCTTCGGACACGATGCCGCCCACCTTGAGGCAGGACCGCAGGACGCGGTGGAAGGTGTCGTCGGCGTAGACGTCCAACTTCTGCTGGGCCTCGCCCTGCACGTTGGTGCTGCCGTTTCCATCGGGGGTGTGGGCACCCAGAATGCCCGAGAGTCCGGCGCGGTTGACGTGCCGGTTGACCATCTTCGCCGCGGTCCCGATGTCGGTCAGGAGGCGTGATAGGTCACCAGTGGCGCCGGCGAATTCAGCCTGACGCGCCACAACGAATTCTTGTAGCGTGTTCGCTCCGATCATTGCAGAGAGCTTGGCATAAAGATACGGACTGCTGGAACCGAACCGGGGATTTGCGGTTTCAACTTTGTCTGAGGTCCGTGTAGGAATCCCGGGGCAGACCGCTCTCACGACATCCATCTCGTCGGTGCCGATGCGCGGCACCCTCCCCAGGGGGCCTGGTGCAAGGCGCTTCAGTCAGAGGGTTCATGCAGGGATGACACGCGCGAGTTCAGGTGGGCGCGCAATTGTTCGATGCCACCGTGGTGAAGATGTGGGTCGTGTCGGAAGAGGTTGCTTTCGGCATCATACCAGACCACGGAAAGTGGGGTGCTGAGGACGAGTTCGTCGTCGAAGGTCAATGGATTCAGATTTGGCCGGACAAAAAGATCCACTTGGCAGTCGACTTGTATGTGTTGTTCCAGCCCCTCCGTATCGAATTGGATCACCTTCTGAAATCCGGCCGGATGTGCAACGACCAAAGTGTAGAGGTGTTCTGAAAGCAAATGGAAGCGGGCGGGCCTTTTTCCGCGGTGCAGCACGGTTTCGAACAGATGATTGTCCTGGTGGACCTCGAGCTGGAAGCCCTTTCGGATTTTTGCGCCTGCCAGCGAGGGGGTCACCATGAGGGTCAATGTGGGACTTTCCTGGCTTTCGCAGAGCAATTGTTGCGTCCAGCCGGGACTGCCCGGCACCTTGATGACCCCTTGTCCCCATCCGGTGAACACCCCTGTACAGAGCATGGCGCACAGGGTGGTGAAACGGGATGGGGTGAGGGTCATGCCTGTTCCTACGCGAAGGGTGTCGGCTGGTTTCAATGGGGTTGATGAAATACGGGATCCGCCTGTCCTGTGCCTGCTTGGGGCACCCGTTCGGCGGGCAGGGGGGGCATCCTGTTGTGGCGGGAAGGACCGTCTTCCGGTGCCGTCCAGCTGAAGCCGGCTTACTGAACGGGGCGCACGGCCCGCGCGAGCTCCACGAAGTCGCGGGGAGAGAGCTGCTCCGCCCGCTGGCCCAACCACGCTTCCGGAATGGTGTCGGCGTCAAACCCGCCGGCGCGCAGGGCATTGCGCAGGGTTTTCCGGCGCTGACCGAACGCTGCCTTGACGACCCGCCGGAGGGTCTCGTACTGGATGTCGGGGTCTTCGTCCGGTGTGCGGACGAGGCGGATGACGCCGGATTGGACCTTGGGTGGGGGGAGGAATGCGCCGGGCCCCACGGTGAAGGCGTATTCACAGTGGTAGTAGACCTGGAGCAGGACGGACAGGATGCCGTAGGTCTTGGAGCCGTGGCCGGCACACACCCGGTCGGCGACCTCTTTTTGGAACATGCCGACGCATTCGGGAACCCGGTCCCGCCAGTCCAGCACGCGGAAGAGGATCTGGCTGCTGATGTTGTAGGGGAAGTTCCCGGCGATGGCGAAGTCCCCGTCCATGCCGAGGTCTTCCGGGGAGGAGCGGAGCAGGTCGCCTTCATGGACCCGATCTGAATCCATCCAGTCGCTGGCTTTCAGGTAGGCCACGGATTCGCTGTCGATCTCGACCACATGGACCGCCTCGCCAAAGCGGGCCAGCAGGGGCTTCGTGAGCGCGCCGGTTCCAGGCCCCACTTCGAGGATGGCCGTGTCCAGTTGGCCGGACAGGAGCCCGGCGATCCGCTGCGAGACGGCGGGGTCCTTGAGGAAATGCTGACCGAGGTGCTTCTTGGCCTTGACCCCGTCGTCCCTGTGTGTGTGGTGTCGCTTCATTGGTCCCGGAGAGAGCCGGCTGCAATCACGCGCATCGTGGTGCGGAAAGCAAGGGCCCGGGTTCCGAAGAGGGCCTGTCCCTTCTGTCGCATCGCAGGCGCGTGCTCCTTCTCGTAGCGTTCCAGGTCCTCGGGACCGGCCAGTTCGTATTGGATGGTGTAGGTCGGCCCCATGTCTTCCGCACCGCTCAGTTCGGAGAACCGGAACCCCAGGAAGCAGCCCGTGGCGAGCATGTCGCGCAGGTGGACCTCCAGCATCCAGGACAGCCATTGCGCCTGGATGTCGGGTTCGACGCTGACGGTCACATTATATATAACGTGTGTTTGGTTGCCCATTAGTTCAATGATTTTATCGACAAGAGAGAAATATTTTTCTGTTCGTAGAAGAAAAATGCGGTTTTATCGAAGTTTATTCCTATCTTCATGCTTCGAGAAATCTTAACCGAGATGAAACTGATGCGCTCACTCCTCTTGTCCGCAGTTCTGCTGATGACGGTTTTCGCCGCTCAAGCCCAGCAAAACTATGGGATTGCTTACCAGGCCGTAGCCCGCGATGCGGGTGGCGACGCCCTGCAGAATGCAACCCTGGACGTTCGCTTTACCCTTCAGGATGGATCGGCCACCGCCGTCTGGACTGAGACCCACGCGGGTTACCTCACCGACGAGTTCGGTCTGATCAACCTCACCATCGGCAGTGTCGAAGGTGCAGATGGCCTCGCGGCCGTCGATTGGTCAGCCGGCAGCTACAGCTTCCTTGTGGAGGTCAACAGCGGTGACGGCTTCGACTCCTTCGGCACCATCGCTGTCACAGCGGTGCCGGTCGCCTTGTTTGCGGCCAATGCTCCGGAAGGAACCGCCGACAGCCTCGCTGTGGTTCTCGCCCAGGAAATGGCTGACCGCGCTTCCGGCGACGCCGGACTCGCTGCTGACATCGCCACCAATGCTTCGGGCATCAGCACCAACGCCGGTGCCATTGCCACGAACGCTTCGGGGGTGAGCACCAATGCCGGTGCGATCAGCACGAATGCGGGTGACATCGCCACGAACGCTTCGGGGGTGAGCACCAACGCCGGTGCGATCAGCACGAATGCGGGTGACATCGCCACGAACGCTTCGGGGGTGAGCACCAACGCCGGTGCGATCAGCACGAATGCGGGTGACATCGCCACGAACGCGTCGGGCGTGAGCACCAACGCGGGTGCCATCAGCACGAATGCGGGTGACATCGCCACGAACGCTTCGGGGGTGA
>JBMYZR010000023.1:10057-35355 GCA_049610565.1 Flavobacteriales bacterium | reverse complement strand
CCAACGGCATCCGTCCACAAGGGGGTGTGCGGGTCCTTCACGGGGGCTATTTTAGCGCAACGTTGGAAGAATCACACGACGCCCTCGATCCGCGTACCTACGCGATGGCGCCCCGCGAAGGCCGGGAGCGCAACTCCGGCCCCTCGACCGATGAACTGGTGACCTCCGTGGTGGAGGGCATCCAGGAGGTCAAGGGCCAGAAAATCTGCCTGGTGGATTTCAGCAACCTGCCCAACAGTGTGGCGGCGCGCTTCGTGATTTGCGAGGCCCAGTCCAACACGCAGGTCGAGGCCATCGCCCGCAGCGTGGAGGAGTTCACCGAGAAGCAACACGACGAGTCGCCCTGGACCAAACAGGGCCTGCGCAGCGGCCAATGGGCGCTGTTGGACTATGCCGATGTCGTGGTGCACGTCTTCCACAAGGATTGGCGCGGCCACTACGGCCTCGAGGAGCTGTGGGCCGACGCAGAGCAGACGCACATCCCCGACCCGCAGCCGCAGGGCCCCGACCCGGAGGATTACCCCGAATACTGAGCCTCAGCGCAGGTCGATGGACGGGGTGAAGTTCAAGCTCACCCAGCCCCATTGTTGAAGCCGGCCGGCCGCGTCGTTCCATGCGTCCGGCGTCACATCGCCCTGCCGTTCGATATGGCGGACGGTCGGGTCGAAAACGGACCAACCAACGTGCCAGGTCAACGCGCCGTCCGCTTTTCCCGTGACCCACAGATCGAGTTCATTGCCGAGGAGGGAGCCGAACATGGCGTCCCGGAAATGGTGGGCGGTGGCGCCCCAAGCCTTGCCTTGGCCCAGTGGTCCGATGTGACGCAGCCGGAGGCTGGTGAGTCCGTTGCTCTGGGTGCCGACATAGAATTGGTCGATCCACCCGTAGTGCTTGTGGTTGGTTCCGAGGAAGGGCTGGAAGGCGGCCGAGGATGCGTCGTCCGTCAACAGGTCGAGGCCGGTGCTCCACCGGTGGCCGCCAGCGCCGTTCAGTCCAGCGTCGGCGATGACCATGCTGGCGGTTCCCCCGCCGTCCCATTGTTGCAGATAGGCCTCGGTGGCCCACCATGCGTTGAACCCCAATGTGGACCGGGTGGTGAAGCCGGCGGTCAGGGCGGAGGGTTCCGTCTCGCTGTCCTGGTCGAAAATGAGGAGGCTCAATCGGTGACGCTCGCCAATCATCGCCCTGTGGTAGGCCATGATGCGCCGGGTTTGGTTCAACTCGTCCCAGGTGATGGCGGCGGTGGTGTTGCCCTGGGTCGGGTCGTCTGCTTTCCGGTCCCAACGGATGCCATCCAGGAAGCGCCCCGGATTGGACCAGTTGACCGCACCCACCACGCGTTCGTCGTCGAATTTGATTTCCTGCCGGCCCACCGTGACCCGCATTCCGCCCGCTGCATTCCATGCCCACCAGGCCTCACTGACGCCGATGGTGCCTTGGGTCTGACCGGTGGGTCCGCCAAACGTCCGAATGTCCTGCGCACCGAAGCGGAAATCGAACCGGTTCCATTCCCCGTTCAGCGTCAGTCGGGACCGTTGAATGGTCACCAGATTGGCCTCCGTACCGGGGGTGACCGCCAGCTTGTAGCCGTCCCGCCATTCGGATCGGGCGCGGATTTGGACGTCGAGGCTCAACGTCGTGTCTTGTTGGGCGTGCACAAGGCAAGGCGACAACAAGAGGAGCAGAAGAAGGAGGGGGAGGATGTGTTGTGAGCGCATCGACCGGCGAAGGAACGGCAATTCTTGCATACGGTGCCCGGTCAGCGGTACATCACGACCGAGTAGAGGTGCACCAGCGCGAGCGCCAGGGTAAGGGCCGAGAACCCGACGTGGTAGGCCAGGAACCGCCGCAAGGACCGGGGGCCGTCCAGCAGGGTGCCGAAGTGGGAGCCGGCCAACAGGGAGAGGGGCAGCAGGGCGAGGAGCCCCCACCCGAGGGATATGCTGTGGGCGAGGAGGGCCCAGGGCAGGATGAGGGAAATCCGGACATGCCAATTGACCCACCGCCCCCAGCGGCTTCCGGTTTTCTGGAAGACGGCCCGGCCGAGGGACAGCCCCCATTGGAACAGGATCAGGCTGAGCAGGAAGGCCCCGGATGCATTGCGGTAGGCCGGAATGCGCTGGAAGGACAGGGCCTCCCAGGTGTCCATGCCGGCCCACCATCCGATGAGGAGCACGGCCCCCGCCATCCATCCGAGTCCCCTGACGGCGCGCTTCATCGCGTCACGGTGAGGGTGATGAGCTCTTCGAGGATGTGCCGGCCTCCAATGTTGTCGAGGCTGTCCCGCAGGGCGGTGTGATCCGGGATGTAGTTCCCTTCAGAGGGCCACCGGTCTCCCCGTTCGGGGCGTTGGTCTTCCGGGAGTTGGTCGAGTTCTTCGCCATAGGCGGCCCACACGGTTTCGACGCCGTGGCGGTAGGCCATGAGCATGTCCATGAATTCATCCGTGGTGACCGAGTCGCTGGGGTAGGACCACGTCGTGGCGCCCATGATGTCGCCGAGTTGCCAATCGTGCTTGGCGGATTGTTCGTGGGCATTGTGGCAGGACACGCACGGGGCGGCGGAAGCGAAATCGGGAAACATGCTCACATGATCGCCCGTGACGGAATGGATGAAATGCTTGGGCTCGCTGTCCTCGCGCATGGCGGCGAACTGGGTGGCCGATTCGCCGGTGAACCCGTTGCTTTTTTCGATGGGAAAATCCGAACCGAGGTACAGCCCGAGCGGAACCTCGCTTTGCGACAGATCGAGAGCAACTCCCCGCAGGAAGAGGGCGGGCAGGGGGCCGGCCACCACGTCTTCCTCCGCCCAGTTCTCATCGAAGCGGAGTCCGTTTTTCTTGCCCTCTCCCACGATGGTCTTGGTGAACAGCGTCCGGGTGATGTCGTTCTCGTAGGCGAGAAGGGAGAGCGCTTCCTGGGTGGACAAGGTCTTCCGGTTGCCGAGGTCGGCCTCGAGCGGCATCGGGGCGGTGGAAAAGAGGTAGACCAGCAGAACCAGGGTGCCCATCGTGGTGAGCACCCAGAATCGGGTGGCGCGGCTCATTCTGTTCATGGCAGGCGTGGGGTCGTGGGTCAGGGCGAGGTCCCGGGAAGGGTTTCGGGTGCAATGTGGTGCTTTCCCGCGCCATAGGGGTCGGGGCCGCCGTCGAGGTAGTCGAGCAGGGATTCCGTGGGGATGCCGGCGGTCAGCCGTTGGGGCACCGGGCGGTCGTGGTTGCCGTGGAAATCGTGGCAGGCCATGCAGGTTTCCCAGGATCCATCTTCAATCAACCGGGCGTGGGAGGGTGAAATCGGATCGAAGTCGACCTCCAGGTCGTGGTGGCACTCCCGGCAGAAGGTGATGCCCACGTTGGAGACCCGCTTGTCCTGGTGTTCTCCGTGGCATCCGTTGCACTCGTGGACCCCGAGCGAAACCTGCTGCTCGGCGAACCGGGCTTCCCGGAATCGGGAGACCGGGTGCCGGTCGTTGGGCCGGTCATGGCACTCCATGCAGGCCGCGTTGTCGACGGGACCGTGGCCGACCGGCACGAAGCCCATCTCATGCAGGCCCAGTGCCGTTCTGGCGTTGTGTCCGAGTTGCTGCCTGAGCGACCCGGCGGCCGGCCTGTGGCAGGCGTCACAGGACAGGGATTCATGGGCGGTGTTCATGGGGCCCTTGGCGCGCAGGCCCAGCCCGGGCGGCACCCACCACAGTCCCATGATCAGGGCGCCGGCGACGAGGGCGAGGCTCACGATGTCCTTCCGGGATCCCCGAGGGGCGCGCAGCACCGGGGTGGAGTCGCCCAGCGGCTGGCTGATGCAGGTGAGGGTGTCCTCGCCAGCGCGCCGAATGGATTTGCCGCACAGCACTTCCCCGTCCACGACGTCGGCCCGACAGGCCCCGCACACGCCCACTTCGCAGGCGTGTTCCACATGGATGTCCTGTCGGAGCAGGGTGTCGAGGATGCTGTGGCCAGCCCGATGGGGGAGGTCTTCTTTTCCTCCCCAGCGCCGGACCCAGGTGAACCGACCGGGGCCAGCCTCGCTCATCCCCATGTCGAGCCCGTACTCTTCCGTTTGGATGCGGGAAGGCGGGATGCCACAGTCGGACAGGGTGTCCAGTGCTTCAGCCGTCAGCCCCGGTGGGCCGCAGACGTAGCAGGCGGTGTCCGGCCCGATTTCCCGGGTGATGGCGCCCCGAACGTTGCGGTCGAACACCTCGACCAGCCGGATGTATCCCTTGGCGTGCAGGGCGCGGAACGAATCCCCGTACATGGCGCTTTCCGGGTCCCGGTTGGCGTAGATCACCGTGGGCACAAGGTGGAGCGCCATCAGGGGGTCGAGGAGGCTCCGCACCGGCGTGATGCCGCTTCCGGCCGTGATGAACAGATGGTCGGTCTGGCCCTCTTGGATGCCGAACGTGCCGAAGGGGCCCGCGATGCTGGCCTTGACCGGTCCGGTCAAGTCTTGGACGAGAGAGGAGACGCCCCCTGGGCCAGCTCGCTTGATGCCGAGGATGATGCCTTTGCCTTCTCCGCGCACGATGGAAAAGGCACTGCGTCGGGGACCGGTGTCGAGGTCCACTTCAAGGACGACGAATTGCCCGGGCTCAAAACGGATGTGCCCGAAGGTCGGCAACACGGCCACTTCGGTCGCTTCGTCAGTGAGACGGGATCGGGGATGGATGGTGACGGACCTCCACACGGGCGTGAAGTAAAGGAAGGAGCAAGTTAGGACTCGGTAACCCGGGTTGCCGAAGGGCCGGAATTCCCCACAACTGTGAACATTCTGTACCCCGAGAAGGCGGACGCGTGACGGGCAGGGGGCGTGTCGTAGTTTCGTGAGGGTAGCGCTGAAGACCGGGACTGAGGGTCCTGCTGAACTCCTGCGCTCTGAAATGGTTGAATCCCCCATGGAATCGAAAACTCCTGAATCCCGAAAGTCCGGCCGGTCCAACTTCAATTTCTATTGGGTCTACGCGGGCATCGGCGCCCTGTTGATCGCGATGATCCTCAGTGGGTCGCACCCGACTGCGGGCAGCATCAGCTTCCAGCAGCTGGTCCGCAAGGCCGAGTCCGGAGAATTCCGGAAGCTCAGCCACAACGGCATGGTTGTCGAGGCCTGGTACACTGATGCGGCACGCGACTCCATCATGAAGGACCGCAAGGACGGCCCGATGGGCGGCGGGCTGCTCCAGGGAGCCGACCTCGTGGTGGAGATTCCCCCGTCCGAGAAAAACATCGACCGGCTCGACCAGCTTGCAGCGGACGGCGTCGTGGCGGTGACCTACGAGCGTCCCAACGAGTGGGGCCAGCAGCTCGTGTTCTACATCATCATCCTCGCCTTGATGGTCGGGGTGTGGATGGTCCTCATGCGGCGCCTCGGTGGCGGTGGGGCCGGCGGAAGTCAGATTTTCAACGTCGGCAAGTCCAAGGCGCAGCTCTTCGACAAGGAAAACGCCACGCAGGTCAACTTCAAGGACGTCGCCGGATTGGAGGGCGCCAAGGAGGAGCTCGGCGAAATCGTGGAGTTCCTGAAGAACCCCGGCAAATACACCGAGCTGGGGGCCAAGATTCCCAAGGGGGCGCTCTTGGTCGGCCCTCCGGGCACCGGAAAGACCCTCCTCGCCAAGGCGGTGGCCGGTGAGGCCAAGGTGCCGTTCTTCTCGCTCAGCGGATCGGACTTCGTGGAGATGTTCGTCGGTGTGGGCGCCAGCCGCGTCCGCGATCTGTTCAAGCAGGCCAAGGAGAAGAGCCCGTGCATCGTGTTCATCGACGAGATCGACGCCGTGGGCCGCGCCCGGGGCAAGAACGCCAGCATCGGGTCCAACGACGAGCGGGAGAACACGCTCAACCAGCTGCTCACCGAGATGGACGGATTCGGCACCAACAGCGGGGTCATCATCCTCGCCGCCACCAACCGGGCGGACATCCTCGACAGCGCCCTCATGCGCGCCGGCCGATTCGACCGCCAGATTTACGTGGACATGCCGGACCTCAAGGAGCGGGAGGCCATTTTCGATGTGCACCTCCGCCCGCTCAAGACGGACGACACGATCGACGTCGACTTCCTCTCCCGGCAGACGCCGGGCTTCAGTGGAGCCGACATCGCCAACATCTGCAACGAGGCGGCGCTCATCGCGGCCCGCCGTGACGCCGAAAAGGTGGGCAAGCAGGACTTCCTCGACGCCGTGGACCGCGTTGTCGGTGGCCTCGAGAAGAAGAACAAGCTGATCACCGAGGAGGAGAAGCGGACCATCGCCTTCCACGAGGCCGGCCACGCCACCGTGAGCTGGATGCTCGAGCACGCCTCGCCGTTGGTCAAGGTGACCATCGTCCCGCGGGGCCAGTCACTCGGTGCGGCTTGGTACCTGCCGGAGGAGCGTCACATCACGACCACCGAGCAGATTTTCGACGAAATGTGCGCCGCGCTGGGTGGTCGCGCTGCGGAGGAATTGACCTTCGGCAAGATTTCCACCGGCGCCCTGAGCGACCTCGAGAAGGTGACCAAGCAGGCCTATGCGATGGTCAGCGTCTACGGCCTCAACAAGCGCATCGGCAACCGGAGTTTCTACGACCCGAGGGCTGAAGCCACGTTCACCAAGCCCTACAGTGAGGAGACCGCCCGCATCATCGACGAGGAGGCTGGGGCCATCATCGAGCGCGCCTACGCCAAGGCCCGCGAAATCCTCGAGACGCATCAGGACAAGCTGACCGCCCTCGCCGAGCGCCTGCTCGAGCGGGAGGTCATCTTCAAGGAGGACCTCGTGGACTTGCTCGGTCAGCGCCAATGGGAATCCAAGACCCTGGATGCCGTTCCCGATGCCGCAGCCGCGGAAGCTGTCAAGGAAGGGGAAGATGTCTCGGAATCGACGGTGGAGAAGGCCGCGCCATCCGAAGAGTCGAAGGGAGAGGCTGAACCGGATGTGGACGCGTCTGCCGATGTTGGCGAGTCCTCCGCAGACGAAAGCGCAGCCTGAATGGAAGGCTGGGTCCAGGTTCTCTCTACAACGGATGCCTTTTCCGCAGAGTCCTGCCGGATAGTTCTTGAGTCAGAAGGAATCTCCACCGTTCTCAGGGGCAAACAGGATCATGGTTTGGGGTATGGAGATTTTATTCTCTCTGTGGAAGAACCCAATACTCAGCCAGCCTGGAAGATCTTGGTGCGAATCAATGAGGGTTTTCGTCGAGAGCAGGCAGGCCGATTGTTGTTCTCGGAAGGGGTTTCTTTCGAAGAAGTTGTAGAGCAAATCGCAGACTGTGGGATAGAGGTGCCAGAGGCAGAGGATTTGTTGAACAAGTTGATCGCCTCAAGAGCCAAGCGAAAGAGAGCTGAGGGGAAAGTATCCATTGGATTCCTGGTTGGCATTTTGGGACTCGTGGCAGTGACAGGCCAACAGTACTACTCTGGGCCTTGGTTGATTTGGTTTGGCTTTGGGCTGATTGGAGTAGGGGGGCGAAATGTCTGGGCGGGACTCCATGAATTGAATTGAGAAGCAGAACTCAGTGATTGGTCGAAAAGCGAGAACTGAATTCTTCATCCGTGCCATGACGGGGAGCGTGTTGGTCTCGGCCATTGTGGCGGCCATCCTCGGTGGCCTGTGGACGTGGTCGGTCCTGCTGGCCATCCTGTTCTACGTGGGGTGGCAGGAGGCTAGGGAGGCGCTCAAGGCGGCCGATCCCGAACAGTCCTCGGCAGAAGTTGTCCTGAAGGGCATGGCCATGGTGGCCCTGCCGGTGGTAGGCCTGTTTTTCATCGGATGGCGCGGCCAAGCCTATGACGGCGCCCTCCCGTTGGGGTGGTTCGTGCTGCTGTGGACCAACGACACAGCGGCGTACCTGTTTGGTCGCAGATTTGGGCGTCACAAATTGGCCCCCTCCATCTCACCCGGTAAGACCTGGGAAGGGTGGGCGGGGGGCGCCTTGGCCACGTTGGCGGTAGCCTATGGTCTATTGGGGGTGTCTCAGGGTATGGCGGGCCTGACCGCGTTCCAGTGGGCCGCACTCGGCGTCGTAGTGTCGGTGCTGGGTCCGGTGGGCGACCTGTCCGAAAGTGCGTTGAAGCGGCAGGCGGGCATCAAAGATTCCGGAACGATTCTGCCCGGACACGGCGGTGTGCTCGACCGGTTCGATTCCCATTTTATTTCTGCCCCAATCGCGGCCATTCTGCTTCAGCTTTTCTGATTTTCGCGCCATGTACATCCACCCTGCGGGATACCGCGTGATCCTCGTCTTCTTCGTTCTCGTCGTCCTCGTGGCGGTGCTGGTCCATTTCATTCCCGGCATTCCGGGATGGCTGGAGTGGGGGGTGAGGGGCGCCCTGATCGCCCTGTTCTGCTTGGTGCTCTGGTTCTTCCGGATTCCGCCGCGGCCGTTCAATGCTGCCCCCAACGAGGTCACCGCGGTCAGCGATGGCAAGGTGGTGCTGGTCGAAGAGGTGGACGAGCCCGAGGTCATCGGGGGCAAGGCCATCAAGATCTGCGTCTTCCTGAGCATTTTCGATGTGCACTGCCAATGGGCACCGGTCGGGGGCAAGCTGGAGTACTACAAATACCATCCGGGTGAATACCTCGTGGCCTGGCACGAGAAGTCGTCCACGCTCAACGAGCGGACCACCTTTGCCCAGCGCACGCCGTCCGGCCTGGTGGTCTGGCGCCAGATTGCCGGTGCAGTGGCGCGGCGGATCCGCGTGTTTGTCGAGGAAGGGCAGGAGGTGGAGCACGGCCAGGAGGCTGGGTTCATTCTGTTTGGCAGCCGGATTGACTTCTATCTGCCACTGGATGCGGAGGTCCTGGTCCAGCCCGGAGACCGCGTCGTGGCCCGGAGCACGGTGATGGCCCGGTTGCCGGAGGTGCATTAACTTACCCGGTTCACGGACTGACCTGGTCCGAACACCTGAACCAACCATGCGCTACGCGATTCTATCCCTGGTTGCCCTGATGGCGACCTCCCTGGCCGCACAGGCCCAATTCGTTCCGCTCTCCGACGCCCAGAAGGTGGCGGCTCCGCTGCCCACGGTCGACATGACCGGAGAGGAAATCATTCCCTATCAGCCCTTGACCGGTCAGCACGTCGGGGACATCGATCACTTGCAGATCCGCGACCTCGTCATCGAGCGCCAGGTCATCGGCCTGACCCAGTACGACCTGCAGTCCAACTACGCTGTGGACGACCGCATGGTCAGCTCGCCGGGCGGCATCAGCGCCGGTTGGATCCAGTCCCTCGAGACGTCGCCTTTCAGCGACCGCGGAACGGGCTACAACCACAAGGATGCCGGCATGGACGGTGCGTGGGGCGAGACGCCCTACGACCGCATTGAGGACGTGCGCATCGGATGGCCTTCGCTCGGCCACCTCGCCAACGGCTTCGAGTTTGCCCTCAGCCATGGCAGCACGGGCGGACTCGTGTTCGCCACGCGCGATGCGGTGGGATCCGGTGCTTGGACCACCACCACGCTGCCGGCCCTTCTGGATGCCGACGGCAATGACATCTGGCACCTGTGGCCGCGCGCTGCCGTGGGCGGTGCGGACGGCAACACCATCCACGCCATTTGCATCTCCGCGCCGGAAGGCAACGGAGGCGTCCTGCTCAACGGCCAGGACGGCGCCATGATCTACATGCGCTCCACCGATGGCGGTGCCAACTGGGACATGCAGACGTTCGCCGAACTGGACACGGCGTCCTTCGCCGGCGGTTTCGTGGCCGACTCCTACGCCATCCACGCCGAGGGCGACAAGGTGGCCTTCGCCGTGTTCGGCGGGTTTGACGACACCTTCGCCATGATCTCCGAGGACAACGGGGAGACCTGGACCTACGAGACCATCATCGACTTCCCGGTCGACAACTACATCACCGACTCCGGTGCCCTGCTCGACACGACGATTGCCGACGACATCGACGCCAACGGCAACGCCATGTTCTACAACACTGACCGCGCAGGCGACGTCCTCGTCGACGAGGCCGGTGGGGTGCACGTGTTCTACGGCCGCATGTTCTACGCCGACAGCGACACGACGGACGCCACGACCAGCTACTACCCGTACACCAACGGACTCGACTACTGGCGCCCGGACATGGGGACGGACAGTTCCATGACCATTGCCTACACCTATGACATCGACGGCAGTGGCACGCTCGATTTCGAAGACGAGATCGCGGGCTACTTCGTGGGCATCAGTTCCCAGCCGTCCGCCGGACAGGTGGTCGAATCCAACACGATCGTGGTGGCCTACAGTGCCCTGATGGAGAACTTCTCGACGGGCGTCCAGAACTACCGCCACTGCTACGTGGTGCACTCCACCGACCTCGGACAGACCTGGAACAGCGAGACCGCCTGCGACGTGACGCCGGACCTCGATTTCGACCTGATTGAGGCGGTCTACCCCTGTGTTCCCCAGCGGATTGCGGGGGGAGAGCTCAACATGACGTTCCAGCGCGACTTCGAGCCCGGCCTGCACGTGCGGGGGGACGAGGATCCGATCGACATCAACGACATCGTGGCGCTCAAGATGGCCGTCGAAGACCTCGGCGACTGTGCCGACGTGGAGATTGAGGACTACGTGGGCATCGGCGAGATCGCCGAGGTCGGATTCGGCCTGTTCCCGAACCCGGCCGACAACGTCGTAGAGGTGGTCCTTGACGAGTTGCTCGTTGGTGCAGAGGTCCGCATCCGTGACCTCGGTGGCCGCCTCGTCCGCTTCGAGCGCGTCCAGGGCAAACTCGCCCGCATGGACGTGTCTTCCCTGACGCCCGGTGTGTACACCGTGGAGGTCAGCGGCTCCGGTGCACGGAGCATCGAACGCCTTTCCATCCGCTGATGGCCGGCTCATCCGGGCGGTTGGAGGTCGAGGTGGTCTCGATCGGGGATGAACTCCTGATTGGTCAGACCGTCAACACCAACGCCGCCTGGATGGGCCGCGCCCTCGAGGCGGAGGGCTGGCATGTGGGCCGGTGCGTCGTCATCCCGGACGAACGGGAGGTGATGCTGGAGGCCCTGCGCGAGGCGGAGGCCCGCGCTGAACTCGTCTTGTTGACCGGGGGGCTTGGCCCCACGCGGGACGACATCACCAAGCACGTGCTCTGCGAGCACAACCGGACCGAACTGGTCCGTCACCCCGACATCGAAGCCCGCATCGTGGCCTGGTTTGAACGCCGGGGCCGCGAGGTCCTTCAGGTCAACCGAGACCAGGCCTTGCTGCCTGCATCCTGCACGGTGCTCGACAATCCGCTTGGCACGGCGAGCGGCATGTGGTTTGACCGGCCTGGCGGGGTCACCGTGTCCATGCCCGGCGTTCCCTATGAGATGGAGCACATCCTGACCCACGGCGTCATTCCCGGCATGCGCAACCGGTTGGAGGCCGAGGGGCGAATGCCCATTCGGGCGCACCGGTCCATCCTGACGATGGGAACGGGGGAGAGCCAACTGGCGGCCCGCATCGACGATCTGGAAACCCAATGGCTGGAGGACGGCATCAAATTGGCCTACCTCCCCAGCCCGGGCAGTGTCCGCATCCGCTTGACGGCGGAGGGCGCGGCGGTGTCCGGATTGGACGCTGCACGTGCAGCCTTGGTGGAACGCTTGTCGGAGTGGGTCGTGTCCGAGGAGGGCCTGACGGTCGTCCAGGAATTGGCGCGGCTGATGACCTCGCAGGGGTGGACGTTGGCCGTGGCGGAGAGTTGCACCGGGGGTGGCCTGGGCAGCGCCCTGGTGGCCGCTCCGGGCGCCAGCGCGTATTTCCTCGGCGGCGTTCAGGCGTATGCCAATTCGGTCAAGGCAGCCCTGCTCGGCGTTCCGGAGGATGCGCTGGACCGCTTTGGCGCCGTGTCCGAACCGGTGGCCCGGGCGATGGCGGAGGGGGCACGGAACCGCCTCGGGGCGGATTTCGGCGTCGGCATCACCGGGATTGCCGGGCCGGACGGTGGCTCCGAGGAGAAGCCGGTGGGCACGGTGTTCATTGCCTGCGCGGGCCCGGGAGGAACGCGCTGTATCCGGCATCACTTCGGCCGGGACCGGACGCGCAATCTGGGCATGACGGTCCGCGCGGCCTGCGCCCTCGCCCTCGAGGAAGGGAGGGCTTTGCAGACGGAGGCGGGATCTCCTGCAGAAGGGGTTGCGGATTCGCACTGAAAAGCGCACCTTTGCACTCCCGAAAAATTCGGGAACTGTACACGAACCACGGAAAGCACTCCCCATGAGCCGCATTTGCCAGTTGACCGGTAAGAAAGTGATGGTCGGAAACAATGTTTCCCACTCCAACCGCCGGACCAAGCGTCGTTTCTACCCGAACCTGTTCAAGAAGCGCTTCTACATTCCTGAGGAGGACCGTTGGATGACCCTGCGTGTCAGCGCCTCCGGCATGCGCAACATCAACCGCCTCGGTGTGCTTGGCGCGATTGCCAAGGCCAAGGAGAAGGGCACCTGGACCGAAGCTTGATTCGGAATTCCCGCCCACGAAAAAGCCCCGCCATCGAGCGGGGCTTTTTCGTGTCCGAAAGTGGCGGGGTTCCGCCGATCAGTTGTTGCCGAGGATGATGGGCAGTCCGTCGTCGCCGCTGCCGACGACCACCACCTTGCTGTTGGGGCTCTCCGCCAGCTTCTGGGTGGCTTCGATGCCTTTCCAGCGGAGCAGCTCGTCGGAGATGCCCTCGGAGACGATTTCCTGAAAGTCGCGGATGCCCTCCGCCTCGATGCGCTTGCGCTCGGCTTCCTTGGTCTCCTTCTCCAGGCGGAACTCGTACTCGAGGGATTCCTGTTCTTGCTGCAGCTTGCGCTCAATGGCTTCCTCCAGCGTCTGCGGCAGACGGATGTTGCGGATGAGCACGTCGTTGAGCTGGATGTAGTTGGCCACGAGTTTCTCGCGCAGTCGGTCCTGGATTTCGACCTGGATTTCCTCCCGCTTTGAGGTGTTGATTTCCTCGGGAAGATACTTGGCGAAGACCTCGCGGGAAACGGAGCGCATGGCCGGCACGATGACCGCCTCCTCATAGCCGCGTCCGCGTTCGATTTCGAGGGCGCCGAGGGCCTCGTAGACGGGCTGGTGGAAGACCGTCATGTCGAGTTGGATCTTGAGCAGGTTGGAGGAGAGGACGTCCAGTTTCTGCTGGGCTTCCTTCTGGCGCACCTCGTAGGTCACCACGCGGTCCCAGGGCGCCTTGAAGTGGAAGCCTTGATCAACGGGGCTTTCGGAAGGGTTGATGCCGCCGGAGAAGGTGCGGAAGACCAGTCCGGCATAGCCGGAGGGAATGGTGTAGGTCAACGAGGACCAGCTGATGAGCAGGGCCACGAACAGGCCGGAGACCACGGCGATGAGCCGGAGAGAACGGGGGGAGGTTTCCATGCGCCGAAACTAAGGGCATGGGACCGTTTCGGGAACCGCTTTGTGATTCAATAGGTACCGGCCCAGCGGCGGACCATCCACTCCACGCCCAGCAGGGCGACGAGGGCCATGAGCAAGGCCTTGAGGCCGATGAGGTCCTGCAAGCGCTCGGTCAGGGACAGCTCTGGAATGAAGCGGTCGGAGGCGGACAGGGTGGCCGTGAGCGCATCGAGTGCTTCGGGGCCGAACACCTGACCGCCCGTGCGTTCCGCCATGCGGATGAGCTTGTCGTGGTCGGCCGGTCGCCCGTTGAGTTCGAGTTGGATGCCCCGGATCTCAAAGGTTCCGGAGCGGTCGTACTCCGTGCCGGCGACTTCGGTCCGGGCGGTCCACCGGTAGGCGCCCTGCGGCAACCGGCCCGCGTCGAGGGCGTAGCCCCCCGCAGCCGAGGAGGAGAAGCGGTAGTCGTAGGCCGTGCCCGTGCTGTCGCGCAGGGTCAGGGCAATGTCGGCCCCTTGGAGCGGCTGCAGTGTGGCGTCATAGACCCGCGCTTCGAAGGTCACGCGCTGGTCTTCATCGAGCAGGCGAGGGGCCTCCACGCGGAACCGGTCCACGCCGGGATCGGAGGTGAGGTACTGGATGAGTTTGGCCACCAGGTCGTCGAAGGCGGCGTGGCTGCCGGTTCTCAGGTAGCCCACCTGTCGCCACCTCCAGCTTCCTTCACCGAGGAGCACCATCAGGCGGCCGCGGTTGGTCTGGGCCACGGTGAGCAATGGGTCGTCCGTGACGATGCCGCCAATGCGCTGGAAGAGCAGGGGGGAGTGGGCCGCGCCCCAAGCCGTCTCTCCGAAGGGGGTGACCAACGGCGGCACCTCTGCGAGCATGACGTCAAGGCCCTCATCCGGCTGGAAGTGGGGGAAGGCGGGGTTGACGGAGCCGCGCGGATCGGTGGTCAATCCCGCCCGGGTGGGCCGGACGTCGACGCCGATTCCCAGATCGGCCAGGGCGTCGAAGTCCGCCTCGGCATCCACGACGAGTCCGATGGGCCAGCCGTTGTCGCGGGCGGCATCAAACAGGTCCCGGCTGTCTCCGTCGCCCGGGTCGAAGCCGAAGAAGAGCACGCCATCCCAAGGGCCGCCGGCCAGGGCGCCTTCCTGGAGGGCCTGGACGGTTTCCTGCACCACCTCATAGTTGGCATTGGCCGACAAGGCGTTGGCCCAGGCGCCCCGATCGGGGTGGGGGGCGGTGCTCGTGATGAGGATCCGCTTCTTGCGCTCGATCACGTCCACCGTGAGGGTGCGGCGGTTGTTGTCGAGGTTGGTTTCCCCTTCCATGTCCGCGACCGTCACGGTGTACCGCTGGAGTCCGGGAGCCGATGCCTCCACGAGGAAGGTGGCCTTGGCCGGCGCTCCGCCGGGGGTGAGTTCGACGGTCTCCACGGACCGTGTTCCGGGCCCGGTGAGGGTCACCCGGGCATTGCCGGACAGCCCCTGGCTGCCGATTTCCACCTCGATGGGGAAGCGGTTGCCGAGTCCCGCGATGTCGTTGTGCAACAGGCGATCGATGCGCACGTCCTGTTGCAGGGTGGTGTCGCCGAGGCGAACGAAATGCACGGGAGCGCCGAAGCGGAACCCTGCAGATTCGGGGTCCCGGCCGCGGTTGAACCGCCCGTCCGTGGCGATGACCACCGCGCCGACGGGCCGACCGGCCCATTGTCCTTCCAGCGCTTCGACGGCCGTGGACAGGTCCGTGACCGGAGCATCGAGAACGCGACCATCGTAGGTCCACTGGAAGAGTTCCGAACCGAAGCCGTAGGCGGCGAGCTCGGCGCCGGGTTGGCCTTCTTCGGCGGGCAACGCATCGAGCCAGGCGCCGAGTCCATCGCTCCAGCCCGGCTCGTCCTGGCCCACGGAGCGGCTGGCGTCCTGAAGGACGATCAGGGCAGGTTGGGTTGTGCTGCGCTCTTCGTTGCGCAGGACGGGGCGGAAGAGGAGAAGAACGAGGGTGGCGAGCACCGCGGCCCGCAGGACGCCGAGGAGGGCGCGAAGTCCACCGGGCACGTGGCGGTTGCCCCGGTCGATGCGGTAGAGCAGGGCGGCGGCCATGACCACGAGGGCAATGGCCGGCGCAACCTGAATCCAGGGGGCATCGAGGACGAGTTCGCGCATCGGAGCTCGGTGGGTTTACATCCGCATGCCGCCGTCCACGGACAGCGTCTGGCCGGTGATGTAGGTGCTCATGTCGGAGGCGAGGAACACGCAGGCGTCGGCCACGTCTTCCGGCTTGCCACCGCGCTTCAGCGGAATGGCATCGCGCCAACCCTGCACGGTCGCTTCGTCGAGGGCATCGGTCATCTCCGTCTCGATGAAGCCCGGGGCGATGGCGTTGCAGCGGATGTTGCGGCTGCCGAGTTCGAGGGCCACGCTCTTGGTGAAGCCGAGGATGCCGGCCTTGGAGGCGGCGTAGTTGGCTTGACCGGCGTTGCCTTGGATGCCGACCACGCTGGACATGTTGATGATGCTGCCGGCGCGGGCCTTCAGCATGGTGCGGAGCACGGCCTTGGTCAGGTTGAAGCAGCTCTTGAGGTTGACCTGCATGATGTCGTCCCATTGCTCCTCGGACATGCGCATGAGCAGCGTGTCGCGGGTGATGCCCGCGTTGTTGATCAGGATGTCCACGGTGCCGAAGGCTTCCACGACCTCCTTGACGAGTTCCTCGCTCTGCGCGAGGCTGCCGGCGTCCGACTTGAAGCCGCGGGCCGTGCCGCCGGAGGCGGTGAGCTCCTCTTCGAGGGCGCGGGCCTTCTCGTCGCTGGAGCGGTAGGTGAACGCCACGGTGGCGCCTTCCTGGACGAAGCGCTGGGCAATGGATTTGCCGATGCCGCGGGAGGCGCCGGTGATGAGGGCAATTTTTCCTTCGAGGAGGGCCATGGTCTCAGATTTGGGGCGGCAAGATAGCCGGTCAATGTGGGTTCAATGCAGGGCTGCAGTCAGAGGAGATCAGCGGCCTCGGCGATGAGTTCGGCGATGTCCTTGACGTCGATTTCGCCTTCCTTTTCCGCGTTTTTGACGCCGTCGGTCATCATGGTGTTGCAGAACGGGCACCCCGTCGCGATGACCTTGGCGCCGGTCTCGAGCACGTCGTCGGTGCGTTCGTGGTTGACTTCGCGGTTGCCTTTCTCGGCATCCTTGAACATCTGGGCGCCTCCGGCACCGCAGCACAATCCCTTGCTCCGGCAGCGGCGCATTTCGACGAGGTCGGCGTCCAATGCTTGCAGGGCGGCGCGGGGTGCTTCGTACTCGCCGTTGCCCCGGCCGAGGTAACAGGGGTCGTGAAAGGTGATCCGGCGGCCCTTGAACGGGTTGCCGTCGGCGATGCGCAACCGGCCGTCGTCGATCAGCTGCTGGATGAATTGCGTGTGGTGCAACACCTCGTACTCCCCACCGAGTTCGGGGTATTCGTTCTTGAGGGTGTTGAAGCAATGCGGGCAACCGGTCACGATGCGCTTGACGCCGTAGCCGTTGAGCACCATGATGTTCTGGGCGGCCTGCATCTGGAAGAGGAACTCGTTGCCTGCGCGCTTGGCCGGGTCGCCGGTGCAGCTTTCCTCGGCGCCGAGCACGGCAAACGGCACCTCGGCCGCGTGCAGGATGCGGGCGATGGCCTTGGTGATGCGCTTGGCGCGGTCATCGAAACTGCCGGAGCAACCCACCCAGAAGAGGACCTCGGGGGTCTCTCCGCGGGCGTTCATCTCGGCCAGGGTGGGAACGGTCAATGCCATGTCGGTTCAAGATTCGGACGCCAGCTCATCGGTCCATTTGCCGCGGTCGGTGGCGGGGAAGGCCCAGGGGGCGCCGTTGTTCTCGACGTTGTTGAACATGGAGGTGATGGCCTCGGGGGCCTTGCTGTCCTCCATGATGAGGCTGCGGCGCATGTCGAGGATGATGCCCATCGGATTGATGTTCACCGGGCAGGCGTCCACGCAGGCCTGACAGCTGGTGCACGCCCAGAGCTCCTCTTCGGTGATGTAGTCGCCGAGCAGGGATTTGCCATCGCCCTGGCCCCAGCTTCCGCCGGCGGCGTCGATGGCGCGTCCGACCTCTTCGACCCGGTCGCGGGTGTCCATCATGACCTTGCGCGGGCTCAGCAGTTTGCCGGTGGTGTTGGCGGGACAGACCGAGGTGCAGCGGCCGCATTCGGTGCAGCTGTACGACTCCATCAGCTGCTTCCACGTCAGGTCCTGGACGTCCTTGGCGCCAAACGGGGCAGGCACGGCGGGCTCATCGCCTGCGGGCTCGGCCGGCGTGGCAAAGGGGTCGCCGGACATCATCAGGTCGACTTCCTTCTTGACGGCGGCCATGTTGTCGAGGCGTCCCGACGGCGTCAGGTCACTGTACCACGTGTTGGGGAACGCGAGGAAGATGTGCAGGTGCTTGGAGTAGGGGACGTAGACGAGGAAGGCGAGGATGCCGGCGATGTGGAACCACCAGGCGCCCCGTTCCACGGCCACGATGCCCGCATCGGACAGCCCGGCGTAGAGCGGCACCAGCCACTGGCTGACCGGGAAGGAGCCGGCGGCGATGTAGTGGTGCGCATTGTCCCAGACGCCGAGGGCGATGCGGGACTGGGCAATGGCGTCGGCCGCGTTCATGGACAGCAGCGCGAACATCAGCAGGACCTCGACGATGAGGATGATGTTGGCGTCGTTCTTGGGCCACCCCTCCATTTCCGGGCTGCGGAAGCGGGCGATGGGCAGGACGTTGCGCCGCACGAGGAAGACCACGCAGGCCACCAGCACGCCGAAGGCCAGCCATTCGAACGTGCCGATGAGGACGTCGTACAGGCCGCCGAGGTAGGGGGCAAACACGCGGTGCGTGCCGAAGAGGCCGTCAATCAGAATCTCGAGGACCTCGATGTTGATCAGGATGAAGCCCACGTAGATGAGGATGTGCATCACCCCGGCCACGGGGCGGACCACCATCTTGGACTGCCCGAGGGCCACCCGGGCCATGGTGGCCCAGCGCTCGCCCTTGCGGTCGGTCAAGTCGAGGTCGCGACCGAGGAGGATGTTGCGCCGGATGGTGCCGATGCGCCGGGCAAAGAAGAACCCTGCGGTTCCGAGCAGCAGGGCAAAGACCAGTTGTCCGATGAAGTGGGGCATGGTGCTCAATTCGCGTTGGACTCCCGTTCGTCGAGCTCGGCGTCGATGAGCCGCTGCAGACGTTCGAGTTCCTTTTCACTCAATTTCCGCTTTTCCTTGCCGCCAAACACGGAAACGCGCACGTACCGCTGTGGATTGAGGTACAAGTCGTTCAACAGGAACTGCAATTCCTTGTTGGTGGCGAGCAGGCCATCGTGCAGGCTGTCGCTCTTCAGGAGCTTTCCGAGGCTGCCTTCACCGGCATTGAGCCCTTCCAGCACCCGGTTCAATTCGGCGATGGACGCGTCGGCCCGCTTCAGGGTGGAGGCGAGTTCGAGGTTGGCGAGGGAGTCGGAGATCTGGCTGAAGTTGCCGAGGGCGTTGGAGAGGTTGCCCTGCTGGTCGTTGATGAAGCCCGTCAGGTTCTCCATGTTGTCCACGATGCCCTTGAGCGCGGTCCTGTTTTCCTCGACGGTCATGTCGAGCGTCCGCGAGGTGCTCTCGAGGTTCTCCATGGTCCGCTGGATGCTCTCGAAGGCCTTGGGCAGTCCTTGGGTGGCGCTGTCCTGGAACACCGTCTGGAGGTTGAGCAGGATTTCATCCACGCCTGCGATGAGTTGGTCGGTGCGCTGCCGAAGGGGGATGAGCTCCTGTTTGACCGACTCGGCGATGCCCATTTCGATTTCGGAAGGGAGGGTATCACCGGGTTGGGCCAGCCCCGTGCTGCGTCCGGCGATCAGGTCAATGGCCTTGGTGCCGAACAGGTCGTTGGACACAATGCGGGCCTTGGTGTCGTCGGGCAGCTGGAGGTTGGGCTGCTCGATGATGAAGGTGACCATCAGGGCGCCATTGCCCCGGGAGTCAAAGTCGATGGCGGAGACCTGGCCGACCTTGAAGCCGTTGACGACGACGGGGTTGGAGACGGCCAGTCCGTCAATCCGGTCGTAGACGGCATTGAACGCGCGCCCGTTGCCGAACGGGTCGAAGCCCTTGAGGTAGTTCACGCCCAACACCAGCAGGATGCCGCCCAGGAGGACGAGCACGCCAATCTTGATTTCCCTGCCTTTCTGCATGCGGTGTGTCGGGTCAGCCCTTGGCCTTCTTCAGTGCGGTTTCGAGGGGAATTCGGGATCCCTTCTCGAAGGCCACCACGAAGGCGTCGGGAAAGCCATTCTTCCGCAAGGTATCGCGCATCCGGCAGGCTTCCGCATAGGAATC
Source organism: Flavobacteriales bacterium (assembly GCA_049610565.1). Taxonomy (GTDB): domain Bacteria; phylum Bacteroidota; class Bacteroidia; order Flavobacteriales_D; family Sanyastnellaceae; genus UBA8752. Next base: position 15,701 of record JBMYZR010000023.1, on the reverse strand, counting down.
GGTCGACCCCACGCGGTACTTGTGCACGGCGCCAATCTGTTGTTGGACGGTGTGGGGAACGGCCCATCCTGCGGGGCCGGTCAGGGGCCCGCCTCGCCGGTTGCTCGCCGCCTGCACGGAAAAGCAGACCGTTCCGTCGCACCCAGCGGACAGGTCGGCGTGCCAGGCCGGCGGTGCGGGCGCGGCCTCCGTCTCGGCCGCCTGGATGTCTCGTGCGTTCTTGGGGTCCACGGTACCCTCGGTGCTGGCCGGGGTGTCCGCTGTGTCGGTCTGCCCGTCTGTGTTGGATTCGCCGGCATCCGGTTTGGGGTCGGGGCTCTCCGCGTCCTGCACGGCCGCTTCGAGGCTGAACCACTGCTTGGCATAGTCCCGGAAAGCGCGGAACAGGGCGCTCGACATGTAGTCCTGCCCCTGCTCGGAGTGCAGGAAGTCCTCTTCCTTGGGGTTGGTCAGGAACCCGAGTTCGACCAGGACGCTCGGCATGTTGGAGTAGGCCGTGACGTAATACGGGGCCTGCCGCACGCCGCGGTCCTTCCGGCCGACGCGTTCGCGGAACTGGGTCTGGATGAGTTCGGCGAGCTGGAGGCTGCGCCCGAGGTAGATTTCCTGCTTGAGGGCCAGGGCAATGAAGGTGTCGGGGTCATCCGGATCGAATCCACGGGTGTCCGTCTCTTCATAGACGGCGGCGTTTTCCTTGGCAGCGACCCGCAGGCTGGCTTCGCTCTTGTCGAGGCCCATGACAAAGGTGGAACTGCCGGTGACCGACGATTTCTCGAAGCTGTCGCAATGGATGGACAACAGCAGGTCGGCTTCCGCATCGTTGGCGATGCGCACGCGCTCGGACAGCTCCGGGTAGGTGTCGTTGGTCCGCGTCATGATGACCCGCACGCCCGGGATGCGCTCTTCGATGTAGGCTGCGGTCTTCTTGGCCACGGCGAGCGTGATGTCCTTTTCGGCAATCTTGTATCGCCCGGTGCCGAGGTTGCCGGGGTCCTTGCCGCCGTGCCCGGCGTCGATGACGACGGTCATGGCCGGTTCCGCAGGCGGATGGAAGGCGCTGCCGGCGAGCAGGATCAGCGCGATGGCCGCAATGACGGCCGGCTTGTGGCGAGCGCCACGTGCCGCATGGACCCCGTGAGGAGGGGAAGTCCGCGTGTGGGAAAGGCTGGGTCGTGTCTGCGCCATTCGAGGAGTGAAACTATCTAGCTTTGACGGGCATTCAGGCGCTCGCGTGCCGGGAATTTTCGCCGCCCGTTGTTGGCAAACCAGACCGCATACCGACAGGACGAATTCCACGTTGTTGCCCACATGGACAACGCGGTGTGGCGCGTGTTTCTTTTGCCGGTCCTGCTGGCCCTGTCGAGTTTCTCTTTGGCCCAGTCCATTGAGGTCGAGATTCAGCGCGCCTCGGAAATCAGCCGAGACCCCTCCATCGTCGAGGCCCAGCGCCTCATCGGAGACGTCGCCCTGACCGTGGGCGATGCCGAAGTGGTGTGCGACAGCGCATGGCGCTATCCGACCGGGCGCTTCCGGCTGATGGGCCGGGTGGAGGCCGTGGATGGCACGGCGGTGTTGACCGGCGACCGGCTCGAGCTGGTGCCCGACAGCGGCATCGGGCGCATGACCGGACGGGTGGTCCGGCTGGTCGATTCGAGCGACCCCAACGTGCCACGCACCCTGACCACGGAGCGGACGACGTATGATTTCCGGTCGGGCATTGCCCGGTTCTCCGACGGGGGCGTGGTCACCACGGAGACCGAGCGCATCGAGAGCCGTTCGGGTTGGTACGACCAGGATGCCGGTGCGATGGAGTTCAATGGGGAGGTCGTGATGACCGTCGATACGGTGGACATCCGCTCTGAAACGGTGCGCTATCGCCCAGACGACAAGTTGCTGGACCTCCCGGTGCCGGCGGAGGTCCTGCACCCGGGGGGCGGGATCGTGTGCTCCGAAGGAAGGTGGTCCATGCAGTCGGAGACGGGCTGGTTCGTGGGCCGGGGAGAGGACCAGGCCCAATTCCTCGATGGAGCGTTGGTGGTGCTGGCCGACAGCCTGGCGATGGGAGACTCGCTGGGGCTCGCCTTCGGGCGCGTGGCGATGCGGGATACCGCGACGACCTACCGGCTGGTGGCCGACACGGTCCGCTTTGGCCGGGGAGAGGACGGGGCTCCGGAGGCTTCGGAAGTGGCGATGTCCGGCCATGCCGTGGCGTGGCTGTACGAAGGCGACGAGCCCCTGAGGGTGTCCGCGCCGGGGATGGACATCACGGATGGCGCCGAAGGCCGTTCGCTGACGGCCTGGTCCGGTGCTGCGCTTCATTTCGGCGACGTCACGGCGGCGGCTGATTCCCTGACGTGGTCGGAAGGGGAAGGGCGCGTGGACCTCGAGGGGGTGCCCGTGCTGTGGAACGGGGAGGACCAGCTGACCGGAGATTCGGTTCGGCTGTTCCTGACGGGCGGAGAGCCTGAGCGCCTCGAAGTCCGCGGGCACGCCTTCGTGGCGAGTCCCGCCGGACGCAACCTCCACCATCAATTGGCCGGCCGTGACCTTGACGGGCTCTTCACGGACGGAAAGCTGGAGACCATGGTGATGGTGGGCAATGGCCGGACGCTCTATTTCGCCGAGCCGGACACGGCCGCGGAGCGACAGGCGCTGGCCGACAGTCTGCCGCCGCCCTTGCCGCAGGCCAACCGGGCCGCCTGCACCGAAATCAGGATGGCGCTGGACAGCGCCGGACTCACGTCGATTGCCCTGTTCGCCGCGCCGGCCGGCCGGTTCTCGGACCTCGCGGCGTTGGAGGACCATCCCCTGGATGGAGCGCCGGATGCCGCGCACCTGCCGGGATTCACGCTCTGGAGCCGACCCGACTCCTCGGCGTTGTCCGGACCGGGAACCTGGGCGCAACGGCTGCCCCTGACGCCGTGGACTGCGCCACCGGATTCCTTGCGGCCGGATGCCGAGGACCCCATCGTCTACTCGGCGGCGGACAGCATCCTGTTTCACGTTCGGGATGAACAGGTGGCCCTGCATGGCGACGCCAAGGTGGAGACCGCGGGCATCGAGCTCACGGCGGCGCAGGTGGACTATTTCGCGGGCGACCGCATCATCGAGGCGGGCGGTGTGCCCGACAGTGCGGGCGTCCTGATGGGCAAGCCGGTGTTCACGCAAGGGGGCAAATCCTTCACGCAGGAAGGCCTGAGCTATGACCTCGACAGCCGCAAGGGACTCAGCCGCCAGGCGGTGACCAAGGAGGGCGAATTGACCTTCCATGCGCAACGGGCGAAGCGGTTTCCGGACGGGCGGATCTTCCTGCGGGGCGGCATGTTCAGCACCTGCGATGCCGAACGTCCGCATTTCCATTTCCACCTCACCCGCGGCCTGCTCATCCCCGACGAAAAGGTCATCAGCGGGCCGATGTACGTGAAGGTCAGGAAGATCCCGCTGCCCATTGGTCTGCCGTTTTTCTGGTTTCCGCAGAAACAGGAGCGCAGCCGCGGCCTGATTTTTCCCAGCTTCGGAAACGGCCGAGAACTGGGCTACTTCATCAAGGACCTCGGGTGGTACGAGCCCCTCGGGGACCATTGGGACGCCCGCATTCAGGGCGACCTCTACAGCCGGGGGACGTGGCGATTGGCGGGCACGGCCCAATACCGCTACCGCTACCGGTTCAATGGCAACCTCCAGCTGTCGCGGTCGAGCATTGTCACCGGGGGAACGGCAGGCGACCCCGGCGCCTCGCGGCGCACGGAGTTCTTTGTCCGGTGGAGTCACAACCAGGACCCCAAGGCCAGGCCCAATGGCCGGTTCAACGCCAACGTCAACTTCGGGTCGAGCGGGAACTTCCGGTCCCAGCTCAACAGCACGCAGGAGGATTTCCTGTCCAATTCCTTCTCGTCGAGCATCAACTACAACGCGTCCATTCCCGGCAAGCCCATCAGCATCACGGCCACAGCCCGTCACAACCAGAACAGCAACACGAACCGGGTGGACCTCGTTGTGCCCTCCCTCGGAGTCAACGTCAGCCGATTCGAGTTGCCCTTGTCCCGGCTGCTGAACCCGGACGCGGTGTCCCGAAAGTGGTACGACCGCATTGGCGTCACGTATGCCCTGAAGTCGGAGCAGAAAATCAGCGGCACGGACAGCACGTTGTTCGACGAGGGGTTGGCCGGCCTCATCGAGCGCGCCACGGCCGGGGTCCGGCACACGGCCACGGCGTCCACGCAGATCAAGGCGGGCTTCGTGAGCTTTACGCCCAACGTCTCCTACAACGGCTACTGGAATTTCGCGGCGCTCGACAAGGCGGTGAGCCCGGATGTCCCGGACAGCGTGGTGACGGACACGTTGCGCGGGTTCTACACCGACGGCGATTGGCGGCTCGGCGTGAGCGCCAACACCAAGTTCTACGGCACGTTCAACAACCGGGGGGAGGGCCGACTGCGCGCCATCCGACACGTCATCACGCCCCAGGTCGGATTCAGCTACAACCCCGCCTTCGAGCGGCGGGACACGGTCGTCGGGCTCGACGGGAGCATCCTCGAGGTGTTCGATCCGCTGGCGCCCGGACTGTATACCCCCAACGACATCGGGGCGCAGGGCGCGTTGAACTTCACATTGAACAACAATCTGGAGGCCAAGATCCGGGACCGCGAAGGCGAGGTGCGGAAGGTGCGCATCATCGACAACCTGTCGCTCCGTGCGAGCCACAACCTGCAGGCGGATTCCATCCGGTGGAGCGACATCAGCGGGTCGGGCTTCACGACGATTGCCGGCCGATTCCCCGTCAATGTGGGCTTCACGCACAGCCTGTACGACCGGGACACGACCGGGGCGACCATCGACCGCTTCCTGTGGGAGTCGGGCAAGCCGGCGTTGCGGCTCAAGCGGATGAACGCCTCGGTCAACGGAAACTGGAGCGGCCAGGGCGAGGTGCCGTGGAGCATCCGGGCGGGCTACACGATGCGGCTCCAGCGCAATTGGCGTCAGGACCTTCAGGCCGACACCACGATCCTTTCCCAGAACCTGACGTTCAACGGCGATGTCACGCTGTTTGAGGACTGGCGGTTGACCGTGGGGTCAGGATATGATTTCACGGCGGGGGAGTTCACGAACACACAGGTCAACCTGCGGTGGGACCTGCATTGCTGGGAATTCACGGCGCGGTGGGTGCCGTTCGGCATCCAGCAGAGCCTGCAGTTGCGCCTTGCGGTCAAGGCGTCGATGCTGCGCGATGTGAAGGTGGAAAAGCGCTTCCAGGGCGCCGGGTTGATCCGCTGACAATCAGCGTGTCAGGGTCCGGATCAGCAGGTAGATGACGCACAGCAGAAAGACGGTCATGGAGACCTTGTTGATGCCGTGCATGACCCGGAGGTTGATGCCTTCGCCCTCGTTCTTGCGGAAGAGGTTCACGGGGTTGGCGTAGTGCAGGATTTTGCGGAGGATCTCCATCGTGGGGTGGGCTGGAATAGAATGACAATTCGGGGCGCGGCCGGGTTCAATCCACGGCGATGGCGCTGATTTCGACGCGGGCCTGTTTGGGCAGTCCGGCCACGAAGACGGCCTCCCGGGCGGGCAGGGGGTCGGCGAACCGGGTCCGGTAGGCCGCGTCCATTTCTGCGTAGTCCCGCGGGTCGATGAGGAAGACGGT
>JBMYZR010000023.1:0-10047 GCA_049610565.1 Flavobacteriales bacterium | reverse complement strand
CTTGTCGAGGCCGCTGTCTGCGCTGTCGAGCACGGCGGACAGGTTGTCGATGGCGCGGTTCACCTCCTCGGTGATGGTGCCTTGGAGCAATTCTCCGGACTCGGGAATCAGCGGGATTTGTCCGCTGCAGTAGACGGTATCTCCGGCGCGGCGGTGAGGGCTGTAGCTGGCAATGGGCTTCGACATGGTGCAAGTATCGCCCGGTTCTTCGAACCTTTGCCGCATGAAGGGAAAGGCCATTTTGCTCGTCGACAACCGGGACTCCTTCACCTGGAACCTTGCGCATGACCTGGAGCGCGCTGGCGCTTCAGTGGTGGTTCGCCAAGCGGCGGAGTGCCGGCCGCAGGATGCGGAGGGCATGGACGGCATCGTGCTGTCGCCCGGCCCGGGACTGCCTTCGGAGAGTGAGGGCCTGATGGCCTTGGTCCAAGCGTGGGCTCCGCATCGCCCCATCCTCGGGGTGTGCTTGGGGCTTCAGGCGCTGGTGGAGTGGAGTGGGGGACGCCTTCGTCAAATGGACGCGGTCCGTCACGGCATGGCTGGCCAGGCGCGCAAAGTGGCCGAGCACCCCTTGCTCAAAACGGTCGGCGGTTCGTTCGAGGTTGGGCACTACCACAGCTGGTGCGCGGACCGGCCCTCCTTGCCAGCCGTGTGGGAGATCACCGCAGAAGTGGCGGAGGATGCGGAGGTCATCCTCGCCTTGCAACACCGGGAACTTCCCCTGCATGCCGTGCAGTTCCATCCCGAAAGCGTGCTGACGCCGGACGGCCGGGGCATGCTCGCCGCGTGGCTCGACACCCTCGTCTGAGCCCAAGAAAAAAGGCGCCCGAAGGCGCCTTTTCCGAACTATTAAGGTGCGATTCAGCTGGTCAACTCGAGCTGCAGACAGGTGTTGGCCACGAAATTGACGGTCCCGGTCCACACGACGTCTCCATAGTTGTCGATGACTTCATAAGTGCTCGCCAAGGAGGTCGCATTGCCGAGATCCTTGGTCACCGTGATGGATGCATTGTCCCCACAATCGGGAGCTGCTGTCCAGAATTGGCTCGTGGCCGTGCTGCCCACAATCTGGCCGTCGATGTAGAAGTTCAGCGAGGTGCTGTAGATGTATTGGAGTTCGCTGCTGACGTCTTCTCCGTACCAGAAGACCACTTGTCCCTCGTATTGGCAAGACCCATCGAAAGTGTCTGCGGAAGGATCGTAGTTGGTGGCATTGGCATCGGTGCAGCCTTCCTTGCTGCATCCGGCAGCGAGCAGGCAAACGCAAAACAGGGTGCCCAGTAGATGTTGGATGTTCATGTGGTTTGAGGTTTGGACCGCAAAAAAGGCGCCCGAAGGCGCCTTTTCCAAATGGGGGTGGGGGGAGGCTCAGTTGCCGAGCTTTTCCATCTCCTCCTTGAACGTCTCCTTGAAACGCTCGTAGTTGTACTCGGCCATGATGCGCTCGTCCTCGGAGATCTTCTCGTTGTACTTCGAGGCGAACTTCTCGCCGCTCAGCTCGAGGGCGACGTAGCTGACGTAGATGCCGTTCTCGCGCTGGGTGAGCTTTTCGCAGATGACGATGGCGCCGCGAAGCTCCTGGTCGACGACCGTGCGGGCCAGCTCGTTGAAGGTCTCCGTGGCCTCTTCGCGGTTGTTGAATTCCGTGCTCGAGACGTAGTTGTCGGTGACGGCCTGAATGGTGGCGCTCACGGTCCGGGCAATGCGGCTTTCGGCCGTGGAGCGGGCCTTCTTCTTGGCGATCTCGCGGTCTTGGCTTTCACCGGTGGCGGTGGAGCGGAAGTGCTTGCTGTCGCTGTTGTATTCGGAGCCGGTGCAGAATTCGACGATTTCGACTTCGCCTTTCGGCTTGGCGACGTCCTTGTTCTTCTTGCAGCCGGTCGTGAAGACGGCCAGGCCGAGGACCAGGCCCGTCGTGGTCAGGAATGCAGTACGGGTCATAGCGTTTGTATTAGTGGGTGTGTTGTGGGGGTTTCCAATATCGTGCCAAAGTGTTCAGCGCAGGGCCCGGATGAGGGTGTTTCCGTGTTTTTCCTTCAGGGCCTCGGCGGCGTTCGACAGGGCGAGGTTCAAGGCTGCGGCCGGGTCGAGCTGGACGCCCTTCACCCGGTCGAGGACGATCTGGTCCACCAGCTTGCCCCCCGCATTGCGCAGGGTCAGCCCGCCTTCGACGTAGGCGGTGTGGAAGTTCCCGAGGTTGCCCTGGGGTACCCGGCGCTCGGATCGAAGCTCGAGGATCACGGTGAAATCCCCGGCCTCGTTCGCATCCACCACGGCATACCCCGCTTGGAGCAGGAGAGAGCGGATGGCCGTGATGGGGCCGGCGTGCTGGGCCGGTTCCAGTTGGGAATCCGAGGAGGGCACGATGCGGACCGACGGCATGTCCACGTTGACCGGAAGGGTGACGCTGTCCACGTGGATGTCGCCGAGCAATTCGATCAGCACCGACTTCAGTCCAGCTGCCTTGAGGAGACGCGGCACGTCAAGGGTGCAGGAGAAGTTCGGGTCGGGCCGCTCTGGGTCCACGCCTTGCACGATGGCGACCACGGTTCCTTCCTCATCGGTGAACTCCGTGGCTTTCTTCATGTAGGTGCCGTTGTGGTAGTGGTACCGGAGCGGTACGCCTCGCACATTGCTTCCCTGGAGCGTCGTGTGCAGGCCGAGGGGGAACTTGAAATTGCCTTGGGCGCTGAGGGTCACGCTCTCCACGGCGGCCCTCAGATCGATGTTGCTGATGGCCTCCCGCATGGCGCGCAGGAGGTGGGGCTCGATGCTGACCTGCTCGCCGTCGAGGGTCGCCCGGTTGACCTCATTCCAGAACTCTTCCAGTCCGAGAACGCCTGCGCCCCAATGGTTCAGTGCGCCCTGCAGGTTGCCGGCAGCGAGGTCGGACTTGCCCGCCTCGTGCTCGAGCAGGGCCATGTCGATGGCGTCCTGACGCCGGGCATTGCGCTCTGCCTGATAGCGGGCTTTCTCCAACCGGTAGTAGACGAAGCAGCCTTCTGTCCCTTGCCAGACGTCGACGACCTGGAACCCGGCAATGCGCTCCTCGGCCCGGCTCGTGATGGTGTTGGAGTAATCCTGCTGGACCTCTCCATTGCGCTCTTCGCTTTCGAGCAGCGAGGTGCTTTCCACGCGGAGGGCGATTTCCCCGGCGAGGTCAGCAGCGGCGCGCTCCTTGGCCGTCCGCAGGGCCTCCCCGGGAATCGGATTCGGGACCGCACTGCCGATGCCGATGTAGTAAAGACTGGACACGGGGCGTTCGTTGACCCAGCCTGGGGGCGGGGTCTGTTCGATGCCCCTGCGCCCGGAGCAACCGGAGGTCAGGATGGCAACGACCAGGATCGATATGGCGACCGGAATCCTCATTCGATGTGACGTGCAAGAAACTGCTCAATGTCCCGCTTTCCGCGTGCGGTGGCCTCCTGGATCACCTGGGCCCGGAGGGCAGACTCCGTGGCGAGTTGGCGCCGTGCGCCGAGGAGGGCGTTCATGCGGGACTTGCCGCTGCGGTCGACTTCACCATTGGCGCGGGCCGGATAGAGGCTGCCTGCGGGCACCTGGCTCACGGCGTATTCCACCGCATCCTGGGCGTGGACCTGCTCCACTTCGGAGAGCAACACCTCGCCGGTTTCGGTGCTGATGAGCTTGATCTCGAACTTGAGGAACACGCTGCGGCGCTGCGTGTGCAGGTTGTAGCGGGCCGGCGAGAATGCGGCCACCTTTTTGATGTTGCCTTCGTCGTCCTTGACCTCGCGGAAGTACTTGCGGTATCCGTTGCGGCTCGTGCTCAGCGGCGATCCGGTCTCCGAAGAGTAGGTCAGCACCGCGCCGGTGAGGATGGCCCGTGCGCCGGCGATTTCGCCAACGGCCACGGTCTCGTCGGACATACCGGATAGGGACAGCTCCTGTTCGGCGAGGATGTCCTCGCGCAGGGTGCGGTCCACGACGCCGACGAAGGGGTCGGAGGAATCGAGAAGGCCCCGCTGGACGCCGCTGCGCAGCTCCAAGGCGACGTCGCGGTCGCGGTTGCGCGAGTCGAAGTCGGAGATGGCCACGTTGAACCGGCCGGTCTCCAGCGCTTCTTGGTGGAGGGCGCTGGCGTCCTTGTAGTCCTTGTCGAGGGCGAGGACGAGTCCCAGATTGCTGTGGGCTTCCCGGAATCGTCCGTCTTCGAGGGCCGTCTGGCCCAACCGGTACTTGGGTTCGGCGCGCGCGACGATCAGCAGATCGGCCGCATCCCCGTAGGCCGGGTCGAGTCGGAGGATCTCCTTGAACGTGGCTTCGGCCGCTTCGAAGTCCTCTTCTTCGAGTTGCGCATGTCCAGCCTCATCCAGCTCGATGAGGTGCTCGTCGACGAGGTCCGCATGGTCCGCTTCGACCGTGGCCGGGATGAGCAGGACCACCCCCACGGCGGCGACCTTGGTCTTGAAGGCCATCATTTTGTCGTACTCGGCAATCGCGTCGGCGCGTCGGCCGGCGAGGGCAGCACGCTGGAATTCGCCGATGTGGACGTCCATCACGCCCTGCCCCGTCATTTTCAACCCCACCATCGCGTCCACATACCCCGGTTTCTTGCGCAGCGCCATCGTGTAGAGGTTGGCCGCTTGTTCGTTGAATCCGGCCGCATAGAGTTCGCCTGCGCGCTTGCTGATGGACTTGGGGCCATTGCAGGCGGTCAGGATCAGGGCCAATCCAAACAGGGGCAGGAGGGAGTGGGTGCGGATCATGGGCAGGTGATTGGGAGTGAGCGTTGAAATTAGGCCAGTGGCCATCTCGTGTGGACAAGTCCCGTGCCAAGTATTTCAGACTCTTCCCTTGTATCCCGTCCGGAGCCGACGAAATTCGTGGCATGACCAAGCGAATTGTCATCCTGGGCGCAGGCCGTTCGAGCTCGTCCCTCATTCGGCATCTGCTGCAGAACGCGGAATCAGAGGGCTTCACCGTGCGCATCGGTGACCTGGATCCCGACCTCGCGGCAAGGAAGGCGGAGGGCCATCCGGCCGCCTCGACGTTTGCGCTGGACGCCAACAATCCCGAGGCGCGGAGACACGAAATCGACCAGGCCGACCTCGTCATCAGCATGTTGCCGGCCTTCCTCCATCCCGAGGTCGCCCGCGATGCCATCGCCACCCGGACACCGCTGATCACCCCGAGTTACCTGTCCCCGGAGATCGCGGCCATGGATGCCGAGGCCAAGGCGGCGGGCATCCCCATCCTCAACGAACTCGGGCTCGACCCGGGCATCGATCACCTCAGCGCGATGGAGGTCATCGATGGGCTGCGTGCGGAAGGCTGCACCCTCACGGGCTTCGAGAGCTACACGGGCGGCCTTGTCGCCCCGGAGAGCGACGACAACCCCTGGCATTACAAGTTCACGTGGAACCCGCGCAACGTCGTCTTGGCAGGCCAGGGCGGTTCGGCCACGTTCAAGGAGAATGGCCGCATCCGGGTCCTGCCGCCCCACCGGTTGTTCCAGGAGATCACGGCGGTGGATGTGCCCGGCGCCGGCCGGTTTGAGGGCTACGCCAACCGGGACTCCCTCGCCTACGAGGAGATCTACGGCATTCAGGGCATCGACACCCTCGTGCGGGGAACCCTTCGTGGAGATGGCTTTTGCGGCGGTTGGGACGCGGTGTTCCAGTTGGGCATGAACCGGGACGATGCGCAGGTCGCCTATCCGGAAGGAACGACGTGGCGGGAGTTTACAGCAGGGTTCTCCGGCGGCGTGCCGCAAGGGGCTGATGCCGCGACGGTCCGCGATGCGGTGGCCAAGGCGACTGGAGCCGACGACCGGGCCCTGAACCTGTTGGACAACCTCGGGCTGTTCGGAGATGCCCCGTTGCCGGAGGCCTTGGGAAGTCCGGCGGACATCCTGCAAGCCCTCCTGGAGGAGCGTTGGGCACTCCAGCCCGGTGACCTCGACATGATTGTGATGTGGCACCGTTTCCATTACCGCGACGCGGAGGGCCGTGACCGGGTCCGAACGTCCCATCTGGTGCACATCGGAGAGGACGAAACCCACACGGCAATGTCCCTGACGGTGGGGCTTCCGTTGGCGCTCGCGGCCCGCATGTGGGTCCGGGGCGAGTGGAGCGGAACGGGCGTTCTGCTGCCCACCACGCCGGACCTGTATGCGCCCCTGCTCAAAGGGTTGGCTGAGGAGGGCATTGCCTTCACGGAAACCGAATTGCCCCTCTGACATGCGCAGGGCGTGCCTGTCGGTTCTGTTGGCATTGGGTCTCGCCTGTGAGGCGGGGGCCATCCTGCCGCAGGGGACGGGCCCGTGCGATGCGCCTCCCTACGATCCCCTCGTGGAGGTGGCCTCGCCCGACATGGCGTTGAGCATGGACCGTTGGGCCCTCAGGGCCCTCCGCCGCGATTTTCGCGGCCGGACTTGCGAGGACGTGCAGGAGGTCGTGGACATCCTGATCGTCCGTTGGCTCCAGGCCCATCCGGACATTCACATTGAACTCAATGGCACGGAGACGGAGTGGCTGATGCGGACCGAAGGGGCCTTTCTGCTTCGGGTCAAGGCTGAGGCCTGGGCCGAAATCAAGGGGCGCCGGAGCTGGTTCCCCCGGTCCTGGGGGCGCCAGCCGGACGACCGGGCGGCGCAAGCGCGGCGCAAGGCCTTCGTCCAGCGCGCCGGCGAACGGTGGGGGGGCAAAAAGTGAAGGGGCCACCTTTCGGCAGCCCCTTCTCACCACATCTACCTCACGGGTGCCGCACGCGGCACCGCCTTCAGGTGGGATTGCCCCCGTCTCGCGGGAGCGGAATTCGTTCACGTTCGGCCTGCTTGATCGGCCTCATTCGTGGTGATGTCTGCGGATACGGATGAATTCGCGCGGGGTTGCGTTTGCCGGATGGATTTTCACAGGAATTCTGCTGCCCGCGCCCCGAGGTGGCTTTTACCTTCGCTTCATGCGGACATTCGACATTCCCGAATCCTATCGCTCGCCGGTCATCGGCAAGGTCAAGGCCCTGCGCAAGGTGGCGGACCCGAGGAAGCGGGATCTGTCACCCACCGTCCTGGATTTCGGAACCGTCCGGTTTGTCCTTCCCCGGCACTTCGGGTTTTGCTTCGGGGTGGAAAACGCCATCGAGATCGCGTACAAGGCCGTGGCCGAAAACCCGGGGAAACGCCTGTGGCTGCTCAGCCAGATGATCCACAATCCGGAAGTCAACGCGGACCTCGAGTCGCAGGGCATCGGCTTCCTGATGGACACCGAAGGCGGCATCATCACCCCGTTTGAGGCGCTGTCTCCGGACGACGTCGTGATCGTGCCGGCCTTCGGGACGACCCTCGAGCTGGAGGAGCGGCTCCAGGCCATCGGCGTGGACATCCAGCGCTACAACACGACGTGTCCCTTCGTGGAGAAGGTGTGGAAGCGGGCGGCCCAGCTCGGTGACAAGGACTACACGGTCATCATCCACGGCAAGCCCAAGCACGAGGAGACCCGAGCGACGTTCAGCCACAGCAGCGCGCACGCCAAGTCGTTGGTGGTGAAGAACATGGAGGAGGCGGAGGTGCTGGCCGGGTTCATCCGGGGGGACCGCGATTGGTCTGAATTCGACGCGCATTTCGCCGACCGGACCAGCGCCGGATTCTCTGTGCCGGAAGACCTCGAGCGGTTCGGCGTGGTCAACCAGACGACCATGCTGGCCAGCGACACGCAGGCCATCGCCGACCATTTGAAGCAGGCGTTGGAAGTCCGCGACGGAGGATCGGCTGACAGGTTCGCCAACACCCGGGATACGCTGTGCTACGCAACACTGGACAACCAGACGGCCACCAGCGGGGCGCTCGATGCCCTCGCCGGCAAGGCGGATTTGGCCGTGGTGGTCGGCGGGTACAATTCGAGCAACACGAGCCACCTCGTGGAGCTGTGCGAGGAGGTGATGCCCACCTGGTTTGTGCGCGGGGCGGATGAGTTTGCCGAAGGCGGACAGCTCGGACATTTTGACCTGCATGCGGGCGAAAGGAAGGAGAGCGGCGACTGGTGGCCGGAATCGACCCGGGAAGAGGGCGTGACGACGGTGTTGTTGACCAGCGGAGCCTCCTGTCCGGACAGTGCGGTGGACCGGGTGCTGCAGAAAATTCTTGAACGGGCCGGTGGTGGACGCGCTGTGGATGATGTTCTGCAGCAATTCGAGCAGGAGCAGGCAAATTTGGGGTCCGCATGAGACCACCGCGTTTGCCCAGTCCCTTTCGGAACGTCCGTTCCGCGCCGAGGAACTTCACGTTCCGCTCGTCGCACGTGGATGGGCGCGCCCTGAAGTGGAAGGAGCGCAAAGCGGCCATCGAGGCCGAAGTGCATGGCCTTGACGCGGCCTCTCCCAAGAAATTGCGGTTCCGCCAGGACGGAGGAACCCGGACCGAACGGCAGGGGCGGCTCGCTTCCCTGCGCCGGTCTCGACAGCGCGCCATGCTGCGGAGCGGGGCCATTCTGCTCGTGTTGTTGTACGCCGCGTGGCGTGGGCTCCTTTGGGTGGAGACGACCGATTTCGCCCGCGAATTCTTGATTCCTGCGCAGTGATGGGGACGGTGACCGACACGATGATCCAACGCTTGCCCGAGCATGTGGCCAACCAGATTGCGGCCGGTGAGGTCGTGCAGCGTCCGGCGTCCGTGGTCAAGGAATTGATGGAAAATGCGCTCGATGCCGGGGCCACCCGCATTGCCGTTGAACTCAAGGATGCCGGCCGGAACCGGATTGTGGTCGAGGACAATGGCGGGGGCATGGGGCCCGAGGATGCGGCCTTGTGTTTCGAGCGGCACGCCACCTCCAAACTGCGCTCAGCCGATGACCTGCTGGCGCTGGCAACGATGGGCTTCCGGGGCGAGGCCCTGGCCAGCATTGCCAGCATTGCGCGGGTCGAGCTCCGCACCCGCCGCGCCGAGGACGAACTCGGTGTCCGGCTCGTGGTGGAAGGGGGCGAACACCAGCCGGCCGAGGCCACACCGTGTGACGTGGGCACGCGGATGGTGGTCAAGCACCTGTTCTTCAACGTTCCGGCCCGCCGGAATTTCCTCAAGAGCGACCAGGTGGAGTTGCGCCACGCGATTGATGAGTTCCAGCGGATTGCGCTGGCCCATCCCGATTGCGCGTTCCGGTTGAGCCACAACGATGGCGAGCTCTTCGATCTGCCCGCCGGCAGCCTTCGCCAGCGGCTGGTCCGGGTGTTCGGCGCCAAATACGACGAGCGCCTGGTCCCGGTGGAGGAGCGGACGGATGTCGTGTCTCTCGCCGGATTCGTGGGCAAGCCGGAATTCGCCCGCCGCACGCGCGGTGAGCAGTTCCTGTTTGTCAATGGGCGCTTCATCAAGCATCCCGCCTTTCACGGGGCCGTCATGCGGGCCATGGAGGGATTGCTGACGCCGGGCCAGTTCCCGCTGTACGTCCTGTTCCTCGAAGTGGATGCCGCGCGGGTCGATGTCAACATCCACCCCACGAAGGTGGAGGCCAAATTCCAGGAGGAACGCCCCATCGTGGCCATCCTCCAGGCGGCGGTGAAGCGGGCCCTGGGGCGGTTCCATGTGGCTCCGTCCTTGGACTTCGATGCGGAGACCGCCTTTGACATCGCGCCTCCGAAGCCCGGCCAGGAGGTGGAGGAGCCCAAGATTCAGCTCAATCCAGACTACAATCCCTTCGACACCGGAAGCGGAAGCGGAAGTGGGGGTGGGGCGAGGACATCCGGTACCGCCCGGTCCTCGTCCTCCTCCGGCGGCGGCATGCCCCGGGATGCTTTCAACGCCGCGCGCATCGAGGCGACCCGCCGGTTCTTCGAATCCACCGGTGCGGACCAGCGAGACCCAGGACAGGACGCCCCGTCGGCCGGCGGGGCCGAAACGGATGGTCCCGCGCGGTTGGTCTTTTCGGAATCCAAAGCGACCCCGGGCGAGGAGCCTTCGCTGGGCTTTGACCAGCAGCGTCCCTTGTTTCAACTGTTCGGGGGGTGGATCGTGACGGCCACCCGCAGTGGCTTGGTGTTGGTCGACCAGCACCGGGCGCACACCCGCATCCTCTATGAGCGGCTGTCCTC
>JBMYZR010000022.1:0-35940 GCA_049610565.1 Flavobacteriales bacterium | reverse complement strand
GACGCCATCGCTGTCGGCATCTCCCGGACAATCGCCACCGCAGACGCCGAGGGCGTCAAGCTGGTTGCCATCACAGTCGCAGTCGCCGTCCGGGATGTCCGCACAGCCACAATCGTAGATGGCGCCAGGACCGTTGCAAATGCCGCAGTCGTCATAGGCACCCACGCAGTCGTCCACGTCGTCACAGATGCCGTCGGCGTCGGCGTCAGCCGTGCAGTCGCCGCCGCAGACGCCGATGGCGTCCAGCTGGTTGCCGCCACAATCGCAGTCCCCGTCGGGGATGTCCGCGCAACCGCAGTCGTAGATGGCGCCGGGGCCATTGCAGATGCCGCAATCGTCATAGGCGCCCACGCAGTCGTCCACATCGTCGCAGATGCCGTCCGCATCCACGTCGGCCGTGCAATCACCACCGCACACGCCGATGGCGTCAAGCTGGTTGCCATCACAGTCGCAGTCGCCGTCCGGGATGCCGGATCCTCCGCACACCCCGCATTCGTCCAGCTGGAGGCAGGAGCCATCATCGTCGGTGGCGCCAGCTTCGAAGTTGCAGGCCGTGGCATCGGTGCACCCGGGCACCTCGTCCTCGTCACAGATGTCGTCCCCGTCCAGGTCGTTGAGGCACTCCCCCTCACAGTCCACGATGTCGGACTCCGGGTAGGTGCAGGCGGGGTTCGTTGTCACCGGCACGCAGTTGCCGCCGATGGGCAGGCTGACGGTGATGAAGTTGATGTTGTCCCCCTCGGGGAAGACCTGGACATTGACCGTGCCGCCCAACTCGCCGTCGGTGGTGAACTGGCCGATGAGGACGGTTCCATCCGCGGTCGGATAGCCGTTCGCATCGCCATTGAGGATGTACCACACCCCGCCGACAGCATCGTTCATGACGATGTCTGCTCCCGGCAGGCCGCCTCCCGGCTCAAAGTTGGTCGTCCAGGCTTGACCGGGGGACTGCACCGTCGACGCGGCATTCTCCCCTGCAGCAGCGTTGGCAGGACCATCCAGTCCAATGGTCACCCAGCTGTCGTAGACAAGATTGGGGTACACCGGCAGCAGCAAAGGATTGACATTCTCCGGCGTCGCTGCACCCAGCGGGTGTTGATAGAAGCTCGTGGTCGTGGTCACCTCCAACGGGTCGTTGACGTTGCCAAAGACGGAGGTCACGAAATCCGTAGGGTGCTCGGTGTGGATGAGCACCTGGTAGGTGGTCATGCCCGCGAGGTCGCCGGCGTCGTGCTCGGCGATGACGCGGAGTTCGGCGCAATAGCCCTCGTCTGCCGGAATCGGCTCGAACGGCAGGGCATTGGGATCGTAATTGCAGGCCTCCGGGTCATCGCAGGTCTGGGGCTCATCGTCGTCGCACAGGCCATTGCTGTTGACGTCGGCCGCACAGTCGCCACCGCACACGCCAAGCGCGTCGAGTTGATTGCCATCACAATCGCAATCTCCGTCGGGAATGTCGGTGCATCCACAGTCGTAGATGGCACCGGGACCATTGCAGATGCCGCAGGCGTCGAGTTCGCCGACGCAGTCGTCCTCGTCGTCACAGATGCCGTCTGCGTCTGCGTCCGCCGTGCAATCGCCACCGCAGACGCCGAGGGCGTCGAGCTGGTTGCCGTTGCAGTCACAATCGCCATCCGGGATGTCCTCGCAACCGCAGTTGCCCACGGCGCCGGGTCCGTTGCAGATGCCGCATTCATCGACCTCGCCGACGCAGTCGTCCACATCGTCGCAGAGGCCGTCAGCATCGGCATCGGCCGTGCAGTCGCCACCGCAGACGCCGAGGGCGTCGAGCTGGTTGCCTGCACAATCGCAGGCACCATCCGCGATGGGCTCACAGCCACAATCGAGGACGGCCCCGGGGCCATTGCAGACGCCGCACTCGTCGAGCTCGCCGATGCAATCGTCCTCGTCGTCGCAGAGGCCGTCCGCATCGGCATCCGCCGTGCAATCGCCGCCACACACGCCGAGGGCGTCGTCGTACAGGCAGTTGTCGTTTGCATTGGAGGGGCAACCGACACCGAGGCCGATCGGCAAGTCGAGGAGCAGGAAATTCGCGTTGTCTCCCTGGGGGAAGAGCTGCACCTGGATGTTGCCGCTCAGGACGCCATCGGTCGTGAATTGACCGACCAACACCCGGCCATCGGCATCGGGGACGCCGTTGGCATCGCCGTTGAGCACGTACCACACTCCGCCCACGATGTCGTCGATGGCAATGTTGGCCCCTGGCACGCCCGAACCGGGGTCAAACAGGGTGGCCCAGCTCTGACCGGGCGACTGCACCACGGACGCATTGGTCTCTCCGTCCGCGGCGTTGGCCGGGCCATCGATGCCGATGGTGACCCAGCTGTCATAGGCCAGGTCGGGGAATGCCGGCAGGAGCAGCGGATTGATATTGGCTGGCGTTGCTCCGCCGAGGGCATCCTGATAGAATGACGTCGTGGTCTCGATGTAGGTGGGGTTGGTCGCGTTGCCGGACACTGAGGTCACGAAATCCGTCGGATGCAGCGTCTGGACCGAAACGCGGTAGGTCGTCATCCCGGCCAGGGGACCCGATGTGTGCGTCGCCACCACCTCGGTCAGCGCGCAGTAGTCGTCGAGGGGTGCGGGGTCAACCGGCTCGGCGAAGGGGTCGAAGTTGCAGGCGGATTCGTCCGCACACCCGGAGCCCTCCAAGGTGTCGCAGATGCCGTTTTCGTCTGCATCAGCGGGACAATCTCCTCCACAAACGCCCAGTGCATCGAGCTGCCCTCCGTTGCAATCGCAATCCCCGTCAGGAATGTCGGCACATCCGCAATCGAAGATGGCGCCGGGGCCATTGCACACGCCGCAGGCATCGTATTCGCCGACACATTCGTCCACGTCGTCGCAGATGCCATCGGCATCGGCATCCGCCGTGCAGGAGCCGCCGCAATCGCCAACGGCGTCGAGCTGGTTGCCATTGCAGTCGCAGTCCCCGTCGGGGATGTCTGAACAACCGCATTCGTAGATCTCGCCAGGTCCTCCGCAGAGTCCGCAGGCGTCGAGCTGGTTGCCCTCACAGTCGCAGTCGCCGTCGGGGATGTCATTGCAACCACACTCGTAGATGGCGCCGGGACCGTTGCAGACGCCACAGGCGTCGAATTCGCCCACGCAATCGTCCACGTCGTCGCAAATGCCGTCGGCGTCCACGTCCGCCGTGCAGGAGCCACCGCAGTCGCCAATGGCGTCGAATTGGTTGCCATTGCAGTCGCAGTCTCCGTCGGGAATGTCGTCGCAACCACAGTCACCGGCAGGCCCAGGGCCATTGCAAATGCCGCAGGCGTCCACTTGACCGATGCAATCGTCCACGTCGTCGCAAATGCCATCCGCATCGGCGTCGGCCGTGCAGTCGCCATTGCAGACGCCGATGGCATCCGGGGTTCCCACGCAGTCGTCCACATCGTCACAAATGCTGTCTCCATCGAGGTCCGCCGTGCAGTCCCCTCCGCAGACACCGATGGCGTCGAGCTGGTTGCCGTTGCAGTCGCAGTCGCCTGCAGGCAAGCCTGTGCAGCCGCACACTTCGACGGCGCCGGGGCCATTGCAGACGCCACATTCATCCACCACGCCGATGCAATCGTCCACTTCGTCGCAGATGCCGTCTGTGTCGGCGTCGTTGAAACAGTCTCCATTGCAGTCCACGAAATCCGATGCGGGATAGGTGCAATCGTCCAGACTTCCCAAGTCGCAAGGGTTGTCGAGGGAAAGCGTCACCGTGGACGCTGCCCCCCCTGCCGGGAAGTACTGCACGTTGACCGTTCCGCCGAGGTCTCCATCGGTGGTCAGCTGGGCGAGCAGGATGCGTCCATCGGCGTCCGGGGCACCGTTGGTGTCGCCGTTGAAAATGAACCACAGGCCACCGACCAAGTCGTCAATCAGCACGTTGCCGCCGTCTTCGAAGGCTTGTTCCCAATTCTGGTTGGGAGAAGACGCGGTTTGGGGGGCGTTCTCCCCAGCCGAGCCATCGGCCATCTGGGACAAGCCGATGGTCACGAAGCTGTCAAACTCCAAGTCCGGGAAAGTGGGGAGCAACAGGGGATTGATGGGCTGGGCCGTGGCACCACCGAGGGCATTCTGGTAGAAGCTCGTGGTCGTGGTCAGCGAGAGGGGCTCGGATTGATTCCCGAAGACCGCCGTGACGAAGTCAGCGGGATCGGTTGTTCGGAAGTACACCCGCCACGTCGTCATGCCCGCCAGGTCGCCGGAGTCATGGGTGGCGAAGGGGATGATTTCGAGGCAGACGGCGTCTGGCGTGCCCGCGTTGGGTTCGTAGTTGCAGGCGTCCGGGTCGATGCAGGATTGGCCGAAACCGGTCAGGACGGAAAGGGCACTGACCATCAGGATGGCCAAGCTGTGAGTCAAATGGTTCATTCTCAGCGATTGGTTCTTCAATTTAACCCAAACCGCACGCCGAAACAGGCCGATTACAAATCCTGTAATACCCGCCTGAATAAATTATTGTCCCCTCACGAACCGGATATCATACTCATGAACTCCGATTCCGACAAGATTCGGACTCCGGCCCGCTCGGCCTTTTCGCGCTTGGCGGGCCCCATTTTGTCCCCGGCGATGAGGAAATCCGTACTGCCCGACACACTGCCGGACAGCTTGCCGCCATTCTGCTCGACGAGCCGCTTGACCTCGTCCCTCGGCATGCTGAACACCCCGCTGACCACGCAACGCTTGTCCGCGAATGCGGTGCCTGTGGGCATCTCGCTGGCCGCTGCCTCGAACTGCAGACCTGCCGCAACGAGCCGCTCCACATGGCCCACCTGTCGTGCGTCCGCGAAGAAGGCCAGTACAGCGTCGGCGATGACCGGCCCAACCACATCCAATTCGAGCAACGATTCCAACGACGCCGAACGCAGCGATTCCAGCGAGCCAAAATGCCGGGCGAGGCGCTTGGCCACGGTTTCCCCAACGTGACGGATGCCCAGGGCGAACAGCACACGCTCGAAGGAAACCGATTTGGATGCCTCAATGCCGGCCAACAGGTTGCCCGCCTTGGTCTCCGCCATGCGGTCCAGCGTCAGCAAAGGCTCGAGACTGAGGTCGTACAAATCGGCGGGTTGGCGCACCATCCCGGCAGACCACAGCTGCTCGACGCTCTTGTCGCCGAGCCCATCGATGTTCATCGCCTTGCGGCTGGCGAAATGCTCGATCCGGCCTTTGATCTGCTCGGGGCACCCGAGGGCGTTTGGACAATAATGCCGGGCCTCCTCCTCTGCCCGTTCGAGCGGTGTGTCGCAATCCGGGCACCGCTCGGCATAGACGTGGGGTCGGCTGTCCTCCGGACGCTCCTCCAGCACCACGCCCACCACCTTGGGAATGATCTCACCCCCTTTCTCCACCCTCACGAGGTCGCCTTCCCGAATGTCGAGTTGGGCAATCTGGTCGGCATTGTGCAAGGAGGCGTTCTGGACGGTGGTGCCCGCCACAAACACGGGCTCGAGCCGGGCCACAGGAGTGATTCCGCCCGTGCGTCCCACCTGGTAATCGATGCGAATCAGGCGCGTGAGGCCCTGCTCGGTTTCAAACTTGTAGGCCAACGCCCAGCGGGGTGCCTTGGCCGTGGACCCCAGCGTCCGCCGGTGCACGGTTTCGTCCACCTTGATGACGACGCCGTCGATGGCGAAGGGCAACCCGTGACGCGCCTCGTCCCAATGGGCGAGGAAGTCCATGACGCCTTCCACATCGTTCACCCGGCGGAAGGCCCCGTCCAGCGTCAGGGGTGTCTTGAAGCCCCAACGGGCCGCATCGGTCACGCCTTGGGAATGGCTGGTCAGCTCGCCCTCCTCCAATTCGACCTGGTAGAGGAAACAATCCAGCCCGCGCCGGGCGACTTCCTTGTTGTCGTGGAGCTTGAGGCTGCCGGCAGCCGTGTTGCGCGGGTTGACGAAGGCGTCGCGGCCCGCAGCCACCACGCGCGTGTTGAGCGCTTCGAATGCGGCGAACGGCAGGATGATCTCCCCGCGTATCTCGAGGTTGTCCGGGGCGCCCGTGGCCAAGGTCAACGGGATGGTGCGGATGGTCCGCACGTTGTCCGTGATGTCCTCTCCCGTGGTGCCGTCTCCCCGTGTCAGGGCGCGTACCAAGGCACCATTCCGGTATTGCAGCGCAATGGCCACCCCGTCGTATTTAAGCTCACAGGTGAAGCTGCATTCCCCGGCCGTTTCTCGCTGGACGCGGTCGGCCCACTCCTGCACTTCTTCGGCGTTGTAGCTGTTGGACAGGGAGAGCATCGGCCGGCTGTGCGCCACCTTCTCAAAGGCCTGGCTGTCGAGGTCGCTGCCCACCCGGCGCGTCGGGCTGTTCGGGTCGTCGAATTCCGGATGCTCCTTCTCCAGCGCCTCCAATTCAGAGAGCAATCCGTCGAATTCCCGATCGCTGATGGTCGGGGCGGCGAGGACGTAATACCGGTGGTTGTGCTCGTGAAGAACACGGCGGAGTTCTGCAATGCGATCAGCTGCACTCATGGTCTCGGTCTTCGGATCAGGAACGAACGAAGCGCACCGCCCGTTCCGCACCTTGAAGGTCGGTGAGGCACTCGGTCAGCGCGCCGTCGAGTTGCCAACAATCCGCCACATCCCGGGTGAATTCCCGGTGGCATTCCGCCACCATGCACCCGCCGGCCACAAGCGACGCTTCCGCCAGGTCGCGCAGGGCGCGGTAGAAGAGCAGCGGGTCCGTTTCCGGCACGAACAGGGCCTCATGGGGCTCATGGTCGGCCACGTGCGGGTCGAGCACCTCGTTCGCCGGGATGTACGGCGGGTTGCTGACGATGCCGTGGAAAGGCCCCAATGCGGCAAGCGACTGCACATCGAGGGCATCCTGCGCGAGGAACTCCACGTCCAGCCCCAATTGGTCCGCGTTGGACTGGGCCTGCGCCAGCGCCCGCTCGGACACGTCGACCGCCACCACCTCCCAGTGTGGCCGCTCCTCCTTGATCGACAGGGCCACGCACCCGCTGCCCGTGCCCACGTCCACCACCCGCACAGGGCCAGCCACGGACATGGCGTCGGCTCTGGACATGCCCTCCAGAAACCACCCCACGACCTCTTCGGTCTCGGGCCGGGGAATCAGGACGTCCCCGGAACAGTTGAGGCGCAGCCCCCGGAATTCGGTCCAGCCGACCACGCGTTGCACGGGGACGCCCGCCAAGGTGTTGCGCAGGTGGCCCTGCAGCCGCGTCAATTCTCCTTCGTCATACCGACGGCCCATCGCCTCGAGCACAAGGCGGCTCCGGTCGTCGAGATCGGCCATCAGCCGATCGGCCACGGCCTGCCTCTCCCTCGGCTCCGCCAACATGGGCAACGGGGACCCGGCCAACACGTCGACCACCCATCGGCGGACGGACGCGTCCCGGTTGTCTTGGGGCAGGGAATCCCCCACCTCAGCCAAGGTGTCGGACAATCAATTCCGCGGTGGCCGGATTCGTGGCCAACGGCACATTGTGCACGTCGCACAGACGGAGCAGCATGTTGATGTCCGGCTCGTGCGGATGCTTGCCCATCGGATCCCGGAAGAAAATGACGCCGGCGATGGTGCCTTCCGCTACCCGGGCCGCAATCTGGGCATCGCCGCCTTTGGGACCAGACGCGACGCGATCCACGGTGAAGCCCTTCTCTTCGAGCATCGCGCCAGTGGTGCTGGTGGCCACCACGGGCACACCGGCGAAGAATTCGTGAAACCGGGTGGCAAACAGGCCCAACTCGGTCTTCTTCCCGTCGTGGGCGATCAGCGCGATGGCCTTCATGAAAGGTCCCTTATGAAACGGCCTTCACGAACACCTCGAAGTCCCAGGGCTCCCAGGTTGTCTTCGAGAGGTTCTGCCGGTTGAAGGTGGCGCGGTATCCGTCGAGGCCCTCCGGCGTGAATTCCGCCGCCTCGCCACTCAGGTTGATCACCACGCGAACGGAGTAGTCCGCATCGCTGCGCTCGTAGTAGAGCACGTTGCCCTCGTCGACGAGCTGGACCGCCTTCGCGCCGAACTCCCCGTTGTAGAGGGGCGTGTAGCGGTGATGCAGGTCGTTGATCAACCGGTAGAAGGACATGGAGCGGTACTGGCCCCACGGCACGGTGTCCTTTTCGAAGAACCGCAGGCGCTTGTCCATGTCGCTCTCCTGGCCGCCGTAGATGAGGGGCATGCCGAAAGCCGTTCCACAGAGCACGGCCATGGCACGGACGCCATCCCCGTAGCGCTCCCGGGCCGTTCCGTTCCAGGAGTTCTCGTCGTGGTTGGTCACGAAGGTCATCCGGTACGCGGAGTCGGGGAATTTCTCCGCCTCGCGGTCGAGGTAGTCGCGCACATCGTCCGCCGACATGTTGCCTTTGGCCACCTCGTTGGTGATGTGGTGGAACTCCCACGCGTAGCTGGCATCGAAGGCCCGGTCGTGGTGCTCGGGCACTTCGGCCTCGGCGAGCATGAACAGCTCCGGCTCAATCTCCTCGAGCGTCCGCCGGGCGCGGTTCCAGAATGCGGTCGGCACCTTCTCGGCCACGTCGCATCGGAAGCCATCGATGTCGTGATCGCGTACCCAGAAGGCCATCGCCTCCTCCATCGCGGCATACAGACCGTTGGCCTCTCCATTGTCCCAGTCGAGCTGGGCCACGTCGACCCAATCGGTGCCGATGGGCGGTTGGAGTCCACCGAGGGAATCCAACAGGTAGTACCCCATGCCGATGCTGTCCTGCGTCCAGACGGCATCAAACGCCGTGTGGTTGGCCACCCAATCGAGGATGACCTTCATGTCATAGTCGTGCGCCTTGGACACGAAGGCATCGAAGTCCTCCCACGTGCCGTAGTCCGGGTTGAGTGCGGTGTAGTCCTGGACGCTGTAGGGGCTTCCGAGGGACGTGCTGCCTGGCTGAACCAGGTAGTTGTCCTGGTTCTCCCCACCTTTCCGGTTCACCTCTCCGATGGGGTGCACCGGCATGAGCCAAACGATGTTGACCCCGAGCTGATTCAGGCGGGCGAGGTCGGCCATGGCCGTGTTGAGGGTTCCATCGGCAGAATGCTGGCGGACGTTCATCTCGTAGATGACAGCGCTCTGGGACCATTCCGGGTGCACGAGGACATCGGGGGTCTCCATGGGGGCGTCTCCGCCGGAGTTGCAGGCGGCCAGCATCAGGCAGACCGACAGGATCAGGAAGGTGCGGTTCATGGGGTCGAAATTAGGTCAGAAGAGGGTGCTCTGGGCCTGTCCGTCAGCGGGTTTTCCCGGGTCCTGTGCGGGGGATTCCGCTGGGGCATTCTCCGCATTCGGAGTCGGCTCGGCGGGCATCGGCTCATCCGGTTGAGCGGCCTCGAGGTTGGGGTCTGGCGTGTCCTCGAGCACCACCTTGGCGCGGTGGTCCGTGGACAGCCGCTTGCCCCGGGCCTTGACCCCTTTGACGGCGATGAATTCGTTGAGGCTGAAGCGCTGCTCACCGAGGTCCTTGCCCTTGCACTTGACGATCGGGGCTCCGTGGTCCGTGAAGAGCAACATCTTGGACCCTTCCTCCTCCCCGATGAAGCTCACCGTCTTGGTGGAGGATTCGGCCAAGAACCGCTTCACGTAGACGGCCTGTTTCTCGCCGTCGAGGTGGACCACGGTCAACGCCCGGTCGCGGTGCCACTTGTCGAGGAAAATCATGTCGTCCGGGAAGTGGACCGACATCTCCGGCTTGAGCAACTCGTAAGCGCCGCTCTCCATGACCACGAGCATGCGGTCATCCGGACCGAAGGCCCCGAGAAGGCGTCCCCGCCCCTCGCCATTGAGCCGGCGTACGCTTTCGTCAAACCAGACCTGCCGTGCCCCGAGGGTGCTGGACCCCGCACTCTTGAGGTCCACCTTGCCGGTGACGGTGTACCTGGTCACCGTGTTGCCTGCAGCTCCCCGCCCTTTGATGGAAATCTCGGAAAAGTCCACGTCGATCTTGAGGGACTTGAGGCGCGGCATCCGGCTGAGGTGCACGGTCACCTGCTCTGCTTCCCCATTGGGATTGGCGCTGAACCACAGGACCTGGCTGCCCGGCGTCCCCTTGGTGAGGGGGTACACCTTGTCGCGGGTCATGGAGGTCACGTTGAAGCGCTTCACGAACGTGCGTCCCCCGCCCGACTTCTTGCCGTCGCGGTAAATCATGTTGTACGTGGTCCGCTCGTCGCCCCGCTTCCAGATGCCCACATGAAGGATGTCCTTGCCGAAGAAGGCCTTGGACGTCACCTTCGACACCTGCATGGTGCCATCCTTGCGGAACACGATGACGTCGGCGATGTCGGAGCAATCGCAGATGTACTCCCCTTCTCCGCGGGGCATGTTGATGCCCACGAAGCCTTCCTTGAGGTCGGCGTACAGTTTGTGGTTGGCCACAGCCACTTTGGCACTGTCGATGGTGCCGAAGGCCTTGAGCACGGTCTTGCGCTCGCGGCCCTTGCCGAACTTCTTCTTGAGCTGGCGGTACCACTCCACCGTGTAGTCGGTGAGGTGGGCCAAGTGGTTCTTGACCTCCTCGATCTCCACCTCGAGGTTGGCAATGCGCTGGTCGGCCTTTTCGGAGTCGAACTTGGAGATGCGCTTGATGCGGATCTCGGTCAGGCGCGTCACGTCCTCATCGGTGACCGGACGAATGAGGTGCTGGATGTGCGGCTCGAGTCCGGCGTGGATGGCCTGAAGGATGGCCTCCCAGGTCTCGCATTCCTCGATGTCGCGGTAGATGCGGTTCTCGATGAAAATCTTTTCGAGCGAGGCGAAATGCCACGCTTCCTGCAACTCGCCCAGCCGGATTTCCAGCTCCCGACCAAGCAGCATGCGGGTGCGGTCCGCGCTCCGCTTGAGGATCTCCTTGACGCCCAGGAAGACAGGCTTATCGTCCTCGATCACGCAGGCGTTCGGGGCGATGCGCACTTCGCAGTCCGTGAAGGCGTAGAGGGCGTCGATGGTCCGGTCCGGGCTGACGCCGTTGGTCAGGTGGATGACGACCTCGACCTTGTCGGCGGTGTTGTCCTCCACCCGCTTGACCTTGATCTTGCCCTTGTCGTTGGCCTTGAGGATGCTCTCGATAAGGGAGGTGGTGGTCACGCCGTAGGGCACCTCCTCGACGATGAGGGTCTTGTTGTCCTCCTTGCGGAGCTTGGCCCGTACACGAACACGTCCGCCCCGGAGGCCGTCGTTGTACTGCTCGCAGTCCGCCTCTCCCCCCGTCGGGAAGTCGGGCAAAAGTTTGAAACTCCGCCCCTTCAAGTAAGCCACCGACCCGTCGATGAGCTCGTTGAAATTGTGCGGCAGCATCTTGCAGGCGAGGCCAACGGCGATGCCCTCCGCCCCCTGCTGGAGCAACAACGGGAACTTGACCGGCAAGGTCTCCGGCTCCTGGTTCCGGCCATCGTAGCTGGACAACCAGTTGGTGGTCTTGGCATTGAAGAGGGCCTCCTTGGCGAAGGGGCTCAGGCGGGTCTCGATGTAACGCGGTGCTGCGGCCCGGTCGCCCGTGAGGATGTTGCCCCAGTTTCCCTGGCAGTCCAGCGCAAGCTCGCGTTGGCCGATTTGCACCATGGCATCGCCGATGCTCGCATCCCCGTGGGGGTGGTACTTCATCGTGTTGCCGATGGCGTTGGCCACTTTGTGGAAACGGCCGTCGTCCATCTCCTTCAAGGAGTGCAGGATGCGGCGCTGAACCGGTTTCAGTCCGTCGTGCAGGTGCGGGACCGCCCGCTCGAGAATGACGTAGGACGCATAGTCGAGGAAGTACTCGTTGTACATCCCCTTGATGCGGATGACCTGCTCCATGTCGGCGCCGGTCCCGTCATCGCCCTCCCCGTCTTCGGCGGGTTGTCCATCGGAAGACCCGCCCTCCGGATCCTGGTGCATGTCCTGCTCCTCGCGGCCTTCCTCGTCGTGGTTCTCCTCAATCATGCGGCTTCGGTGCTTTCCTGTTCGGCCTTCTCGGCGTCGGGGTCCTTCTCGACGCGGAGGTTGTCAATGATGAATCGCTGGCGGTCCGGCGTGTTCTTGCCCATGAAGAAGGCCAGCATGTCGTCCAGCTGATGTTCGCCGCCGAGGTCGACGGGATCCAGCCGGATGTCTTCCCCGATGAAGTGGGAGAACTCGTCCGGGCTGATTTCACCCAATCCCTTGAAGCGGGTGATCTCCGGCTTGGGCCCGAGGGAGGCGATGGCGTCGACGCGCTCCTCTTCGGTGTAGCAATAGCGGGTTTCCTTCTTGTTGCGCACCCGGAAGAGCGGGGTCTGGAGCACGTAGAGGTGCCCCTTCCGAACGAGGTCCGGGAAGAACTGCAGGAAGAAGGTCATCAGCAGGATGCGGATGTGCATCCCGTCCACGTCCGCATCCGTGGCGATGACGACGTTGTTGTAGCGGAGGCCATCCAACCCGTCCTCGATGTCGAGGGCGGCCTGGAGCAGATTGAACTCCTCGTTCTCGTAGACCACCTTCTTGGTCAGGCCATAGCAATTGAGCGGCTTGCCCTTGAGGGAGAAGACCGCTTGCGTGTTGACGTCACGGGCCTTGGTGATGCTGCCGGAAGCGCTGTCGCCCTCCGTGATGAAGAGGGTCGACTCCTCCGCGCGGTCGTGCTTCTTGGTCAAGTGGACGCGGCAGTCCCGGAGCTTCTTGTTGTGGAGGCTGGCCTTCTTGGCCCGCTCCCGGGCGAGCTTCTTGATGCCGGCCAGGTCCTTGCGCTCCTTTTCGCTTTGGAGGATGCGCTTGAGCAGCGCTTCGGCGGTCTCGGGGTTCCGGTGGAGGTGATTGGCCAGCTCGACCTTCAGGAAGTCGTAGACGAAGGAGCGCATGCTGGTGCCGCCCGGACGGATTTCCGAGCTGCCGAGCTTGGTCTTGGTCTGGGACTCGAAGACTGGCTCCTGAACGCGAACGGCGATGCCCGCCATGAGGCCCATGCGGATGTCACCCGCGTCGTATTCCTTCTGGTAGAAGTCGCGGACCACCTTGACAAAGGCCTCACGCAGGGCCTTCTGGTGGGTTCCGCCCTGGGTGGTGTACTGGCCGTTGACGAAGCTGTAGTGGTCCTCACCGTAAGCCTGGGTGTGGGTCAGGGCCACCTCGATGTCCTCGCCCCGCAAGTGAACGATGGGATACCCCGGCTCGGCGCTGAGGTTCTGCTTGATCAAGTCCTTGAGTCCATCCTCACTGTGGATCTTCTCGCCGTTGAAGACGAGCGTCAGTCCACTGTTGAGGAAGGCGTAGTTCCAGAGCAGCCGCTCGACGTGTTCACGGCGGTATTGGTAGCCCTTGAACACGGTGGGGTCTGGCTTGAACCACGTTCGGGTGCCATTGCGGAGGGAGGTTTTGGCAATGGCCTCGTCGTCCTTCAGGACGCCGAGCTCGAAGCGGGCAGCCTTAACCTCTCCCTCCCGGAAGCTCTCGATGCGGAATTCGGTGGAGAGGGCGTTGACCGCCTTGGTTCCGACCCCGTTCAAGCCAACGGTCTTGGAGAAGGCGCCCTCGCTGTATTTGGCGCCGGTGTTGATCTTGGACACGCAGTCCACCACTGCGCCATGGGGAATGCCCCGGCCGTAATCGCGGACCTGGACGGCCCCGTCGCGGATGCTGATTTCAATGGTCTTGCCATTGCCCATGAGGTGCTCATCGATGCTGTTGTCAATGACCTCCTTGAGCAGCACATAGATGCCGTCATCCGCGCTGGCTCCGTCCCCGAGCTTGCCGATGTACATGCCCGGACGAAGCCGGATGTGCTCCTTCCAATCGAGCGACCGGATGTCGCTTTCCGTGTAATTCTGTCCCGTTTGCTTCGCCACTCTCCTTTTCTTGAACCCTGAAAAGTACGCAGAATCCCCGCCCAATGCGGGATACAGGGAGAGTCGTTTTCCACATGACCGCCTGTTCTTTCCCGACGACGATGACAAATCTCATCGCCCGGTGACGCCCCTTTCCTGGGGGAGATGGAGCAATTTGGGGCTTACATTGTTACATGGCCATGACCCAGCTCTTTCGGACCACCCTCCCCTTTCTCTTGATCACCCTGATTCCACTGGGCCTTCAGGCGCAATGGTATGCTGCGGCTCCTCGCACTGAAGGCGCCGCCTGGCGGGTCGGCGACGCGACCGTGAAACAAGACCGGGAAACCGTGGCCGAAGCCCGCGCGGTCGCCTATGACCACGAGGCGCTCGTGGAGATCCTCGCTTCCGCTCCCCAGGAATGGAATCCGGCCGACCGCACCGGGTCGACGCTGTCCAACTCCTCCTGCATCCTGACCCTGCCGGTCCCAGGGGGCAACGCGATCACCGGCTGGGAATCCGTCTCCTTCCGCGTCGTGCGCTCTGACGTCCTCCACCCGGACCTCGCCGCCCGCTATCCGCAAATCTCCAGCTACCTCATCCAATCCGAACGGAACGGCCTCATCTTCGGTCGGATTGACTTGGGAGACCAGGGCTTCCACGGCATCATCCACACCGAAGGGGGCACGGTCTACCTCGATCCCTGGAACCGCTGGCACACCGACCAGCTCATGGTCTACACCCGGGCCGAATTCATGAGAAGCACCACCAAGCGCCGCCAGGATTGCGACGTGAGGATGATGGGCGTGGGACGCACCCACGATGTGGACGGCGACCTCGGCCTTGACGATGGTAAAATCACCCAGCGCATCGGCCCGCCCTATGGCCAAACCCGCCGCAACTACAGCCTCGCCCTCGCCTGTACCGGAGAGTACGGCCAATTCCATGGCGGAACCGTCAGCAGCGCGCTGTCCGCCATGAACACGTCGGTGAACCGCATCAACAGCATCGTCGAACCGGAATTGGCCATTCGCCTCAACCTGGTCCCCAACAACGACCTGCTCGTGTTCCTCAATGGGTCCACCGACCCCTACTCCAACAACAGCACGAGCGCCATGCTCAGCCAGAACCAGACGACCTGCGACAACGTGATCGGGTCCGGCAACTACGACATTGGCCACGTCTTCTCGACCGGAGGAGGGGGTGTCGCCTACCTCGGGTCGGTCTGCACCAGCTTCAAGGCCGGTGGTGTGAGCGGACTGCCCTCCCCCATCAACGACCCCTTCGACGTGGACTATGTGGGGCACGAAATGGGCCACCAGTTCGGGTGCAACCACACGTTCAACAACTCCTGCAGCGGCAACCGGTCCTCTGCGGATGCCTACGAGCCGGGCAGCGGCTCGACCATCATGAGCTACAGCGGCATCTGCGCGCCCAACCTGCAGAACCTGTCCGATGACGTCTATCACGTGCACAGCCTGATTGAAGGCTCGGACTACCTCCACTCAGGCTTCGGAAACAGCTGCGCCAGCCCGATCGGCAGCGGCAATTCCGCCCCCACGGTGAGCGTCGGCAACTCAGGTTTCTCCATTCCCGCCTCCACCCCGTTTGAACTGACGGCCACGGCCAGCGACCCCGATGCGGGGACGATCCTCACGTACAGTTGGGAACAGTACAATCTGGGCCCTGCCACGACCAGTGGGGACAACAACCTCAACAATCCGTCCGGCAACGCCCCTTGCATCCGGTCCTTCCCCCCGACCTCCTCGCCGACCCGGGTGGTGCCCAAGCTGACCAGCCTGCTCTCCAACCAGACTTCCTTCGGAGAACACCTGCCGGATTACAACCGGACCCTGACCTTCAAATGCACCGTCCGCGACAACAACCCAGGGTGTGGCGGGGTGGCCGTCGGCACGAAGACCTTCTTCGTGGACGAAACCACCGGTCCCTTCCTCGTCACCTACCCCAACAACGCCATCACCCGACCGGGCAACTCCAACCTCACCGTCACCTGGGATGTGGCGGGCACTGACGGAGGCAATGTGGACTGTGCCGATGTCGACATCTACTGCAGCGTGGACGGGGGCAACACCTGGCCGTACCTGCTGGCGGAGGCCGTGCCCAATGACGGCGAACACGTCGTGCTCCTGCCCGCCACGACCACCACGCAAGCCCGGATCAAGATCCGCGGCCACGACAACATCTTCTTCGACGTCAGCAACAGCAACTTCACCCTGAACGAGATCGATGGCTGCACGGACCCCAATGCCTGCAACTTCGAGCCCTTTGCCTCCTCGGACGACGGCTCCTGCGAGGACCCCGTGACGTTGTATGCCGACGCAGACGGCGATGGCTACGGCAACCCCGACGTCACCCAGGTCGGGTGTGAAGGCGATTTGATTGGATTCGTGTTGGATGCAACCGATTGCGACGATTCCCGTAATGACGTCTACCCGGGCGCTCCCGGGACGCAGGATGGCGTCGACAACGACTGCAGCGGAGGCCCCCTCGACCCCGAGGAGGTGGCCGAATGCCCCGAGGACCTCGACAACGATGGACTCGTGAACGTCAATGATGTCCTCCTGCTCCTGGGCGAGTTCGGTTGCGCTGTGGATTGTACGTTCGATGTGAACGGGCTCAATGGCGTGGACGTGGTGGACTTCCTGCTCCTGCTGGGGGCATACGGTCAGCCCTGTTCGAATTGACCCGCCCCCACGGGGGACAAACCTGGATTGTAACATGCCCCTCGCCCGACCCGGCGTCCTGTTTCTCCTTCGTCGGCGGACCTTGATGGTTCTGCTGGCGGTCGCGTGGACCATGGCGTCGCACGGACAGGAGCCGCAGCACTGGAGCCAGTTGATGCGCAATCCGGACCTGCCACTGGACAGCGTGGAACAGGCGTTCGACGCCTGGGCCGCCGAGGGCGACCCCGGCAGGGGCAAGGGCGTGAAGCCCTTTGAGCGGTGGCGGGCCTTCATGGCGCCCCGCGTGGATGCACAGGGCATGCGCCCCACCAATGCCCGGACACTCCGGGCCTTGCAGGATGCCCGGTCGGACGCCCTGGCCGAGTCCGCCATGCGGAGCGTGTCCGACCCTTCCTGGGACTATGCCGGCCCTACCGGCCCTACCGGATTGGGGGGCAGCGGCCGATTGAATCGGGTTGTGCCGAGGCCCGGGGTTCCGGATGAATGGTGGGCCTGCGCCCCGGCAGGCGGACTGTGGCGCACGACCGATGGGGGCGCCACCTGGGCCGAACAAGGCAACGGCCAACTCAATTCCATCGGCGTCTCCGACATCGCCTTTCACCCCAGCGAGCCGAACCGAATGTGGATCGCCACCGGGGACGGCGACTTCGGAGACACCCGCTCCATCGGCGTCTGGACCTCGGACGACGGCGGAGCGAGCTGGTCGGCCACCGCATTGGACTGGGGCCCCTACATGGGCCGGACCCTGACGCGCATCCTGGTTCACCCCGAAAAACCCGACACCTTGTGGACGGCATCCAGCCTGGGCATCTACCGCAGCGCCAATGGAGGCGCCAGCTGGACCCGCACGCAGGCGGGGGATTACGCTTCCCTGGAAATCGACCCCGCCAACCCGGAGCATCTGCTCGCCGGCTCCTTCGGCAATGTCGTGGCCCAAAGCTTCGATGGGGGGATCTCGTGGACCACGGATTTCCTTGGCGGGACGACCTACGGCCTGAGCCGCATCGCGCTCGCGTTCAGCCCGACCGCCCCGGACACCGTGTACGCGTTGGCGGGCAAAGTGAGCAACCAGGGATTCGCCGGGCTGTGGCGAAGCACCGACGGCGGCACCAGCTGGACCCCGCGCCTCCTGGATGGCGAGGGGCCCAACCTCATGGGCTGGACCGTGGGGGGCAGCGATGCGGGCGGACAGGCCTGGTATGACCTCTGTCTTGCGGTCGATCCGGCTGACCCGAATGTCCTGTTTGCCGGAGGCGTGAACCTCTGGAAATCGGAGGACGGTGGGGCACAATGGTCGTGCGCGGCCCATTGGTATGCGGGAGGAGACCTCCCCTACCTCCATGCCGACCAGCACGGCATGGCCTTCCTGCCGGATGGACGCCTGCTCCTCGGCAATGACGGGGGCGCCTTCACCGTGGACCCCGAATCCAGCGAGGCGGTGGACCACAGCGCGGGGCTGGCGATTGCCCAGACCTACCGCATCGACATGGACCCGCTCGCCATGGACCGGCTGATTGCCGGCACCCAGGACAACGGCACCTTCCTCAAACACGACGGGCAATGGGAACACGTTCTCGGCGGTGACGGATTCGACTGCGCCTTCCACGGGGAGGTCGAGGACATCGTCTACGCCTCGTTGTATTACGGGCAGGTCTTCCGGTCGGACGACGGGGGCAACGCCTTCGTGGAGATTGCCGGCAACGTCGGAAGCGGCGTCGATGCGCAAGGAGCCTGGCTGACCCCCTGGGCGGTGAGCCGGTTCAATTCAGACTGGGTCTACATCGCCAAGGACAAGGTTTACCGTTCGACGGACCGAGGCCAACAATGGACCGCCTTGGGCGACATCTCGGGCGGGGCGTGCACGGCGCTGGGCCTGTGTCCGGCGGATGTGGCCCGCATCTACGTGGCCAAGGAATTCCGACTCTATCGGTCCACCGATGGGCAAACCTTTGACGAGCTCGACCTGCCCAATGGATTCTCCTGGATCCAGGACATCGAAGTCGACCCCACAGACCCCGATCACCTCTGGATCACCCTGTCGAACTACAACGACGACACCAAGGTCATCGAGAGCGCCGATGGGGGAAACAGCTGGACCAACATCTCGGACGGCCTGCCCCCGGCTCCCGTCAATTGCATCGCGCCGGATGTCGACGGCAACGGGCTGCACTATGTGGGCACCGACGTCGGCGTCTACCGGTTCGACCCGGCGGACGGAGCGTGGAGCCGCCACTCCGCGGGCCTGCCCAATGTGGTGGTCCGCGACCTCGTGGTCCACGCCCCGTCGGGACGCCTTGGAGCCGCCACCTATGGGCGCGGCGTCTACACGCTCGAACTGCCGGACCCGCCAGCCGTGGACGCGGCCCTCGGCCGAATCCTCAGCCCGCGCGGGACAGGGTGCGCCCCTTTCTCGACGCCCCTGCTGCCGGTGTTCAACCTGGGCACCCAACCCATCGAACAGCTCGACATCCAATACGGCCACTTCGGTGGTGCATCGGCCGACACGACCTGGCAGGGATGGATTGCGCCGGGAGACAGCCTGCACCTCGAATTGGCCTCCATCGCCACCCCGAATGGCTGGTCTCAGTTCACGGCCATCCTGACCGGCGTCAATGGCACCGCTGACGAACGCACCGCCAACAACACCCGTTCCGTGGAGGTCCACCGCATCGAGGAAGGCGTCCCCCTCGTGGTCTCCTTCGAATCGGACTGCTTCGCTTCCCAGCACGGCTGGGTCCTGCGCGATGCCCTCGGCCGGGTGTTGCACCGCTCGGGATGGGTCTCGCCCCAGAGCACGACCGTCGACACCCTGTGCGTGCCCAACACGTGCCTCTCGTTCGAGGTGCACCGGGACCAGCTCAGCGGCTACGAATCCCTCATGGCCGACTGCGGCTCCCCGTTGTCCTTCTCCCTCTCGGTGCCCGGCGCCCCGGCGCCCATCCTGACCTCGCCGGACATGGGGGCCGTCGGCCTCTACACCGTGTGCATGGACAACCTTGACGCCGGGGGATGCACCGACCCCTATGCGGCCAACTTCGACCCGGACGCCCTGTTCGAGGATGGATCGTGCGATGTGGCCTGCTACCCCCTGACGATTTCGCTCGACGCTGGATGCCAACCCGAAGAAGTGAGTTGGTCCCTGTCTCCGGACGGATTGGCCATCGCCGCGGGAACGGTGCTTGGGCCGCAAACATGGTCCCTGTGTCTCGACGGTGGATGCCGCGAATTCCAGATTCAGGACCAGAGCGCGAACGGATGGAGCACGTGCAATGGGGAGCCGACCTACCTCACCCTGATGCTGGGTGCGGACACGCTGGTGCATGTGGACAACCCCGAATTCAGCAGTGTGCTCACGGAAACGATCTGCCTACCGCCTGTGAGCCAACCGGGATGCCGGCAGCCCCAGGCCTGCAACTTCGATCCGGATGCGGACGGCGACGGGCCGTGTGACTATTCGTGTTTCGGGTGCACCCAGCCCGAGGCCTGCAACTTCTCGTCCGAGGCCACCCAAGATGACGGATCCTGCCTGGTGGCGACGGGATGCACGCATCCGGCGGCATGCAACTTCGACCTGTTCGCCCTGTGCGATGACGGCGGATGCACGTTTGCGGAGGATGGACTCGACTGCGCGGGCAATTGCCTCAGCGGGGACGCGGACGGCGACGGCATCTGCGACGGCGACGAATTCGCGGGGTGCACCCAGGTGGACGCCTGCAACTACACGCCCGGGGCCACGGAGGATGACGGGAGCTGCTTCTTCCCCATCGTGGCTTGGCCGGACACCGATGGCGATGGATTCGGCGATGCCGACGACAGCGCCGGGCAGTCCTTCTGCGGGGTGCCGCCCCCCGGTTGGGTGGCGGTGTTGGGTGACTGCAATGACAACAGCGCCAGCATCTATCCCGGTGCACCGCTCGCCCCCTTGGGTGGCGACGTGAATTGCGATGGTTTCGTGTCCGCCGGAGAGCTGGCCCCCTGTGCGAGCGACCTGAATGGAGACGGCCTGACCGCCATCGAGGACCTGCTGGGATTGCTCAGCGAATTCGGGTGCACCGCAGACTGCTCGCAGGATGTTGACGGCAATGGCGCCGTCACGAGTGCGGACCTGCTCATCCTTCTGGCCGGCTTCGGCACGGTTTGCACCCCGTGACCGCCGAGGCAGCGTGATTTTGGCCGAATTTCGGGCCATGTCCGACGCCGTACGCCAATTGGAACCCCGCACCCTCTGGGGACGTTTTGCTGACCTCAACGCCATTCCCCGGGCATCCGGGAAGGAAGAGGCCGTTTGTGAATGGATCACCGGGCTGGCCCGGGAAGCCGGGCTGGAGGTCGAATCCGACCCCGTGGGCAATGTGCTCGTGCGCAAACCGGCCACGGCCGGCATGGAGAACCGCAAAACGGTCATCCTGCAGAGCCACGTGGACATGGTTCACCAGAAGAACAACGACACGGCCTTCGACTTTGACACCGAAGGCATCCGGATGATGGTGGACAACGACTGGGTCAAGGCCGAGGGCACCACCCTCGGGGCCGACAACGGGCTCGGCGTGGCCACCATGCTCGCCGTGATGGAGGCGGACGACATCCCGCACCCTCCCCTCGAGTTCCTGTTCACGATCGATGAGGAGACCGGCATGACCGGTGCGCTGGAACTGCAGCAGAATTGGCTCCGCGGCGACATCCTGCTCAACCTCGACACCGAGGACGACCGCGAGATCGGCATCGGCTGCGCCGGCGGCGTGGACCTCTCCTTCCGCGGCACCTATGAGCCGGTCGCGGGAACGGAAGAGCACGGGGTCGTGGTGGAGGTCAAAGGTGGAAGCGGCGGACACTCCGGGATGGACATCCACAAGGGATTGGCCAACGCCAACAAGTTGCTCATCCGGGTGCTGCAGGAAATGGGCGCCGGCGAGCAGCACTTCGAATTGGCGGCCCTGGACGGTGGCGGTCTTCGCAACGCCATTCCCCGCGAAGCCAAGGCCACGTTGTCTTCGAGCTGCAGCGCCGGAGAGTGGACGGCGCACATGGCCGAATTGACCGCCGCCATCTGCGCCGAATACCGCACCACCGACCCGGACCTCGCCGTCCTCTTTCACGAAGTCGGCGCGCCGGACCAGGTGGTCCCCGAAGGCCACGCCGCCTCCCTGCTCGCCGCGCTCGATGCCTGCCCCAACGGCATCGACCGGATGAGCCCCGACATCGACGGTCTCGTGCAGACGTCCAACAACCTCGCCCGCATCCTGCTCGAAGACGGACAGGTGGAAGCCCATTGCCTGACGCGCAGCTCGGTGGACTCGGAAAAGATGGACTTTGCCCGCCGGATCGAGACCCCTTTCATCATGGCGGGCCTGACCCCGAGCCGGGGTGGCGCCTACCCCGGATGGACGCCGAATCCGGACAGCGCCGTCGTGCGGATGATGACAGAGCTCTACCGCGAACTCCACCAGGAAGAGCCCCTGGTGCTCGCCTGTCACGCCGGCCTCGAATGCGGCATCCTCGGAAGCCGGTATCCCGGATTGGACATGGTCAGCTTCGGCCCCACCATCCTCGGTGCCCACAGCCCGGATGAACGCGCCTCGGTCTCCTCGACCGCGAAGTATTGGAACTGGTTCAAGGAGGCCCTGGCCCGCACCCCGGAGAACGCATGAGTCCATCCGACCAAAGCGGCCGCCGGCCGCGCATCGTCGTCACCAACGACGACGGCATCACGGCCAAGGGCATCCAAAGCCTCGCCGAGGCCATGACCGAGTTCGGCGACGTCTATGTGGTCGCGCCGGACAGCCCCCAGAGCGGCATGGGCCATGCGGTGACCTTCAGCCGCATCCTGCGGCTCAACCCCTTCGAATTCGGTCGGGGCACCGTCGAGGCCCGGTCCTGTTCGGGCACCCCCGTGGACTGCGTCAAGCTCGCCGTGGCCGAGGTGTTCGGAGAGGACAACCTGCCCGACCTGCTCGTCAGCGGCATCAACCACGGGAGCAACGCCTCCATCAACGTCATCTACTCCGGCACCATGTCCGCCGCCGTGGAAGGCGCCATGTGCGGCATTCCCTCCATTGGATTTTCCCTCCTCGACGAGCGCTGGGACGCGGACTTCACCGCGTCGGTCAACGTGGCCCGGACGATGGCCCAGGCCGTGCTGGAAAACGGCTTGCCCCAAGGCACCTGCCTCAACGTCAACATTCCGCGCGTCTCCGCTTCCGACCTGAAGGGCATCCGCATCTGCCGGCAGGCCATGGGCCATTGGCGGGACACCTTCGACCAGCGGGAAACCCCCGGCGGCAGCCCGTACTACTGGATGCGCGGTGAGTTCCACAATCCCGACAAGGGAGAGGACACCGACATCCACGCCCTCCAGCAGGGCTTTGCCAGTGTGGTCCCCGTCCAATTCGACATGACGGCCCATCACACCATCGGCACGCTGAACGGCTGGAACCTCCGCGATGAAGACTGACAAGCTGGACACCTTTCCTGCCGGTGCGGCCGTCGGTGTGGCCTCAGCCCTGTTGGGCTACCTGATCCTCGGCATCCTGTGGGGCGCCATTCAGGGAGAATCCTTGCGGTTCTTCCACGAGGAGATGTTTCTCCGCAGCCCCCTCTTCAAGGACCGCATCCTCAGCGTGTGCACCCTGTGCATCGTGCCGGCCTTCCACCTCGCGTACAAGCGGCGGATGGACCGGTTTGCGCGGGGCACCCTGCTGGTGATGATCGCCATTGTCATGGCCATCGTCTGGTTGCAAATGGACGCGCAGTGACCGAAAAGGATCGCCACCGCAGACCGCAGCGGATCTACATCCTCACCGGAGAGCCCTCCGGCGAAGCCCATGCCGCCCGTGTGGTGGACGCCCTGCGCGCGGAATGGCCCAACGTCGAGGTGCGGGGCATGGGCGGTGATGCGATGGAAAAAGCGGGCGTGGAGCTCGTGGAGCACGTGTCGAACACCGCGATCATGGGGTTCGCGGAAGTGCTGTCCCGGCTGGGCTTCATCCGGAAGCTCTTTGCCCGGGTGCAGGCCGACATTCTCGCGTTCCGGCCCGACCGCATCCTGATTGTCGATTACCCCGGGTTCAACCTCCGGATGGCCAAGTGGGCCCGCGGGCAGGAGATTCCGGTGGACATGTACATCGGCCCGCAGGTGTGGGCGTGGAAACGCAAGCGCGTGCACGCCATGGCGCGCGATCTGGACCGGTTGAGCGTCATCCTGCCTTTCGAGCCTGCGAGCTATACGGGCTTGGACCTCGACGTCCACTACGTTGGACACCCCCTGCTCGACCGCAAGGCGATTCCCGCCCCCACCCCGTCGGAGTCCGCCTCGTGGAAAATGGCCCACGGCCTCCCTCCCGACGCGCAGATCCTCGCCCTGCTTCCAGGCTCACGCCCCCAGGAAATCCAGCGCATGCTGCCCGTCTTCCTCGAGGCGGCCAACCGCCAGTCCGAACTCGTCCCGGTGATCGCCGGAGCCCCCGGGCGTTCTCCGCGGGACTACCCGACGGAGGTCCCCGTGCTGTTCGGCCAGACCAGCGCACTCTACCGCCATGCCCAGGCGGGCCTCGTGACAAGCGGGACCGCCACGCTCGAGGCCGCTTTGGCCGGCATGCCGCAAGTCGTGGCCTACCGCACCAGCACCTTGACGTATGCGCTGGCCCGCGCGTTCAGCCGGGTCCGGTTCATCAGCCTGGTCAACCTCATCCTCGACCGGGAAGCCGTCCCGGAGCGCATTCAAGGAAGCTGTACGGCGGGCATCCTCGCCCACACCTTGGAGGACATCCTGTCGCCGGAGGGCGCCGCGGAACACCGTGCGCACCAGGACCGGCTCCGCTCCGCACTCGGCAGTGCCGGCGCGTCGGAAAAGGTGGCCCGCTCGCTCATGCGCCCCTTGGCGCTGGCTTGAACGGCCAAACGGTCAGTGGAACCCGGGGATGTGCTGGTCCCGGTCGTGCTCCACGTCATAGGAGAACCGCAGGGTGCGGCTTTCACCCGCCTTGAGCGTCACCCTCCAGAACACGGTCTCGTTGACCGAATCAATGACTCCGCCATCGAGGTTATCCGGGTTCAATTCAATCTCGAGCTCCCGGGATCGGGGCAGCGGCTCCACGATGCGCACCTGGCCGTCCACCGCACTTCCGTTGGTGATGCGGATGGCGTAGGCCCGGTGGTGCCGAACGCGGCCTCCGAGGGACGACCGTGAGCAGAGGGCGGCCTCCTCGGACCGCGAAATGGCCCATCGCTCGTCCACTCCGGTCATCACGCGCAGGCTGTCCCCGTCGAGTTCCGTGTGGCAATCGCCCACCGGGAGTCCGCCGCTGACCACCTGAAGCCGGTCGGATTCGACCCAGGATTGACCCGAGACCGAGGCCGCATGCTGCCATTCCACCACCTCGGCGCGGTGCGGAACGCTGTGCGCCATGCCCACGAAGTCGGCCGTCCATTGGCCCACGGACACGATCCCACCCGACGCGGGGCCCATCGCCAACGCCCGGTCCGCCTGGAACCGGGCCCGGCTGCCGCGTACGGCATCGCGCAGGCCACTGCTGTAGTCGCCCCCTCCGCCATTGCGCTTGACCTTTCCTTTCGGCATCTCATACCCGGCGGAGAGGTCCTCCACGGGGCGGCCTTCCGCCGCATCGCTCCACCATTCGTCCACGAACACCACCTCGGCTTCACCGATCGCCGGAAGGGCCAGGCGATACCGGATGCGTTGGTGCAGGACCGACGACCGCCCATCGGCCGACAACTCCAGGATGTCGGCCGGGTCCCACCCTGCACCGCTCGTCTCCACCACGTGCGTCCGGACGGTTCCGCCTTGACCATCCGGCATGCGGACCGACCATGCGAAGGCCGCCATGGGTGCGGCCTCACGGATGGCGCCTTCCGTCTCGTTCCGCTCGCGCTCCAAGGCGTCGAGCTCCTCCCGCAACTCCACCCGGCGGTAGAGCATGTCCCGGAAGGCGTCGTGCATCCAGTCCGCCATCTCTTCGAGGTCCTCGACGAGCAGGCTTTCCGAGGTACCGCCAATGCTGCGGTTGGCCCGCAACACCGCGAGGTCTTCCTCGACCAGAGCGAGTTGGGCCTCCTTCAGGGCCACATCGAGGCGGAGCACCTCCAACCGGTCCTCCGCACGTTGCAGCGCATCTCCGTCAGCGGTTGACCAAGGAAATTCGACACTGGACATGGCCCCCAGCGCCTGGTCCGCGTTGGCGGGATAGACCGTGACCCGGTTCTGGGTCGGCGGCGAAAGGCTCAGGGCAAGGGCGCACTCCCCTGCGGTGAGCTCGGTGGTCCAGGTGACGACCGCAGCATCGCGGTACACGGTCACCCGCTCGACGGTTTGGGCGTGAATGGGCCCGGCGAACACCGCCAGGAGGGGAAGCATCAAGGGAAACGGACGGAGTCGGCGCGACATGTCCGGCAAGGTACTGACCGGGGGTCAGGGAACGCAGACGACCGTGTCGATGAAGGGCGAATAAGCGACCCACAGCCCCAGTCCGCCCGACACATTGGTCGCGACATCCGCCGGATTGGAGAACGGGCTGCCCTGCGATTGGATCTGCTCCTCCATGCTCCGGATGGCCTCGTAGGCGCCGCGGTCGATGTGGTCCCAGCGGACCGTCACCGTATCGCCCCACTTGTAGAACCCGATCTCATCCGGATTGGCGTCGTCCTCGAAATCCTCTGCCGTGACGGGACGGAATTGATTGAACTCAAAGGCGAGTCCATTGAAGAATGCATCCTCGACGGTGGAGACCGCGCTGTACAACAGCCCTGCATCCACTCCTTGCCGGCCGGCGGACCAGCGGTAGGCGTTGCCGAGGGAGTCCGGGTCCTCAAACAGCGCGTGGATGAACCCCAGCGAATCCGCCGTGCCGGGCACCTCAAACCAGACGCTATCCAGCGGGACGTGGGGATTCAGGCGGGACACCGCGGTCGCCGTGTCCCCATCGAGCACCGCTTCCAGGGCGTACGTCTTGCCTTCCTCACCCAGCATGGTCAACCCAGCGTAGGCGCACAGGTTGCTCAGCATGAGGACCTCCACTGGCAGCCCCAGAAGGTCTGACGCTGCCTCCAGCTCGAGCGAACTGAGCTCGGATGCGCACACCTCGTTGAGGGTGGTGGTCACCCCGTCGACGGTGATGCGCACTTCACCTCCCCCCTGGTACAACGTGCCGAGGAGTGCGGCATCCACCGGGTCGAAATAGTTCTGGGACCGGCTGAGCAGGACGATGGGTGGCCTGCCCGTCTCGATGCGCCCTTCGACCACGAGCATCGGCTCGGCGAGGGGGATCTCCACGTCGATGGGCGTTTCGCATCCGCACAATGCGACGAGGGCAGACAACACAAGCCATGCACGCATGGGGAACGGGGTCGGATTGGACATCATCAGGCGGGGTGTGTGCTCACAACGAAACAAGTGGGCACATGTTCAAAATTAGGCCGCGCAGAAGAAGGGAAAATCCGGGATTCCTGCCGGCTTTGCACCAACTTGCACAGGATTCGCCTGCACCATGTTCAACCGCCGCCAACTCCGCATCAAGGTCCTGCAAGCCCTGTATGCCCTTCACTCCGACAAGGAGGGTTCCGTGGAAGACGCCCACAAGCTCCTGATGAACGCCGTGGAGAAGACGTACGACCTGTACCTGCTTCTCCTGTTGCTCATCGCCGAGATGCAGGATGCCGCCATCGAGCGCATCGAGGCCGGCCGGATGAAGAAGCAACCCACCCACGAGGACCTGCACCCGAACACCAAGTTCGTCAACAATAAGCCCCTCCGCGTGGTCATCAAGAGCAAGGCGCTCGCCAAGGAGGCCGCCAACCGCAGCCTCGGTTGGGGCAACGAGCAGGAATTGGTCAAGCGGCTCTTCAAGTCGCTCGTGGCCAGCGAAGAGTACACCGCCTACATGGAGAACGAGGAGCGCGGT
Source organism: Flavobacteriales bacterium (assembly GCA_049610565.1). GTDB lineage: Bacteria > Bacteroidota > Bacteroidia > Flavobacteriales_D > Sanyastnellaceae > UBA8752. The sequence continues at coordinate 8,554 of JBMYZR010000022.1, read as the reverse complement.
TTCCAGCACGACCGAGAGTCCCTGAACCGCATGTTCCGGAAGCACCTGATCAACGACGAGTCCCTTCAGGACTGGATTGAGGAGCAGAGCATCCTGTGGAGCGACGATCTGGACCTGGCCAGTTCCATTGTCCTGAAGACGGTCAAAACCATCGCGGAGGACTCCGAAGACCTCATGCTGAGTGAGATGTGGAAGGAGGAAGGAGACGACAAGGCGTTCCTGGAACAGCTCTTCAGCCGCACGCTGGCCCTCGCCGGCGAGCACGACACGGCCATCGAGGAGGCGGCCTCCAACTGGGACCTCGAGCGCATTGCCACGATGGACCTCCTGTTGCTTCGCATGGCCCTGGCCGAGGCGCGCACGTTTGAATCCGTTCCGCTGAAGGTGACGATGAACGAGTACATCGACCTCGCCAAATTCTACAGCACGGAAAAGTCCGGTGCCTTCGTCAACGGGGTGCTCGACAAGCTGTTCAGTGCCATGACCGACGACGGACGCATCGTCAAGACCGGAAGGGGCCTGATCGGATGATGTCCCGCCCCCGGTTGATGCTCACGTCTGCCCTGCTGTTCCTGCAGGGCGCTGCCCTCATCGGGTGCGGTGGGCGGCAGACGGACGGCGTGGACGCCAGCTTCATCCACCTTCCCGGTGAAGGGGAAGCGCAAAATGCGCCGCGGATGCAATGGTCCACCACCGAGTTGGACCTCGGGTTGGTGGCGGCTGGAGAATCCCGCGAGCTGACCTACGAACTGACCAACGCCGGCCGTTCCCCGCTGATCGTCACGCAAGTCCTGCCCAGCTGCGGATGCACCGTGGCCGAGGCGTGGGACGCCTCTCCCCTCGCCCCCGGCGAATCCACCCGCATTGTCCTGCGCTTCGATGCAGGAGAAACCACCCGAACCCTGTCCGAATCGGCCACCGTGGTGACCAACGCCATTCCAGGCTCCGTGGAATTGCGCTTCACCGCTGAGGTGCTCGGACCGGACCGCATCCCCGACCCTGAATCATGACCCCCATGCTCCACATCCTCGCCCAAGCCGCCCCCGCAGGCGGAGGCAGCACCCTCGTCTTCATCATCGGCACCATGGCCGTGTTCTACTTCTTCATCATGCGCCCGCAGATCAAAAAGCAGAAGGAGACCCGCAGCTTTCGGGAGAACATCGCCAAGGGCGACGACATCGTCACGGTGGGCGGAATCCACGGCAAGGTCATGAACGTCAACCACGACAAGGGCTACGTGGACCTGAAGGTCCTCGACGGCGAATTGCGCGTCGACCTCGGCGGCATCTCAGCCGGCGGTGGTGCCGACGAAGAGTCCATCCAACAGCGGTCCTGAGATGGGCCTGATGGGCACCCTGCGCAAACGCCTGCTCTCCCTCAACGGGCGGACCCTCCTCATCTGTGTGGGACTCTCGTCCTTCCTGTGGCTCCTCCGGACGATGGAGGGAGACCGCACCGTGACCTATGCCTTCGCCATCGAGTTGGTGGGGGTCGAGGCCAGCACCGGACTTCAAGCGGACCTCATCGACTCCACGGCCAAGGCCGAGGTCATGCTGTCCCCCTGGGATCACCTGCTGGGGCGTTGGAGCCCGACGGATGACCCCATCCGCCTCAAGGTGGAGGGACTCAGGACGCCCCGGACCGAGGTTCCCTCGGAACAGCTCAGTGCTGAAATCGAACACCGGCTCGGCAACAGTGCGCGGGTCCGGAGCATCTCTCCCGCCACGTTGGCCATCAACGTCCGGCGCGGCAACCCCAAACGCTGACCGGATGACCTCCACTCCCCCCCTCCGCGCTTCCCTCGGGATGGCCCTGCTGCCCATCGTCCTGCTCGTTCTGCTGCTGGCCGCCGACGTCATCGCGTTCGGTGAAGACAGCAGCTACGGCAGCAACCAGGTCGCGCTGCTCATCGCGTCCGGGGCCACGGTGGCCTTGGGCATGGCCCGCGGCCAATCCTGGGGCCACTTCGAGTCCCGCATCAAGGACACCCTCGGCGACGCCATCGGGGCCATCCTCATCCTGCTCCTCATCGGCGCCCTGGCCGGCACCTGGCTGGTTTCCGGCATCATTCCGACCCTCATCGACGTCGGGCTGGACGTGCTGAGCAAGGACATCTTCCTCCCTGCCGCCTGCATCCTGTGTGCGGCGGTCAGCCTCGCCACGGGGTCGAGTTGGGGCACGGTCGGCACGGTGGGTGTGGCCCTCATCGGCATCGGACAGGCCCTCGGCCTCAGCGAAGGGTGGACGGCTGGCGCCATCATCAGCGGCGCCTATTTCGGGGACAAGCTGTCCCCCTTGTCGGACACCACCAACCTCGCGCCGACCGTGGCGGGAACCGACCTCTTCACGCACATCCGGTTCATGCTGTGGACCACGGTACCAAGCATCCTCGTGGCGCTCATCGTCTTCACGATGGCCGGACTGGGGGCCGAAGGGCCTGCTGATCTGGGCGGAGCGGCGGAATTGCAATCCGTGCTGGCCCAACACTTCAACCTGCACTGGGGCCTGTTCCTCGTGCCGGTGGGCGTCATCGTCCTCATCGCGCGGAAGGTCGCCCCGGTGCCTGCGCTCTTCCTCGGGGTCCTCGGGGGCGCCGTGGCCGCCGCCATGGCCCAGCCGGACCTCATCCGCTCGCTGGGAACGGATGCCATCGGACCCGCACTCGGACTCGGTGACACCTACCTCGGCGCGGCCTTCTCCACGCTGATGTCAGCCGCTGCCCTGAGCACCGCCATCGAAACGGGCAATCCCGTGGTGGACGACCTCCTGACCGCCGGCGGCATGGCGGGCATGCTGAACACGGTCTGGCTGATCATCTGCGCCCTCACGTTCGGGGCCGTGATGGGGGCCGCCGGATTCCTCGAGCGCATCACCACCGCCATCCTGTCCGCCGTCAAGGGCACCTTCTCCCTCGTCTTCGGCACGGCGTTCTCCAGCGTCGTGTTCAACGTCATCGCCGCCGACCAGTACATCGCCATCGTGGTGCCCGGCCGGATGTTCCGCGAAGCCTACGCCGAGCGCGGCGTGGCGCCCCAACTGCTGAGCCGGACCCTGGAGGATGCCGGCACGGTCACCAGCGTGCTCATTCCATGGAACACCTGTGGCGTCGCCCAGAGCGGCGTCCTCGGCGTCGGCGTGCTGGCCTTCGCCCCCTACTGCGTCTTCAACTACGTCTCTCCGCTGATGACCTTGCTCGTGGCCGCCACCGGCTTCCGCATTCCCCCGCCTGCATTGGCTTCGGGGACTTCTGACGCCGCGGAGTAAACCCACGGCGGTCATCGCCTGTTGAACTGCAGCATGGAGCAGGACGCCTATCTCGCCTTACAGGACGACCGGACGATTCGGGTCGAACGCGCCGCAGAAAACAACCTGCAGCACATCGACGTCGACATCCCCCGCGATCGACTCGTGGTGGTGACCGGCGTAAGCGGATCGGGCAAATCCAGCCTGGCGTTCAACACCCTGCACGCCGAAGGCCAGCGCCGCTACCTCGAAACCTTCAGCGCCTATGCCCGCCAATTCATGGGCGGACTCGAGCGCCCGAAGGTGGAGCGCATCACGGGGCTCAGTCCCGTCATCGCCATCGAGCAGAAGACCATCAGCCGCAATCCGCGGTCCACGGTCGGCACGGTCACCGAACTGCTGGACTTCCTGCGGGTCCTGTTTGCCCGGGCCGCCACGGCGTATTCCAGCGCGACGGGGGAACCCATGGTGCGGTTCACCGATGAGGGCATCCTGTCGCGCATCATCGAGGACTACGGAGGCGAACGCCTGCTCCTCCTCGCCCCGCTCGTGCGGGGCCGGAAGGGCCACTATCGCGAGCTCTTCGAGACCATCCAGAAGCAGGGATACCTGCGGGCCCGGGTGGATGGAGAGGTCGTGGAACTGGAGCCCGGCTTCCGGGTGGACCGCTACAAGGTCCACGACATCGAAGCCGTCGTCGACCGCATCGTGGTGCCGGAGGGTCCAGCACTGGATGCCGATGGCAAACCGGCCAACGAAGACGCCGCGCGGGTGATGCGATCGCTGCGCACGGCCCTCGGCATGGGCAAGGGAAGCATGATGGTCCTTCCAGTGGACGATGCCGTGCCCCGCCACTTTTCGCGGGCGCTCATGTGCCCTACGACCGGCATCAGCTATCCCGAGCCGGAGCCCAATCTGTTCTCGTTCAACTCCCCCTACGGTGCCTGCACCACCTGCAACGGGTTGGGACAGGTGGCTGAGGCATCCCGCGAATTGATCATCCCGGACGGCAGCAAGAACCTGCGGCAAGGCGGCCTCGCCCCCCTCGGGGTGCTCAAGACCGGCTGGACGCGGCAGGTCGTCGAAGCCATGCTCGATGCAGCCGGCCACTCGGCCCGGACCCCCATGGATGACGTGGACGACGCCACGATGTCGGCCATCCTCTACGGAGCGGACCAACCCGTCGTGCTGCCCGGCAAGGCCGGCACCAAGGAACGCCGGGTGCGGTTTGACGGGGTCATCGCCACCATCGAGCGCGCTGCCAAGGACGGCAGCGGTGCCCCGCTCAAGCGCTGGGCCCAGAAGTTCCTCCACAAACGCCCCTGCCCCTCCTGTGGGGGGTCGCGCCTGAAGCCGACCGCACATCAATTCAAGATTGCCGGGGCGACCCTGCCCGACGTCGTGTCGATGGACCTGAGAAGCCTCATGGAGTGGGCCGCTGGCGCCATGGACACCTTGGGCGAGCGGGAAGCGGCCATCGCCAAGGAGCCATTGAAGGAAATCCATGCGCGGCTCGGATTCCTCCTCGACATGGGGCTCGACTACCTGACGCTGGACCGGCCTGCCCGCTCCCTCAGCGGTGGTGAAGCCCAGCGCATCCGGTTGGCCACCCAGATCGGTTCCAAGTTGACCGGCGTCCTGTACATCCTCGACGAGCCGAGCATCGGGCTCCATCAGCGGGACAACCAACGCCTCATCGACAGCCTCAAAACGCTGCGGGACGTCGGCAACACGGTCATCGTGGTCGAACACGACGAGGACATGATGCGCCAAGCCGACCACCTCATCGACATTGGGCCAGGCGCCGGCAAGCACGGCGGAATGGTGGTGGCAGAGGGGCCTCCCGAATCCCACGTCGCGCAAGGCAGCGTGACCGCAGAGTTCCTCGATGGACGGCGGCGCATTGCCATTCCCGAGAAGCGCAGGAAGGGCAACCGCAAGAAGCTCGGCCTCCTTGGAGCCACGGGGCACAACCTCCAGTCGGTGGACCTGAAGCTGCCCCTCGGCACCTTCATCTGCGTCACTGGCGTCAGCGGCAGCGGCAAGAGCACGCTCATCAACCAGACCCTGCACCCGGCGCTGCACAACCATTTCTACGAGGAGACCAAGCGCCCCCTCCCCTTCAAGAAGCTCACGGGCCTGCAGCACCTGGACAAGGTCATCGCCATCGACCAGAGCCCCATCGGGCGCACGCCCCGCTCCAACCCCGCGACCTACACCGGCGTCTTCAGCGAAATCCGCACCCTCTTCACCCAGTTGCCGGAGGCCAAAATCCGCGGCTACAAGCCGGGACGCTTCTCTTTCAACGTGGCCGGAGGGCGCTGTGAAACCTGCAAGGGCGCGGGTCTGCGGACCATCGAGATGAACTTCCTGCCGGACGTCCACGTCCAATGCGAGGATTGCGGAGGCAAACGCTACAATCGCGAAACGGTCGAGATCCGGTACCGCGGCAAGTCCATCTCCGACGTGCTGGACATGACCATCGAGGAGGCGCTCGCGTTCTTCGATGCCCACCCCAAGATCAAGCGGGTCTGCAGCACCCTGAGAGACGTGGGCCTCGGCTACCTGACGCTGGGGCAGCCGTCGACCACACTGTCGGGTGGCGAGGCCCAGCGGGTCAAGCTGTCGACCGAGCTCGCGCGGAAGGGCACGGGCAACACCTTCTACATCCTTGACGAGCCCACGACCGGCCTGCATTTCCAGGACGTGGAGATGCTGTTGAGCGTTTTGCACCGGCTTGTGGACCAAGGCAATACGGTCCTTGTGATCGAGCACCAGTTGGACGTGGCCTGCAACGCGGACCACATCGTGGACATCGGTCCCGAAGGCGGTTCTGGCGGCGGCACCATCGTGGGCCAAGGCACACCCGAGGAGGTGGCCCTCGGCGCCGGAGCGACTGCTCCCTTCCTCCGTCAGATGCTGGAACGCCCGTGAACTCTATCTTTTGTGCAGTATATTATACGTATGGCACAGAAACCCCACATTGATCCGAGGAGCTGGAACGACATCAAGGCCCACGACAGCTGGTCCATTTTCAAGATCATGTCCGAGTTCGTGGAAGGCTTTGAAAGCCTGCAGCGCGTCGGGCCCTGCATCAGCATCTTCGGTTCCGCCCGGAAGGGCGAAGACCACCCCGATTACCAACTCGCGGTGGACACCGGCAAAAAGCTCGTCGAACACGGGTACGGCGTCATCACCGGAGGAGGCCCGGGCATCATGGAGGCCGGCAACCGCGGCGCCCACGAGGCCAATGGCGTGTCCGTCGGATTGAACATGGACCTGCCCCACGAGCAGCACCACAACCCGTACATCAACCCCGACAAGAGCCTCGAATTCGATTACTTCTTCGTGCGGAAGGTGATGTTCATGAAGTACTCCCAGGGCTACATTGTGCTGCCCGGTGGATTCGGCACCCTCGACGAGCTCTTCGAGGCCATCACCCTCATCCAGACGGGCAAATCCAAGCGGTTCCCCATTATCCTGATGCGGAGTGAATTCTGGACCGGCCTCATGGACTGGATCAAGCAGACCCTGCTGGCCGACAACGCCACCATCAGCGCCAAGGACCTCGACCTGATCCACATCGTCGACACGCCGGAGGAAGCCGTCGCCATCCTGGACGACTTCTACGAGAACTACCTCATGAAGCCCAACTTCTGAGCAACGCCAGTCCACTGGTTTGCGTTTCCCTGCCATGAAATGGCTGCATGTCCTGCCCTTCGCCCTGCTCCTTGTCGGGTGCGAAGGCGCCACCACCATGACGCACACCTTCCACAACCGGACGGCCGACACCCTGATGTTGCTCGCCCGGTTCGACAGCCTTCCGTTCTACGACTCGGTCCACGTGGTGTTGCCGCCTGAGGAGCGCTACACCCTGTACACCTACGACATGTTGGGCAAGTGCACAGACTGCGGCGCACTGCAGCTCGCCACACCGTGGCTGGACTCCCTGGAATTGCAGGGCGATTCATGGGCGGCCTACCCCGTCGAGTCCAATTGGCTCTCGGATGTGAGGCAGGGTCGGTCGTGGATACAATTCGACCACACGCTCCACATCGAGGTTGGAATGGTGGAATGACCCCTGCACCTTCGCAGGGCAAATCCACGCCATGAAACACCTGCTTCTTCCCTTGCTGTTGCTCGCCACGACGTCCGGCGCACAGCTCCCCTATGACCTGACGGTGCTCGACCAGCCCTACGAGCCCCTCACGGAGGCCACGGCCTTGGAGTTCGACCAATTCGACGTCAACTACGGCAAGTTTGTCGGATGGGACGACCCGAGCTTTTCCGTTCAGCTGGGCTTTGACTTTTCGTTCTCCGGATACACGATCAACGCCATGGACCAGGTGGACCTTGGCGCCCTGATGGCGGGGACCTACATCGATCCGGAAAGCGGACTGCCCCTTCTGCAGGCGTTTCTCCCCACGGGCTATGACCTGACGGACCGCGGCATCATTGGCCTCGAACCCTCCATCATTCGGTGGAACACGTCGGGAGATCCGGGAGACCGCGTGTTCACCATCGAGTGGGCCAATGCCGGCCTCTACGAGGAAATCTCGGACACCACCAGCACGAGCTACGTCAACATCCAGGTCCGGTTGTTCGAGGCGGACGGCGTCATCGAATTCCACTACGGTCCGTCCCTCATCGACGACTCCACCGATCTCGACCCCACCATCGCCACCCTGATCCTCGCCTACGACCCTTTCACGTACAATGCGCTCCTCTACGCACTGGATGGGGATCCCGCAGACCCGACCATCGTCCCGTACACCAACGTGGACGACTTCTACTACGGCGCCTACCTCCTGTCGCATCCCGCCGACGGAACCGTGTACCGTTGGGGACCGACCGAGACCACCCTCGATGTCGTGGAGCAAGCCGGAACCACCGTACAAGCCTGGCCCAATCCGACGGCTGGAGACGTCCAGGTCGACTTCGACGGCGAGCACGGATGGACCCTGACCGACGCAGTTGGCCGCGAGGTTCAAGCCGGTGTGCATCAGGATGGGGTTCGCCTCGACCTGGGTGGCCTCGACGCGGGCGCCTACCTGTTCCGGTTGGACAATGGACAGGTGGAGCGCATCGTCCGCCACTGACACCATCTGACAGCCTGTCACCAGAAACCGCCGGCCTGCTGACAGGTCGGCGGTTTTCGTTTCCCCCACGCCACGCGGCACGGGATTTGACCTTGGCCGGTCACGACATTGATTCATCATGCAACAAGGCCAGATCAACGTACAGACGGAAAACATCTTTCCGATCATCAAGAAGTTCCTCTACAGCGACCACGAGATCTTCCTGCGGGAGC
>JBMYZR010000021.1:32885-36318 GCA_049610565.1 Flavobacteriales bacterium | reverse complement strand
CGCACGACGGTCGCGGTGCTCATCGCAATCATCCTGATTGCCGGCATCTCGAGCTACATCACGGTTCCGAAGGAGAGCTTCCCGGAAGTGAGCGTGCCCGAGGTCTACATCGGCACCGCCTACCCGGGCAACAGCCCCGGCGACATCGAAAAACTGATCACGCGCCCAATCGAGAAGGAGCTCAAGAGCATCACGGGCATCGACGTGATCCTGTCCACGAGCCAGCAGGGCTACAGCGCCATCGACGTCAAATTCGACTTCTCCGTCACCCCCGAAGTCGCCTTGCGCAAGGTCAAGGACAAGGTGGACGTCGCGATGAGCAACCCCAGCTTCCCCGACGACCTGCCCAGTGACCCCAACGTCTTCGACCTCAATTTCTCGGAGCTCATCCCCGTCATGCAGGTCAACCTGTCCGGCGACTATCCCGTCGACCAGCTCGAGGACTATGCCGAGGAGCTGCAGGACCGCATCGAGGACCTCCAGCAGATCAACGAGGCCGAAATCCGCGGCGTCAACAAGAAGGAGATGGAGGTCGAGGTCGATTACCTCAAGGCCGAAGCCCGCCTCGTCAGTTTCAACGACATCGCCCAGGCCATCGGCCAGGAGAACGTCTCCATCTCCGGAGGCGACATCCTGATGGATGGACGGCGGCGCACCGTCCAAGTGGTCGGGGACTTCCGCGATGCCGCCGAGCTCGAAGCCATCATCGTGAAGGCCGAAGGCGGCAAGCCCGTCTACCTCCGCGATGTGGCCACCGTCCAATTCGTCGACCAGGAAGCCACCAGCTTCGCCCGCGAGTGGGGCAACCCTGTGGTCTCCCTCGACGTGCGGAAGCGCTCCGGGGAGAACCTCATCATCGCCTCCGACGAGATCAACCGCATCATCGCCGAAGCCAAGGCCGAATTCCTCCCCGCCGACCTCAACGTCAGCATCACCTCCGACCAGTCGGACCAGACACGGACGCAGGTCGACGAGCTCCAGAACAGCATCATCCTCGGCGTCCTGCTCGTGGTGGGCGTGCTGCTCTTCTTCCTCGGACTCCGCAACGCCCTCTTCGTGGGGGTCGCGATTCCGCTCTCGATGTTCCTCAGCTTCGCCATCCTCAGCGCCCTGGGCATCACCTTCAACGTGATGGTGCTCTTCGCCCTCGTGCTGGCGCTCGGCATGCTCGTGGACAATGGCATCGTGGTCGTCGAGAACATCTATCGACTGATGGACGAGGGGATGTCGCCCTTCGACGCCGCCCGCTACGGCGTGGGCGAAGTCGCCTGGCCCATCATCGCCTCCACGGCCACCACCCTCGCCGCCTTCCTGCCTCTGGCCATCTGGCCGGGCATCATCGGCGAGTTCATGCAGTACCTGCCGTTCACGTTGATCATCGTGTTGTCGTCCTCGCTCTTCGTGGCGTTGGTCATCAACCCCATGCTGACCAGCGTCTACATGCGGGTCGAGGAAGCCGAGATGAACGTCCGCCGGCTGTTCATCACCACCGGCATCCTCATCGTCCTCGGACTGCTGCTGCTCGGTGCCGGATTCAACACGCTCGGCAACCTGCTCGTCCTCGGTGGCGTCGTGGGCCTGATCAACCGCTACGCCCTCACGCCGGCCACCGCCTGGTTCCAGAACCGCCTGCTGCCCGCCCTTGAAAACGTGTACGAGCGCATCCTGCGGTTTGCCCTGGCCGGCGCCAAACCGTGGCTCTTCTTCTACGGCATGATCGGCCTGCTCTTCGGCTCGTTGGTCCTGCTCGGCATCTTCCCGCCCAAAGTCGAGTTCTTCCCCCAGAACGAGCCACAGTATGTCAATGTCTACATCGACATGCCCATCGGCACGGACATCGAAGAGACCAACCGCGTCACCGAGGAAGTCGAGGCGATGGTCATGACCGCCATCAACCGCTCCGAATTCATGCGGACCGGCGCCGACGGCCAACCCGAGCAGTTCCTGACCAACTCGGTCATCGCCCAGGTCGGCGAAGGCACGTCCGATCCGGCTGAGGGGCCCCAGCTGGGCGCCACCCCGCACAAGGGCCGCATCACCGTCAGCTTCGTGAAGTTCCAGGACCGCGACGGCTTCAGCACCACCGACATCCTCAACGCCATCCGGGAAGAGGTCAAGGGGTACCCCGACGCCATCATCCGCGCCACCAAGAACTCCGATGGTCCGCCGCAGGGACTGCCCATCAACATCGAGATCACCAGCGCCGAATACGAGACGGCCCTGGCCTACGCGGACGGCATGAAGCGCTTCATCGAAAGCACGGACGTGGAAGGCATCGAAGGCCTGAAGCTCGACGTCGAGAAGTCCAAGCCGGAGATGCCGATCACCATCGACCGCGACAAGGCCCGCCGCTACGGGCTGAGCACCCAGCAGATCGGCTACGCCCTGCGGAGTGCGCTGTTCGGCCGCGAGGTCAGCCGGTACAAGGATGGCGAGGACGACTACCCGATCAACCTCCGTTTTGCCGACGCCTACCGAAACAATGCCGACGCGCTGATGAACCAGAAGATCATCTTCCGGAGCCAGTCCGACGGACAAATCAAGGAGGTGCCCATCTCCGCCGTCGCCAGCGCCGGCCGGTCCACGACCTACAACGCCATCAAGCGGAAGGACCTCGACCGCACCGTCACCCTCGCCTCCAACGTCCTCGAAGGGTACAACGCCAACGAGATCGTCGAGGCCATCAAGGCCGAACTCAGCGACTACCCGGTCGAGGCCGGCGTCCAATGGGAGTTCACCGGACAGCAGGAAGAACAGGCCAAGGAGATGGCCTTCCTCTCCCGCGCCCTCGTCATCGCGCTCTTCCTCATTTTCCTGATCATCGTCGCCCAGTTCAACAGCATCTCCACGCCATTCATCATCGGCTTCAGCGTGCTGTTCTCCCTGACCGGCGTGTTCCTCGGCCTCGTCGTCTTCCGCCAGGACTTCGTGATCATCATGACCATGATCGGCATCATCTCCCTCGCGGGGGTGGTGGTCAACAATGCCATCGTGCTCATCGACTACACCAACCTGCTCATCGACCGGCGAAAGGAGGAATTGGGGCTCGGCGAAGACGACCTGCTCCCCTTCCCCGAGATCGTTCCCCTCCTCATCCAGGGCGGCCGGACCCGTCTGCGCCCGGTGTTGCTGACGGCCATCACCACGGTGTTGGGCCTGTTGCCCCTGGCCATCGGCATCAACGTCGACTTCTTCAGCCTGCTGGCCGAGTACGACGCCAAGATGTACATCGGAGGAGACAACAACATCTTCTGGAAGCCCATGAGCTGGGCCATCATCTACGGCCTGACGTTTGCCACCTTCCTGACGCTGGTGATCGTCCCGGTCATGATGTGGTACCTCACCCGCGCCCAGTACAAGTGGGTCAAGCGGCTCCCTCTGACCTGAGTTTGAATGGCGCCCATCACCCTGCGTGGTGGGCGCTAACTTCGCG
>JBMYZR010000021.1:30928-32789 GCA_049610565.1 Flavobacteriales bacterium | reverse complement strand
GCGGCACCGGATCTGTCCGGTCATCCGATGAGTGACCTCCTCCAACACGAGTGCGGCATCGCGCTGCTCCGGCTCAAGAAGCCGCTCCAGTACTACATCGACACCTATGGGACGGCCTTCTACGGCCTGAACAAGATGTACCTCCTGATGGAGAAGCAGCGCAACCGCGGACAGGACGGCGTGGGCCTGGCCAACGTCAAACTCGACGTGCCCCCGGGCAAGCGCTACCTGAGCCGATCCCGGTCCACGGCCAAGCAACCGATCGAAGACCTCTTCTCGCAGGTGATGGGCCGCTTTGCCGACACCCGGAAGCACCAACCGGAGCGCCTCAAGGACGCCGATTGGCTCCAGCGGGAACACGCCTTCACCGGCGAGGTCTTCCTCGGCCACCTGCGCTACGGCACCTACGGCCGCAACACCATCGAACGGGTGCACCCCTTCCTCCGCCAGAACAATTGGCGCAGCCGCACCCTCGCCCTCGCCGGCAACTTCAACCTGACCAACGTCGACGAGCTCTTCGAAAAGCTGGTTGAACTCGGACAGCACCCCAAGGAGAAGGCCGACACGGTCACCGTCCTCGAGAAGGTCGGCCACTTCCTCGACGACGAAGTCGAAAAGGCCTTCCGCCAATTCAAGAACGACGGCCACGAAAACGCCGAAATCAGCGGGCTCATCGCGGACAAACTGGACATGGCCAACGTCCTCCGACGCGCCTCGGTCAATTGGGATGGCGGCTACGTGATGGGCGGAATCGTCGGCACGGGAGAGGCCTTCATCGCCCGCGACCCCAACGGCATCCGCCCCTGTTTCTGGTACGAGGACGACGAGGTCATCGTCGCCGCGTCGGAGCGGCCCGTCATCCAGACCGCCTTCAACGCCGTCACGGCCGATGTGAAAGAGCTGCAGCCTGGCGATGCCCTGATCATCAAGCGAGACGGAACCAGTGAGGTAACCGCAGTCCGCGATTCCGCAGAGCACACGCCTTGCAGCTTCGAGCGCATCTATTTCTCCCGCGGCAACGACGCCGACATCTACCGCGAGCGCGTCGCCCTTGGGGAGTCGCTGGTTCCCCGCGTGTTGGAGGCCATCGAGCACGACCTCGACTCGACCGTCTTCAGCTTCATTCCCAACACCGCCGAGACCTCGTTCTACGGCCTCGTTAAGGGCATGGAGAGCCACCTCAACCAGAGCAAGATCCAGCGCATCATCGGTCTGGGGTCCAATCCGGATGCCGATGAGGTCCGGGCCGTTCTCGAGGAGCGACCCCGGGTCGAGAAGATTGCCCTGAAGGACGCCAAGCTGCGCACGTTCATCGCCGACGACGGCGCCCGGGACGACCTCGTGGCCCACGCCTACGACATCACCTACGGCACGGTCAAGCGGGGCGAGGACCAGATGGTGGTCATCGACGACAGCATCGTGCGCGGCACCACCCTCAAGCGCAGCATCCTCCGCATCCTCGACCGCCTCGGTCCCCGCCGCATCGTGGTGGCCAGCAGCGCCCCCCAGATCCGCTACCCCGACTGCTACGGCATCGACATGGCGCGCATGGGCGATTTCGTGGCCTTCCAAGCCGCCATTGCCCTGCACCGCGAACGGGACAACGAGGCCCTCATTGAGCGCGTCTACGAGGACTGCAAGGCCGAACTCGAGAAGCCGTACGACCAGCAGCAAAACAAGGTCCAGCCCATCTACGAGAGCCTGACCGAGGAAGAGACTGCGGCCAAGATTTCCGAACTGCTCACGCCGGCCGACATGAACGCCGAAGTGCGCATCATTTTCCAAAGTGTGCCCGGCCTTCACGAGGCCATCCCCGCCCACCGCGGAGACTGGTACTTCACGGGCAACTTCCCAACTCCGG